>NZ_JBIAMC010000020.1:0-134141 GCF_042873875.1 Streptosporangium sp. NPDC004379
CGGTTACATTCCGAACCCGGAAGTTAAGCTCTTCAGCGCCGATGGTACTGCACCGGGGACGGTGTGGGAGAGTAGGTCGCCGCCGGACAATCTTTGTAGCGGGGCTCTGGACGTTCGTCGTCCGGGGCCCCGCTTTTTCGCGTTTCCCGGGTTTCCGCACGGGTGTTTCTACGGCGCTGTCGTGCCGTACGGCGGGGAGCTCGGAAGCGCCTGCCGGCCCTCGCATCGCTCCCGGGTTCGGGGGCGTCGGGAGCCCGACCACGCGGTCAGTAGGCTTGAGACGTGGACTATCAGGCAGTCGAACGAGCAATCATGGAACGCGGCGTCGAGTGGAACTTCGAGCCCACGCTCGACAGGATCTCCGCGCTCATGGATGTGCTCGGCTCCCCGCAGCGCTCCTACCAGGTGATACACGTGGCCGGCACCAACGGGAAGTCGACCACGACCCGGATGATCGAGACGATTCTCCGTGAGCGCAACCTCCGGGTCGGCCGGTTCACCAGTCCTCATCTCGTCTCCATGCGGGAGCGCATCTCCGTGGACGGCACTCCGCTCAGCGAGGAGCGATTCGCCGAGGTCTACGAGGATGTCCTTCCCTACCTCGAGATGATCGATGCCAAGGGGCGCAGGCTCTCGTTCTTCGAGACCCTCACCGCCATGGCCTTCGTGGCGTTCGCCGACGCCCCCGTCGACATCGCGGTCATCGAGACCGGGATGGGCGGCAGCTTCGACGCGACCAACGTCGCAGACGGAGCGGTGGCGGTCATCACGCCCATCTCACTGGACCACATGGAGTATCTCGGTCCTGATGTCGAGACCATCGCGGGCGAGAAGGCCGGCATCATCAAGCCCGGGGCGACGGCCGTACTCGCTCAGCAGCAGCTTCCCGCGGCGGAGGTCCTGATGCGCAGGGCCGCGGAGGTCGGTGCCACCGTCGCCAGGGAAGGGCTGGAGTTCGGTGTGCTCGGCCGGGAGGTGGCGGTGGGCGGCCAGCTTCTCCAGCTGAAGAGCCTCAAGGAGACCTACGACGAGGTCCTGCTTCCCCTGTACGGAGCACACCAGGCGAGCAATGCCGCCTGCGCGCTGGCCGCGGTGGAGGCGCTGACGGTCGGGAGCGAGCCTTTGGACCCCGAGCTGGTCCGGCAGGCGTTCCTGCGGGTGACCTCGCCGGGCAGGCTGGAGGTCGTGCGGCGGGGGCCCACGGTGCTCCTGGACGCCGCGCACAACCCGGGCGGCATCGAGGCGACCCTGGACGGGGTCCAGGAATCCTTCGGCTTCGACAAGCTCGTCGGGGTGGTGGCGATGTTCGCCGACAAGGACGTCGAGGGAATTCTGGAGCTGCTCGAACCCATGATGGACGAGATCGTGGTGACCCGTAACTCCTCGCCCAGGTCGATGGACGTCGACGAGCTCGCCACGCTGGCCGAGGAGATCTTCGATCCCGATCGGGTCCACCGGGCCGACCGTCTGGACGAGGCGATCGACAAGGCGATCGCGATCGCCGACGAGGCGGGGGAGTTCGGTGGCGCAGGAGTGCTGATCACCGGTTCCGTGGTCACCGCCGGCGACGCGAGGCTGCTGCTCAAGGCAGGCGAGGCCGGATGAGTGAGGCGTCGGCCGGAAGACGAAAGGCGATCACGGTCACCCCGGGCATGCGGCGGCTCTGCGCCAGTGTGCTGGGCATGGAGGCGATCGTCGTCGGGTTGTTCGCCCCGGTCGCCATCAACGTCCAGAACATCGAACCTGCCGTCGCGCTGACGGTGGGGCTGGGCCTGGCGGTGCTGTGCGTGCTGGTCGCGGGCATGCTGAAGCGGCCCTTCGCCTACATCGCCGGAAGCGTGATCCAGGTGCTGGCGATCGCTTCGGGGTTCATGGTTTCGACCATGTTCTTCCTCGGTGGGATCTTCGCCGTTCTCTGGATCACGGCGATATTCGTCGCTCGCCGTGTCGAGGGCGTGACTTCCCGCTAAAGTCGGCCTACATGGCCGTCCCTCCCACTCAGCCGATTCGGGCGGTGGCCGCCGAGCCCACCGGCCTGGCGCGCGCACTCCGTGCCCCTTCGGCGCTCGACGTCGTCCTCGGGATGCTCGTCGCGGTGACACTTCCGCTGGCGATCGTCGCCCTGCCCAACACCATCTCGGTGGTGTCGGCTCTGCTGCCGCGTGACATCTCGCCGATCGGGATGATGCGGGCGCACGGGCTGGCGTTGCCCGCGACGGTGCTGACCGTGCCGCTGGCGGCGCTCGCCGTGCGCCGCCGGAGGGCGGCGCCGATACTGGTGGCCGGGTTGGCCCTTCTCGCCGTGGCCGACGCGGCCGGAGGGTACGCCGGCTCCGCGTTGCTGGTGGGAGTGCTGCGGGTGCTGCACGGGATCGGTGCGGGGCTGGTGGTGCCCGCGACCCTGGCCGCGGTCTGTGAGCGTTCTCCGCTTCTGCGGGCGCTGTGGTGCGCCGTCCTCGCGGTGAGCCTCCTGGCGGCGCAGGCGCTGGCGCTGTGGCCGCTGGACGAGGTCAGGTCCTGGAGGGTCGCGCTTCAGCCGTATCCCATGCTGACGGGGGTCGCGCTCGTGCTGGCCGCCGCCTACTTCGTGCTCCGGCTGAGAGATGACGGGACCCGGAGACCCGGCGGAGCCTGGAGATCCGACGGCACCCGGGAGCCCGGCGACACCAGGGGGCGCGGGCGGCTGCTGATGGCCGTCGTGCCCGCCGCGGGCATCGCGGCCCTGGCACTGGGCAGCACCTACGACTGGTCGCCGGGACTGCTGCTGGTCGCGGCCACGCTGTCCATCGCCGCCCTGTTCGGGGTGGCCTCGGCGGCCGTCTCCGGGGGTGCCGACGGCAGGGCGTCCGCCTACACGGTGCTCGTGATCGGTGTCGTGGTCCTGCCAACGGCCGCACAGGTGACCAACGTCGAGCTGGGCGGTCTGGGCGGTCCGGGCCTGTCCGGGCTGTGGCCCGCCTTCGTGGTCGCGGGTGTGGCGGCCGTCATCGCGGCCTTGGCCGTGAGCCGTCTGGGGGACGCCGTCATGTCCACGGCCGCGGCGAGCGGCATGGCGGTCGTGGTGGCGGGGCTGTGCGCGGTGGAGGTACTGCTGCCCTCCTCCGACGGCCTGGCCCTGGTCTTCCCCCTGGCGCTGCTCGCGGTCGGCGCCGCGGTGGCCCTGACCTCCGCGCTGCGCCCGTCGGGCACCGAGGCCGCGCTCTTCGCGCTGTCGCTGTTCTTCCCCGGGGTCCTCTCGGGCTTCCTGCTGGGCAGCGGGGTGCAGTTCATCATTCTCAGAGGCGCCGGCACCCCGGAGGCTCTGGTCGACGCCTTCGTCGAAGCGCTGTACCGGTGGGCTCTGGTGGGCGGCGGTCTGGTGATCGTGGTCATCGTCCTCGGCGCGTTCCTCGTGCGCCGCTCCCCGGCGTCGGTGAGCGGTGTGCCCCGGCCGTCGGCCCCGGATCCGTTCCCGGATTCCGCATCCGAGGCGTCCGACTCCTCCCGACCCGGTACGGCGGGCACCACGGAGACTCCGATGGCCCCCGGTGGCGTCATCCACGATGGAGAGCCGTCCGCGGTGAGGGTCCCGGGCGCCTCGTCAGAGGATGGTGAGCGGGAGATGGGGGCGGAGACCGGCCGGAAGGAGGGCGGTGAGCCGGGAGGGCCCCGGCCCGGGCCGAAACCCCGGTTCGAGCCTGTTCCCGAGCCTGGCCCGAAGCCGTGGCCGAGGCCGGAACGCACCGGCACGATGCCGGTCGTGCCACCGCCCACGCCGTCGCCGGAGGACACGGACGGTCCGGACCGCCCCTGATGAGGGCTCCCCGATGACACTTCCTGAGACCGAACGCTTCCGGCTCCGCTCCCGCGTTCCCGCCGCTTCCCGGACCGGCGTCTCCATCGCTTTCCGGATCGGCCGCCGTACGGCCGCCGCGCAACGGCGGCCGGCTCCGGGACGGTAAACTTCGCCCGTTCACGCAGTCTGCGAGCCATCCCTGTTCGAAGGAGAACTTCAGTGTCCGAGCGCACCCTTGTCCTGATCAAGCCCGACGGTGTCGCGCGCGGCCTCATCGGTGACGTGATCGCCCGGATCGAGCGCAAGGGCCTGAAGGTCGTCGCGCTGGAGCTGCGCACTCTCGACGCCGAGACCGCCAAGGTGCACTACGCCGAGCACTCCGAGCGGCCGTTCTTCGGCGAGCTCGTGGAGTTCATCACCTCCGGCCCGCTCGTCGCCATGGTGGTCGAGGGCCCGCGTGCCGTCGAGGCCTTCCGCGCCCTGGCCGGCCTGACCGACCCGGTCAAGTCCGCCCCCGGCACCATCCGCGGTGACCACGCCCTGGAGATCGGTGAGAACGTGGTCCACGGCTCCGACTCGCCCGAGTCCGCCGCCCGCGAGATCAAGATCTTTTTCCCGGACCGCTTCTAAGGGCCGCGCCGCCGGGCCCCGCCGTCCTCCCCGAAGATCATCGGGGAGGACGGCGGGGCCCGGCGTGTTTGCCGCGACTTAAGATTTTCCTGGAGCTGGCAGGCTCATTGCGCTCAGGGGTGGGTACATCACGTTACGATTCGAGTGCGTTCTGTAGTTTTCGCCGACGACCTGACGGAAGGAGGGCCGCCTTCCCCATGAGCAGCAAGCTTGCTTTCCTTGGACGCGACATGGCGGTCGACCTCGGCACCGCGAACACGCTGGTGTACGTCCGGGGCAAGGGCATCGTGCTCAACGAGCCGTCCGTCGTCGCGATGAACATGGTCACGGGAAAGATCGTCGCCATCGGCATCGAGGCCAAGCGCATGATCGGCCGGACTCCGGGCAACATCGTCGCCATCCGGCCGCTGAAGGACGGCGTCATCGCCGACTTCGACGTCACCGAGCGCATGCTCCGCTACTTCATCCAGCGGGTCCACCGGCGCAGCCAGTTCGCCAAGCCGCGCATCATCATCGCGGTGCCGAGCGGGATCACCGGCGTCGAGCAGCGGGCGGTCAAGGAGGCCGGCTACCAGGCGGGGGCACGGCAGGTCTACATCATCGAGGAGCCGATGGCCGCGGCGATCGGGGCGGGCCTGCCCGTGCACGAGCCGACCGGCAACATGGTGGTCGACGTCGGCGGCGGCACCACCGAGGTCGCCATCATCTCGATGGGCGGCGTGGTGACCAGCCAGTCGATCAGGGTGGGCGGCGACGAGCTGGATCAGGCGATCATCAGCTACGCCAAGAAGGAGTACTCGCTCATGCTCGGCGAGCGCACCGCCGAGGAGATCAAGATGGCGATCGGCTCGGCCTGCGCGCTTCCCGAGGAGGGCCACGCGGAGATCCGCGGCCGGGACCTGGTCAGCGGCCTGCCGAAGACGATCGTCGTGTCGGCCGCCGAGATCCGCCGGGCCACCGACGAGCCGGTGAACGCGATCGTGGACGCGGTCAAGACCACGCTGGACAAGTGCCCGCCGGAGCTGTCCGGCGACCTGATGGACCGGGGGATCGCGCTCACCGGCGGGGGCGCCCTGCTGAAGGGCCTGGACGAGCGGCTGAAGGACGAGACCGGCATGCCGATCCACCTGGTGGACAACGCCCTCGACTCGGTCGCGCTCGGCTCCGGCAAGTGCGTCGAGGACTTCGAGGCGCTGCAGCAGGTCCTCGTCCCGGAGCCGCGGCACTGATGAAGGACACGCGCCGCGCACGGATCAGCCTGGGGATGCTGCTGGCCGCGGCTCTCGTGTTGATGACCGTCGACCACCGGACCGGCGGAGCCTCCCCGCTCACCCCCCTCAAGGAGGCGGGAACGACGGTGTTCGGCGCCGCGGAGAGGGCGGGGGCCGACATCGTCCGGCCGGTCGGCAGGTTCGTCGCGATGATCACCGGTGCGCCGGAGGCGCGGCGCCGCATCGAGGAGTTGCGCGCCGAGAACGGCCGGCTCCGGCGTGACCTGGTGGCGCAGGGCCTGGACCGGCAGCGTTCGGCGCAGCTGCACCGCCTGCTCGGAGCGGCGGGCGTCGCCGGATACCGGATCGTCCCGGCGCAGGTGATCGCCCGGCGGGGCACGCCGGGGTTCGAGGAGGCCGTCGAGCTCGATGTCGGCACGGCGGACGGGGTGCGGACGGAGATGACGGTGCTGAACGGCGAGGGCCTGGTCGGCAGGGTGGTCCAGGCGGGGCGGTCCACCTCGACCGTCGTGCTGCTCAGCGATCCGGCGTCGGCGGCCGGAGCCCGCCTGGAGGGGAACAACGAGATCGGGGTGGTGCACGGCGTGGGGTCCGGTGGCCGCCTGCTGCGTTTCCGGTTGCTCGACTCCACGGCGCAGATCGTTCCTGGCCGGCGGATCGTCAGTTTCGGCTCCCAGCACGGCGTGCCGTACGTGGCCGGGGTGCCGATCGGGGTGGTGGAACGGGTGGAGGCGACGCCGGGGGAGCTGACCCGGGTGGCCTACGCCCGGCCGTACGCGGATCTGACCGCGCTCGACGTGGTGGGCGTGGTGGTGCAGGCGCCGACGCGTGAACCGCGTGACGTGGTCCTGCCGGGCGCGCCGCGGCAGGCGGCGAAGGAGAAGAAGGGCAAGGCGCGGGGCGGGCCGGACCGTGGGGAGGCGCCGGGCCGCGAAGGTGACGCGCCGGAGACGGAGGACACGCCGGAGGAAGAGGCGGCGCCGGGTGGGCGGGGCGACGTGCCGCCCGAGGCGGTGGCTCCGGGCCCGCAGCGCGGGGGGATCTGACCGATGGGCCGGGACGCGCTCGCCGCCGGGTTCCTCCTGCTGGTCATGGTGGTTCAGGTGGCGGTGGTGAACCGCCTGCCGCTGCCGGGGGACGTCGCCCCCGACCTGGTGCTGCTCACCGTGATCGGTTACGCGCAGGCCCGTGGGGCCGCAGCCGGGACGGTCATGGGCTTCTTCGCCGGGCTGCTCAACGACGTGCTGCCGCCCGCCGCGCACGTGATGGGGCAGTACGCCCTGGTGCTGTGCCTGGTCGGGTTCGCGGCCGGGCGGATGGCCGAGGTCCATCCCGAGGCCAGGATCATCACGACGCTCACCTGCGCCGTCGCCGGGCCGGTGCTCGCCGCGGCGGCAGGAGCCCTGTTCGGTGACGCCCGGCTCGGTGAGGACGTGCTGACGGCCACGCTGCCCGGGGAGGCCGTCTACGACGTGGTCGCGGCCCTGCCTGTGGCGGGGCTGGCGAGGAGGGTCGCCGGGGGTCCCCGGATGCGGGCTCCGCGGCCGGTGCGGTATCCGGCGCGGAGCCGTCTGTGAGCGCGCGGGTCACCGCGTGTGGTCGGTGCGGGCCGCAGGGGGCGGGCCGGCGGGTGTGCGGGATCCGGCGGGACGAGCGGGAAGCGTGCGGGATCCGGCGGGACGGGTTGGGGACGTGCGGGATCCGGTGGGACGGGCGGGGGAGGCCGTGGGCCGGGTGTGACGGGGGGCGGGCATGATCCGGATGCGGGGGCGGCTGGTCGTGATCCAGGCGCTGGTGATGTCGCTGATGGCGCTGCTCGCCGTACGGCTCTGGCAGGTGCAGGTGGTGCGCTACGCGGAGTTCACGGAGGCGGCGACCGAGACGCGGACGCGTGACGTGGTCGTGCCGGCCGTACGGGGGCAGATCCTCGACGCGGCGGGGCGGCCGCTGGTGCGCAACCGGACCCGGCTGGTGGTCTCGGTGGACAGGACGAGCCTGAACCGGATGGCGGGCAACGGCAGGACCGTCCTGCAGAAGCTGGCGGCGGTCCTGAACCGCAGTCCCGAGCGGTTGCGCGAGCGCATCAGGTCCTGCGGTCCCGGGGTCACCCGGCCGTGCTGGCCGGGCTCGCCGTACCAGCCGATCCCGATCGACGACGAGGTCACCACGCGCGAGGCCCTGCAGATCCTGGAGCGGCAGGAGGAGTTCCCCGGGGTGACCGCCGAGGTGCAGGCGGTGCGGCAGTACCCGCACGGCAGCGCGGCGGCCCAGGCACTGGGCTACCTTCAGCCGATCACGCAGGAGGAGCTGGAGAAGCGCGAGGGGTTCAAGGCGTCGTTCTCCGGCGTCGACCTGGTGGGACGCGACGGGCTGGAGGCGGTCTACGACGCGGAGCTGCGAGGGGTGCCGGGGATCCGGCGGGTGCAGGTCGACCGGCTCGGCAAGGTCATCGGGGTGGAGCGGCAGGTCGCGCCGATTCCCGGTGACACGCTCATCACCAGCATCGACGCCAGGGTGCAGGCGGTGACCGAGAAGGCCCTGGCCGAGGCCATGAAGTCCGCGCCCAGGGCGGACGGCGCGGCGGGCGTGGTGCTCGACGTGCGGACCGGCAGGGTCATCGCGCTGGCCAGTGCGCCGACCTACGACCCGAAGGTCTGGACGGGCGGCATCTCCGAGGCGGAGTACCAGCGTCTGCTGTCCGAGAAGTCGCGCAAGCCGCTGGTGTCGCGGGCGATCAAGGGACAGTTCGCGCCGGGCTCGACCTTCAAGATCTCCTCGGTGTCGGCGATGCTCCGGGACGGCTACCCGCTGCACGGCCAGTACGACTGCCCGGGTTCCTTCATGGTCGGCAGCCGGGCGTTCAGCAACTTCCACGGCATCGGCATGGGCACGATGAACCTGCACACCGCGCTGGTGAAGTCCTGCGACACGATCTTCTACCGGGCGGCCTACGAGGAGTGGCTGCGTGACGGCGGGTTGCGGCCGAAGGGGACCGCCAAGCAGCCGATGGCGACCATGGCGCGGGCCTTCGGGTTCGGCCGGCCGACGGGCGTGGACCTGCCCGGCGAGTCGGCCGGGCGGATCCCGGACCGCGACTGGAAGAAGCAGATCTGGGAGGCCACCAAGGAGGTCAACTGCCGCCGCGCGAAGACCGGCTACCCGGAGGTCGCCAGGACCGACCAGAGCCGGGCCGCCTTCCTCAAGCAGCTGGCGTACGAGAACTGTCTGGAGGGCTACCTGCTGCGGCCGGGTGACGCGGCGAACTTCTCCATCGGCCAGGGTGACGTGCTGGTGACCCCGCTGCAGCTCGCCGCGGCCTACGCCGCGCTGGCGGGGGACGGCAGGCTGCGCAGTCCCCGGCTCGGCTGGGCGCTGGTACGGCCCGACGGCACCATGGTCAAGGAGATCAAGGCGCCGGTGGTGGGCCGGCTGCCGATCTCGGCGCGGGAGCGCAACTACATCAGGGCGGCGCTGAGCGACGTGCCCTCCGACGGCACGGCCGCGGGCGCCTTCGCCGGTTTCCCGATGAACCGGGTGCGGATCGGCGGCAAGACCGGCACGGCCGAGGTGTACGGCAAGGCCGACACCTCGTGGTTCGCGTCGTTCGCGCCGGCCGGCGACCCGAGGTTCGTGGTGGTCGTCATGGTCTCCCAGGGCGGGATGGGCGCCGAGACCGCCGCCCCGGCCGTACGGAAGATCTATGAGGGCATCTACGGCATCTCGTCCAAGGGCGGGCAGGTTCCGGCGGCGCTGCCGGCCGGGCGTCCGGCGTCCGAGCCGCCGGTGATCAAGCGGGACGGGACGGTGGCGCGGTGACCGCGGCGACCGAAACCGAGACCGCGACCGTGCGGGACGGGACGGGGACCGCGATGATCGCGGTGCCCGCGGTGCCCGCGACCGTGCGGGACAGGACGGTGGCGCGGTGACCGCCCGGGTGATCAACCCGCCGCGCAGGTCGCTGGCCCGCCGGGCGATGGCCGCCTCCTCGGTGGTGGGCCGGATGGACGGGGTGCTGCTCGTCGCGGTCGCCGCGCTCTCGGTGATCGGCACGCTGCTGGTGTGGTCGTCGACCCGGACCTGGGCGCCCGGCTCCACGGGGCTGGTCAAGAAGCACGTCCTCAACCTCGCCATCGGCGCGGTGCTGACCGGTCTGGCGACGATGGTCAACCACCGCAGGCTGCGGGCGTACGCGCCGCTGGTGTACGCCGTGACGTTCGTGGGGCTGATCCTGGTGATCACGCCGCTGGGTTCCACGGTGAACGGCGCGCACTCGTGGATCCTGCTGGGCGGCGGGTTCGCCTTCCAGCCGTCGGAGATGGCCAAGCTCGGGCTGGCGCTGATGCTCGCCATGCTGATGGCCCAGCCGGCCAAGGGCGGCGAGCGCCCGCGCGGCCTGGACGTCGTGGTGTCGCTGGCGGTGGCCGCCCTGACCATGGGGATGGTGATGCTCCAGCCGGACCTGGGGACCACCATGGTCCTGGGAGTGATCACCGCCGCCGCGATGGTCATCGCGGGGGTGCGCAAGCGGTGGGTCCTCGGGCTGGGCCTGCTCGTGGTCGCCGGGGCCGTGGGCGTGTGGTTCCTCGGCGTGCTGGAGCCGTACCAGATCGCGCGGTTCACCGCCTTCCTCAACCCCGCCAGCGACCCGCGGGGCGTCGGCTACAACAGCACCCAGTCGCTGATCGCGATCGGCTCGGGAGGGCTGTTCGGCAAGGGACTGTTCCGCGGCGGCCAGACCACCGGCCGGTTCGTGCCCGAGCAGCACACCGACTTCGTCTTCACCGTCGCGGGGGAGGAGTTCGGCTTCCTCGGCTCGGTCATGGTGGTGGCGCTGCTCGCGGTGATCCTGCTGCGGGGGATGCGGATCGCCCGCCGGTGCGACGACCGGTTCGGCGCGCTGACGGCCGGGGTGATCGTGTGCTGGCTGGGCTTCCAGTCCTTCGTCAACGTCGGGATGACGATCGGGATCATGCCGATCACCGGGCTGCCCCTGCCGTTCGTCTCCTACGGCGGCACCGCGACCTTCGCGAACATGATCGCCGTCGGGTTGCTCCAGGCGATCCACATCCGTCAGCGGCCGTTCTGAGACCGGCCGCGATGGAAGCCACCCGCCCGTCCCCGGTCTCGAACCCTCCCCCGCTCACCGGCGTCGCCGGCCCGTGGGCGGGCCGGCGCGGATTTCAGACAGGAGTGGACGATGACGATCGCCGTGGAGGGTTCGCTTCTTCCCCGGGTGACCGGGGCGCTCACCCGCTCGTGCCGGCAGGCCGGGCTGAACGCGAGCGGATTCAGGGTGGGGCACGACGCCGCCGGGCTGGTCTGCCACCTGGCCGCCGAGGGGGTGACGATACGGCTGGCCCGCGAGGACGCGCCGGACGAGGCCGAACGGCCGGCCGTCTCGGTGCGGGTGGCGCGATGGCTGGCGGACCGGGGGTTCCCGGCGGACCGCCCCCTGGACGTGGAGCAGCCGATCGCCGCCGAGGGGTTCCTGGCGACCTTCTGGCGGCGGCAGGAGCACATCGGGCCGCCGCCAGACCCGGCGCTGCTGGGGCCGCTGCTGCGGCGGCTGCACGCCCTGCCGCTGGTGCCGTTCGACCTGCCGGCCTGCGACCCGCTCGGGGCGGTGCGCCGGGCGGCCGGGGAGTGCCCGGTGCTGGACCGCGAGGACCGGGGATGGCTGCTGGGGCGCTGCGACGCGCTGGCCGAGGCGTACGGGAAGGTGGAGTTCGCGCTGCCGTACGGGCTGGTGCACGGCGACGCCCGCCGGGAGAACATGATCCGCACGCCGCGGGGGTTCTTGCTGCGGTCCTGGCAGTGGGCGTGTTCGGGGCCGCGGGAGGCCGATCTGGTCCCGACCCTGCACGGCGCGCGGTTCGGGCTGACCGAGCGGCAGCTGGCGAACTTCAGCGAGGCGTACGGCCACGACGCCAGGTCCCAGGCGGGGTATCCGGTGCTGCGGGACATCCGGGATCTCCAGACCCTGACGGCCCTGCTGCGCCGGGCGCACCTGGACGCCTGGGCGCGTGACGAGCTGGGGCACCGGCTGGGATCGCTGCGCGCGGGGGACGACCGCCTGTGGCACCTCCCGTAGCCGGATAGGCTTGGGGCATGTCTGTCGAGTCGCTGTTTCCCCGCCTGGAAGCGCTCCTGCCCAGGGTGCAGAAGCCGATCCAGTACGTCGGGGGTGAGCTCAACTCGACCGTCAAGGACTGGGACGGGTCCACGGTCCGTTGGGCTCTGATGTATCCGGACGCCTACGAGGTGGGCCTGCCCAACCAGGGCGTCCAGATCCTCTACGAGATCCTCAACGAGCTGCCCGGGACGCTGGCCGAGCGCACCTACGCCGTCTGGCCCGACCTTGAGGCGCTCATGCGGTCCGAGGGCGTCCCGCAGTTCACGGTCGACGGGCACCGGCCGGTGCGGGCGTTCGACGTGCTCGGCATCTCCTTCGCCACCGAGCTGGGCTACACCAACATGCTGACCGCGCTGGACCTGGCCGGCATCCCGCTGATGGCCGCCGACCGGACCGACGACGACCCGATCGTCCTGGCGGGGGGCCACGCGGCCTTCAATCCCGAGCCGGTCGCCGACTTCCTCGACGCCGCGGTGCTGGGCGACGGCGAGCAGGTCGCCATCGCGATCAGCGAGGTGATCCGCGAGTGGAAGGAGGAGGGCTCGCCCGGCGGGCGTGACGAGCTGCTGCTGCGGCTGGCCGAGTCCGGCGGGGTCTACGTGCCCAGGTTCTACGACGTCACCTACCACCCGGACGGCCGCATCCAGCGGGTCGCGCCGAACCGGTCCGGGGTGCCGTGGCGGGTGCAGAAGCACACGGTGATGGACCTCGACGAGTGGCCCTATCCGAAGAAGCCGCTGGTCCCGCTGGCCGAGACCGTGCACGAGCGGTTCAGCGTGGAGATCTTCCGCGGCTGCACTCGCGGCTGCCGGTTCTGCCAGGCGGGCATGATCACCCGTCCGGTGCGTGAGCGTTCGATCACCACGATCGGCGACATGGTCGAGGCGGGCGTCAGCGCGTCCGGGTTCAACGAGGTCGGGCTGCTGTCGCTGTCGTCGGCGGACCACTCCGAGATCGGTGAGGTGGCCAAGGGCCTGGCCGACCGTTACGAGGGCACCAACACCTCGCTGTCGCTGCCCTCGACCCGGGTCGACGCCTTCAACATCGACCTGGCCAACGAGTTCTCCCGCAACGGCCGTCGTTCCGGTCTGACGTTCGCCCCGGAGGGCGGCTCGGAGCGGATGCGCAAGGTGATCAACAAGATGGTCACCGAGGACGACCTGATCCGGACGGTGACCGCCGCCTACAGCCAGGGCTGGCGGCAGGTGAAGCTCTACTTCATGTGCGGCCTGCCCACGGAGGAGGACGCCGACGTCCTCGGCATCGCCGACCTGGCCAGGAAGGTCATCAAGGCCGGCCGGGAGGCCACCGGGTCGCGTGACGTGCGCTGCACGGTCTCCATCGGCGGCTTCGTTCCCAAACCGCACACGCCGTTCCAGTGGGCCGCCCAGGCCGATCACGAGACGGTCGACCGCCGGCTCAAGGCCCTCAAGGACGCCCTGCGCGGCGACAAGGAGTACGGCCGGGCCATCGGCATGCGCTACCACGACGGCAAGCCGTCGATCGTGGAGGGCCTGCTCTCCCGCGGCGACCGCCGGGTGGGCGCGGTCATCCGCGCGGTGTGGGAGAACGGCGGCCGGTTCGACGGCTGGAGCGAGCACTTCTCCTACCGGCGCTGGATGGACTGCGCGGCCGAGGCCGGCATCGACATCGACTGGTACACCACGCGCGAGCGCGAGGAGAACGAGGTCCTGCCCTGGGACCACCTCGACGCCGGCCTCGACCGCGAATGGCTCTGGCAGGACTGGCAGGACGCCGTCAACGACGTCGAGGTCGAGGACTGCCGCTGGACCCCCTGCTACGACTGCGGCGTGTGCCCCACCATGGGCACCGAGATCCAGATCGGGCCCACGGGGAAGAAGCTGCTGCCACTGACGGTTGTCTGAGGTAGGCCGTGCGTGAGCGCGGCCGCCCTTCGACGAACCACGATCTGGAAGGACGACACCACCCTGAAACCCGTTCCCGACGGGCCTCCGCCCGCACCCGTGGCGCAGCGGCTGCGTGTCCGCTACGCCAAGCGTGGCCGCCTGCGTTTCACGAGTCACCGTGACGTCTCCCGGGCCGTGGAGCGCGCCGTCCGGCGCGCCGGCGTCCCGGTCGCGTTCAGCGCAGGCTTCTCGCCGCACCCCAGGATCTCCTACGTGGGCGCGGTCGCGGCCACCGGGGTGGCGAGCGAGGCCGAATACCTTGAGATCAGCGTGACGCGGGAGTGCGACCCCGAGTGGTTGCGCACCGCGCTCGACGACTCCCTGCCGCCGGGCGTCGACGTGCTCGACGTCGTCGTGGCGGGCGCCGAGAGCCTGGCCGACCGGCTGGAGTGCTCGGCGTGGGAGATACGCCTTCCGCAGGCCGACCCCGTCCTTGCGAGGGAGGCGGTCGAGCGGTTCGTCGCCGCCGAGCGGATCGAGGTGGAGCGCATGACCAAGAAGGGTCTGCGCCGCTTCGACGCTCGGGAGGCGGTGCTGGGCCTCGAGGTGACCGAGGGAACAGAGAGAACCGAGACAACAGCAGGTCAGGGGTCCGGTCGGCCATGTGTCATACTTCGCATGGTTGTACGGCACGCAACTCCTGCCGTTCGACCCGACGACGTTCTCACCGGACTGCGTCTTCTGGCAGGCTTCGCGCCGCCGGTGCCCCCCGAGGTGACCAGGCTGGCGCAGGGACCGCTGGACGCGAGTACCGGTGGGCCCGCCGACCCGTTCGGCCTGGACCGCGACATGACGCGCGGCGGCGAAACGGAACCGGTGGGCCGGCACGTCGGCGGCGATCTATAGGACTTGGCGCCGGGCCGCGCGGCCCGGCGTACAGCGAGAGACGAGAGCTCCCGCGCGGCGCGGAGACGCGCCCGGGAGCTGACGGGAGAGCGCCCGCATGCTCGACAACGAGCCCGGCGCCGGGGCGAACGGCCCCGGCGAGGACAGAACAGAACAGATCCAGCCGGCCCGCCGCAGGCGGTCCGCCAGCAGGCCGGCCGGCCCTCCGCCGGAGGAGCCGGAGTCCCCGCCCGCGGTGCTGAACGCGCCCGCGCCGGTGACGGCCCCGCCTGCCGCCGAGCGGGAGGAGCCCGCGGCGTCCGCGGCGGGCCTGCCGCCCGAGCCGGTGGTGACGCCGACGGCCGGACCCGCCGGGACCGAGGACGTACGGCCCGCCGCCCAGGAGCCCGGAGCCGAGCCCGAGGCCGTGCCGGAGCCGGTGAAGCCCAAGCGCGCGACCCGGCGCAAGGCGGCCACCACCGCCGAGGCTGAGGTCGAGGCGGCCGAGGCGGCCGAGGCGGTGCCCGCGAAGCCCCGGCGCAGCCGTGCGAAGAAGGCGACCGCCGAACCGGTGGCCGAGCCGGATGCCGGTGCGCCCGCCGAGACGGCCTCCGTGCCGCAGGCCCAGGCGTCCACGCCGTCGGCCCAGGAGTCCGCGGAGGCGGCGTCCGCGCCGGAGACACCGGAGGCCCCGCAGGCGCCGGAGACACACGAGGCCCGGCAGGCGGAGGAGAGGCCCGCGCCGGCCAAGCGCACCCGTACCCGCAGGAAGGCGGCTCGGCAGGAGGCCCCGGAGGCCGAGCCGGTCGCCGAGGCGGGCGAGTCCCCGGCCGCGGCGCCGGCGGAGGCCGCCGGCACCGCGTGGATCACGGGCGGCGCCGAGGCCCCGGGAGCCCCGGAGGCCGCGTTGCCCGGGGAGGACGCCGCGGACCTCCTTCCGGAGCCGCCCGTCGATGAGGCACTGGACGACGAGCCCGCCGGTGAGGACATCGTCGAGGAGCGTCCCGGCCTGTTCTCCGACCCCTTCGGGATGGCCGAGCGTGAGCGCCCGGAGGTCCCGGCGCTGAACTTCCAGCCGCCGGCGGCGATCTTCCAGCCGCTCTTCCAGGCCCCTGATCCGCACCGGGCCGAGGCGCCCGCCGCGCGTCCCGCGCCGGCGCAGCCGGAGGCCCAGCCCGAGCCCGCCGAGCAGGCCGAGGAGGAGACGTCCCCGGAGGGCGTCGACGACGAGGCCGAGGGTGACGACGAGGCCGGTGGCCGTCGCCGTCGCCGCCGCAGGGGCGGGCGCGGCCGGGGCCGCACCCGTGACCTGGAGGAGGGCGAGGAGGAGGAGCCGGAGCAGGCCGAGGAGGAGTCCCCGGCCCAGCCCCAGGCCGCCGAGCAGGCCGAGGAGGAGACGGGCGGCTCGCGCCGCCGCCGTCGCCGCCGCCGCAGGGGCACCGAGGAGGCGGACGAGGGGCCGGACGATCCGCCGAACACCGTGGTGCGGATCCGCGCGCCCCGTGCCGGCCGCAGCCTGCTGGACGAGGTGCAGAGCGTGCGCGGCTCGACCCGCCTGGAGGCCAAGAAGCAGCGCCGCCGCGAGGGGCGCGAGCTCGGCCGCAGGCGTCCGCCGGTCATCACCGAGTCGGAGTTCCTGGCCCGCCGCGAGTCCGTCGAGCGCATGATGGTGGTCCGCCGCACCGGCGGCCGGACCCAGATCGCGGTGCTGGAGGACGGCGTCCTCGTCGAGCACTACGTCAACCGCGAGGCCGGGCAGTCCTACGTCGGCAACGTCTACCTCGGCAAGGTGCAGAACGTCCTGCCGAGCATGGAGGCGGCGTTCGTCGACATCGGCAAGGGCCGCAACGCGGTCCTGTACGCCGGTGAGGTCAATTTCGACACCGTGGGGCTGGAGGGCCAGCCCAAGCGGATCGAGGTGGCGCTGAAGTCCGGCCAGTCGGTGCTGGTGCAGGTCACCAAGGACCCCATGGGTCACAAGGGGGCGCGGCTCACCTCGCAGGTCAGCCTGCCGGGCCGCTACCTGGTCTACGTGCCCGACGGCTCGATGACCGGGATCAGCCGCAAGCTCCCCGACAAGGAGCGCACCCGCCTCAAGAGCATCCTGAAGAAGGTGATGCCGGAGAACGCCGGCGTCATCGTCCGCACGGCCGCCGAGGGCGCCTCCGAGGAGGAGCTCAGCCGCGACGTGGCCAGGCTGTCGGCCCAGTGGGAGAACATCCAGCGCAAGGCCAAGTCGGCCAGCGCGCCGGAGCTGCTGTCCTCCGAGCCCGACCTGACCGTCAGGGTGGTCCGCGACGTCTTCAACGAGGACTTCGCCTCGCTGGTCGTGGCGGGCGACGAGGTGTGGGAGACGGTCGACGAGTACGTCCGCTATGTCGCCCCGCACCTGGCCGACCGGCTCAAGAAGTGGGACGGCGACGGCGACGTCTTCGCCGCCTACCGCATCGACGAGCAGATCGCCAAGGCGATGGAGCGCAAGGTCTGGCTGCCCAGCGGCGGTTCGCTGGTGATCGACCGGACCGAGGCCATGACGGTGGTCGACGTCAACACCGGCAAGTTCACCGGTCAGGGCGGCAACCTCGAGGAGACGGTGACCCGCAACAACCTGGAGGCGGCCGAGGAGATCGTCCGCCAGCTCAGGCTGCGGGACATCGGCGGCATCATCGTCATCGACTTCATCGACATGGTGCTGGAGAGCAACCGTGACCTGGTGCTGCGGCGGCTGCTGGAGTGCCTGGCCCGTGACCGCACCAAGCACCAGGTCGCCGAGGTGACCTCGCTGGGGCTGGTCCAGATGACCCGTAAGCGGGTCGGGCAGGGCCTGCTGGAGGCGTTCTCCACCGTCTGCGAGTGCTGCAACGGCCGGGGCCTGCACGTCTCGGCCGAACCGGTCGAGGGCAAGCCGGAGCCGCGCGGCACCCAGGGCAAGATGGCCATCGAGAAGGCCGTCGCGGAGAAGCTCACCAAGGACGGCGGTCAGGCGGTCGCGGCCAACGACCAGTCCGGCCGTGATACGGTGACCGATGCGCTTGATGACGCTCCTGACGGAGATGCTCAGGCCATGCAGACTTCCGGCCGGGGGCGGCGACGCTCCCGGAAGGCCAGGTCGGCCGACTGACCGGGCCGCCTCGCGAATCCCGTCGTCCGGCGGCGCCGTACAGGCGCCCTGGGCGGCGGGGAGCCCGCGGGGCACGGTCGGTGGCCGACAGCTCCGGCGTTCCGCCCGGTTCGACCAGGACACCGGTAATCCGGTAAGCTGGTGAACCGGTGCGCTCGTGGCGCGCCCTGTTCGCGCGTCTACCCGGTTCGTCGGTCGACATCAGTGACCATAGCCGGATGCGGGGCGCAGCATCCAGCGAGCAAGTAGTCAGAAGAAGGGTTCCGCGGTGTACGCGATCGTTCGTTGCGGCGGCAGGCAGCAGAAGGTCTCCGTCGGTGACGTCCTTGAGGTGGACAAGGTCGCCGGCGAGGTCGGTTCCAAGGTTTCGCTGCCGACGGTGCTCGTCGTCAACGATGGCGACGTGACCACCGAGGCGGGCAAGTTCACCGTCGCCGCCGAGATTCTCGGTGAGACCAAGGGTCCGAAGATCAGGATCCTCAAGTACAAGAACAAGTCCGGCTACAAGAAGCGCCAGGGTCACCGCCAGCGTTACACGCAGGTGAAGATCACCGGCATCGACCAGGCCTGAGTTTCGGGAGTTTTGCGAGATGGCACACAAGAAGGGCGCGTCGTCCACTCGGAACGGCCGTGACTCCAACGCGCAGCGGCTTGGCGTGAAGCGCTTCGGCGGCCAGCTGGTCAACGCCGGCGAGATCATCGTCCGCCAGCGCGGCACCCACTTCCACCCGGGCGACAACGTCGGCCGCGGTAGTGACGACACCCTGTTCGCGCTGGCCGCGGGTCACGTGCAGTTCGGTGTCAAGCGCGGTCGCCGCGCGGTGAGCATCGTCCCGGTCGCGGAGTAGGTTCGCGCCGCCAGACGTCAACGGCAGGGGTGGGTCGCATAGGCGATCCACCCCTGTTCGCTTTATGAGCGGTTTTTCCTGAGATAGGGGTAAGAAGGCAGACATGCCGGACTTTGTGGACCAGGTGGTCCTGCACATCAAGGCCGGTGACGGGGGACATGGCTGCGCCTCTGTCCATCGGGAGAAGTTCAAGCCGCTCGGCGGTCCCGACGGCGGCAACGGCGGCCGCGGCGGCGACGTGATCCTGGAGGTCGACCCCAGCACCGCCACGCTGCTGGAGTACCACCACCGTCCGCACCGCAAGGCCGCCAACGGCAAGCAGGGCTCGGGCGGCAACCGCGACGGAGCCAACGGCGGGGACGTCATCCTGCCGGTGCCCGACGGCACCGTGGTCAAGGACGCCTCCACCGGGGAGGTCCTGGTCGACCTGGTCGGCGCCGGCACCCGCTACGTGATCGCCGAGGGCGGTCACGGCGGGCTGGGCAACGCCGCCCTGGCCTCCACCAAGCGCAAGGCCCCCGGCTTCGCGCTGCTCGGCGAGCCCGGCGACGCCCTCGACGTGATGCTGGAGCTGAAGAGCGTCGCCGACGTGGCGCTGGTCGGTTTCCCCAGCGCGGGCAAGTCCTCCCTGATCGCCGCGCTGTCGGCGGCCCGCCCGAAGATCGCCGACTACCCGTTCACCACGCTGGTGCCCAACCTCGGCGTCGTCAGCGCCGGCGACACGGTCTTCACCGTCGCCGACGTGCCCGGTCTCATCCCCGGCGCGTCGCAGGGCAAGGGCCTGGGACACGAGTTTCTGCGGCACGTCGAGCGGTGCAACACGCTCGTGCACGTGATCGACTGCGCCACCATGGAGCCGGGCCGCGACCCGGTCAGCGACTACGAGGCGATCGAGGCCGAGCTCGCGGCGTACGGCAAGCTGGAGGACCGGCCGCGCCTGGCCGTGCTCAACAAGGCCGACGTTCCCGACGCCCGGGAACTGGCCGACATCGTCCGGCCGATGCTGGAGGAGCGGGGGCTGCGGGTCTTCCAGATCTCGGCGGCCACGCACGAGGGCCTGCCGGAGCTGACCTACGCCGTGGCCGAGATGGTCGCCGCCGCCCGGGCCGCCGCGCCCGTGCCCGAGCCGACCCGCCTGGTCATCCGGCCCCGCCAGCTCGGCGACACCGGCTTCGCGGTGCGCCGGGTGGACGACAACACCTTCCAGGTCACCGGGGCCAAGCCGGAGCGGTGGATCCGCCAGACCGACTTCACCAACGACGAGGCCGTCGGCTACCTCGCCGACCGGCTGGAGCGGCTCGGTGTGGAGGAGGAGCTCACCAAGGCGGGCGCCAAGGCCGGCGCCGAGGTGATCATCGGGTCCATGGAGAACGGCTACATCTTCGACTGGCAGCCGACGCTCAACGCCGAGGCCGTGCACCAGGGGCCGCGGGGCACGGACAACCGGCTCGGATAACCTGCTTTCCACGGCCCCCGGCGTCCCCCGGCGTACGGGCCGTCGTGACGGGCCGCGGGGACCCCTTTTTCGAGGAAGGTACGTGTCGTGGACGATGGGCGCGATCGGATCCGTACGGCCGCACGCCTGGTCGTGAAAGTGGGCTCGTCCTCGCTCACCACCCCGCAGGGGACGATCGACGTCGACCGGGTGGACGCCCTGGTCGACGTGCTCGCCGCCCGCCGCGCGGCCGGCACCCAGCTCGTGCTGGTGTCCTCCGGGGCGATCGCGGCGGGTCTGGGGCCGCTGGGCCTGCCCGCGCGGCCGCGCGACCTCGCCACCCAGCAGGCGGCGGCCTCCGTCGGGCAGGGGGTGCTGGTCGCCCGCTACACCTCCTCCTTCGCCCGCTACAGCCTGCGCGTCGGCCAGGTGCTGCTGACCGCCGACGACATGATGCGCCGCTCCCACCACGCCAACGCCCAGCGCACGCTGGGCCGCCTGCTGGAGCTGGGCATCGTCCCGGTGGTCAACGAGAACGACACCGTGGCCACCGACGAGATCCGTTTCGGCGACAACGACCGGCTCGCCGCGCTGGTCGCCCACCTGACCCGCGCCGACGCGCTGGTGCTGCTGTCGGACGTGGACGCCCTCTACGACGGCGACCCGCGCCGTCCGGGCGCCCGCAGGCTCACCGAGGTGCGCGGGCCCGCCGATCTCGTGGGCGTCGAGCTGGGCAGGGGCGGCGCGGTCGGCACCGGCGGCATGGTTACCAAGGTGCAGGCGGCCCGGATCGCCACCGGCGCGGGCGTGCCCGTCGTGCTGACCGCCGCCGCGCACGCCGCGCAGGCCCTGGCCGGCGCCGACATCGGCACCTACTTCCACCCCGAGGGCCGCCACCCCGGTACCCGCCTGCTGTGGCTGGCGCACGCCACCACCGGCAGAGGCCGCCTCCACCTGGACTCCGGCGCGGTCGAGGCGGTGGTGGGCCGCCGAAAGTCGCTGCTGCCCGCCGGGGTCACCGCCGTCGAGGGCGAGTTCGCCGCGGGCGACCCGGTGGACCTGTGCGGGCCGCGCGGCCGGGTCGTCGCCCGCGGTCTGGTGAACTTCGACGCCGGGGAGATCCCCGGCCTGCTGGGCCGCTCCACCAGGGAGCTGGGCGCCGACCTCGGTCCGGAATATGAGCGTGAGCTGATTCATCGCGACGACATCGTCATACTGGAGACCCAGCACTAGTTTCCGGTTCGCATGGAGCGCGAGATGTCCGAGGAATTCCTGAAGGTGGCCCGGGCGGCCAAAGAGGCCGCCGCCGAGCTGGCCCCGCTGCCGCGGTCGCCCAAGGACGCCGCGCTCCGGGCGGTGGCCGACGCCCTGGTGGCCAGGGCCGCCGAGATCGTCGAGGCCAACGCGCTCGACGTGGAGCGGGCGCGGGAGGGCGGCACCTCCGAGTACATGATCGACCGGCTCCGGCTCGACGAGGCCCGTGTCCGGGCCGTCGCCGAGGCGGTCCGCCAGGTCGCCGACCTGCCCGACCCGGTGGGCGAGGTGATCCGGGGGAGCACGCTGCCCAACGGGCTGGAGCTGCGCCAGGTCCGGGTGCCCCTCGGGGTGGTCGGCATCATCTACGAGGGCCGCCCCAACGTGACGGTGGACGCCGCGGCGCTCTGCCTGAAGAGCGGCAACGCCGTACTGCTGCGCGGGTCGTCCAGCGCGTACTCCTCCAACACCGCGCTGGTGAAGGTCATGCAGGAGGCGCTGGCCGGCACCGAGGTGCCGGCCGGGGCGGTGCAGTTGGTGCCCGGTCAGACCCGCGACTCGGTCAAGGAGCTCATGCGGGCCCGGGGCCTGGTCGACGTGCTGATCCCGCGCGGCGGGGCCTCGCTGATCAACTCGGTGGTCGAGGAGTCGACGGTCCCGGTGATCGAGACCGGTGTCGGCAACTGCCACGTCTACGTCGACGCCGACGCCGACCTCGACCTCGCCGTCGAGATCCTCCTCAACGCCAAGGTCCAGCGGCCCTCGGTGTGCAACGCCGCCGAGACGCTCCTGGTGCACGCGGCCGTCGCCGACGCGTTCGTGCCGCGCGCGCTGGCCGCGCTGGCCGCCGAGGGGGTGACGGTGCACGGTGACGAGCGGATCGCCGCCTACGGCGACGTGGTCCCGGCCGGTGAGGCCGACTTCCGCGAGGAGTACCTCTCCCTCGACATCGCCGCGGCCGTGGTCGACTCGCTGGAGGACGCGGTCGCGCACATCAGGGAGTACGGCTCGGGCCACACCGACGCGATCGTGACCCGCTCGGTCACCGCCTCGCGCAGGTTCGTCGCGACGGTCGACTCCGCGGCGGTGGCGGTCAACGCCTCCACCCGGTTCACCGACGGCGGCGAGTTCGGGTTCGGCGCGGAGATCGGCATCTCCACCCAGAAGCTGCACGCGCGCGGCCCGATGGGCCTGCCCGAGCTGACCTCCACCAAGTGGATCTACACCGGGGAGGGCCACCTGCGCACCGCGACCGGCACGGTCCTCGCCCGGCCGGAGTCCCGCGCCGGATAGCCGGGCGGCCGGGCGACAGGACAGCCGGGCGGCCGGGCGACAGGACAGCCGGGCGGCCGGGCGACAGGACAGCCGGGCGGCCGGGCGGTCCCGCACACCTCCGGTGTCCGTGACCCTTCGTTGCCTTCCGTGATGGCGTGTCGCTCCGTGTGATCGCGGCCGGGTGCCGTTTGACTTGGTCACATGGACGCAGTGATCACGATTCCGGCCGCCGGCCGTCCTCCGTGGGAAGCCGCGGCTCCGGGAAGGCCGTCCGGTGGCCCGCGCGGCGGGCGGGTCCGGCCATGAGGCGCTCCCTCTACGACGTGGCGGCGCTGATCGCCCGGATCGTGGTGGGCGTGGTCTTCGTCGCGCACGGATGGCAGAAGCTCACGGGCGGCGGGGCCGGCGCCACCGCGGCGCAGTTCGCCGGGATGGGCGTGCCCCTGCCGGAGGCGTCGGCGTGGTACGCCATCGTCGTCGAGCTGATCGGCGGGATCCTGCTCATCCTGGGCCTGCTGACCCCGCTCGCCGGGCTCCTGCTCGCGATCGACATGCTCGGCGCCGTCCTGTTCGTGCACCGGCGCGCTCTGTTCGTCGGCGAGGGCGGTTTCGAGCTGGCCGGGGCACTCGGCTCGGCCGCGCTGCTGCTGGCCGCCGGTGGCGCGGGCCGGATCAGCCTGGATCACCTGTTCTTCGGCCGCCGGAGGGAGCGGCGGCGGCGGGACGAGGCGGGCCTGCCGTACGTTCCGCCGCTCACGGCCGGGCCCCGGCAGACCGCTCCGGCGGACCGGTCGCCGGATCAGCCGGCCGCCCCGGCGGGCCGGCCGGGGGAGCAGCCGTCCGTCCCGGCGGATCGCTCGCCGGAGGGGTCTCCTGCCCGGCCGGAGTCGTCGCCGGGGCAGCCGCCCACGTCGGCGGGCGGGTCCGGCCCTCCTCGGGGAGACGCCACGGGCCACTGATGTTTCCCCCAAGTACGGCGCGCCGCCGTAAATTCGTCGTCCCCGCCCGCTATGGTGTTGTCTCCTTTGGGCTGGAGGCAGGGAAGCGAGCGCGAGCGAGCGACCCGACAGGCACAGGCGGTCTCGGACCCATGTGGCCGACACGGGAGGGCACGTGGGGCGACTCGGGCGGATCGGCCCCTACACGTTGATGGAGCGCCTCGGCCGGGGTGGAATGGGCGAGGTCTACCTCGCCGCCAACCGCCGCGGCGAGATCGTGGCGCTCAAGATGCTCCATGACGTCGTCGACGCCGACTCCGAGGCCCGCGCGCGGCTCGAACGCGAGGTCCGCGCCCTGCGCCGGATCGAAAGCCCCTACGTCGCCCGGGTCCTCGACGCCGACCTCGCCTGCGAGCGGCCCTACCTGGTCATGCAGTACATCGAGGGCGACACCCTCCTGGAGCGGGTGCGGCGTGACGGTCCGCTCCGGGGAGCCGGGCTCGTCACCCTGGCGCAGGGGCTGGCGACCGCGCTGTCGGCCATCCACGCGGCCGGGGTCGTGCACCGTGACCTCAAGCCCTCGAACGTGCTGCTCGGTCCCGGCGGCGAGCCCGTCCTGATCGACTTCGGCATCGCCCAGGTCCTCGACGCCACCCGGCTCACCCTCACCGGCACCTTCCTGGGCACCCCCGGCTACGCCGCTCCGGAGCTGTTCGCCGACGAGCCGGTGCGGGAACCCGTCGACGTGCACGCCTGGGCCGCCACGGTCGCGTTCGCCGCCACCGGGCGCCCCACCTTCGGCCGCGGCACGGTCGAGGCGCAGATGTACGCGATCCTGAACGGCCAGGCGGACCTCGCGGGGGTGCCCGCCGCGCTGCTGCCCCTGGTCCGGGCGGCCCTGCACCGCGAGGCCGGCAAACGCCCCACCGCGGCCGTCCTCGCCACCCGCCTCGGCCGCCTGGCCCGCGCCACCGCCATCGCCTCGGCCGGGGCCGCGCCCGCGAAGAGCGCGGGGCGTGAGGGGGAGCGGAGCGCGCGCGCCGGGGAGCGCGTCGTGTCAGGGAAACCGGAGGCCCGGGCCGCCACCGCCACCGCGGAGGAGCCCCCGAAGGCCGCGAGGGCGGCGGCGAAGACGGTGGATCCCCCGAAGACCGCCAGGGCGGCGGCGAAGACGGCGGAGGCGGCCCGCGGGCCCCGGCCGGGTCCCGCGCCGGACCGGACGGTCCGGGGGAGCCGCCCCGGAGACGACGAGCGGACCCCGGTCCCCGGTGAGCCGCAGCCGCCGCGGGGCGGGCACCCCGCCGTGGCGGACGGGTCCGTGCCCGCCCGCCGGGCGGTGAGGAGACGGACCGCCCCTGCCGCGGAGGGCGCCCCGGTCAGGACGGGCCCGCTGCCCGCGGGGAGCGCGGCGCTGCTCCTGCTGGCCGTGCTGGCCGTACCGTGCGTGGTGGCCACGGTGATCTGGCCGCTGGCGACCTTCGCCGTCACCGCGGTCTTCGCCGGGCTGGCCCGCGCGATCTGGATGGGGCACTGGCTGGTACGGCGGTGCGGCTCGGCCGGGACGCGCGGCGTGCTGCGCGCGGTGACCTTTCCACCGACCTTCGCGGTGTCGCTGGTGACCGTGCTGGCCTGGCCCGGGTTGCCGGCCGCGGGGCTCGCCGGGTTCACGCTGTGGGCGATCCTGGGCGGGGAGCTGCCGCCCGAATGGTGGCTGCGGCCCGGGCCCGTCGCCGTCGCCGGCGTCGTGTTCGGCGTCGTCTGCGGCTGGGGCGCCGGTCGTGAGATCGAGAGGGTCAGCTCGCGGATCCCCGAGCTTCGTGACCTGCGCAGGCAGGGGCTGCGCGCGCTGACCGTGCTGGGCGGGTTCGTCGCGCTCTGCGCGACGGCCGTGCGGGCTGTCGCCCTCGCGTTCGGCCTCTGACCGGCGGCCGGCGGGTACGGCGCGTGCTCCTAGACGATCTCAAGGTTGGCCATCATGCCCATGTCCTCGTGTTCGGCGTTGTGGCAGTGGAAGAGGTAGCGGCCGCGATAGCCGTCGAAACGGGTGATGATCTCGGCTGACTCACCCGGCCGCAGGGAGACCGTGTCCTTGAGGCCCGCGTCGTGCGGCAGCGGCGGACGGCCGCCGCGCGAGAGCACCCGGAAACCGGCCAGGTGCAGGTGGACGGGGTGGTGGACGTCGGCGACCAGCCGCCACACCTCGACATCGCCGAGACGGGTGACGACGTCGGAGCGGGCGGGGTCGAACGGCAGCCCGCCGATCAGCCAACCGTGGCCGCCGTCCATACGGCCGGCGCGGAAGGAGAGGTCGCGCACCCTGACGGCGTCCGACCGGCGCCAGGCCGGCAGGTCGGTGGAGAGGGTGCGGGGGACGCGGCTGTCGTCGGCGGCGCGGCGCGCGACGCGGAAGGCCATCACGTCACGGGTACGGCCCGAGCCGAGCCGGTTGAGGAGCCTGACGCGGCCGCCGATCGGGACGCCGGAGAAGTCGATGACCAGGTCGTGGCGTTCTGCCGGCGCGATGGGCAGGAGCCGGTGGGTGACCGGTGCGGCGAGCAGCCCCTGGTCGGCGCCGATCTGGACGAGGTCGAGGCGGCGTCCGTCATCGGTGACCGCTTCGAGCTCGTAGTGCCGGGCGTTGGAGGCGTTCAGGACACGCAGCCGGTGGCGGGCCGCGTCGACTTCGTGCACGGGCCAGGGGACGCCGTTGACCAGGATCACGTCACCGAGGACGCCGGCGAGATAGGGCTCGCGTACGCCCGGCCGTTCCCGCAGGGCGGGGTCGAGGGCGGGATAGGCGAGGGTGCCGTCGGCGGCGAACGCGCGGTCGGTGATCACGAGGGGCAGTTCGCGCGGCCCCGCGGGCAGGCCGAGGGCGTCTTCGACGTCGTCGCGGACGATGTGCAGCCCGGCCAGGCCGCGCCAGATCGCGGGGGCGGTGAAGTCCATCCGGTGGTCGTGGTACCACAGCAATGCCGCCCGCTGGTCCAGCGGGAAGGTGTAGTCCCGCGTCAGCTCGGTCACCACGGCCCGCGGATCGTGCATGTCCCGTGTGCCGTGCCCGGAGCCGTGCCCCGTGTGTGTGGAGCGCTCCTGCCGGACTCGGGGCAGGACGAGGTCGGTCGGGTACCCGTCGGAGGCCGCCGGGGTCCGTCCGCCGTGCAGGTGCACGACGGTCGGCACGGGCAGTTCGTTGCGGTGCGTCACGGTGACCGGCCGGCCGCGGCGCGACTCGATCGTCGGTCCGGGGAAGGTGCCCTCGTACGTCCACAGCGGTGTCCTGATCCCGGGCAGGATCTCCGCGCTCGCCTCGCGCTGGGTGATCTCGTAACGGCCGGCGCCGACCGGCTTCAGCACGGGTGGGATCGGCAGCGGCACCCGGAACGGCGGCGGCAACGGTACGGCGCTGCGCAGCTCGGCGCCGGTGACCGACGGCCGGCGGGCCAGTGCGGCCGCGGCCGTCAGCCCGGCGGCCGCCGTCAGCCCGAGCGCCCCGCCGATGCCCAGCATCCGCCGCCTGGTCAGACCGCGGCTCTCGTCGTGGTCCTCACGCATCACGGGCCTCCCGCCGTGGGAAGGGCCGGCGCCAGACAGCGATGAACTGCACGGTGAGCGCGGCGACGGTCATCACGCCCAGCGGGACGTGCAGCCAGAGGGCACCGTTCACGCCGGCGAAGTACTGCACCGTCTCGGCCGTCACCACCGCCGCCGTGGACAGGAACGGCCATGCCTGGCGCAGCCGTACCCACACCACGATCGTCACGATCACCTGCAGGTACCCGATGGAGGTGACCACGTCGGCGCCGATCGCGTGCCGGTGCAGGCCGTCGAAGTCACCGGTCAGATACGCCCCGGCGAACACCGGCTGGCCGGCGATCGCCACCATGTGCGCGCTGACGACGGCTCGCAACGTCCACTCTGCGGGTTTCGGCCGATGCGCGGCCCCGGGGAGCATGTCGCATTTCTCCTCGTTCTGACCTTGGTTGGGGAACGACCCGACATTATGTCCTGTTGGTTATTTCGTCTAAGATCAATATTGCTATGATGTTATGTTCTGGGAGGCATGATGGAGCTGGGCCCGCTCAGGCAGTTCCTGGTGGTGGCGCGGCTGGAACACCTCAGCCGGGCGGCCGAGGAACTGCGCATCGCCCAGCCGTCGCTGAGCCGGACCATCGCCCGGCTGGAGAGTGAGCTCGGCACCCCGCTGTTCGACCGGAGCGGCCGCCTCCGGCTGAACGACGCGGGCAGGCTCTTCCGCGACCATGTCGAACGTTCCCTGGGCGAGCTCGACGCGGGACGGCGAGCCGTCGCCGAGGCCGCCGGCGGGGGACGCGGCACCGTACGGCTGGCGTCGGAGACCTTCCTCACCCTCACCGGCCCGCTGGCGGCCTACAGGCGGGCCCACCCCTCCGTCGAGGTCGAGCTCCACTGGTCACCGGCCGAGGACATGGCCCGCCGCCTGCGGGCCCAGGACGTCGACCTGTGCGTCGCCTCACAGTCGATCCACGCCGAAGGGCTGGAGTCGGTGCGGCTGTTCGACGAGGCGGTGGGGGTGGGCGTGCCGCTCGATCACCCGCTGGCGGGCCGTACGTCCGTGCGCGTCGACGAACTCGTCGGCCAGCACTTCGTCGCCGCCCGCGAGGGGCACTGGCAGCGGCGGCTGCTCGACCGGATCTTCGCCGCGCTGGACCGCACGCCGAAGATCGTCTGTGAGGTCGATGAGCTCGGCGCCATCGCGGAGCTGATCGGCGCGGGACTCGGCATCGGTCTCGTCCCCGCCTTCGCCCGCCGCAACGCCGCGCGTGTCCCCGGCGTCTGGATCGCCGTCGACAGTCCCGACTGCCGCCGCACGGTCACCCTGCACTGGGGCGCAGGCAGCCACCTGTCCACCGCCGCCCGCCTGATGCGCGCCACGATCACCGGCTGGGACTGGACCGCCGGCCGATCGCGGGACGAACACGGATGACGGGCTCACGGGGCGGCTCGCGGTTCCGGACGCCGGCCGTCACGGCGTGCGGTGCGGGTCGCGGCGCCCCTGACATTCCGGGGCGCCGTGTCGTCGTACCGGTGAGAGACCGGAGCGCCAGACCGAAGGGAAGGTACGGACAGCGATGACCACGCTACGCGAGGCGGACGAAGCCGGGATCAGGCGGCGGATCGACGAGATCATCGAGGGGTTGCGGGCCAAGGATCTGGAAGCCCTGCGGCGGCTTTACACGACGGACGTCGTGTCCTTCGACGTCGAGCCGCCGCTGCAGCACGTCGGGGTGGACGCGAAACTGAAGAACTGGGCGAAGGTGTTCGCGTTCTTCCAGGATGTGGATTACGAGGTCCGCGACCTGACGTTCACCATGGGCGACGACGTGGCATTCGGGCACGGCTTCGGCCGGCTCAGCGGCACGCTGAAGGACGGGACGGCGACGAACGGCATGTGGGTCCGGGCCACCTTCTGCTTCCGGAAGGTCGACGGCCGCTGGCTGATCGCCCACGACCAGGTCTCCGTGCCGTTCGACACGGCGAGCGGCAGAGGGGTGACCGACCTCGAACCCTGACGGGTCGTGGCAGGCGTGACGGCGGTCACGGCTCGCCGTAACCGACGGCCGTCTCTCACGGACGGGACGGACGCCGCCCGCGGGACCCGGGGTCACGGCCGGTACGGCGGCCCGTCTCCGCGGTGTTCACGATGACGCCCCTGAAAGGCCCGGGAACGTCTCTCCCGGGCCTCCGGGCCGCATCAGTTGCCGTCGCGGCGGGCGAAGCGGTTGAAGATGCGCTCCCCGGCGTTGACCGCGCCCTCGGCCACGTCGCGCAGCACGCCGATGAAGGGGTCCTGCGACTGCGACCAGGACTCACGATAGGAGCGGGCGGCGGCCTTGATCTCCTCGGTGATCTTCGCGTCGGCGTCGTCGGCCCGGCGGGGGTAGTCACCGCCGATCATGCGCTCGTAGTCGCCGCTGCGGCGCCACCTGTCGAGCTCGGCGACCCGCGAGACCGCGAACGGGTGGGTGGTGCCCAGCAGGTTGAGGACCTTCAGCAGGCCGTCGCGGACGTCGCCGGCCGTGTCGTACTCGCGGGCCTGGTCGAGGAACGCCTCGATGTTCATCTCGTGCAGGCGCGAGCCGCCGGCCAGCTTCATCAGCGCGCGCAGCGCGGCCTCCGGGTCCTGACCGCAGAGCAGACCGCCGCGGTCGGCCGACAGCTCCGACTTGCGGTGCCACTCCTCCAGCCCCGCGACGATGGCGCGCAGGCCGATGTAACCCAGCGGGATCCACGCCACACGGCTGGCCAGGCGGGTCAGGATGTCGAGCATGGTGCGGTAGACGGCGTGACCCGACAGGATGTGCGCGGTCTCGTGGCCGATGACGAAGCGCAGCTCCTCGGCGTCCATCAGGTCGAGCAGACCGGTGGTGACGACGATGAACGGGTCGTCGAAGCCGATCGCCTTGGCCTGCACCGCCGGGCTCTGCTGGACGTAGATCTCCGGGATGCGGTGGAGGTCGAGGACGTAGGCCGCGTCGCGGCCCATGTCGTGCAGGGCGCGGAACTGCGTGTCGCCGGTGCGCACGGCCGAGGCGAGATGGATCAGGCGCAGACGGCGCTCGCTGACCAGGCCGGACATCTGCTTGAGCACCGTGTCGAAGCCGCTGAGCGAGCGCAGGGCGACCAGCGCGGACCGATCAGCGGGATGTTCGTAGGCGCGGGAGCTTATGCCTGGCAGCTGCACGCGGTTGCGATCCGGGGTGGTGGTCATGCCCGGCATGCTACGTCGGACCCGCCTGGTGTGCGCGGGACCGGGGAAAGCTGGTCACAGGCCGCGCGCTAGGGTCCTTGCCATGAGGAACGCATCCGGTCGCGGGGGGAAGCGGCGCCTGGGCGTCATGGGCGGCACCTTCGATCCCATCCACCACGGCCACCTGGTGGCCGCCAGTGAGGTCGCCCACCACTTCGACCTCGACGAGGTGGTCTTCGTCCCCACCGGGCGTCCCTGGCAGAAGGCCGACAAGACGGTCTCCGCGCCGGAGGACCGCTACCTGATGACGGTCATCGCGACGGCCTCCAACCCGCGTTTCTCGGTGAGCCGGGTGGACATCGACCGGCCGGGGCCGACCTTCACCATCGACACGCTGCGGGAGATCTCCGCCGAGCGCGGCCCGGACACCGAGCTGTTCTTCATCACCGGGGCCGACGCGCTGGCGCAGATCCTGAGCTGGCGTGACATCGACGAGCTGTTCACCATCGCCCATTTCGTGGGCGCCACCCGGCCCGGCCACGTGCTGCACGACCCCGGGCTCCCCGAGGGCCGGGTCAGCCTGGTGGAGATCCCGGCGCTGGCCATCTCGTCGTCGGAGTGCCGCGACCGGGTGGCCGCGGGCGAGCCCATCTGGTATCTCGTGCCCGACGGCATCGTGCAGTACATCAACAAGCGCGGCCTGTACCGGCCGGAGGACGACTGAGAGGGGCCGCTCACGTCTCCGGGAGATCCTTCGGCCTCCTGCGTTCCTCCAGGGCGGCGAGGGCGGCGTCCAGGTCGGTGCCCGCCACGACGACCTCGACGTACCTGTTGGTCAGCCATCCGGCCAGCTGCGCGTTGAGGCCTCCCTCCCCGACGGCGTTGCGGAACTGCTGCGGCGTCACGGCCACGACCGCGTTGTCGTCATTGACGCGCATGTCGACGATCTCGGCGGGGTGCAGGGCGTTGGCGAGGTAGGTGCGCAGGTCGCTGGAGTAGGCGATGATCTCCATCCGCTCGGTGCGGGCGGGTCTGTTCAGGAGGCGTTGCGCGGCGTCGATGTGGGTGTTCTCGACACCCACGCACGCGCCCACCGCGTCCAGGTGCGGCTTCGTCGGGGCCACCACCACCTTGGCGCGGGCTCCCATGACCCGCTCGACGGCCGTCACGACGGCCCTGCCGTCGATGATCTCCTGTACCTGGGACGCCATCGCCCGTTCCGCCAGCTCGGAGGCGGTGATGGAGAGCAGCCACCGGCCCGGTCCACCGGCCGTGGCCGGTTGGAACTCCACGGTGAGGGCGGTGACGACGTCTCCCGGCCGCAGTCGCACCGGAACGACCCCCTCCGGGAGGTTGGCCGTGTCAGGGCGCCAGATCACCGCCTTGCGCGAGTACCCGACCCCCGCGTCGTGGAACACGCAGTCGAACCGGTCCGGTTTGCTGGCGGAGACGTACGCGGTGACGAGGGTGCCGCGGCGCGGTGGAGCGGCCAGGTTCGGCTGGCGATAACCGAGGGCGGGACGGCCCGTGACGCACTTCAGGTCGACGATGAACGAGGCGGCCTCGTCGGGGGTGATCCGCAGCGTGTCCGCCACCAACTGCGTCGGGGTCAGCCGTACCCTGTCGCCGCAGAACCCGCATCGAGCCTGGTTCCGCCGGATCTCCAACGACGGCCTGGCGTCCTTGAACGAGTGCCTGCCGGGCCGGGGACAGCTCCATCGGGTGGGATCGTCGTCGGCGGCGGAGCACCCCAGCCGGGACAGGACCGTCTCGATCGGCGTGGCGTTCGCCCGCGCCAGCTTCTCGTAGGTCGTCAGGTCGGCGACGGGCTCGACGACCTCGTACGCGTGCCGCTGACGGAGCCTTCGGTGCGTGCCGGCGCCACTCCGGATCCGGTGGAGGTCGACTCCCTGGCCGGGGGAATCCTTGCGCAGTGGCTCCGGTTCACGGCCGGTCGAAAGAAAGGGGAGGCGTTCCCGTCCGAGGTGTCGGATTCCGGACACGAGCGCGAAACACAGGAGAGCGGGCTTGACCCGGCCGGGTGGGACCATGCGCAACCGGTACGCGTGGCGGATGAGCGACACGTCCTCCGGGCTGAGTCGTGTTTCCGGATCGAAGGGCACGTGCGGCAGGTGACCGGGATCATCCCCGCCGACCTGGGCCCAGGTCGGTATCACCGCCGGCCGGCCCGCGTCGGTCAGCCCGCGGCCCTCGTCGTAGGTCCGTCCGAGGTCGAGCGGAACCCCCCTGACCTGTGCCTCGACCCATCGGCCCACCAGCCCGCAGACGGCCGCGTAGTAGGGGATGACATCCGGGTCGTCTCCGGCGACGAACGACATCCTGGAGCGCCGGTCGGCGATCGTCAGGCCCCGGCCGGTCCACGCTTCGATGACGGCGGCGACGTGGTCGCCGGGATCGGGGGGGAGGTCGACCGTGAGGGTGTTCGTCCGCGTCGGGGACATCGGCTCCGGCCAGACGACGGCTATCTGGCTATTCCGCTTCGCCACGATACTTACCTCTATATAGATTACGCCGTAGATTCGCTGACATAATCACACGAAATTAGTCTGCTCTTGGAGGGTCCGTGCTCGAATTGTCGGCCGTCATCAAGGAACTGCGTGCCGAGCTGACGAAGTCGATGGAATCGGCCGGGGGCGAGCGGCTGAGGTTCGGGGTGGGGCCCATCGAGCTGGAGATGACGATGGCGGTCACCCATGAGGCCGCGCTGAACGGCAAGGTCAGGTTCTGGGTCGTGGAGACCGGCGCGGACGCCAAGGCGGTCGACGTGCAGACCCACCGGGTGAAGCTCACCCTCACCCCCGAGTCGGAGGGCGGGTCACCGTACATCGGCGGCTACGGACAGGAGGGCGAGGACTGAACGGCGAACGCGCCGGGCAGGTCATCGTCGACCTGCCGAACGAGGAGAAACGGTACGGCTCGGGCTACCGTGTGACCTCCGAGGTGGTCCTGACCGCGGCCCACGTGATCAAGGACGCGCTGGACATCAACGTGCGTTTCACCGCGGACCGGACGCACAAACTGCCCGCGACGCCACTGTGGACGGAAGGTGACCTCGCGGCCCTGCGCGTCCCCTCGGAGGGCGCTCTCCCGCCGGTGCGCTACGGGCTGGTGGACCCCGGCGTCGCCACCGAGCTGCGGTGCCAGGCGGTCGGCTTCCCCCTGTGGAAATATCGTGAGAAGGCGCGGGTGCGGGACAGCGCCCAGATGACCGGGGTCATCCTGCCGCTGGAGAACCGGTACGGAGGCACCCTGGGCGTCGCCGTCGACCGCCCGCCGGCCGAGGACCGGACCGAGTCCCCCTGGAAGGGCATGTCGGGCGCCGCCCTCTTCGTCGGAGACAGGCTCGTCGGTGTCCTGTCCGAACACCACCCCCGCGAGGGAGCCGGGCACCTGACCGCCCTGCGGGTCGACTGGGCGTCGGCGCTGACGCCGGAGCAGCGGGCGGAGATCGGCTGCTCCGGGGCCGTCGTCGTCAACCCGCCGCCCCGGCGGAGGACCGACGACTACCTGACCCGGATGCGTCACGTGGTCCCCGCCGGAGGGCTCCGGGACCGCGACGGGGAGCTGGCGGAGCTGGCCGCCTTCTGCCGGGGCGAGGAACCGTACCTGTGGGTGCGGGGACGCCCGTGGTCGGGCAAGTCCGCGCTGGCCGCCTCCTTCGCCCTCGCCCCTCCGCCGGAGGTGCGGGTCGTCGCCTTCTTCGTCTCCGGCCCCACCGACGCCGACGCCGACGCCTTCCTCCAGGCCGTGAGCAGGCAGCTGGAGGCCGTCGCGGGAACACCGGGCGAGACGGCTCGGCTGGACGATCTGCTGGAGGAGGCGGCAGGCCGCTGCCGGGAGGACGGGGAGCGCCTGCTCCTGCTGGTGGACGGGCTGGACGAGGACGAGGGGCCGGACCACAGCATCGCCGCCCTGCTGCCCCACCACCCGCCCGAGGGGGTCCGGGTGCTCGTCACCGGCCGGCCACACCCCGGCGTACCCGGCGACGTGCCGTCCGGTCACCCGCTCCGCACCTGCCGTGTGCGGGAGCTGGCGCCGAACGCGCACGCCACACACATGGAGATCGAGGCCAAGAACGATCTCCAACGGTTGATCGGGGTTCCGCGGAACGGCGAGCTGCTGGGTTTCGTCGCCGCGGCCCAGGGCGCGCTCACGCGGGACGATCTCGCCGCGCTGACGGGTCTGCCGCGCTACGAGGTCGAGCGCCGGCTCGGCAACCGGGTCTTCACCCGGACCGACGACGGCTACCTGTACGCCCACGAGACGCTGTACCGGATGGCCGAGGAGTATCTCGCCCCCGGCCTCGGCGAGCACCGGAAGCGGATCCATGAATGGGCCGACTCCTACCGCGCGCGGGGCTGGCCCGAGGACACGCCCGCCTACCTCCTGCTCTCCTACGGCCGGCTCCTGACCGGCCCGCGCCTGGTGGACCACGCGCTCGACCACGCCCGCCACGAGCGGATGCGCGGCATCGTGGGCGGCGGGTCGGCCGCCGTCCGTGAGATCACCGCCGCCCAGCAGGCCGTTCTCGGCGAGGCCGAGCCCGACCTGCCGACCCTGGCGCGCCTGGCCGTCGCCCGCGACCGGCTCAGCGTGGCCACCTCGCCGCCGCCGTTGGAACTGCCCGTCGTATGGGTCAGGCTCGGCGAGTCCGGCCGGGCGGTCAGGCTGGCCCGCTCCGTCGTGGACGCGGACGCGCGCGCCAAGACCCTGGCGGCCGTCGTGAAGGCGATGGCCGAAGCCGGTGAGCCGGGCGCCGCGAAGGCCGTGGCGTGCTCCATCGACCGCGTGGAACAGCGGTCATGGGCCCTGGCGGCCGTCGTGAAGGCGATGGCGGACGCGGGCGAGACGAGCGCCGCGGAGACCCTGGCCCGGTCCATCGAGGAGACGGACCGGCGGATCTGGGCGCTGGCCGCGGTGGCGCGGGCGAGCCGGTCGGCCGAACTCCTCGACGAGGCGGAGCGGCTGATCCCGTCCGTCGTGGACCCGGACGAGCAGGCACAGGCGGTGGTCACCCTGGCGAGGGCCGCCGCCGAATGCGGCGACGTGGCGCGGGCCGAGGTCCTCGTCCACCGGATCCCGAACATGGGCCGGCGGGTGCCGGCGCTGAGCGCCGTCCTGAGGGCGCTCGCCGAAGGCGACCGCGACCGTATCCCGGCCGTCATGAAGGAGGCAGAGGAGGCGGCCGAGACGATCCTGCGCGAACACGGCCAGGACAGGGCCCTGGGCGCGCTGGTGACGGCCATCGCCCGCTGCGGCGACGTCGCACGGGCCGTGGCCCTGGCGGGCCGCCTGCCCCCCTACCTGCGGTCGTCCGCGCTGGCCGCGCTGGCCGGCGCCGTCGGCGCCGACGGTGATCCGAAACGCGCCGAGGGGCTGGTTGAGGCCATTCCCCTCGACTCCCGGCGCGTGCACGCGCTCTGCGCCCTGGCGAAGGAGGTCGCCAGGCAGGGTGACATGCGGTGGGCGGCGGACCTGGCGGAGGAGGCCGAGGCGCTGACCCGCGGCGTCGCCTCCCCGGTACGGCGCGTCCGGGCGATGGTCGCCGTGGCCGAGGCGTTCGGCGCTTGCGCGGATCCCCGGGCGGAGACCGTGGCCTCGGCGATAGACAGCCCCCACCACCGCGTCAGGGCGCTCGCCGCGGCGGCCGGGGCGACGCCGGATCCCGGCCGGGCGCGCGATCTGGCCGAGCAGGCGGAGGCACTGGCTCGTACGCGGGCGCCGTCCACCCCCTGGGCACAGGCGCCGGCCGCCGTCGCGGAGGCGTTCGCGGCCGTCGGGGACCTCGACCGGGCCGAGGAGCTGGCCCTCGCGATCCCCGAGCCGGCCGTCAGGACGAGGGTGCTGACCGGCCTGGTGAGACTGCTCGCCGGCCGGGACGTGGCACGGGCCGAGGCCGTGGCCCGCGAGCGGGTCTCCGCCGCCGAGGACCGGGACAGGGCGCTGGCGTGGGTCGCCGGGGCGCTCGCCACCCGTGGAGAGCACGACCGGGCCGAGGAGCTGGCGCTGTCGCTGTCGAGCGCGGACCTCCGGGCACACGCGCTGGCGCTGGTGGTGAGGGAGAGCCCCGACATGAGACGGGCCGTCGCCGTGGCGCGGAGGATCTCCCACGCCGACCGGCGCGACCAGGCCAGGGTCGGGCTGGTCCAGACCATGGCCGCCCGCGGGGAGCTCCGCCGGGCCATGGCTCTGGCGCGTGAGCTGAGAGCGGCGGACCACCGCGCGAACGCGCTGCTCGCCGTGGCCACGGCGAGCGGGGGAGGCATCGGCCACGACCTGCTGAAGGAGGTCGAGAGGCTGGTCCGGCGGGTCCCGGACGAGGGCAGGAGGACCAGGCTGCTGATCTCCCTGGTGAGGGCGCTCGCCGGCGCCGGCCGGCCGGGAGACGCCGAGCGTCTGGCCCGCGCCATCCCGTCTCCCGAGAAGCGGGAGGCCGCGCTGGCCGACGTGGCGGCCGCGCTCGTCTCCCGGGGGGAGGTGCGAAAGGCCCTGTCCATGGTCCGGAAGATTGTGGCGCCGTCCTCCAGGGCACACGCGTACGTCGCCGTGGTGCGGGCGCTCTCCGAGCGCGGTGACGTGGCCGCCGCCTTCGAGGTCGCCGCGAAGGAGATCCCCACGGCCGACCACCTGGCTCACGCGTTCACGGTCCTGATCAGGGCGGATCCGGGCGGCGGGGCCGGCGGGAAGAGCGGAGAGGGCGGCAAGCGCAGGGCCGGCGGGAAGCGCGGGGACGGCGGGAAGCGCGGGGCCGGCGGGAAGCGCAGGGCCGGCGGGGACGGCGGGGCGATGATCGCGGAGATCGTCAGGCGGCTGGAGTTCCAGTTCCCCGCCCGCATCACCCATCCGGACCGGCAGCTCATGGCCTTCGTGGAGGCGCTGCGGGCCATCACGGACGGCGCGGGGCCGTCAGCCGCGCGTGGCCTGGCGGACAGGATCGAGGAGCTGGCCGCCAGGATCGAGGACGAGGATCGGCGGGCGCAGATCCTGATGGCCCTGGCGAGGACCGTCGAGCCGCCCAGGGCCCGGCGGCTGCTGGCGCGCGTGCTGAGCGGACCGGCCTGGACGGCCGCCCTGAGCGCGCTGCACGAGGCGGAGCCGCGGGCGCTCCCGGCCATCGCCGGGGAGTTCCTCCACCCCCGCCCCGGCTGACGTTTTCGCAGGTACGGCCACCCGCCGGCACGCCCCCGGCGGGTGTCCCGCGACGCCGGAGGGTTCCACGGTCTCCCCACGGCCCGCGGGTCACCCACCGCGGCTCTCCCGCGGACGCCCGCCCGGCGGGCGGCGGGAGTCCACGGTGTGGAATCGGGTGGCACACGACAGGCGTTGTAATGGGGTGGTAACACCGTTAGGCGCCGCGCTCCGGTGGTTTCCGGGAACCACTCTGATGGGGCACCCTTGGAAGCCGACGGTGCCGACTACAGGAGGACTGACCGACACGTGACCGCAACCGACAGATCCGTCCAGCTCATCAGGATCGCCGCAGAGGCCGCCGCGGACAAGCTGGCCGACGACATCCTCGCCTACGACGTGAGCGACCAGCTCGTCATCACCGACGCGTTCCTGCTGTGCTCCGCCTCCAACGACCGCCAGGTCCGCGCCATCGTCGACGAGATCGAGGAGAGGCTGCGGCTCCAGGCCGACGCCAAGCCCGTCCGCAGGGAGGGCGAGCGTGAGGGCCGCTGGGTCCTCCTCGACTACATCGACATCGTCGTGCACGTCCAGCACGAGGAGGACCGCACCTTCTACGCGCTCGAGCGCCTGTGGAAGGACTGTCCCTCCATCTCCCTGCCGGACAGCGTGGCCCAGGTCGCGGCCCAGCGCGCCCGCCGGGCGGTATCTGAGTGAGCCGCCGTGTCGTCTGCCTGAGGCACGGCCAGACCCTCTGGAACGTCGAGAAGCGCTTCCAGGGGCACACGGACATCCCGCTGGACGAGACGGGCCTGGCGCAGGCGGCCCGCGCCGCGTCACTGCTCGCCGCCCTCAGGCCCACCCTGATCGTCTCGTCCGACCTGCGGCGGGCGTACGACACCGCCTCGGCGCTCGGCCGCCTCACCCGTCTCGAGGTGGCGGTGGACAAGGACCTCCGCGAGAGGGGCGGCGGCGAGTGGGAGGGGCTGACCCGCGCGGAGATCGCCGCCGGCTGGCCCCGGGAGTTCGCCGACTGGGAGGCGCCCGGCGGCGAGCCCGTCACCCACGTCGCCGAGCGGGTGTCGGCGGCGATCCGCCGCTGGGCGGATCGCCTGGCGCCGGACGGGCTGCTGGTGGTCGCCTCCCACGGGGCGGCGATCCGCCTGGGCATCGCCCGGCTCATGGGCCTGCCGGAGGAGTTGTGGCCGGCCCTGGGCGGTCTGGGCAACTGTTCGTGGTCGGTCCTGGAGGAGGGCCGCAAGGGCTGGCGCCTGACGGAGCACAACGCCGGCACCCTCCCCGAGCCGGTGCAGAGCGACGACAGTCCCGAGGCGACGCAGTCCTGACGTCGCGCGGGCCCGCGGCCACCCGCGGCCCCGCCGGCGTCGGCCGGTGCCGGTGCCGTACGGACCCGCGGCCCCGCCGTCATCGGCGTGATCGTCTCGCCGCCCGGATCCGCGCCCGGCCGCGCCGGGTGCGGGCCGTACCGCGGCGATTAGGCGATCGTGCCGGATCCCTATATGCTTCCCAAGCGCCGCGACGAGAGCACTCGGAGCGGTGACCAGGGGCTATGGCGCAGCTGGTAGCGCGCCTCCATGGCATGGAGGAGGTCTGGGGTTCGAATCCCCATAGCTCCACCGAAGGGCGGTTCCCGAAACGGCCCGGAAGTGCTGACGAGATCCCGTCCGATCGGTTCGATCGGGCGGGATCTCGCCGTTTCCCGGCTGATCAGGTCGCCGTCGGCCGTTCCATCGCCCCAAGCCCCTACCCGAGGGTCGGGGACGCCTTCGGGAGTGGAGAGCCGAGCAGGGCCGTTCGGGTGAGCTCGGCCTTGTTGCCCAGTCCCAGCTTGGCTCGCACCCTGCGTAGATAGGTGTCGACGGTGTGCCTGCTGATGCCCATGCTCTGAGCGATCTGCTGCTGGGTCAGACCATCGGCGATCCGCTGGAGCACCTCGTTCTCCCTGGCCGACAGGTCAGGATGGAGGGCGGGCCGGGGATCGTCTTCCGGCTCATGACGGAGGATCGCCTCCGCGACCCTTTCGGCGAGGCCGCCATGCTCCCCGTGGGTCACCAGGACCAGGACGGGCGTGACCGTGGCGATGTCGATGCCCTCCTCGTGGAGGACGCTCAGGAGCCCGTGGTGGAGGATCGGCGATTTCGGGACGACAGAGATCATGGTCATGTCGGCGCTCCAGCTCGGTGAGGGACCTGACCAGCATGTGGCACGGGGACGGTGCGGAACATCGCAGAAAACCATGATTTCCGCGACCGGCCGCATCAGGGATCGTCGTGGTGGTCACATCCAGCCGTCGAGGGCGTTCTTCATCCCGATGCGGGAGGCGACTCCGAGTTTGGTGAAGATGTGTGACAGATGGGACTCCACGGTGTGGATGCTGATCGAGAGCCGCTGGGCGATCTGCTTGTTGCTGCATCCCTCTCCCGCCAGCTCGGCGACCTCCATCTCACGGCGTGAAAGCCCGAAGGGCCGTGTCCCGCCGCCCGAGGGCGATGACGCGTGCGCGCCGCTTCCACGCTGTTCCCGGACGGACTCGGCCAGCAGATGCCTGGATCCACAGCGGACGAAGATCTCGGCTGCCCGGTGCAGCGCCGCATGGGCGGGGCCGTGCCTACCGGCGGCGGTGAAGGCGGTGCCCGCGCACAGCCATGCGCGTCCGGCCTCGATCCAATGCTCGGCACGGGCGAACCCCTCGGCCGCGCGCGCCGCCTGCTCGGCCGAGGCGGCGGGCTCGCCGAGCCGCAGCGCGTGAGCGCGGCACAGCTGGGCGGTGGCCAGGGCGGGAGGTGGGCCGCCCCGGGAAAGCCGGGTGGCGCGCTCGGCCCACAGCGTGGCCTGCTCTCCCCGGCGCCGGGTCATCTCAGCGAAGGCCATGGCCTCGTAACCGGTCAGAAGGGTGCTCCTGGCGAGCACGCTCCTGGCCGGGGGCGCACACACCTGTGCCAGCACCTGCGCACCCCGATCCACCTCCCCGGCGTTGATCAGCGCCCGCGCACCGGCGTAGCGGGCGGTGGCCGCCCACGACTCCGTCTCGCTCTCGCACAGCCGCATGACCTCCTCGCCGTGTCGCAGAGCCTCCTCGTGCCGCCCCGACCATGAGGCCACCAGACAGAGTTCGGTCAGCCCGAAGGCCAGCAACTGCACCGAAGACAGCGATCTTCCGATCTCGGTCGCCTCGTCGGCCGCCATCTCCGCCGCCGACAGCTCACCGAGCTGCCAGAGCGCCCGAGCCTGTCCTGCCAGAAGGTTCGGCAGGATGTAGTGCTGGCCCATCGTCCTGGCCACGGCGACGGCGTGCGAGAACCGGGCCCGCGCCTCCTTCTGGCGGCCCAGCAGCGTCTGCGACCAGCAGAACCAGGCGAAGGCGTCGATCCATTCGGCCAGGTGCTCGTCCGAGGTCTTGTCCGCCAGGCGCTCGGCCGCCTCGGCATGCAGGAGCGCTTCGTTCAGCCGCCCGGCCGCGTAGGCCGTCATGGGCCGCAGCGCGGCCACGGCCATGGCCATGCCCGGCGCTTCCTGAGTGGAGATCTCCGGTATGAGGTCGAGGTAGTGCTGGGCCGTTCGCACGTCGCCTCGCATGAGGTTGTCCCCGACCAGCCGTAGCCGCAACGGCACCGCGGCACGCAGCAGGGGGTGGGGCATACGGTTGAGCTCCGCCGTCAGCAGGTCCCGTCCCTTCGTCGGCCGGCCCAGCATCCGGTCGAGCATGGCCGAGTGCCGGACCACCGCCGCCCGCCGCGCGTGGTCGGTGCGGGGCAGCAGGTGCAGCGCCTCCTGGGCCGTGCTCCAGCCCTCGTGGAGCTGACCGCTGACCGCCTGCAGCCTGGCCAGCTCCGTGAGGATCTCGATCCGATCCGGTTCGTCCTCCGGAACGAGGCGCAGCACCGCCTGAAGCCAGCGCGCCGCCGTGGTCGGGGCGTGCTCCTCGACCGACCGAGCGGCCTGTTTCAGCGTTTCGATCGCACCGCGGTCGCCCGGCCGGGCCGACTGCACCAGATGGTGGGCGCGCAGCGACGCGGGCGCGCCCACCGTGACCAGGTAGGCGGCGATGCGAGCGTGCGCGCGGACCCGCCAGCCCGCTCCGGCGGAGCCGTAGACGGCGTTCCTGATCAGCGGATGGCGGAAGCGGAAGCGGCCGGCCGACTTGGCCGGGCGGATGACGTCACGGGCGGCCAGCAGGTCTATGCCCTCGGTGACCGTTTCCTCTGGCAGCGCCGTGGCCGCTTCCAGCAGCGCGGGCTCGAACTCCTCGCCCGCCACCGCCGCGCCGTAGGCCACCAGCAGCGCGTCGGACGGCAGCGCGTCGAGTTCGAGCCTGAGCGCGGCGCGCAGGTCGGCGGGCAGCTCGGCCGGGATGGTCTCGGCCATGGCCTGCCGCCCCAGACGGGCCAGGACCTCCAAGTAGAACGGGTTTCCACTGCTGGCCTCGTGCAGAGCCCGCAGCCGGGCGCGGCTGATCGTCTCGCCGAGGAACTCCGCCACCTCGGCGCTGCTCAGTGGGCCCACGGCAAGCCGATGGTGATGCTCGGCACTGGTCTGTACCAGTTTGGCAAGGGAAGGAGAGGTTTGCGTGGGGCGGTAGGCCATCGCCATCAGCACGCCGCCGCCGGGCGGGTGGCGCACCAGGTAACCGAGCAGTTCCGCCGAGGCGTCGTCGGCCCAGTGCACATCGTCCAGCACCAGGGCCAGGCCACCGGGGGACGCCAGTTCCTCCAGCACGCCCCGGACCGCTCGGTAGAGGCGGTTGCGGGTGAACGCATTCAAGCCGCCTGGTACGTCGACGGCCGGCTCCCCGGCCAGAACGGGGAAGACGGAGGCCAGAACGGGGATCGCCGCCTGGCCGACGCGGTCGCCCAGCTCTTCGCGCAGGCTCTCCAGCCGTTCGTCGAGGGCATCGACGATCAGGGCCAGTGGCAGGTCGCACTCGAACTCCGAGGCCAATCCCCTTGCCACGCACATGCCCCGCTGCTCGGCGCCGGACGCCACCGTGTCCAGCAGCCGTGACTTGCCGATCCCCGGCTCGCCGGTCAGCGTCAGGACCTGGAATCGCCCGGCGAGCGCTGCCGCCAGTACGTCATCGAGCACCGAGAGTTCGCCTTGCCTGCCTACGAGACGCCTGGCACGACTCTCCACGTCCGACCTCCACCAGCGCGAGATCAAGGATCTTCACGATAGTGCCGAGCGAAGAGGCCTGACCATCCGAGTTGTCCTGTCTTTTCGTGACTGTCGGGAAAGTGGCCCCGCCGAGACCCTAGAGACATCACCAACGAAAGGAAAAAGCCATGAAGGCTCCGTTCGGTCTGGGAATCGCCCGCACGGCCCCCGCAGAGACGACCACCGAGCTGGTCGGCGCGTACGACACCGACCAGCAGGTGTGGGTCGGCGGCGACGCCGCCTCCGCGGGCTACTGCACCAAGTTCAAGGTCTGCGCGCTGGGCGCCTGCGTCACCTACAACCGGCAGCTCTGGGACACCGGCCCCATCGGCTGCTGACCCCCGCCGACCCCCTCGGAGATCTCCGGAGCAGCCCTCCCGGCGCTCCGGAGATCTCCGTTCCCGTCCATCCCCACCGAGCGGGGCCACAGATGCAGAGCACGCAAATACTGATCTTCACCAACACCATGGATTCGCACGCCGACGTCGTCATCAAGAAGTTGATCGGCCGGGGGCATGAGCCCGTGCGGCTGAATTCCGACCACCTGCCCGACGCGGCAGCGATCAGCACCGAACTGGGCGACCGGAACTGGACGGGCGGTTTCCGGTTGAGCGCCGGCCGGGCCGTCGACCTGGAGCGCGTGCGGTCGGTATGGCTGCGCCGACCGCACCCCTACGGCGTGTCGGCCGAGCTGAGCCCGCTGGAGCGCGCCTTCGCCGTCGCGGAGCTGGAACAGACCATGGGCGGACTGCTGGCCTCGCTCGACTGCTACTGGATGAGCCGCCCAGGCGATGTCAGGGCGGCGAGCTGGAAACCCGAGCAGCTGAGACGGGCCGCCGCCATGGGCTTCGAGGTGCCGCGCACGCTCATCACCACCGATCCGGAGGCGGTGCGCGCCTTCCACGCCGAGTGCGGCGGGAGAACGATCTTCAAGAGCATGGCCGGGCCCTCCGCGCTCGTCTCCGTCGAGACGGACGCGGAAGCGGTGACCGGTCCGCCACCGTCCCTGGAGATGCCGACGACCCTGCTCGGAGAGGCCGAGCTGGCGGCGTTGGAGGCCGTCCGCCTGGCCCCCTGCCTGTTTCAGGAGTACGTCGACAAGGACAGGGAGCTGCGGGTGACCGTCATCGGAGACGAGGTCTTCGCCGCCGAGATCCATTCGCAGGAGCGGCCGGAGACGGCGGTGGACGTGCGGCGTTTCGACGTGGACGTCCCCTACCGCGCGGCCCGGCTGCCCGACGAGACGGCCGCGCTCTGCCTGGAGTTCGTGCACAGCTACGGCCTGACATTCGGTGCGCTGGACCTCATCCTGACTCCGGACGGACGCTACGTCTTCCTGGAGAACAACCCTGTGGGCCAGTTCTTCTACGTCGAGGAACGCGTGCCCGAGCTGCGCATGACAGACGCGCTGGCCGGCTGCCTGATCAACGCGGGCGGCCCGTCGTGAGAGGGGAGGCGGTGACCGCCGCGCTGGCCGAGCTGGAGAGCCTGCGCGGAGGCCGGGCCGTCGCCCTGCTGGCCGACCGGCTGGACGCCACGCACGCCTACATCCTGTACGAGTGCCTGCGAAGCCGCGACCGCGCCGAGCGCCTGGATCTCGTCCTGCTCACCAGCGGCGGCGACGTGGACGCCACCCGGCGCATCGCCCTGCTGCTGCGCGAGCACGCCGACCGGCTGGCCGTGCTCGTTCCCGACCACGCCGAATCCGCCGGCACCCTGCTGTGCCTGGCCGCCGACGAGCTCGTGCTGGGCCCGATGGCGCAGCTGGGACCGATCGACCCGCACATCTCCGCCCTGGGAGAGCAGGTCTCGGGACCCGGCCGCATCTCCGCGGAGGACATCAGGCTCCTGCCCCGGATGGCCGGAGAGTGGTTCGGCCTGGACGAGCGGGCCGACCGGCTCCAGGTGTTCTCGGCCGTCAGCCAGCGCCTGTTCCCCACGACGCTGTCCACCTTCTACCGCGCGGACCGCAACATCCGCAGGGCCGCACGCGAGCTCATCGCCTGCCAGAGGCCCGGCCTGGACGCGGAGGAACGCGCCCGCATCGTGGAGGAGCTGGTCTCGGGCTACGACAGTCACGGCCACGCCATCACCCGCGCCGAGGCCATACGGCTGGGGTTGAAGGTGACGGCGCCGAGCCGGAACGAGGAGGAGCTGATGTGGCGCTGCACCGAGCCGCTGCGCGAGTGGTACGGGCGCAGCGACGAGAACGGCGGCCTGCTCAGCCTGGTGGCCGACGCCAGGGGTTTTCGCGCCAGCCGGCTCCTCACCACGCCCACACCCGACCAGCCGCCCCGCCCGTACTGGGAGTTCGACCCCACCGGAGGTGAACGCACATGCTGACGCCCCTGTCCGAGCACGCGCTGATGTTCTTGCGCCTGAGTCTGACGTCGGTCTTCGTGCTGGCGGTCGTGGCTAAACTGCGTGACCTGCCCGCCTTCGTGAAGGCGACCGGCGACCTGTCCGGCTTGCCCGCTCGCGCGGCCCGTCCGGCGGCGGTCGCGGTGGTGGCGGCCGAGGGCGCCGCCGCCTTCATGACGGGGGCCGGCGGCGCCGCGCTGCGCTGGGGCCTGCTGCTCGCCGCAGTGCTCCTCCTGGTGTTCTCCGCCCAGCTCACACGGGCGCTGCTGAGGGGGCGGCGGATCTCCTGCAACTGTTTCGGCCGTGGTACGCAGCCCATCTCGGCGCTCGACCTCATCCGCAACGCCGGACTGATCACCTGCGCGTGCGCCGCGCTGCTCCTGCAGGCGTCGGCGCCGCGCCAGGGCGTACTCCAGGCCGACGCGCTCGCGCTCGTCACAGTCATGGCCGCGCTGTCCGTCACCGTCTGGCTGCGCCTGCCGGATGTGAGCCTGATCCTGCGTCCGGGGCGGCGGCCGGCCACCGCGAAGGAGAGCATGTCATGACCACGACGGCGATGTTCGCCCTCACCTGGGCCGCCCTGCTGGGCTCGGTGACGCTGACCCTGCGCATGGCGGCCAAGCTCCGGTACGCGCTCGATCCCTTCCGCCATCAGCCGGCCGACCTCACGCTGCCGGAAGGGGCGTCCGCGCCACCCTTCTCCGCACTCACGCTCGACGGCGCGGTGGTGGACACCCAGGACTACGCCGAGCGCGCCCTCACCCTCGTCTTCGTCTCCACTCATTGCCCGAGCTGCCGTGAGCATCTGCCGCACATGAGGGTGCTGTGGCGGCTGGCCGAATCCGCGGGCAGCGAGCTGGTGATGGTCGTTCTCGACGAGGAGTCCGGCAGCCGCGCCGAGGCGGAGCGGCTGGTCGCCGAACATGCCATACCCGCCAGAACCGTACTGGCCGCTGCGGATCACCCGCTGCGTGAACGGTACAACCCGCGTCAGGCCACTCCTCTGTACTGCCATGTGGAGTCAGGCGTGGTCCGCAGCAGCGGGCCGCTCGGCTCGGAAGGCTGGCAGAAACTCGTGCGTGGCTGGCAGTCGAACACGGTGGGCGCGCGATGAGAGCGGCGTGGGAATGCGAAGGAGCCGTCAAACGGTTCGCGGAGCGGACCGCCGTGGACGGCGCGACCTTCCGGTGCGGACACGGGCAGATCACCGCGCTGCTGGGGCACAACGGCGCGGGAAAGTCCACGCTGTTCCGGGCGGCTGCCGGCCTCGTACGGCTCGACGAGGGTGCCATGCTGGTCGCCGGCCATCCACCCGGCGGCGCCCGAGCCCAGCAGGCTCTCTCCTACATGCCGGAACAACCCGATCTGTACCCGGGTGTTTCCGTCTGGGAACACGTCACCTTCATCGCGTTGGCCTACCGGCTGCCCGCGTGGGAGCCGCGCGCCCGCCGGCTGCTGGAGCGCTTCGAGCTCACCGACCGCCTCGACGCACTGCCGCACGAGCTCTCGCAAGGCCTGCGGCGCCGGCTCGCCCTCGTCATGGCGCTGCTGCACGGGGCCGAGGTGCTGCTGCTCGACGAGCCGTTCAACGGCCTGGACCCTCACAGCGCCGCGCGGTTGCGCACCATCCTCGGTGATCTCGCGGCGGAAGGGGCGGCCGTCGTTGTGACCACCCACATCCTGCATGACGCGCAGCGCATCGCCGATCAGGTGATCGTGCTCGAGCGCGGACGGGTCAAAGCCGGCGGGGACCTCTCCAGCCTCGCGCGCCAGGCCGGGCTGCCCAGCCGGACCGGGCTCGAAGAGGTCTATCTGGCGCTGACGTCGGAGACCCGATGAAGGCGTTCGCGGCCGCGGGCCGCGCCACCGGTTACGTCTCCTTCGCCGGTTGGTCCCGGCGGGTACGCGGACTACGCCCGTGGCGGATGCTGCTGCTGACGGCGGCAGCGGCCGCGGTCGCCCTGCTCCAGCTCAGGCTGCCCGCGTTCGCGCCGCGAGGCCAGGACGGCATGGCCGTCCGGATGGTCTCCGCCGCGCCGCTGATCCTGCCTCTGCTGTTGCTGACCGCCACGCGCCGCTCTCCGCTACGGCTGTCGGTCGGCGACGTCTCGTGGCTGCTGACCGCTCCCGGAGGCGGTCGTGCCGTGCTGGCCCGGCACCTGCTGGCCGGGCCGGCGCGCTTCTCGCTGATGGTCCTGACGACCGGGGCGCTGTCGCGCTGGGCCGCGGGGCTCGACCCGGCACCGGCCTGGCGGCCGGCCGCGGCCTGCGCCGTGCTGCTCCTGCTGCTCAGGCTGGTCACGTGTGGGCGCCATCTGCTCGCGCTGGGGCCTGCCGCGGCCCTCAGGGCCACGCGTGTCACCGGAGCGGTCTGGGGGGTGGCGATGCTCTCGTCCTACGCCTCCGATCTGCCCGCGGCGGCGTGGGTGCGGCTCGCGCCGCTCGTGCAGGGGCTGATGGGTTCGATGTTCGAACCGGCGCCGGGGTCGGCCCCGCCGCTGACGGCCGCCCTGGTGGCGCTGGTGTGCGTCGCGGCTCTGCTGGTGGCCGCCGCCGACGGGTACCAGGAGCCCGCCGCCGCGGCGGCTTGGGAGGCCGCGGGAGCGCGGGAGGTCCTGAGCCGTTCCGGCAGCGGCCAGGAACTGGGAGCCGAGCGGTTCCGTCCCGGGGTGGCCTCGCTGGGGCACCGGCCGGTGTTCGCCGCAGAGCGGGCGGTTCTCTACCGGGCGCTGGCGCAGGAGCGGCGGGTGCTGGCCGATCATCTCGTGATGCCCGCGGTGCTGCTCGTGGCGACGGTGGGGCTGCTGGTGACGGTCCCCGCGTACGCCTGGGTGCCGTTGCTCCTCGCCGTACCGCACCTGCTGGGCGAGCACCTCGTCGGAGGCCTGGCCGTGGAGCGCGACCACGACTTCGTGCCCGTGACGGGGATGCGGATGAAGCGAGTCCTGATCTGGGCCAACGTCCTTCCCACAGCGCGCACGGCGGCGACGCTGGAGGTGCTGTGGCTGCCGCAGATCCTCTCGCCCGTGCTCGCGGTGGACCTGTGGTGGGCCGGTGTGCTGCTGGCTCCGGTCACGGCCGTGCTCATCGTGGGCGCGGGCGAGCTGGCCGGGGCGCTCGCCGAACCGATGGCCGCCAGGTTCGTGCTCGCGCTGGGATCGTGCGCGCTCGGCTGGGTGCCGTGTGCGACCCTGCTGGCCTCGCACGCGCCGATCGCCGCGGTGGCGAGCCTGTCACTGGCGGCCGTGGTGACCTGCTCGGGTGCGGCCCGGCTCGTCACCTCGCCCGCCGGATGGCGAGGCTCGCGCTGATCGGCGTGGAGGGCGGCGACGAGGAGCCGTCTCCATGTGACGTGGGCCGCCGGTACGGAGGTCCCGGTCTCTCAGAAGGCGGTGATGGTGGCCGGGGCGCGTTCGGCACGGCTGAGCGCCCGCAGGACGCCGGTCGGGCCGTGACGGCGCACGGCCAGGCGGGCCAGCAGGCCGATCACCGTGTCGGCGGCGCCGGGCGGAAGCGCGGGTGTCGCGACGCCCACGCTGACCGCCAGGTCGTCGGAGTGGACGGCGAGCTCCATCATCCGGGTGATGAGCATGTCGTCGAGCGTCAGTGACCACGGTCCCCACAACGAGATGCGCACCGGCCGGTTCTCCGCCGAGGCGAGGGCGCCGTCCAGTTCTGCGAGGGCCGCGTCCACGCGCGCCACCAGCGCCGCGTGTCCTTCGGCCGAGACCTCCCGGCCGCCTCGCCGGATGCGGACGTTGATGTCGTCGTCGAGGCTCGCGCCGATCCAGTCCACCCGGGTGTAGTGCTCCAGCAGGGCGATGGTCTCCTCCTGCGGCACCGGCCCGGTCAGAAGCGGCGGGATGGCCAGGATCTGGTAGGCCAGGTGTCCCGCGAGACCGGCCACACCGAACTCCGGCAACGCACTCGGCCGGCTCCAGGCGGCGGCGACCTCCGGGCCGCGCAGCAGATCGGCGGCCGAGCGGGCGGTGGACAGGAAATCGGCTCTGGTGCCGGTCATTCACCTACTCCTTCCAGTGAAACTCCACCCGTCATTGTCAGCTTCTCGGCTGTAAACGACCGAGCTTGCAGCTCCTCGCCGTCGATGGCGTCGACGGTCCGGTCCGCGTCAGGCAGCGTGACGGACTGCCCAGCCCGCCTCACCGCGTGAGGCGATGTTGCGGGCCGCGTTGACGTCGGCGTGCTCAGCGAAGCCGCACGACGTACAGATGAAGGTTTCCTGGTCGGGCCGGTTGCGGGAGTCCACGTGTCCGCAGTGCGAGCATTGCTGGGAGGTGTAGCACGGGTCCACATGGATGACGGCCATCCCGGCCCGGGCCGCCTTGTAGGCGATGAAGGCTCCCAGCTGGTGGAAGCTCCATGAGTGCAGCGTGACCCGCTGGGGCTTGCGAAGCCGTACCCGGTCGCGGATGCCTTGGAGGTCTTCCAGGGCGATCCCTTGCCCGGTGCGTTCTGCCTCGGTCACGATCTGCTTGGCGATGCGGTGGTTGACGTCTGCGGCGAAGCGGGCCTCCTTGCGGCGGCGTCGTTTCAGCAGCCGCTTGGCCGACTTGGTGGCCTTGGCCTGCAGACGGCGGCGCAGCTCACGGTTGCGGTGGCGGACCGCGTTCAGGTGCTTGCCGCTGTGCCGGATGCCGTCGCTGGTGGTGGCGATGTTGGCGATGCCCAGGTCCACCCCGCAGAACCCGTCCGGCGCGTTGATCGGGGCGTCCGATACCTCGACGGTGGCGTGCAGGAACCACATGCCGTCCCGCCGCACCAGGTCGGATTCGCCTTTGCGGTGTTCGGCCAGCAGCGCCAGCTGCTGGGCTGAGCCGGTGAAGGTGATGTTGCGCAGCCGTCCGGCGGTCGTCCAGATCGACACTGTCCGGTCCCCGTGCTGCCAGGACAGGCACCGGTCGTCGTAGGGATGTGCCGCGCCGGGCCGGAAGGAGATCGGTGTGCTTTCAGCTTTGATTCGCCGCGCCGATCCTCGTTTGCCCAGGTTTCCGGCGGCCAGGTTGGCATGCAGGGTGCGGTAGGCGTCGCAGACCTTCTTGATCACATGCTGGGCGGCCTGCGCGGCCAGCCCGAAGGTGGCCTTTACCTGCTCGTAGGTGTGCTTGCGCAGGTCGAAATTACGGAAACAGCGTTGCTGGAAGGCGATGCGCGAAACGAGATCGGCGGCCTGGTTGGCGGCGCGCAGCGTGGCCTCCAGTGCCGCCGCCTGCTCGGGCGTCGGCAGGAGCTTCACCTGCACCACCAGTCTCATGGTCGAACACACTATCATTTGGTCTATGTCACCGCGATGGGAACCGAACCCGGATATCCGGCGAGGCCGTAGTGTGGTCTATAGCCTGCATGCCCATTTGGTCTTCACGCCCAGGTACCGGGGGAAGGTGTTCACCGACGAGATCCTGCTCCGCTGCCGGGACATCATGATCGAGGTGTGCGACGGCTTCGGCGCGTCGCTGGTGGAGTTCAACGGTGAGCATGACCATGTCCATCTCCTGGTCCACTACCCGCCCAAGGTCGCGCTGTCCACCCTGGTCAACAGTCTCAAGGGCGTCTCGGCCCGGTTGCTGCGCAAGGAGTACCCGGCCCACATCCGCGAGTATCTGTGGGGCGGCCATTTCTGGTCGCCGTCCTACTTCGCCGCCTCCTGCGGGGGAGCTCCCCTGTCGATCATCAAAGAGTACATAGAGAACCAGAAGCGTCCGGACTGACGTCCGGACGCAAGCCCGGGTCAGGGAAGCGATTCCTCCCGGGGGTAAACGCCCGGGGTTCCTCGCTAGATGAGGCTGAAGCCGTCCGGCCCGGATCACGAGGGCTCGGGCGGAGCGGAACGCGCGGCGCGGCGCCGTACGGCCCGCCACAGGGGGACGCCGCCCAGCAGGACGGCGCACCCGGCGCCGGCGATCCACATCACGGGGGAGGCGGGCGCGGTGGCCGACGCCCCGGCGATCACGTAGACGGCGTTGCCCGGCACCGTGCCCAGCAGCGTCGCGGCGGCGAACGGCCACGGCCGCACCCCGGAGAGGGCGGCGCCGAGGTTGACCGCGGCGAACGGCACCCCCGGCAGCAGGCGCAGCGCCAGCACGCCGCCGAATCCGTGACGGGTGAGCCGCCGGTCGAGCGCGGTCAGGACCCGGCCCCGCAGCAGCGGCCGCAGGGCGTCCCGGCCGAGCAGCCGGGCGGCGGCGAAGGCGGTCACCGCGCCCGCGGTGGTGCCCGCCACGGCGAGGGGCAGGCCGTAGGCGATGCCGAACAGGGCGCCGGCGGCGGCGCTCAGCGCCGGTTTGGGAACGAAGGCGAACGTGCCCAGCGCGTAGACCGCCACGAAGGCCGGCCCCGCCCAGATCCCGGACGCGAGGCCGCCCGCGCCGGAGGCGAGCGACCACTGGGGCTCCCAGAGCAGCACCGCCCCGGCGGCCGCTCCGAGGAGCAGGACGAGCAGCGCCAGACGCGCCCACGGCGACAGCACGAGGCGGGCGGCACCCCGGGCGGGGGCGGGAGGGGCCTCCGGGCCGGAGGACGCCTGCGAGGCGGCGGCCGGCGGCCGGGCCGCAGTGGCGTCAGTGGCGTCGGCGGCGTCGGAGGTGGCACGGGAGGCGGTCACGGCGGCTTCCTGCGGATGGTTTCGGGAACGGCCCCCACCGTATGCCGTCCGGCGAGGCGTGCCCTCCGGGGTGAGGTCAGGGGCGCGGCCGCTCCAGCTCGCGCAGCCGCAGTCCCGCCTCGGCGATGCGGTCCTCGCCGTAGACCGCGATGCCGTGCCGCAGCAGCAGCGCGGTGGTGACGCCGTCGCCGGGCACGCGCCCGCCGCCGAAGGCGCCGTCGTGGACGACGAGGCTGCCGCAGGAGGGGCTCGCCTCCTTCAGGATCGCCAGCCTGACGCCGGACGTGCGGGCGGCCTCCAGCGCCGCGTGCGCGCCCGCCAGGAACGCCCCGGTGACGTCGGCTCCGGCGGCGGTCAGCACCCGGGCGCGGCCGTCCAGCACGGCCTCGCCCCCGGCGCCGCCCTCGATCTCGGCGGCGGGCCGCGGAACGGGCAGGCCGCCCGACACCTCGGGACAGAAGGCGATGAGCCGCCCCTCCTTCCGCCAGGCGGCCAGCAGCGCGTCACCGCTCGTCTTGGCGGCGCCGTCGTAGCGGACCCGGCGCCCCATCAGGCAGGCGCTGACCAGGATTCTCTCCACCCGCCCAAGCCTAGGCCGCCGACGCGGGGGGCGGGGTGGGCGGGCAGTACGCTGATGACCATGTCCGCAGGCCCTGTGATGATCCGGTGATCGGCCCGTTCGCGGCGGCGCTGATCGCGCTGTCGCTGCTGATCGTCGTGGCGGGCGCCGTCACCGCCGCCCGGGGCCGCGCGATGGGGACCGTGCTGCTCGGCGCGCTGGCGGTGCTGGAGACCGCCCTGCTCGTCCAGGCGGGGCTCGCGATCGCCGCGCTGGCGGGCGGTCAGGAGATCGGGGAGACGGCCACCTTCGTCGGCTATCTCATCGGGGTCCTGGTCATCCCGCCCGCGGCGGCGTTCCTCGGGCTCGCCGAACGCTCGCGCTGGGGGGCGGTCGTGGTCGCGGTGGGCGGCTTCGCCGTCTGCGTCATGGTCGGCCGGCTGTTGCAGCTCTGGCAGGGCGCGGCGTGAGCGGCACGGCGGCCGGCGGCGCGGCGGAGGGGGAGGAGCCGGTGGCCGGGGGAGACGGGCACGACCGAGGCGAGGAACGGCGCGGCGGCCGCCGCGCCGGAACCGGCGGGGGCGAGCCGGCGATCGGCAGCGGGCCGGGGCGCGCCCTGGTCGCGGTGTACGGGCTGTTCACACTGGCCGCGGGCGCGCGCGCCGCCGTGCAGATCGCGACGCGGTTCTCCGAGGCGCCGGTGGCCTACACGCTGTCGGCCTTCGCCGCCGCCGTCTACCTGGTGCTCACGATCGCGCTGGCCAGGGGGGACCGCAGGCTGGCGCTGGCCGCGTGCTGCGTGGAGCTGGCCGGGGTGCTCGTGGTGGGGACGCTCAGCATGGCGGACCCGGCGGCGTTCCCGAGCGCCACGGTCTGGTCCGGCTACGGCAGCGGCTACGTGTTCATCCCGCTGGTCCTGCCGTTCGTGGGGCTTTACTGGCTTTTGAGACGCCGCTAGTTAGACCGGTACCGCATCGGGCAGGTCTGCACCCCGTACACGAAAAAGGGAGGCAGGACTGTGAGCACGATCGAACAGTCGATCGACGTGAACGTGCCGATCCGTACGGCCTACAACCAGTGGACCCAGTTCGAGAGCTTTCCCGAGTTCATGGAAGGCGTCGAGTCGGTCAAGCAGCTGACGGACACCCGTACGGCGTGGGTCGTCGAGATCGCCGGGGTCCGCCGCGAGTTCGAAGCGGACATCACCGAGCAGCACCCCGACGAGCGGGTGGCCTGGAAGTCGCTGGACCGCCCCCACCAGGCCGGTGTGGTGACCTTCCACCACCTGGGTCCCGAGACCACCAAGGTCACGCTCCAGATGGAGTACGACCCGGAGGGCCTCGTCGAGAAGGTGGGCGACTGGCTGCAGATCGTCCGCACGCGCGTCCGCGGCGACCTGGAGCGCTTCAAGACGTTCATCGAGGCGCGCGGCGGCGAGACCGGTTCCTGGCGCGGTGACGTGCCGGGCCCGCAGGACAGGGAGGCGGGCGTCGGCGGCGTTCCCGGCGGCGCGACCGGCACCGGCGGGGTGACCGACGTCGGCGGCGGCTTCGGTGAGCCGGTTCCGCCGGGCACCGTCGGCGGCCAGAACTTCCCGCCGAGCCCTTCGCTTCCCCCGCCCGGTGGCGGCCCGGTGCCGCCGGCCGGCCGCCGGCTCGGTGAGGAGCCGCCGCCCGCCCCCGGTCCGGTCATCTGACGCGGCCGGAGCGGAAAGGCCGATCTCCCGGAGCGCGGGACGGCGGGCCTCCGCCGTCCCACGCCGGAGACGCCGGAGGAGGGGAGAACCGGGCCACGCCCTGTAAGGGACGCGGTGGCCCGGTTCTCACATTGTCACGGGTTTCCCGGGTCAGGAACAAATCGCCGTTTGGCCCCTGTTACAGTTGAGTCTGCCAATCATCCTACGATTCGACGACTCAACTGACGGAGGTCTGGAACCGTATGAGCGTGCTCACCCAGGAGACGCGCAGCCGCACCGGTGGATCGTCAGGATCTTTGGCCTGGTTGCTCGTGGCGGGGATCGTCCTCGCCGCCCTGAACCTGCGCACCGCCGTCACCAGCGTGGGGCCGGTTCTCGACCAGATCTCCTCCGGACTCGGCATGTCCGGGGCCGGGATCGGCCTCCTCACCACCCTCCCCGTACTGATCTTCGCCACGGTCGGCGCGGTGACGCCGGCGCTGGCGAGGAGGGTCGGCGAGCACCGGCTGCTGCTGGCCGCCCTGGTCGTGCTCGGCACGGGCCTGCTGGTCCGCGCGGTGGTGGGCTCGGCGGGGATCTTCCTGGTCAGCAGCGCCCTGGCGCTGTCGGGCGGCGCGGTGGGCAACGTGCTCATCCCCACCCTGATCAAGCGTCACTTCCCCGGCAGGGCCGGGACCATGACAACCGTCTACACCACAGCGCTCGCGGTCGGCACGATGCTCGCCGCCGCCGCGACGGTGCCGATCGAGCGGGCCGCCGACGGCAACTGGCACGTGGCGCTGGGAGTGTGGGCGGCGCTGGCCGCCGTCGCCGTCATTCCGTGGCTTGCGCTGTTGCGCAGTGAGCCGGAGCGGCACGCGGGCAGCACGACGTTCGGCGCCCGGGCCCTGGTGCGCAGCAGGCTCGCCTGGGCCGTCGCCGCGTACTTCGGCACCCAGAGCATGGTGGCCTACATCATGTTCGGGTTCCTGGCGAAGATCCTCATCGACGGCGGCTACACCACCGGGCAGGCCGGGCTGCTGCTGGGCGTCTTCACCGCGATCAGCATCCCGGTCTCGATGGCCGTGCCCGCGGTGGCCACCAGGTTCGCCGACCAGCGGCCCGTGGTGGCGGCCTTCGTGGTCTTCTACCTGGCCGGCTTCCTCACCCTCTGGCTCGCCCCGCCCGCCCTGGCCTGGCTGTCCACCGTGCTCATCGCCATCGGCATGGGGTCCTTCCCGCTGGCGCTGACCATGCTCGCGCTGCGCACCCGCACCCCCGAGGCCACCGCCGCGCTGTCCGGCTTCGGGCAGAGCGCCGGATATCTCATCGCGGGCGCCGGGCCGCTGCTGGTCGGTGTGATGCACGAGGCCACCGGCGGCTGGACGACCAGCTACCTGCTGCTGGTCGCGGTGGTCCTGGTGCAGCTGGCGGCCGGCTGGTACGCGGGCCGCGACCGCTACCTGGAGGACGAGCGGGTCCTGTCCCGCTGACCTTCCTCCGTGCGCGCCGGTACGGCCCGCGCCCCGACGGGGGCGGCGCGGGCCGTACCGGCATGCTGCATGATGTGGGGATGGACATCGGCGGATCGACATCGGTCAGCTTCCCGCGGGGCGAGGTCAGGGGGCGCTCGACGGTCGTGGCGACCTTCCCGGTGGACGGGCGCCACGGCACGGTCGTGGCCGAGACCCCGTTCCACCCCCTCGACCACACCTGGCCCGACCAGCCCGCGGACACCGGCACGATCGGCGGTCTGCCCGTCGCCGACTGCGTGACCGGGGCCGTGATGGACGGCGAGGAGACCGTCCACCTCGGCCCGGACATCCCGGTGCGCCGCGGCACGCCCGGCTGGAGCTGGCTGGTCGTCCACGTGACCGACGACCCGGTGACGGACGCCGAGGTCGAGCTGGCGGTGGACGCCGAGGCCCGCCGGTCCCTGTCGGCCGGGCACACCGCCTGCCATCTCGCCGCGCTCGCGCTCAACGCGGCGCTGGCCGGACGGTGGCGCAAGGAGGTCCCCGCCGACGGGCTGGGCCACCCCGACTTCGACCAGGCGGCCATCACGTCCTCGCGGATCGTGCCGGGCGGCAGCGTGGACGTCTACCGCCTGGGCAAGTCGCTGCGCCGCAGGGGGTTCTCGGCCGAGGGGCTGGCCGCGGAGCTGCCGGAGATCGCCCAGCGGGTGGACGCCCTGCTCAAGGAGTGGGTCGCGGCGGACGCCCCGGTCCGGATCGACAGCCCCGGCCCCGAGCTGACCGCCCGCCGGACCTGGCACTGCGGCCTGCCCGGCGCGGAGGTCTCCATCCCCTGCGGGGGCACGCACCTGTCGCGCACCTCCGAGCTCGGCTCGGTCGGCGTCACCCTGGAGCTGTCGGAGGACGGCGCCGAGCTGACCATGCACACCGTCACGGGCTGACACGGCTTCTGTCACGGTTTTCCGGTATCGCACGAAAACCCGTTGGGCGCCTCCCGGCTACGATCTACCATTCCTTTGCGAAGGGCCGGGAAACGGGGGGACCGTGGCGGGAACAGTCGTCGTCGAGCCGGGCGCCGAACGGTGGAGCGGACGGCTGTGGCCGACCCTGCTCGCCCTGTCGATCGCCGGAATGGTGGTCTCCGTCCAGCAGACCGTGGTGATCCCGCTGCTGCCCCGCCTGATGGTCTCCTTCGGGGTGCCGGTCGCCGAGGTCACCTGGGTCTTCACCGCCTCGCTGCTGGCCGGCGCGGTCGCCACGCCCCTGCTGTCCCGTATGGGGGACATGTACGGCAAGAAGCGGATGATCCTCTTCGCCGTCGGCCTGCTCGTCCTGGGGTCGGTCGTCTGCGCCCTGTCCGGAACCCTCACGGCGCTGATCGCCGGCCGCGCCCTGCAGGGCGCGTCGGCGGCGGTGATCCCGCTGGCCATCGGCATGATCAGGGACAGCTTCCCGCGGACCCGGGTGATGACGGCCATCGGCGTGGTCAGCGCCACCATGGGTGTCGGCGGCAACATGGGGATGATCGTCACCGGGCTCATCGCCGACCGCACCACCAGCCATCACCCGGTCTTCTGGATCACCGCGGCCCTGGCGGCGGCCGCGATCGCGCTCATCGCGCTGACCGCCCGCGACGGCGGGGCCAGGGCCGGAGGCCGCCCCGACGTCATCGGCGCGGTCCTGCTGTCCTGCTGGCTCGTCTGCCTGCTCCTGGGCATCTCCAAGGGCAACGACTGGGGGTGGGCCTCGGGGCCGGTCCTCGGCCTGTTCGCGGGCGCCGCGGCGCTGTGCGCGGTGTGGGTCTTCAGCCAGCTCCGGGTACGGGCGCCGATGGTACGGCTCCACCTGCTCGCCGGGCGCCACTCCCTGCAGGCCAACCTCGCCTCGCTGCTGCTGGGCTTCGCGATGTTCGGTTTCTTCACGCTGGTCTCCAGCTTCGTCCAGACGCCGCCCGCGGCCGGGTACGGCTTCGGCGGGTCGGTCCTCGACGTCGGCGTCTACGCCCTGCCCAGTACGGTGACCATGCTCGGCGCCTCCTTCATGGCCGGCCGCCTGTCCGCGCGGCTCGGGGCGGCTCACTGCCTGGCCCTCGGCGCGGCCTTCACCGCGGCCGGATTCGGCTGGTTCACCCTCTCCAACTCCTCCGTGCTCGACCTGGTCTGCTCCAACGCGCTACAGGGCCTGGGTTTCGGGATCGCCTACGCGGCGCTGGGGACGCTGGCCGTACAGCACGTCCCGATGAGCGAGAGCGGCATCGCCAGCGGCATCAACTCCCTGGTCCGCGCGATCGGCGGCAGCGTCTCCGGGGCGGTCACGGCGGCGATCCTGACCTCGGTCACCATCGCCGGGACCGCAGTGCCGTCCCGGGACGCCTACGTCCTGTGCTTCGCCGTCATCACGGTGGGCACCGTGATCTCCGCGGCGGTCGCCCTCGTCTCCGGCCGGATGGCACGCGGGGTGTCCGAAGTGGGCTAAGATTTCATCTGCACCGCAAGGGGCTATGGCGCAGCTGGTAGCGCGCCTCCATGGCATGGAGGAGGTCTGGGGTTCGAATCCCCATAGCTCCACCGGAAGGGCCGTTTCTGAGACGGCCCGCAGGTGGTTGACGAGATCCCGTCCGATCGGCTCGATCGGGCGGGATCTCGTCGTTCTCCCGGCTGACGTGGTCGTCGTCGCCGGATCCGGCCGGGTGCCGTCCCCTTCGCCGCAGCGCTGGAGGCTCCGGACGGACCCGGCGACGCCGGAGTGCGTCGCCGGGCGGAGGGTGATCAGAGCGCCATCGTGAGCAGGTCGGCGAACAGCTCCTGTTCGTCGACCTCGAACCCGCGGTTGGTGAACCACGTGGCCATGTTGTGGCAGTCGCGCATCAGGAAGTCCATGCCCTTGGGGTTGCCGACGATGTCGACGACCTGGGGCAGGTCGATCATCACGATCCGCTCGGCCTGCGCCAGGACGTTGTACGGCGACAGGTCGCCGTGCGCGAGCCCCGCGCGGGCCAGCTCACGCATGCCGTCGCGGAGCTGCTCGAAGTACACGCCGAGCAGTTCCGCAGGCGGCCGGACCTGGGCCAGCCGGGGCGCGGCGCCGCCCTCGCCGTCGTCGATGAACTCCATCAGCAGCTCGGTCCCGTCCACCTGCACGGGATACGGCACCGGGACGCCGGCCTTCCACAGCCGGTTGAGGGCGTCCCATTCGGCGTATGCCCACTGACCGGCCGCGACACCGCGGCCGTGCGAGGTCTTCTTCGCCATCGCCCGGCTGTCGCGGCTGTTGCGGGTACGGCGGCCCTCGACGTACGACGTACTGCGGTGGAAGGACCGGTGCTCCTCGGTGCGGTACCGTTTCGCGGCCAGCAGCGAGGACTTCGCCGGATTGTCGCCGATGGCCTCGACGGCCCGTTCGAGCAGGAAGACATCGGCTTCCTTACCGGTTTTGAGGACGCCGAGCTCGGTGTCGATCGCGGCCTGCTCCGTCACGACCCATGAGGGGCGTGGTTCCGGGCCGCGGCAACCGCGCTCGACCTCCAACCAGGTGGACCATCGCTGGTCCGGGCCCAGCTCCTCGCTCACCGAATGGAACGTGAAGACGAAGGCCGCGGCCGGATCCGGCCGGGACTCCTCACCGGTGGATTCGGGCCGGTGGGGGTCGAGGGCGGAAGAGGCGTCAGAGAGTTCGTACTCGGAAGACTCGGAAGACAACGGGTGTGCTCCTGAACAGAGAGATGGGACCGATGCGGACATGCCGCAGCGCAGTGATGGCCATCCGTCAGCCCTCCTTAGTCCAGGCAGCGCTCTCCGCCGCTCGATCGCCCCAGCATGCCCTGCCCGTTCCAGGCCGCGCAACGTGTTTACCGGAGCCGTGGTCCGTCCCGGCTCCACGGGACTCGGGGCGGACCGGGGCCGCCATCGATCCCGGCGCGGCCCATCCGCCCGTGGCCGCGAAGCCGCGCCGGCGCCGCCGCAGTCCCGGCATTCCCCACGTCCTCGTCCTCACGGCGCAGCGTGCGGCCGTGAAAACGCGTTGCCGTGGATCCCCGCGAAACGTATCGTTTTGCGCTTGTGATCGCAGTGGTGGAGAAGGCCCTGCCCGCCCGGCTGGGGACGGGGTTCCGGTGGTTGCTGGCCTCGAGCTGGCTGACGAATCTCGGTGACGGGGTCGCGGCCGCCGCGGGTCCGCTGCTGATCGCGACGTTGACCCGCGACCCGCTGATGATCTCACTGTCGGCCCTGGTGAGCTGGGCGCCGCCGCTGCTGTTCAGCCTGTACGCGGGAGTGCTGTCGGATCGGCACGACCGGCGCGGGATCGTGCTCGTGGCGAACGCGGCACGGGCCGTGGTGCTGGCGGCGCTCGTCGCGCTCATGCTGACCGGCACCGTGACCGTGGCGACGGCGCTGGTGGCGCTCACGCTCCGTGCCGTCGCCGAGGTGTTCGCCGACAGCGCGACGGCCACGCTGACGCCCATGATGGTCGGCAAGGACGATCTCGTCATCGCCAACGCCCGCCTGGGCACGGGGTTCATCACGCTCAACCAGCTCGCCGGGCCGCCGATCGGCGCGGCGCTGTTCGGCCTGGGCTTCACCTGGCCGTTCGCGGCCCAGCTGCTCCTGGTGGTGGCGGGGATCGTCCTGGTCTCCCGGATCACGCTGCCGCCGCACGGCCGGCGGACCGGCGATCCCGGGCCCGGCACCGTACGGGAACTCGTCGCCGGGTTCACCTGGACCGTCCGGCACGCCGCGGTCCGCACGCTGGCGCTCACCATCCTGATCTTCAACTTCACGTTCGGCGCGGCCTGGTCGGTTCTCGTCCTCTACACCCAGGAACGGCTCGGCCTCGGCGCCGTGGGGTTCGGCCTGATGACCACCATCGGCGGGATCGGCGGCCTGATCGGCACCGGCCTGTACGGGGTCATCACCCGCAGCGTGAGCCTCGGCGCCCTGATGCGGATCGGGCTCGTCATCGAGACGTTCACCCATCTGGGCCTGGCCCTGACCCGTTCCCCGTGGGTCGCCGGGGCCATCTTCCTGGCCTTCGGCGCGCACGCGTTCATCTGGGGCACGACCTCGGTCACCGTCCGTCAGCGCGCGGTCCCGAGCGAACTCCAGGGCCGGGTGGGCAGCGTCAACACCGTCTGCGTCTACGCCGGTCTGGTGGTCGGCTCGCTGATCGGCGGCATCCTGGCCGCCCGCTTCGGTGTCACGGCGCCTTTCTGGTTCGCCTTCGCCGGCTCCGCGGTGTTCGTCGTGCTGCTGTGGCGGCAGCTCATGCTCATCGCCCACGACGACTGAGACGTGACCGGCGAGGTCGCCCGGCCGACCGCCCTGAGCCGCCGGGCGGGGCGGCGACATCCCCGTTCTCCCCGGGCGACCGGGTGGGCGCCGATTCCCGCGATCGGGCCCACCCGGCCGCGGTCAGCCCGCCGTCACGGTGAGCGTCCCCTCGACCGCGGCCCAGCCGGGTCTCTTGATCCGGAGTGTGCCGGTGTAGCGTCCCGCGTCGGGGAAGGCGCGGGTGGAGACCGCGGTGAAGACGCCGTTGTTCCACATCTCGGGGATGCTGCCCGGCCGGTCGGTGGTCAGGGTGACCGTCTCCTGGACGCCGTCGCTCCAGGAGATCGTGGCGGGCAGGTCGCCCGCGGCGTACCCGGGCGCGGTGACGGTCCACCGCGCCTGGCCGGGTGAGCCCGAGGTGCCCAGGATCGCGATCCGCCAGGGGACGTCGGCCGTGGGGAAGAAGTTGACCTCCGCGACCGTCAGCCGGCCGCCCGCGACCGCCAGCCGCTCCTTGAAGTCCTGGTAGTCGCGCTGCGCCTGGGGGGTCCAGCCGACCTCCGCGGTGGCGATCACCCGGGGGTAGTTCCAGTACTCGGCCTGGCGGACGCCGCGGATCCACTCACCCCACAGGGCCGACTCCACACCGTGCACGCTGGACTCGGCCACGCCGGGCAGGAACGTGCCGGGGTCCCAGCCGTAGTGCCGGTCGAGCCCGCACACCCCGCCGCAGGCCCAGGTGCCGCCCTGCGGCTGGCGCGGATCCTGCCTCTGGGGCACGTAGGTGTTGGAGGCGGGGGAGAGCACCACCCGGGCTCCGCGCCGGGCGACGGCGCCGGCCACCTGCGCCTTGTCGCCGTTCCAGTACTGGACGATCGCCTTGTCCCGGGGGAGCGCGGTGGAGGAGTACTCGTTCCACCCCATCACGGTCTTGCCGAGGCCGGCGACGTCCGCGGTGAAGGCGTCGACCATCTTGGTGTAGTCGTCGTGGCCGGTGGAGTGGGCCTCGTCGCCGCCGATGTGCAGGTACGGTCCCGGGGTGAGCCGGGCGAGCTGCGTCAGCACCTGCTCGGCGAACTCGTAGGTGACCGGCGAGGCGGAGTCCAGCGAGGAGTAGCCGACCGCGCCGGTGCCGTTGGCCGGCACGGTGGCCTGGCCGGGCGCCGGGCGGGGGAGCGACCCCGCGGTGTTCAGCTGCGGGACGGCGTGCAACGCCGCGTTGGTGTGACCGGGCAGGTCGATCTCGGGCACGACGACCATGCCGTTCTCGCCCGCGTACCGGACGATCTCGGTGTAGTCGGCCTTGGTGTAGAAACCGGTGTGGCCGAGTTCGGTGCCCATCAGGTTGCCGTTGGCGTCCCGGGTCATCGCGGTGGCGCCGCTGACCCGGGTGAGCAGCCCGTAGTCGATGCCCGCGGGGTTGTCGGCGGGGGTGTCCATGGCGATGCGCCAGCCCTGGTCGTCGGTCAGGTGCAGGTGCAGCCGGTTGATCTTGTACTGCGCGGCCGTGTCGATGTAGCGCTTGACGTCGGCGACGGGGTAGAAGCTGCGCGCCACGTCGAGCATGACGCCCCGGTAGGCGAATCGGGGGTAGTCGGTGATCGTCACGGCGGGCACCGACGGCGTTCCGCCGGCCGGGGTCCACTGCGGCAGGAGCTGGCGCAGCGTCTGCACCGCGTTGAGCGCGCCGTTGGCGGTGGCGGCCTCGATGGTGACGGCGCCGGAGGTCACCTTGAGGGTGTAGCCCTCCTCCTCGTGCCCGGCGGGTCCCTTGCCCGGCCCGACGGAGAGGAGGATCGGCGAGGGGCCGTTGCCGTGGGCGGCGACGCGGACCCGGTATCCGGTCGCGGTGCGCAGCAGCCGGCCGAGGTACTCGGCGGGGGCCTGCGCGCCGGTGCCCGAGGCCACGATGCGCGTGTTGGTGTGCAGGACGAACGGCTGCCCGCCGTCCTCGGTCAGGGAGACGGGTTTGGGCAGCAGGCCGAGTGTCGGCTTGGGCGATTGGGGCAGGTTCCAGATCTCGAACTCCGAGATCGAGTAGCCGTAGGCCGCCCACCGCTTGCGGCCCTGCATGCGGACGTAGGAGACCGGCTGGTCGGTGCCGACGTCGATGACGTCGACGCGCGGGCAGGTGTCGCGCTGGAGGGAGGCGACGTCGGTCCAGGTGAGACCGTCGGCCGAGGTCTGCAGCACGAAGTCGCGGGCGCAGGCGTTGGGCCACCTGAGCGTGACGTGGTCGACCTTCGACGGCTCGGCGAGCTTGACCTGCACCCAGTTGTCGTCGGCGTACGCGGACGACCAGCGGGTGGCGGCGTCTCCGTCGATCACGTGGGCGGCCGCGAAGTCCGGCCGGTCCAGCTCCACGCTGGAGGCGGCGGCGGTGCCGGCCGGCGCCAGGTTGACGGGTTCCGGTACGGCCGTCGCAGTGGACGGCGCCGGTGCGGCGAGGGGGAGGGCGACGGCCAGGAGGGCGGCGAGGGAGAGGCGTTTGATCGGGGGGATCGGGCGACGGGGGGCGTCGGGCATGAGTCTCCTCGGGGACGGTGACCGGGCCGGCGGCGCCGGGGGCCCGGTCGGTAACGCCAGAGTCTTCGCCCCGACTCCTATTTAGTCAATAGTTCGGAATATAACCTTCCGAGGCATGTCGCCTTTATTCCGAAGACTTGACAAAAATTGACCGGACTGTCATCATGCGGGCATGAGCAGGCCCGCCGACGCGTTGCAGCGCCTCCGACGAGTTCACGAGGAGGCGGTGCTCGACAACCTCCGGACGGGCGGCGCGCTGAGCCGGGCGGAGCTGATGGCGCGCACCGGCCTGTCCCGGACCACCCTGTTCGCGATCATCTCGGACATGGTCGAGCAGGGGGCGATCGTCGAGACCCGCGACCCGGAGGCCGGCCCGCGGGGCCGTGGCCGGCCGGCGGCACGGGTCAGGCTCAACCCCGAGGCCGGCCAGCTCATCGGGCTGGAACTCGCCCGGCAGCAGGTCCGCGTCGCCGTCGCCAACGTCTCCCACCAGATCGTCGCCACCGACGCGACGGACCTGCCGGGGGAGAGCGACCTCGACGCGCAGGCCGAGATCGCCGTCTCCCTGGTCCGGCGGGTGGCCCTGGAGCGCGGCGTGCGCCTGGGCGCGCTGGAGGCGATCGGGCTGGGGATCGTCGGCGTCGTGGACGACCCGGCCGTGCCGCTGGGCCTGGTGCCGGCCCGCTACTCTCCCATCGCCGCACGCCTGGAGCGGGAGTTCGGGGTCCGGGTGGCGGTCGACAACAACGCGAGGCTGGCGGCGCTGGCGGAACGCACCTGGGGTGCGGCGAGATCCGTCGACAACGTGGTCTACGTGCGGTGGTCGGTCGGCGTCGGCGGGGGCTACATCCTCGGCGGCCGGCTGGTGCGCGGCGCGCACGGCGCGGCCGGGGAGCTCGGCCACGTCTCCCTGGACCCGGACGGGCCGCCCTGTCACTGCGGCGGCCGGGGCTGCCTGGAGGGCCGCATCGGCGGTCCCGCGCTGCTGGAGGCCTGCGCCGCCCGCGGCGTGACGTTACCCGGCCTCGCCGAGCTGGTCACCGCGGCCCAGGACCGCGTGCCCGAGGTCTGCCAGGTGGTCTCCACCGCCGCGGGCGACCTCGGGAGGGTCCTGGCCGACACCGTGGTGCAGCTCGACCCGGAGCGGGTGGTCCTGGGCGGCGAGCTGTCCGCCCTCGGCAGCCTGGTGCTGGACCCGGTCCGCGGCGCCGTCGCGTCCCTGTCGCTGCCCAACTCGCCGCGCAGGATCGACGTGGTCCCGGGCGACCTGGGGCCGAGCGCCTCGGCCCTGGGCGCGATCGCGCTGATGCTGCACGAGGAGCCGGTCATCGCCGAGCACCTGCGTCCGACGGTCGGCTGACAAAAAGATCTCTCTCCCGCCTCTTGTGGTTCACCTCTCCGCCAATTAACGTCAAGCCTCAGGAAAAAATTGACCGGAGGGTGAGCTTGAGTACCCCACGCAACGTCCTGTTCCTCATGACCGACCAGCACCGCACCGACACCCTGGGCTGCTACGGCAACCCGGTGGTGCGCACCCCGGCGCTGGACGGCCTGGCCGCGGAGGGTGCTCGGTTCGACCGCTTCTACACCCCGACCGCGATCTGCACCCCCGCCCGGGCGTCCCTTTTCACCGGCCTGCACCCGTTCAGGCACGGCCTGCTGGTCAACCCCGAGCGCAACGGCGGCGCCCGCGACGAGGTGGCCGACGAGCACCCGGTCCTGCCGGGGCCCCTGCTGGAGGCCGGATACAACCTGGGCCACGTGGGCAAGTGGCACATCGGGCGGAACCGCGGCCCGGAGTTCTACGCCATGGACGGCGAGCATCTGCCGGGCGCGCTGAACCCCTTCCACCACCCGTCCTACGAGCGGTGGCTGAAGGAGAACGACCACCCGCCCTTCGCGGTGCGCGAGGCGGTCTTCGGCAAGGCCCCCAACGACTCCGGCCGCGGCCACCTGATCGCCGGGCGGCTCCGGCAGCCGGCCGAGGCCACCGTCGAGACCTTCCTCACCGACCGGACCGTCGAGCTCCTGGACCGCTACGCCCGCGACTTCCACGACGGCGGGAAGCCGTTCATGCTCTCCTGCCACTGGTACGGCCCGCACCTGCCCTATCTGATCCCCGACCACTACTACGACATGTACGACCCGTCGCTGGTCCCGCTGCCCGCCTCGATGGCCGAGACCTTCCACGGCAAGCCCGAGGTGCAGCGCCGCTACGCCGAGTACTGGTCGGCCGACCACTTCGACGCCGACGCCTGGCGCAAGCTGATCGCGGTGTACTGGGGCTACGTCACGATGATCGACGACCAGATAGGCCGGCTGCTGACCCGCCTGCGCGAGCTGGGCCTGTGGGACGAGACCACGGTGGTGTTCACCGCCGACCACGGTGAGTTCACCGGCTCCCACCGCCTCAACGACAAGGGGCCGGCGATGTACGAGGACATCTACCGCATCCCCGGCATCGTGCGCGTACCCGGCGCGGCTCCCCGCGTCGTCGACGACTTCGTCACGCTCATCGACCTCAACCCGACGATCCTCGAACTGGCCGGGCTCCCCCCGCGGTCGCCGTGCGACGGCGAGAGCCTGCTGCCGCTGATCAGGGGTGAGGCGGCCGAAGGCCGCGACCAGGTCGTCACCGAGTTCCACGGCCACCACTTCCCCTACTCCCAGCGCATGATCAGGGACCGGCGGCACAAGTTCGTCTTCAACCCCGAGAGCGTTCACGAGCTCTACGACCTGGAAAGCGACCCGCACGAGCTCAACAACGTCTACACCGTCCCGGCCTACGCGGGAGTGCGCCGGAACCTCACCCTCCGGCTCTACCGGGAACTCCAGCGCCGGGGCGACCCCGCCTACACCTGGATGAGCTACATGGCCGACATCGGCGGCGACCGCGCCGCCGACGTGGACGGCGTCGCGGACGAGGTCGTGCCGTGAGGCGGCTCACGGAGACGTCCGCGGAGACGCCCGTGAAGACGCCGGTGAAGACACCCGGGAAGAGATCCGCGAAGACGTCCGGGAAGAGAACCGGAAAGAGGTCGGCCCTGCCGCTCACCATCGGCTCGGGCGTGCTCGGCCTGCTGGTCTGGACGCTGCTCGCCAACAGCGGCATCCAGGGTTTCCCCGGCCCGCTGTCGGTCGTCGAGCGCTTCGGCACGCTGGTCGGCGACGGGACGCTCCCCCTCGACCTGCTCGCCAGCCTCCGCAGAGTGCTGACCGGCTTCGTGCTCGGCGTGGCGCTCGCCGTACCCGTCGGTTTCCTCATGGGGTGGTATCCGGCGATCCGCGGCCTGGTCGAGCCGTGGCTGCAGTTCTTCCGCATGGTCCCGCCGCTGGCGATCATCCCGCTGGCCATCGTCCTGCTGGGCATCGGCGAGACGCCCAAGGTCTTCGTCATCTTCCTGGCCTCGTTCCTGTCCTCGGTCGTCTCGACCTTCCAGGGCGTGGTCTCGGTCGACAACACGCTGATCAACGCGGCCCGGGTGCTCGGCGCGAAGGACCGCACCGTCTTCACCGGCGTGGTCGTCCCGGCCTCCACCCCCTTCATCCTGGTCGGCATGCGGATCGGCCTCGGCGCCTCCTGGGCCACGGTCGTCGCCGCCGAGCTCATCGCCGCCCAGGAAGGGCTCGGCTACCGGATGCAGCAGGCACAGCTGTACTACGACCTCTCCACGATCTTCGTCCAACTGATCGTCATCGGCCTCGTCGGCCTGCTCATGGACCGCGCCCTGCTGCTGGCCGAGCGACGCCTGACCGGCTGGCAGGAACGGAGGTGAGCACAGTGACTCCCAAGATCGAGTTTCGCGGGCTCTCGCATCGCTTCGAACTCGGTGACGGCGACTTCGCCGCACTCGACGACGTCGACCTGTCGATCGCCGAGGGCGAGTTCGTCACAGTGGTCGGCCCGTCGGGATGCGGCAAGAGCACCCTGATGAACGCGGCCGCCGGACTGCTGACCCCGACCGGGGGCGAGGTCCTGGTGGACGGCGCCGCTGTGCACGGGCCCAGCCCGCAGCGAGGAGTGATCTTCCAGCAGTACGCGCTCTTCCCCTGGATGAGCGTCCGCAAGAACGTCGAGTTCGGCTTGAAGATCGCCGGGGTCGGTCAGGCCGAACGGCGGGCGAGGGCCCAGCACTTCATCGACCTGGTCGGTCTCACCGACTTCGCCGACGCGCTGCCCAGGACGCTGTCCGGCGGGATGAAGCAGCGCTGCGCCATCGCCCGCGCCTACGCCGTCGACCCCACCGTCCTGCTGATGGACGAGCCCTTCGGCGCCCTCGACGCGCTGACCAGGGTCCAGCTCCAGGACCGGCTCCTGGACACCTGGAGCCGGGAACGGCGCACGGTCATGTTCATCACCCACGACGTGGACGAGGCCGTCTACCTGGCCAACCGGGTGATCGTCATGGCCGCCCGGCCGGGCCGTGTCCACCAGGTCATCGACGTCGGCCTGCCGTACCCCCGCTCGGAGGAGATCAGGCTGTCACCCGAGTTCGCCGAGCTGCGCCGGCAGGTCTGGCACGCCGTCTACCACCAGCCCACCACACTCGAAGGATCGCCCCGATGAAGTTCCCCCTCCGGGTGGCCGCCGCCGCTCTGGTCCTCCTGCTTCCCCTGACCGGCTGCTCCTCAGGCGACGAGGACGGCGCCAAGGCGGTGCGGTTCGGCTACATCGCCGACTTCTCCGGCGCGGCCGTCCTGGCCGTCGCCGACAAACAGGGCCTGTGGGCCAAGCACGGCCTCAAGCCGGAGCTGAAGGTCTTCACCAACGGCCCGCTGCAGGTCCAGGCGCTCGGCTCGGGCGACCTCGACTTCGGCTACATCGGCTCCGGCGCGGCCTGGCTGCCGGCCAGCGGCAAGGCGAAGATCATCGCCCCGAACATGCTCGGCATAGCCGACAGAGTGATCACTCACGCCGGCTCGGGCGTCAAGGGGATCGCCGACCTGAAGGGCAAGAAGATCGGGGTGCCCGAGGGCACCTCCGGCGACATGATCCTGCAACTGGCCCTCAAGCAGGCCGGACTGACCGTCAAGGACGTGCAGAAGGTCAACATGGACCCGAGCACCGTGGTCACGGCGTTCTCCGCCAAGCAGGTCGACGCGGCGGCCATCTGGTACCCGCTGATCGGCACCATCAAGAAGAACGTCCCCGACCTGGTCGAGCTGACCGAGAGCGAGGACTTCTACCCCCAGGTCAGCTTCCCCAGCTCGTTCGTCGCCCGCAACGAGATCGTCAAGGACGACCCCGCGACGACCACCAAGGTCATCAAGGTGATCCAGGAGGCCGACGACTGGATCGCCGCGCACACCGCCGAGGCCGAACAGCTCACCGCGGCCTTCCTGAAGGCGCCCGCCGAGCAGTTCAAGGGCGCGTCGGCGGTCACCAGGATCCTTCCGACCTCCGAGCTGGTCAAGCTCGCGGGTGACGGAACGGTGGGCGGCTGGTACAAGAACCTGGCCGACGTCTTCGTCGGCATGGGCAAGATCACGGAGTCGCCCGACCCCGGGACCTACTTCACCGCCGACCTCTACCGGAACGCGGCGAGCGGCTGATGGCGGACGCCTGCTGCGCGCCCGGCCGGGATCCCGCCCGGGAACGCTCCATCCCCGCCTCCGCCCCCGCGCGGCGCGCGAACGCCGGCGGCATGGTGGCCATCCCGGGCGGCGCCTTCCTCATGGGCGGCGAGGACCCCGACGGGTGGGCGGCGGACGGTGAGGGACCGGTGCGGGAGGTGACGTTGTCGCCGTTCCTCATCGACCCGGTGTGCGTGACCAACGCCAAGTTCGCGACCTTCGCCAAGGCCACCGGCTACCGGACCGACGCCGAACGGTACGGCTGGTCGTTCGTCTTCCGGCACTTCGCCGACCCGCGCCACGTCATCGACGGCACCGTCCCGGGCGCCCCCTGGTGGGTGGCGGTGGCGGGCGCCGACTGGCGTCACCCGGAAGGCCCCGGATCGGACGTCACGTCGCGGCAGAACCACCCGGTCGTCCATGTCTCCTGGAACGACGCGGCCGCCTACGCGGTCTGGGCGGGCAAGCGGCTGCCGACCGAGGCCGAGTGGGAGATGGCGGCGCGCGGCGGGCTCGTCCAGGCCCGTTACCCCTGGGGCGACGAGCTGACGCCGCACGGGCGGCACCGGTGCAACATATGGCAGGGCACGTTCCCGCACTCGAACACCGGAGCCGACGGGTACGTCGGCACCGCGCCGGTCAAGTCCTTCGCGCCGAACGGGTACGGCCTCTACAACACCTCGGGCAACGTCTGGGAGTGGTGCCTGGACCGGTGGAGCACCGACTGGCACGTCGCGGAGTCCGCGCTCACCCGGGTGGACCCGCAGGGCCCGCCGACCGGCGCGGCACGCGTGATCCGCGGCGGCTCCCACATGTGCCACGAGTCCTACTGCAACCGCTACCGGGTGGCCGCGCGGACCGGCAACACACCGGACTCCTCCACCGGGCACAGCGGCTTCCGCTGCGCACTCTCCCCCTGACCCGCCCCGCGGCCCTCCACCGGCCGCCGGATCCGGACCCGGACCCAGGGGGCGGTGGTGGGGGTGGGAAGCGGCCGGAGCGCGACCGTCCGCCGGAGTGAGCCGCACCGGTTCGCGAGGATCCCGGGAAGATCCCGCGAGGATCCCGTGAAGACCGGTGCGGCTCAGCCGGCGCGTCAGGTCAGCTCTGGCAGGTCACCGGATAGGCGGCCTGGGCGACCGGCCTGTTGTGGTTCAGCACCTCAAGGCCGACGGTTCCGCTGGTCTTCGAGTTGCGGCTCCAGTGGGCCGACTGCAACTGCACGACTCCGCCGCCCTCCACGGTGAGCGTTCTGGACGCCTGCGGCTCCCCGTCGATCACCCAGCGGTAGGTGATCTGCGTCCCGGGGGCCGCCGCGAACCCGCCGTAAGCGGTCACGTACGGCGCGGCGACGCAGTCACCGTAGTAGGCGACCGGTGTGAGCTCGTTGATGCGCACGGTTCCCGGGGAGGGGTCCGTCGGAACGCACGTCCAGCTGTAGGCCCCCTGCTTGACCGGCTTGTTGTGGTTCAGCACCTCCAGACGCACGACGCCGGTGCCGCTGGTCCTGGCGGAGCTGTACCAGAAGTCGCCGATCGACTGGGTGACGCCGGGCCTGAGGTGCTCGCTCCTGGCCGGACCGGGCTTGCCGTCGACGACGAAGCGATACCTGATCTCGGTCTCCCGGTCCGTCATGACCAGCGCGTCCGCCCTGGCGCCGAAGGAACCGTCGCAGTCACCCCTGAAGAGAGGGGTCAGCAGATAGCGGACGGTCAGCTCGGCCCTCTCGGTTTCCGCGGCGCAGGCGACGGTGAACCGGCGCTCGGCGGGTCCGGCCGGGCCGCCCTCCGTCATGAGGCCGATCGTGTGGCCGCCGTCGGCGCCGGGGCCGAGGCTCCAGACGGCGGAGACGTCCTGGGACCGGGGCCGGTCACCGGCCGGGAAGTCGAGGACCTGGTGCTGCCAGGCGGTGCCGTCGAGGATCCACCAGTAGGTGACCTGCCTCGCGGGGCCCGCCGGAAGGGTGACGCGTCCGGCGGCCTGGTAGGCGAGCGGCTCGGTGCAGTCTCCCTCGTAGTCGCCGGGGGTGACGTCGACGATCCACGGCTCCGGCTTCCCCGCCGGCGGCCCGGTGGGGGTCGAAGTGGGGGTCGAAGTGGGGGTGGCCGACGGCGGAGGCGACTGCGGGGTGGTCCTGCAGGTCACCGCGTAGGCGGCGCGCCCCGAGTCGTGGCCGTCGGGGTTGAGGATGTGGACGGCCTTCCAGCCGCTGGTGGAGCTGCCCACCCCGAGCGGCAGACCGACCTGCCGGCTGCGTGGCCCGCCGGCGGCGAAGTACATCGACTCCGGCCGGGACTCGCCGGTGGCGCTGTCGATCCACTGGTAGCCGACCCTGGCCGGGGTGCGCGACACCTGGATGGTGGCCGTGAAGGTCACGGTCGCGGGGCAGGCGCCGTTGTGGACCGGCGGGCGGACGTCGAGGGCGGCCGCGACGGTCAGCGGCTCGCCGGGCCGGGCCGGCAGCGGATCGGCGACGTCCCACACCTTGGCGGGACCCGCGCAGGTGACGCGGAACCGGGCCTTGGCGGACAGGCCCTTCCTGCCGAGGATTTCGATGGCCTGCCAGCCGGAGGTGGTGCGGTCGTAGGTCTGGCGATCCCGCACGACCGCTCTGCGCGCGCCGTTGACACGCAGGCTCTTGACGGCTCCCTTGCCGCCGTCGCTGCGCACCCACCGGTAGCGGACGGTTCCCCGGCCCTTGGCCGTCACCACGGCCGAGAACCCGACCGTGGTGGGACAGTCGCCCGACCGCTTGGCGGGGCTCGCCCCGACCCGGGCCACGGCCGCCTTGACGGCGGACACGGCCCGGGCGGGTGCGGCGGCGGGTACGGTCTTGGCGGGCGTGGCCCGGACGGCGGGAGAGGCGAGCGCGGGAGGTGCGGCCAGCAGCCCACCGAGCAGCAGGGCGCTCAGCAGCAACGCTGTCCTTCTCATTGGGGTCCCTTTCTTCACATGCGAAGGGACCATGATCGTGATCACCGCTTGGGATTCACTTGGGATTCGCTTGAGTCGTCCGGTCCGCTTGAGTCGTCCGGTCCGCTTGGGTCGCTTGGGTCGCTAGGGAACCGTCCGGCCCCTGCCGGGACTTAGGAGAAGCTCGTGTTCGGGTTCCCCGCCAGGTGGGCGGCGTCGACGGTGACCATGGTGGCGTAGACGGCCGAGCCGACGAAGGCGTTGAACTCCTGCTCGATGTCGGCGAAGACGGCGGTCATCGGGCGCTTCCCTTCCGGAGCCCGAAGGCGCTGATCACCGCGGCCAGGACCGCCGCGACGAGCGGCACGGCGAGGGCGGGCCGGTAGCCGTCGGCGAGGTCCCGCGAGCTGACGATGACGGCGGTGGTGGCGGCCAGGCCGAGCGCGGCGCCGAACTGGAAGGAGGTGTAGAGGAGCCCGCCCGCGAGCCCCTGCTCGCTCTCGTCGACGCCGTCGGTGGCGGCGATCGTCAGCGGGCCGTAGGCGAGGGCGAACGCCATCCCGAGGATGATCATCGTGGGGAACATGGCGGCGTAGGTCCAGTCCATGCCGACGGGCAGGAACAGCGCGTACGACAGGACGGCCAGCAGCAGGCCGCACAGGATGACCCTGGCGTTGCCGAAGCGGTTCACCAGCCTGGGGGTCAGGGTCGGTGCGAGGATCGCGTCGGCGCCGACGGCGAGCATGGCCAGGCTCGTCTCCAGCGAGGACCAGCCGCGCAGTTCCTGCAGGTAGAGCACCGCGACGAACTGGAAGCCGAAGAATCCGGCCGAGAAGAGCAGGCCCATCACGTTGGCGCGCAGCAGCGGCCCCGAGCGGAGGATGCCGAGCCGTACCAGGGGGTGGGGCGACCTGCGCTCGATCACCACGAAGGCGGCGAACAGCGCGAGTGCCACGGAGATCGTCGCCGCCGTCACGCCGGCGTCCACGTGGGTGGCGCGCTCGATGCCGCCGACCAGCAGCATGATGGCGCCGGTGACGGTGACCGCGCCCGCCAGGTCCATCCGCCGCCCCGCGGGCCGCCGCGGGCCGGACTTCGGGATCAGCGGCACCGCCGCCACGAGGATGACCAGTGAGAGGAGGGCGGGCGTGAACAGCACCCACCGCCAGCCGGCCTCGGCGAGCAGGCCGCCGAGCACCAGCCCGAGCGAGAACCCGCCGGCCGCGGTGCCCGAGTAGACCAGGAGCGCCTGGTTGCGCTGCCTGCCCTCCTCGAAGCCGGTCGTGATGATCGACAGGCCGGCGGGCGTCATGACCGCGGCCGCGACCCCCGCGAGGAACCGGGCCGCGATGAGCGCCCACCCCTCGCTCGCCAGGCCGCCGAGCGCGGACACCACCATGAAGACCGCGAGCCAGGACAGGAACATGGAGCGCCGCCCGAACAGGTCCGCGGCCCTGCCTCCCAGCAGCATGAACCCGCCGTAGCCGAGTACGTAGGAGCTCATCACCCACTGCAGTTCGCCGGTGGACAGGCCGAGGTCGGCCCTGATCGCGGGCAGGGCGACGCTGAGCATGGCGACGTTGATGCCCTCAAGGAAGATCGCGCCGCACAGGACGAGGAGCATGCCCCAGGCGCGCGGCGTCATCCGGCCGAGCGGGGGTGATTGGACGGTGGATCGGACGGTGGCAGACACGGTGAATCCCCAGGTATGGAAAAGTGAGTCGGTTCCTTCTTGTAACCGAAAGAATCATCCGTGACCATGGGGAGGCATGGAAGACGGCACTTCGAAGGCACCGGGTTACCTCTGCGAAACCATGGAGGACGTGTGGCAGTGGGACACGCGGGCGGACTGCGAGGTCCGCCAGATCCTCGACAGGATCGCCGACAAGTGGTCGCTGCTCGTCATCGCCCTCCTGGACCGCAGGACCATGCGCTTCACCGAGCTCCGCCGTGAGATCGACGGCGTCAGCCAGCGCATGCTGACGGTGACGCTGCGCCACCTGGAACGCGACGGTCTCGTGGAGCGGACCGTCCATCCCGTGGTGCCGCCGCGCGTCGACTACGCGCTCACCCCGCTCGGCGCGACGCTGCATGAGGCGATCAAGACGCTGGTCGTCTGGACCGAGGAGCACCAGAACCACATCGCCGCGGCGCGCTCCGCCTACGACGCCAGGGTCGCCGCCGAGGAGCGGCTGCTCGGCTCCTCCTAGCGCGGGCGGCCGGCGACGGGGGAGCGGAGGCCGGCCGCGTTTGCCGCCTCCCGGGGAGGGAAGCCGTCGGCTGGGTCGGTCGTCGGGATCGACACGGGGTTACGGAGGTTCCCATGCTGCGGCAGGATCGGAAGGCCGGCACGGTCGCGGTGATCGCCCACCAGAAGAAGACGATGGGCGGAGGGCTGGACGAGCTGCGCAGGCTCCTCGCCGAGGAGGGCGTCGAGGACCTGCTCTGGCACGAGGTGCCCAAGAGCAAGAAGGCGCCCAAGCAGCTCCGCAAGGTCCTCAAGGACGGCCACGTGGACCTGGTCGTGGTGTGGGGCGGCGACGGCATGGTGCAGCGCTGCGTGGACGTGCTCGCCGGCTCCGGCGTCACCATGGCGATCATCCCGGCGGGTACGGCCAACCTCTTCGCGCGCAACCTCGGCATCCCCGAGGACCTCCCCGAGGCGGTGCGGATCGCCTTCCACGGGGAGAGCCGCAAGCTGGACCTGGGCAAGGTCAACGGGGAGCACTTCGCCGTCATGGCCGGTCTCGGCTTCGACGCCGAGATGATCAAGGACGCCGACCGGGGGCTGAAGGACCGGCTGGGCCGGGCGGCCTACTTCTGGACCGGCCTGCGGCACGTCCGCGGCGAGCTCGTGCACATGGAGGTCAAGCTCGACAAGACCACCTGGTTCGAGGGGGAGGCGAGCTGCCTGCTGCTGGGCAACGTCGGCACCATCACCGGGGGCATCGAGGCGTTCGACGACGCCAAGCCCGACGACGGGTGGCTGGAGATCGGCGTCACCACGGCCAGCGGTCCCATCCAGTGGGCGCGGGTGCTCGGCCGGATGAGCGCCGGACGGTCCGACGAGTCCCCCTTCATCCGGATGACCCGGGCCCGCAAGATCAGGGTCAAGCTCGCCGCGCCGATGTCGTACGAGCTGGACGGGGGCGCCAAGGGCACCGTCACCGAGCTGAAGGCCAAGGTCGTGCCCGGTGGCATCACCGTCCGTGTCCCCGTCGCCGCCGGGGACGAGCCCGACCGGACCGTGGAGCACCCCGGCGACCGCGAGCACCCCGACGGCCGGGCCGACGGGCGGAGCTGACGGGCGCCGCACCCGCCCCGCCCCGCCCCGGCCGGGCCCGGGTACGGTCCCGGCCGGGGAAGGTCCCGGCGGCGAGGGCGTTCGCTCAGGAAAGCGCCACGAAGGCGCCGGCGCCGATGAGCGCGACGGCCCAGGCGAGGTCGAGGTTGAACCACGCCCTGCGCAGCACCGCCACGCCCAGCCGGTCGTAGACGATCAGTGCCACGACGGTGGTCGTGGCCAGCATGGCCAGCGTGTGGGTCGCCGTGGCGGCCAGGCTCTGCGAGGCCAGCGCGGCGGCCCCGTCGCCCTCGTGCAGGGTGACGGGGACGACCATCAGTCCCGCGCCGTGGGCGGTGGACATCAGGAACGACCACCCGGCGAGCTGCCGGGCGTTGACCCGCATGCCCGTCCGCCGGTGGCGGTGGCGTCGCAGCAGCCGCCAGACGCCGAACCCGGCCACCAGCGCCGCGACGCCGTACGTGACGAGCCGGGGAGGGGCCGCCAGCCGGGCCGCCGAGACCAGCGCCAGCGTGGCCAGCACCGATCCCGCGTGGCCGAGCACGATGGGCGGCAGCGCCCGCAGCACCGCCGCCCGCGAGCGCTCCTGCAGGCCGAGGGCGACCGCGAACAGCCAGCCCATCGCCGGGTTCAGACCGTGGAAGGCGCCGAGCCCGGCCAGGACGAGCAGGGACGTCAGGTCCATCGGCTCGCCTCACCCCCTTCGTGTGGGTCCGGCCCGATGCCCGGGGCGCCGGTCGGGTCCGCTCCGTCTCTCCCCGGCGACCGCGGGCCCGGCCCGGTGTCCGCGGTGCCCGCCCGTCTCCTCCGGTGGCCGGGGCTCCGTGCTGAGGGGAGCGGCTTCTAAGGGAAGCAGTAGGAGTCGGAGGAGGAGTCGCCGCCCTGCAGCCGGATCTGGTGGGCGCGCCGGCCGTCGGCGGCGAAGTCGACGAGGAACGACTCGTCGAGGGAGAGCGAGCCGTCCTCGCCGACGTCCACCCTGACCATCCAGCTGGAGACGCCGTCGGGGTAGAAGACGTCGTCCCAGGAGCGGTAGAGGGAGTTGGTGAAGTACACGCGCCGGCCGTCCCTGCTGGTCTCGACCATCTGCGGGCCGCCGTTCAGCGCCCGGCCGGGATCGGCGGGGTGGGCGGCGCGCCGGGCGATGCCGCCGAGCCGTACCGAGCCGGTCTGGCGCGGCGCGAACGGGTCGGAGACGTCGTAGGCCCGCAGCTCGCCCGTGCCCCAGCAGGAGACCAGCAGGATCCGGTCGTCGAGGGACAGCGAGATGTCGGTGGCCAGCGGCGGGACCGCGCCGAACTGCCGGAGCGGCTCCGGGAGGGCCTCGGCGGGCGCGGGCTCGGCCGGGATCGTGATGGTCTTGCGGGCCTTCCAGACGTCGTCCTCCAGATACCAGGTGAAGACGGCCGCCGACAGGTCCTCGACGTTGATCACCGTGTTGACGAAGCCGTGGGTCTTCGTCGGGTCGTGGGAGGGGCGCAGCTCCAGGGCCATCTGGTGTTCGTCGCCCAGGTCGATCTCCTGCAGGTGCCGGCGCTTGACCAGGTCCCAGACGTGCAGCCGGTGACCGTACCGGCGGCCGGCCAGCATCTCCAGCGACGGCCCCGGCTCGATCTGGTTGGGGGTCGCCCACTCGCTGGTGACCATCGTGTCGTGGCCGAGGTGCCACCAGAAGTCGTAGTGCAGCTCCTGCGGGCCGCGGTCGGCCTCCCAGCGGTCCCGGGGCTCGAAGGTGTCGTGGTCGAGGGTGAAGATCCCCCCGGGGGCGTCGCCGTTCACGTCGCCGAGGGCGCTGACGTAGATCGCGTCGGTGCCGCAGTGGACGGTGTGCGGGCGGCTGTAGCCCGTTCTGGCGAAGATCGTCTCGGGCTCGATCGTCTTGACGATCCGGGGACGCCTCGGGTCGTCCCCGACGTCGAGGATGTGGATCCTGCTGGAGCGCAGTCCCGGCACGACGAGGTAGCGCCGCTCGACGTGCGGGTGCGGCGCGTACGGGCACAGGGCCGCGCTGCACACGTTCCAGCCGAAGTGGTGGAGCTCGTCGCCGGGGACCGGCATGTCGAGTGTGGCGGCGATCGACCCGTCGGACAGGTCGACGGTGGCGATCGCGTCGGGGCGCCCGCCGCCCTCCGCGTCGAGCAGGGCGACGTAGGCGAGTTCCTCCCGGGGCGCGAGCATGGCCTCGCGGGCGGACGGATAGAAGGTGGGATCGGGCTGGATGAGTGCCATCGCGGACTCCTGAGCCGGTTCAGATACCCTACCAATAAAGTGGGAAAACTCCTCGTTGTCCAGAGGTGATTTTAAGTGACCGGCCCGGCGGGCCCGCGGACGGCGTGCCGGGCTCAGGACGGAATCGGGATGGTGACCGGTTCCAGTCCCTCGGGGGCCTTGCCCGGGTAGGCGCCGGACAGCATCGTGGCCACGGTGTAGAGATGCCAGACCTGGGTGGGCTTCTTCAGCACCGGACCGTCGAACAGCGCGCGTACCGCGTCGGGGTTCACGATCGGCTCCAGCAGGTCGAGGTGGCCGAGCACGTGGTCGCGCAGCAGGCCGGTCAGCTCCTCCCCGGGGCTCGTCCGCCAGTTCCACCCGCCGCCGCCGGTCTTCGGCGCCGACAGCGTCTGCGGCCTGCGCTGCCAGGGGTAGTAGCGCCTCCCCGCGGTGAACCGCCACGCCTTGCCCTCGATCGGGATGCGCCGGAGCGGCGGCGCGAGCCGGCCGATGAGCTCGTAGATGACCTCCTCCGACAACCGCCAGAGCTGGTCCAGGCCCAGCGCCGCCCGCACCACCCGGTTGTCGAGGAACGGCCAGACGGGGTCGCCCCGGCGGTGGGCCCCGGCGCGCGACCCGGCCTGCCAGCGGCCGACCTTGTAGGCGATGTACATGTGGTCGAGCGCCTCCAGGGGCGGCCGCTCCCGCCAGGGGCGGGCCAGCCCGAGGGCGTGCTCGTTCGCCTCCTCGCGGAACAGCGCCTTCTCCCGCAGGAACGTCGTGTCGATCCGGCGGCGGAGCGCCTCGGCGCTCAGGTCGGACTGCAGCAGAAGGAACCCCCCCGCCCGCAGGATCTCCCCGCTCTGCCCCGACATGGTGGGCCTGGCGTTGTAGGGCAGGTAGCCGACGATCGACTCGTAGGCCGACGTCATGCCCTCGCACGCCCGCAGCGTCTCGTACGCCCGCGCCAGCGGGTGCTCGACGACGATGGCGTCCTTCTTCTCCGCGCGGGCCGGGGGGATGACCTTGTGCTCGATGCCGAGCGCCTGGGCGATCCGCCCGGCGATGATCACGTCGGGGTGGGCGTCCAGGCCGTTGGTGGTGGCGCGCAGCGGGATGCCGGCCGCGTGCAGCACCGATGCGACAAGGCGGCTGTCGCGGCCGCCGGTCAGGGCCAGGTTCACCGGCTCACCGGCCGCGCGCAGCGGCTCCACGGTCGCGAGCAGGGCGTCGGCCAGCTCCTCCACCAGCGCCTTCTTCTGCCTGCGCGAGACGGGCGCGGGCCCGGCGGTGGGCAGCCGGCTCCCGGTGATCGTACGGTGCCCGCCCGCGACGGTGAGGACCGAGGCCGGGGGCAGCGCGCTCACCCCGCGGTAGGGGGTCTCGTCGGACAGGAAGTAACCCTGGCGCACCATCGACTGCAGCGCGAGGACGTCCCACTCGACCCGCTCGCCCGTGGCGGCGAGGTGCACCAGCAGCGCCCGGCTGCCGACGATGTGCAGGTCGGGCGTCTCCGCGTGGTAGACGGGGCTCGCGCGGTGGATCGCCGTGGCGGCCGACAGCTCTACCGCGGTCGCCCGGAACACCGCGAAGCACCCGCTCACCGCCTGGGTGTCCAGGTGGGCCGCGCCGGCCAGCCGGTCCACCTCGCCGGGCGCGGCGAGGTAGCCGTTCACCCCGGTCACCCGGTCCGGCCCGGTCACCAGCAGGGAAGGCTTGCGGGAGTCGTCGGGCTCGTTGGTCCAGGCGAACATCGAGACCCCGGGACGGTGCCACTCCCGGCCCCTGATGACCTCGGGGGGGACGGGGAAGGCGGTCTCGATCGAGTTCCGCACGGTGCGCAGCGTCTCCTCAGGGATCGCCGCCCCCGGATTTCTGACCGCCAGGCCGAGATACACACGCATGGTGAGAGATCTTATGGTCTGTTTTTTCCAGATATACAGGTATTCGTTATGAATTTCGGAAGCCGGGCGGGCGCGCGGGTCACGCGCCGGGCACGGTTGGCACTCGCTTGGGTCAAGCGTCCGGCGCGGACGCGGCAGGGGCCGTCGTAACAGGTGACGCGTACCCCCCAGGGAGGCGACATGAACCCGCGCCCGCTCGCCATCGTCCTCGCCGTGATCCTCCTGATGCTCGCCGCCGCCTGCGGCGGAACGGGGCAGGATTCCCCCACGGCCTCCCACCCGGAGAGCGACTCCGGGAAGGCGCCCCCGGCCGTCTCCCAGGAGCACGACTCCTCCGGCCGGCGGGACGCCACCGCCGAGCAGATCTCCACCTTCGCCCTCGACGTGGACACCGCGTCCTACGACTACGCCAGGCGGCTGCTGAAGGAGGGGCAGCGGCCGGACGCGGCCCGGGTCCGGCCCGAGGAGTTCGTCAACTCCTTCCGGCAGGACTACCCGGAACCCTCCGACAACGGCTTCACCGTCCAGGTGGACGGCGCCCGGGTGCCGGGCAACGGCGCCGCGCTGGTCCGGGTCGGACTGCGGACCCGCGGCGCGGAGGCGGGAGCCCGGCGCCCGGCGAACCTGACCTTCGTGGTCGACGTCTCCGGGTCGATGGCCGAGCCCGGCAGGCTCGACCTGGTCCGCGAGGCCCTGCACACGCTCGTCGACCAGCTCGGGGCGGGGGACCGGGTCTCGCTCGTCGCCTTCAGCGAAGAGGGCGAGCTGATCATCCCCATGACCTCGGCGGGCGGCCGCGACCGGCTGCACGCCGCCGTCGACCGGCTGGCCGTACGGGGGACCACCAACCTGGAGTCCGGGCTGACCGCCGGCTACGCCGAGGCGTCGCGGAGCTTCAGCCCCGCGGCGACCAACCGGGTCATCCTGCTCTCCGACGGCCTGGCCAACACCGGCGAGACGAGCTGGCGGGGCATCCTGGACCGGGTGGCCGAGCAGGCCGGGCGGCGGATCACCCTGCTGTGCGTCGGCGTCGGCCGCGAGTACGGCGACGAGCTCATGGAGCAGCTCGCCGACAACGGCGACGGCGCCGCCGTCTACGTCAGCACGGCCGACGACGCCCGCCGGATCTTCGCCGAGCAGCTCGCCGCCAACCTCGACCTGCGGGCCCGCGACGCCAAGGCACAGGTCGTGTTCAACCCCTCGACGGTGGAGTCCTACCGGCTGGTCGGCTACGAGAACCGCCGGCTCGCCGCCGAGGACTTCCGCGACGACGCGGCGGACGGCGGGGAGGTCGGCCCCGGGCACGCCGTGACGGCCCTGTACGACGTGCGGCTGCGCGAGGGGGCGGGCGGCCAGCTCCTCACCGCCGCCGTCCGCTGGCAGGACCCCGACACCCGGGCCCCGGGCGAGACCAGCCGCTCGGTGGAGACCGGCGACCTGGCCGCCTCGCCGTGGGAGGGGCCGTCGCCGAGGTTCCAGGTGGACGTGGTGGCGGCCGCGTTCGCCGAGTACCTCCGCGCCCGCGAGCCGATCGCCGGGGCGGACCCCGGGGAGCTCTCCCGGCAGGCCGCCCGGCTGGCCGCCCTCACCGAGGACGTCTCCGTGCGCGAGCTCGCCGACCTGATCGGCCGGGCCGTGACCCTCGGCTGAGCGCCGGGCCGGCCGTACCGGGCCGCGCCGGGCCGTACTGAACCGTGCCGCTCCTCGCGGCGGCACGGAGCCGGCCGGGCGTCACGCCGTACTCGATCAGGCGCCGCCGGGTCGCGCCGCGCCGTTCCGGCGGCGCCTTATCGAGTACGGCCTACGGCCCGATGTCCTATACACTGGCTTGGTGCCGCCGGGCGGAAGGCCGGGCGGAGCACCGAGGGGCTATGGCGCAGCTGGTAGCGCGCCTCCATGGCATGGAGGAGGTCTGGGGTTCGAATCCCCATAGCTCCACCGAAGGGCCGTTCTCGAGATGGCCCGAAGGCGGTTGACGAGATCCCGTCCGATCGGTTTGATCGGGCGGGATCTCGTCGTTTCCCGGCCGACGCGGCCGGTGCTCCGGGCCCGGCCGGTCTCCGCGAGGTCGCATGTCGGTCCGCGGCCTCAGCGCGGGCGCTCGACCCGGCCCTCGTGCCAGACCGGCTCGGCGCTCTCGTAGACGGTCCCGTCCGCGCCGAAGACCAGGAAGCGGTCGAGGTCGGCGGCGAACCAGCGGTCGTGGGTGACGGCCAGCACGGTGCCGGAGAAGGAGGCCAGGCCCTGCTGCAGCGCCTCGGCACTGGCCAGGTCCAGGTTGTCGGTGGGCTCGTCGAGCAGCAGCAGGGTGGCGCCGGACAGTTCCAGAAGCAGGATCTGCAGCCGGGCCTGCTGGCCGCCCGACAGGGTCTCGAACCGCTGGCCGCCGGCGGCGGCGAGTTCGTAGCGGGCCAGCGCGGCCATCGCGTCGTTCAGGGTGAGCGCGTGGCCGGCCATGACCAGTTCGGCCGGGGTGCGCCCGTGCAGGTCCGGCCTGGTGTGGGTCTGCACGAACAGGCCGGGCGCCACCCGTGCCCCGAGCCGCACCGAGCCGCGGTGCGGCACCGCGGGCACCGCGCCGTCCGCGGCCTGCTCCAGCAGCCGCAGGAAGGCGGACTTGCCCGAGCCGTTGGAGCCGAGCACCCCGACGCGCTCGCCGTACCAGATCTCGGTGCCGAACGGCCGCATCAGGCCGGTGAGCTCCAGGTCCTCGCAGACGACGGCGCGTTTGCCGGTGCGGCCGCCACGCAGCCGGATCCGCACGTTCTGCGCCCTGGGCGGACGCTCCGGAGGGCCGGCCTCCTCGAAGCGGCTCAGCCGGGTGCGCGCGGCCCGGTACGACGAGGCGACCGCGTCGTTGCCGGCCGCGGTCTGCCGCAGGGTGCCCACCAGCCGCCTGAGCCTCGCGTGCTCCTCGTTCCAGCGGCGGCGCCGCTCCTCCAGCCGGTCGATGCGCTCCTCGCGCGCCCTGGCGTAGGTGGCGAAGCCCCCGCCGTGGATCCAGGCGCCCCGGTCCTCCACGGTCACGATGCGGTCGGCGGCCTCCGCCAGGAGCCGGCGGTCGTGGGAGACCAGCAGCACGGTCTTGTCCGTGGCCCGCAACCGGGCCTCCAGCCACTGCTTGCCGGGCACGTCCAGGTAGTTGTCAGGCTCGTCCAGCAGCAGGACCTCGTCCGGGCCGCGCAGCAGGGCCTCCAGGACGAGGCGTTTCTGCTCGCCGCCCGACAGGGTTGCCACCGGGCGGTCCCGGACCGCGTCGTAGGGCAGGCCCATGGCCTCGGTGGCGCAGACGTCCCAGACGACCTCCATGTCGTATCCGCCGGCGTCGGCGTGGTCGGCGACGGCCTGCGCGTAGGCCAGCTGGGTCTCCTCGTCGTCGCGGGCGGAGATCGCCGTCTCCGCCCGGACCAGGGCCGCCGCGCCGGCGCGGACCCGTTCCGGCGCCACCGACAGCAGCAGGTCGTGGACGCTCCGGCCGTCGCGGAGACCGCCGATGAACTGCCGCATCACGCCGAGGCCGCCGGAGGAGACCACGCGGCCGTCGTCGGGTCGCAGATCTCCGGCGATCAGCCGCAGCAGGGTGGTCTTGCCCGCGCCGTTCGGTCCCACCAGAGCGGCCTTGACCCCGTCCCCGACGCGGAACGACACCTCGTGCAGGAGCAGCCTCCCGTCCGGCAGCAGGTAGGTCAGCCGGTCGACCTCGACATGTCCCGCCACGGCGGCCCCTTCGCGATCGGCTCTGGATCGGTGTTCGAGTGACCGGACCAATGATCCGGTCGTCGATCGCCATACTAGACTCTTCCCTGTGGGCACGAGCAAGAGGGAATCCGCGACACACCGCCAGGGCGCCGCGGGAGACGTGTGGCTGCGGCCGCCGGGGCGGACGGGCCGCGACGCCCCGCCCCTCAGCCGGAACCGGATCGTCGAGGAGGCGGTGGCCCTCCTGGACGCCGAGGGGGCCGACCGGCTGACCATGCGGCGCCTGGCGGAGCGGCTCGGCACCGGTTCCACCACGCTGTACTGGCACGTGAAGACCAAGGACGACGTCATCGACCTCGCCCTCGACCTGATCTTCGCCGAGGTCGTGATCCCGCCGGAGGACGGCCGGGGATGGCGTGCCGGGATCACCGCTCTGATCGACGGATGGCGCGCCGTCCTGCTGAGGCATCCCTGGTCGGCGGCGCTGCTGGGCCGCCCGATGCTGGGCCCCAACGTGCTGGCCCGCAGCGAGTTCCTCTACGCGACCCTTCTGGGCGCCGGGGTCGTCGAGCCGCGCCTGACCGCGGCGGCGTACGGGTTGTCCAACTACGTCATCGGCTCGGCGCTGATGCAGTCCACCTGGCTGGCCGACGCGGACGAGGAGGTACGGCGGGCCGCCCGGGAACGCCTGCGCGCCGACCGGGAGCGCTACCCCGCCCTCGCCGCCCACGGCCCCCTCGTCGCGGACGGCGACTGGGACACCGGCTTCGCCCTCGGCCTGACCTGGCTCCTCGACGGCATCGAGGCCGGCATCGGGGCCGGGATCACCGCCACCGGCGGCACCGCGGGCGGCGCGGCACGAGCCTGAGGCCGGGCCCGTGGGTCCCGCGACGCCACCGACGCCACCGGCGGCGCGGCGCGAGCGTGACGGCGGGTCCGCGGGCCCCTCCCCGCCGGGGCGCTCGCGTGCCGGTGGGACGTCCTCGCGAGGGAGTGACTCTTTTCCGCGGATTTCTGTCGGAGTGATCTACTACGGTCCCTGACCATGATCGAAAGTTCACCCGGCGGCGGAGCCGTGCGGGAACATCTGAGCAGGGTGCGGGTGGTGCCGCCCGTCCAGCCCCGGAGGCTGGCGAAGGTGCCCTTCGTCGAGCTGGCGGACGGCCGGCTGCAGGGCGTGGTGTCGAGCGGCTCGGACATCGGCCGGGTCTACGTCTCCTCCATCGCCGCCGGAACCCACGCCTACAACTGCAGCACCAACAACAACCGCCCCTGCGGCGGCCTGTACGGCGCGCCGTGCAAACACCTGCGCGCCCTCGCCGCCGAGGCGGTTCTGCAGTACGGCCTCGGCCGCGTGGCCCGCTACCTGCGGGTCGACGTCCCCGAGGGCGGCGACCTGGTCGGCTGCCTGAACGGCTCCCACCAGCCCGCCCCGGCGGCCATGGTGTTCAGCCGCTTCCTGCGCCACCTGGCCTACCTGGAGATCCCCGACACCACCGAGCCGATCCCCGAACTGCACTGGTTCCCGTCCTCGGGGACGGTGGCCTGATGCTCGCCGTACAGCTGGCCACACTGCTCGACGGCGAACCCGAGGGCACCGGGGAGGCGCTCGGCCTGGTGAACGGCTTCGACGACGCCCTGGTGCACGGCCTGGCCCGGCTCGCCGAGGAGCATACTGAGGCGCTGGCCGCGCTGGCCGGGGCGTTCGCGGCCACCCCGATCGGCGGGCGGCTGGCCGAGGCCGCCGCCGGGGTCGCCTCCGGCTCGATCACCGAGGACCACCTGACGGCCCTGGCCGGCGGCCGGGCCGCGCTGCTCGGCGCCGTGCACGACGCCCTGCTCGCCGGCCTGGACGCGGCGCTGGGCCGCGAGCGCGCCCCCTGGAGCGCCGGGCCGGAGCCCGGGGAGGACGACGCGGCGAGTCCGTTCGGCGGGGTCCGATCCTGGCTGCGCGAGCTGGCGATCACCGGATGGCGGGGCGTCGACCACGACCTCGTCTCCGCCGCGGACCAGGTCGCCGAGGCGCTGCCGGCCGTACCGGGGAGGCGCAGGCTCGCGGTGCTGCTGGACGGCCTCGCCGCCGAGCTGCGCGCCTCCTGCCCGGTCGGCACGATGGAGCACCTGCCGGTCCGCCGCTGGGCCGACCTGTGGACCCGGGCCGTGCTGCTGTCGCACGACGGCGTCCCCTCCGGCGCTCCCCGGCCCGTGGAGACGGTGTCGGGACGGCTGCTGATCCTCGGCGTCGACGTGCACGAGCACGGCACCGCCGTCCAGTTCCAGGTCCACGCCGTCCTGGAACCCGCGGACGGCGGCAGGCCCAGGCTGGTGCGGACCGGAGTCACCGCCGCGAAGGTGGACACCATCACCGGTCCCGCGATGTGGAGGCTGCCGCAGCGCCACGGCGCGCTGCTGACCGCGCTGGCGGACCGCCGCTGCCTGGACGTCACGGACCTGCCGCTGCTCGACGGCGGCGACCTGCTCTGGGACGACGACCGCGCCCTGCCGGGCAGGCCCGCCGACCCCTTCACCGCCGCCCGGCTGCACCTCGCGGGCGCGCTCGCCCCGGCGGTGCCGCCCCTGGACCGCGTCCCGGTGCGCCTCGCCGAACCCGTGCTGGTGGAGGACTACAAGGTCACCAAGGACGGCTCGTTCGACCTGGGCGGCAACGTGCTCGCCGTGGACACCGAGCGGCTGCCCGCCTGCGGCCCGCTCACCCCGAAGCTGGTGGCGGGCTCCACGGCGTGCGTCGGGCTGCTCCGCTGGGACGGCGGCCGCTGGCTGCTGCAGCCGCTCGCCGTACAGACGAAGGTGAAGAAGGAGACGGTCGAGGTCGCCACCGGCGACTGGGCGCTCGGCCCCACCGATCCCAAGGCGGTGAAGGCCGAGGCCAGGGCCGGAGACCCGGTCGCGGTGCTGCGCGAGCGAGCCGGGCGGTTGCTGCGGAGATGAGCGACGACATCCACACGGCTGACATCCACACGGCTGACATCCACACGGGCGACATCCGTACGGACGGGGGCGCGGCCGGAGGTACGGACGCCCTCCAAGGTGCGGACGCCCCGGCCGGCGGTCCCGCGGCCGGCGACGGCCTCCCCGCCGGCGCCGCGCGGAACCGGCGGCAGGTGCTCTACTGGCGGCTGCTGGCCCGCCTCTTCGACCACGACGAGCAGCCCGCACTGGAGACCGCGAGCATGGCGGTCGTCGGCGATCTCGGACTGCCCGCGGCGCTGCTCGACCCCTCCGTGTCGGTCGACACGCTGGTGCAGCGCTTCCCCGAGCTGGCCGGCGAGTTCCGGGACCTGTTCGCGCCGGGGGAGCCCGTGCCCGGTGACGAGGTCCGCAGGGCCGCCCTGGTGTCGAAGCTGCTGCTCAACGTCTTCGACACCGGGGCGGGCGACGTCACCGCGACGCAGCTGGCGGCCTGGCAGCAGGACGCCGGCTGGCTGACGCAGGCCCTCGGCGCGTGCGGCGCTCCGGGCGGCGCCCAGGGCGGTGCTCCGGGAGCCGCGGCGGGCTCCGGCGGGCCCGGCGCCGGGCCCGGCGCGGGGACCGGTCCGGGCGCGGGCCCGGGTTCCGGGAGCGGCTCCGGCGGGCCCGGCGCGGGACACGGCGCGGGTGCGGGACACGGTCCCGGCACGGGATACGGCGAGAGCGGCCGCGAGCTGTCCGGGGTGCTGGCCGACCTGGAGGCCGACCTGGTCCGCCGCATGCGGCTGCGCGAGGTCCTGGCCGACCCCGCCCTGGCGAAGCGGCTCACCCCCAGCATGTCGCTCGTCGAGCAGCTGTTGCGCGACAAGGCCAACCTTTCGGGTGTGGCGCTGGCCAACGCCAAGGCGCTGATCCGCAGGTTCGTCGACGAGGTCGCCGAGGTGCTGCGCACGCAGGTCGCCAAGGCCAGCGCGGGAGTCGTCGACCGGTCGATCCCGCCCAAGCGGGTGTTCCGCAACCTCGACGTCGAGCGCACCGTCTGGAAGAACCTCGTCAACTACAACCCCGAGGACCAGCGGCTCTACGTCGACCGGCTGTACTACCGGCGGACCGCCAAGCGCGTCACCCCGGCCCGGGTGATCGTGGTCGTCGACCAGTCGGGCTCGATGGTCGACGCCATGGTGAACTGCACCATCCTGGCCTCGATCTTCGCCGGGCTGCCCAAGGTCGACGTGCACCTCATCGCCTACGACACCCGCGCGCTCGACCTCACCCCCTGGGTGCACGACCCGTTCGAGGTGCTGCTGCGCACGCAGCTCGGCGGCGGCACCGACGGCACGGCCGCACTGGCCCTCGCCCAGCCGAAGGTCGCCGACCCGCGCAACACCGTGGTCGTGTGGATCTCGGACTTCTACGAGTGGAACTGCGACGCCGTCTTCGCCGGGATGGAGTCGCTGCACCGCTCCGGCGTCCGGGTCATCCCCGTGGGCTCGGTGAGCAGCGGCGGCCAGCAGAGCGTCAACCCGTGGTTCCGGCAGAAGCTCAAGAACCTCGGCACGCCGGTCATCTCCGGACACATCCGCAAGCTCGTCGTCGAGCTGAAGAACTTCCTCGCCTGAGAACCTCCCCGTTTAGGAGAAACCCCTGATGAACAACGAGATGCTGCGCGCGCCCGCCGAAGTGAAGTACGCCGAGGAGCTCGACTGGCTGGAGTCCGTGGACGACGGGCCCAAGCCGTTCTCCTGGCGGCTCAGCCCCCGGATGGTCCGGCTCTTCGTCCTCGGCTCCGAGCGTTCCGACGGCCTGGACCGGGAGATCCCGCAGAAGTGGTTCGGTGACCGGAGCTTCGTCGAGCGCAGCATCGTGACGCTCGCCTCCGACCGCGGCCTGCTGCTGATCGGCGACCCGGGAACGGGCAAGAGCTGGCTGGCCGAGCTGCTGTCGGCCGCCATCTGCCGCAACTCCACCCTGGTCGTCCAGGGTACGGCGGGCACCACGGAGGATCACATCAAGTACTCCTGGAACGTCTCCATGGTGATCGCCAAGGGGCAGTCCCGCGAGTCGATGATCCCCTCGCCGATCATGACGGCGATGGAGCGGGGCATGATCGGCCGCTTCGAGGAGCTGACCCGCTCGACCAGCGACGTGCAGGACGCGCTGATCTCGATCCTGTCCGAGAAGTACGTGTCCATCCCCGAGCTCGACACCGACAACACCGTGTTCGCCCGGCCCGGTTTCTCGATCATCGCCACGGCCAACAGCCGTGACCGGGGCGTCAACGACCTGTCCTCGGCGCTGAAGCGGCGGTTCAACTTCGTCCGCATCCCGGTGGTGACGAACAGGACCAGCGAGGCGGAGATCGTCCGTTTCCGCACCACGGAGCTGCTGCGCCGCCACAGCATCGAGCTGGACGTGCCGCCCACGCTGCTGGACGTCCTGCTGCAGAGCTTCGCCGACCTGCGCGCCGCCGCGGCGTCGGCCGCGAGCGAGGACGAGAGGCTGGAGTCGGCGCTGTCCACCGCCGAGCAGATCGGCGTGCTGGAGGACGCCATCCTGCACAGTCACTTCTTCGGCGACCGGGCGCTGCGCGCCGAGACGCTGGGCGGCGCCCTGGTGGGGTCGCTGGCCAGGCGTTCCCCCGAGGACCTCGCGATCCTGAACAAGTACTGGCACGGCGTCGTCGAGCCGCGCAGCCGCAAGGACGGCGGGGAGTGGACCGGCTTCCTCGAGGGCGGCCGCCAGGCGATCTCGACGCTGTCATGAGCGCCTTCGACGCGCTGCGCGAGCAGCTCCTCGACGCCGCCGAGGCGTTCTCCGGCGGCGGGGACGCCCTGTCCGGCATCCTGGCCGGCATGGTCGACGACGTCGACCGGATGCTGGGGGAGAAGCTGGAGATCTTCCCGGTGTGCCACCACTCGCCGGCCTCCGCGCTGGCCATGACGCGGCGGCTGCGCGGCAAGCGGCCCAAGGTCGTCTACCTGGAGCTGTGCGAGGACCTGCAGCCGCTCCTCTCCGAGCTGCGCAACTGCCGGCTGCCGGTGGCGCTGCAGGCGTTCGCCACCCGGCTGGACGGCTTCCCGCCCGGCTCGGGCCCGCTGAGCGTGGTGGCGCCGGTGACCGAGGCGTCGGCGGAGTACCAGGCCATCGCCTACGCGCTGGAGACCCCCGGTGTCGAGCTGGTGCTGGTGGACCGCTCGGTGGACCACGTCTTCCAGTGGCTGCCCCGGGAGCCGGCCGGCGACGGGTCCGGAGGCGCTCCGGACGGCCACGCCTCCCCGGGCGCCCCGGCCTCCCCGGGCGGTGCGGTCGCTCCGGCCTCCCCGGCCGGTGAGGCCGACGACGGGCGGGACGAGGAGGCGGCCCTGCACGGCGACGCCGTGGGTGTGGAGATCGGCGACCTGCGGCCCGGCTTCGCCGAGCTGGAGGCGTACCTGCTGCACCACGGCAAGGTCCGCCACTGGTCGGAGTGGTGGGACCAGTACGTCGAGCAGCCGCTGACCGGCGCGGACCACGACACCTACCGGCAGGCCATGGCGCTGATCGGCAGCCTGTTCCGCCGGCTGCGCCCCTCCGACGGCGACCGCCTGGCCGTCGACGAGGAGCGCGAGCGCTACATGTGGACCCGGATCCGGGAGCACCTCGCCGCGTCCGGCGCCGACCCGGCGGAGTGCCTGTACGTGTGCGGCGCCTTCCACGCCGTCAGCCGGGTCGCCGAGTTCGGCCTGGAGTCCGGCGCGCCTCCGTACGTCATCACCCCCCGCACGGCCACCGACTGGCTGTACGGGCTCATCCCCTCCAGCCACTCGGCCATCGAGGCGCAGTTCGGACTGGCCCAGGGGTCGGTGTCGATCGCCGCGGCGACCTGGGCAAAGGCCGCGACCCGCGGCGGTGTCACGCCGTACCGGCTGGCGGGGCAGCAGGGCGGCCGCGCCAGATCCGGGAAGGCCGGGAAGAACGGGAAGGCCGGGAAGGCGGTCACGGCGGCGGCGCCGGAGCCGGCCCCCGACCGGCTGTCGGGGTTCCTGGCCGCCCCGCCCGCGCTGGACGGCCTGGACGAGGACGAGCTGCGCGGGTGGTGCGTGGACATCGTGCGGCTGGCCCGCCGCAACGGTTACCTCGCCAGCACGGCCGACGCCATCGCGGTGTTCGAGACGTCGATCCTGCTCGCGGGGGTGCGCGGCCGGGCCAGGCCGACGCCGTACGACTTCGCCGACGCCGCGGTGACCTGCATCGAGAAGGACGCGGTGCCCGGCCGTCGCGACGTCCGCCGCCTGTGCGAGATCCTGCTGGGCGGCGACCGGGTCGGCGTGGTCGGCTATGAGGCGCTTCCCCCGCTGGCCCGTGACGTCTACGACCGGCTGGAGCCCCTGGGGATCGACCTGGGCCGGCGCACCCAGCAGCGGGTTCTGCTGGACCTGACGGCGAACCCGGAGCTCCGGCCGTGCTCGGACCTGCTGTGGATGCTGCGCTACCTGCTGCCCGACGACGCGGCCCGGCCCATCATGGGGGTGCGGCGCCTCGGTGAGCGGCCCATCCAGGAGAGCTGGGACCTGGCGATCGGCCGCCACCAGCGGTCCATCGTCGAGCTGGGCTACGAGGGCGTCACCGTCGAGCAGGTGCTGGAGCAGCGGCTGCGCCGCAAGGTCCGGGACCCGCGGGCCACCGCGGGGACCGCGCTGGAGGCGGTGGAGGACGCCATCCTCTACCTGGGCGGCGGCCGCTTCGCCGACGAGCTGGGCGCCCGCGCGGTGGAGCTGCTGGCCGCCGAGCGCACCGTCGACGACGCCCCCGAGGTGCTGCGCCGGATGCGGCGGCTGCTGGCCCACCACCGCGCCGCCGCGCCGGGCCTGCCGGCCTGGTGCGAGGCGTTCGTCACCGCCGGGTACGCCCACTACTGCACGCTGCTGCCGTCCGCCTTCGCCGACGACAGCGGTGTCCGCCAGGTCGGCGCGATGCTGGGCTTCCTGTTCTCCATGGAGGGCCTGGCGCTGTCCCTGGGCTGCGACCGGACCCAGCTGGAGCTGGCCGTACGGCAGTCGCACCCGGAGGCCCCGGCCAAGGTGGCGCTGCTGTGGGCCGCCGAGACGCAGCTGGGCCTGCTCCCGAGGGAGGAGCTGCGCGCCCGGTGCGACGGACTGCTGGGCAACCCGCTGGTCGTCCCCGCCTTCCCGCTCTACCTGAGCGGGTTCGTCCAGGCGCTCGACCCGGTCCCGGGGCTGGCGCCGTTCGTGGTGGAGGCGCTGTCCAAGGCGTTCGCGCGGCTGCCCGACCCCGTCCTGCTGCCGTGGCTGCCGACGCTGATCGCGACGCTGCGCCGGAACGTGCCGGAGCTGGTGCCGGTGCTCGTCCGGGAGGCGGGCCGGACCTTCCCCGGCGGGCTGGCCGAGCTGGACGGATGGACCCCGCCGTGGGACCGCCTGGCCGGTCCCGCCCGGACCGGCCGGCCCGGCGGGGCGGCGCCCGCGCCGAGCGGTCCGGTGACCGGTCTGCTGGCGCGGCACCCCGCGGCGTGCGATGCCGTGGCCGGACTGCTCGGCTGCCCGCCGGAGTGGCCGGAGTGGCCGGAGGGGCCCGCCGGCGGCGTGCCGGACGCGGGGGAGGAGCGGGTGCGGGCGCTGCTCGGTCGGTATCCGGCGGCGACCGGCGCGGTCGCGGCGCTGCTCGGCGCCTGAGACCCGGATCCCCGGGAGGCTGGATCCCGCCCGAGGGCCGGACCTCCTGGGCTGCCGGGCGTCCGGGCCACGGGGCCGCCCGGACGGTCGCGGCGGGACGGCCCGCGAGGGCTCAGCCGAGCTCGTAGTCCAGGTGGTAGGAGTGGGCGCCGCCGTCATTGACGATCTGCCCTCCGCCGCTGAGGCCGGCCAGACCGCCGGTGCCCGAGCCGGGGAGCACGGTCCAGCTCAGGGCCGACTCCCCGGCGTGGGCGGTGGCGTTGTGGTGGAGCACGAAGGTGCCCTCGCGGCCGTCGAGGACGCCGGTGAACCGCTCGAAGCCGGCGTAGGCCGCGGAGTCCTCACTGACGACGGCGGTGATGATGTCGGTGGTGCTGGCGCCCTTCAGACCGCCGTCGAAGGTCTTGACGACGTGGACCCGGGAGAGCGCGGCCCCCTCCGCCTCGTCGTAGGGGGCGGGCTCCCAGCTGTCGATGGAGAAGGTACCGGTGGCGCGGGGCATCTGAGGGGCTCCTCGGTCGTCGTACGGCACGGGCCCGGCCTTCCGCGCCCGTGGAACGGACCTCATCCTGCCGCCCGTACCTGTCGGCTCCTGTCAGGTACGGCGCGGGGCCCGGACAAGGCGCGAGCCGTACGGGTGGGGGGGCGTCCCGTACGGCTCGCGCGTCTGTGGGGGTGCCGGGAGATCTCCCGGGGCCTTCTGCCAGACTCCGGCCATCTCGGCGAAGTGGCATGCGGTGACCTCGGCGGAGTGACAGGCTGTGATATCGGCACCGAAACCTGAGACGCTACGCATAGGTGGGTGATAAGTTTCATCTATGCGTAGTGAGCCGCCTCCGCTGTTGCCGATCTTCCGATCGAGGCACCAGGCAGAGTTGCTCGCGCTCCTCTACCTTCGTCCGGAACGGGAGTTCACCCTGACCGAGCTCGCCAGGCGAGTCGGCGTGCCGCTGACGACGATGCAACGCGAGGTGGGCCGCCTGCTACAGGCCGGCCTTCTTTCCAGCCGCAGGATCGGCAGAGCACACCTGATCCGCGCCGAGACATCCGGTCGTTACGCCCGGCCGCTCACCGAGCTGCTGACATTGACGTTCGGACCCCACGCCCTCGTAGAGCAGGAGTTCGCCGCCGTCCGTGACGTGGAGGCGGTGGGCATCTTCGGTTCCTGGGCGAGCCGTTACCGCGGGGAACCGGGCCCGCCTCCCAACGACATCGACATCATGGTCATAGGGCATCCCTCCCGGGCGGACGTCTACGAGGCCGCCGATCGGGTGGAACGGCGGCTGGAGATTCCCGTGAATCCCGTCATCCTGTCCCGTGAGCGCTGGGAGGAGGCCGCGGACCCGCTCGTCGAGCAGATCCGGTCGTCGCCGCTGGTCTGGGCCGGAGAGCCGTCCGGGGAGGGTGCGTGATGCGTTGGTCCAAAGGGCGAGCAGAGGTGGAACACCTGCTCGCGCAGAGGCGGCTCCAGAAGATCGGCGGTTCGGCCGCCGACGGCACCGAATGGCTGGAACGAGCCAGGCGGACATTGCGCACCGCGCAGGCGATAACCGCTGATCCGGACAGCGCGTTCATTCTCGCCTACGACGCCGCCCGGCACGCCTGTACGGCGCTGCTGGCCCATCAGGGTCTCCGCCCCACCACGGCAGGTGGTCACTATGTCGTAGAGGAGGTGCTGCGTGCCCAGTTCGGTGATGCCTTCAGGTCGTTCGGAGCGCTGCGCCGCCGCCGAAATGAGATCGAGTACCCGATGCGGCCAGGCGATGACGTCGAACAAGGCGAGGCCGCGGCGGCGATCACCGCGGCCGGACTGCTGATCGACGCGGCGGGAGAGCTCATGCCCAGCCTGTCCCTGTTCTGATCCGGGTCTTCGCCGGCCGGTTCGGGATCGTCTTCCGCGAGCGGGATCCACCCGTTCGTCATCCTCGGAGAAGGCGATGGCGCGCGGGGCCCGGACAAGGCGCGAGCCGTACGGGTGGGGGGCGTCCCGTACGGCTCGCGCGTCTGTGGGGGGTGCCGGGAGATCTCCCGGGGGGCTTTCGTCAGGCTCCGGCGACCTCGGCGAAGTGGCAGGCCACGGGGTGGCCGTTGCCGCGGTCGACGAGAGCGGGCTCCTCGGTGGCGCAGATGTCCTGCGCCTTCCAGCAGCGGGTCCGGAACCGGCAGCCGCTCGGCGGGTTCAGCGGGCTCGGCACGTCACCGGTGAGGATGACGCGCTCGCGGGCGCGCTCCTCCTTCGGGTTGGCCATGGGAGCCGCCGACAGCAGCGCCTGGGTGTAGGGGTGGGCGGGACGGTCGTAGAGGTCGTCCCGCAGGCCGGTCTCGATGACCTTGCCGAGATACATCACCGCGACCCGGTCGGAGATGTGCCGCACCACCGACAGGTCGTGGGCGATGAAGACGTAGGCCAGCCCCATCGCGTCCTGCAGGTCCTCCAGCAGGTTCACCACGCCCGCCTGGACCGACACGTCGAGTGCGGACACCGGCTCGTCGAGGATCAGCAGCTTCGGCTCCAGGGCCAGGGCCCTGGCGATGCCGACCCGCTGGCGCTGGCCGCCGGAGAACTCGTGCGGGTAGCGGTTTCCGTGCTCGGGGTTCAGGCCGACCAGCCGCAGCAGCTCGGCGACCCGGTCGGGGCCGCCGTCCTTCCAGCGTTCGTGGACCTTCAGCGGCTCGGCGATGATGTCGTTGACCGGCATCTTCGGGTTGAGCGAGGCGTAGGGGTCCTGGAAGACGATCTGCATGTCGCGCCGTACGGGCTGGAGCTCCTTGACCGACATGGCGGTCAGCTCCTTGCCCTGGAAGCGCACCGAGCCCGAGGTGGGCTTGTGCAGCTGCAGGATCGCCCGGCCCGTCGTGGACTTGCCGCAGCCCGACTCGCCCACCACGCCGAGGGTCTCGCCCTCGTCCACGTGCAGGGACACGCCGCTGACCGCCTGCACCTGCGCCACCACCCGGCGCAGGAAACCGCCGCCGCGGACCGGGAAGTTCATCACCAGGTCCTCGACCTTGAGCAGGTGGTCGCCGCTGTCCGGCTCCCGCTGCGGGGCGGGCGTCTCCTCGGTCGTCACACTCATGCCTTGGTCTCGCTCTCGGTGCGGAAGAACACGGTCGGGTCCTCGACCGCGGCCAGCCGGTCCCAGTGGTGGCAGGCCGCGAAGTGCCCGCCGCTGTCGGTCTCGGCCAGCTCCGGCTCGGTGGTCCGGCACACCTCGTCGGCCAGCGGGCAGCGCGGCGAGAAGGGACAGCCGGTCGGCAGGTTGATCAGCGACGGGGGAGTGCCCTTGATCGGCCGGAGCCGGCTGCCGGAGGTCTCCAGCGACGGGATCGACCCCAGCAGGCCCGCCGTGTACGGCATGCGGGGCCCCTCGAAGACCGGGTCGGTTTCGCCGATCTCGACCGGCCGCCCGGCGTACATCACCAGCACCCGGTGGGCCATGCCCGCGATGACGCCGAGGTCGTGGGTGATGAGCACGATCGCCGCGTTGACCGCGTCCTTGACCTCCAGGAGCTTCTCCAGGATCTGCGCCTGGACGGTCACGTCGAGGGCCGTGGTCGGCTCGTCGGCGATGATGACGTCCGGGTTGTTGATGACCGCCATGGCGATCATCGCGCGCTGGCGCATGCCACCGGAGAACTCGTGCGGGTAGCTGCGCAGCCGCGCCTCGGCCTGCGGGATGCCGACGAGGTCGAGCATCTCCTTGGCGCGGGCCAGCGCGTTCTTGCGGGGCATCAGCTCGTGCGCGAGCACTGCCTCGGCGAGCTGGTCGCCGATCGAGTGCACCGGGTTCAGCGCGGTCATCGGGTCCTGGAAGATCATCGCGATCTTGCGGCCGCGCAGGCCCCGCTGCTTGCGAGGCGACATCTTCAGCATGTCCTCGCCGCGGAACAGGATCCGGCCCTTGATCCGGGCGCTCTTGGGCAGCAGGCCCATGACCGCCATGGAGGAGACCGACTTGCCGGAGCCCGACTCGCCGACGATGCCCAGCACCTCGCGTTCGCGCAGGCTGTAGGAGACGCCGCGGACCGCGTGCACGACGCCGTCCTCGGTCGGGAACTCCACGCTCAGGTCCTGAACCCGGAGGATCTCGTCCTCCGACGGGGGCCGTACGGCGTCCCGCTGCAGGCCGGTGTGCACCTCCCCCGAGGAGTCGAGGATGGTGCTGGCGATGTCGTAGGTGTGCACGTCGCCCTTGCGGGGCTCGATCGGCACGTTGGGAGGAGTCGTCATCAGGCACGCACCCGGGTCTGTCGTGGATCGAAGGCGTCGCGCAGGCCGTCGCCGATGAAGTTGATCGACAGCGCGATCGCGATGATGAAGATGCCCGGCCACCAGAACAGCCACGGACGGGTGCTGAACGCGGTGCGGTACTCGTTGATCAGCTGACCGAGGGAGGTGTCGGGGGCCTGCACGCCCAGGCCGAGGAACGACAGCGCCGACTCCAGCAGCACCGCGTTCGCGGTGGCCAGCGTCGCGCTGACCACGATCACGCCGATGGTGTTGGGCAGGATGTGCCGGAAGATGATCCGGCGGGCCGGGGTGCCGACCGCGCGGGCCGCCTCCACGAACTCCTTCTCCCGCAGCGAGAGGAACTCGCCGCGCAGCAGGCGGGCCATGGTGGGCCAGATCGTCAGGCCGAGGACGATGCCGAGCGGCACCACGCCGGCGTCACCGAACTTGCGGCCGAGGACGGCGGCGATGACCAGGACCGGAATGGTGATCATCACGTCGGTGACGCGCATCAGGACGGCCTCGACGCGCCCGCGGTAGTAGCCGGCCACCGCGCCGACGACGGCGCCGACCACGGTGGCCACGATGCCGACCAGGAAGGCGACGATGATCGACTGCTGGGCGCCGCGCATGGACTTGGCGAAGTAGTCGACGCCGATGTCGTCCTGGCCGAACGGATGGTCGCCGATGGTGAACGGCGACAGGCTGAGCGTCGGCTTGCCCTGGTTCACCAGCGCCCCGGTGGTGATGTAGCTCTGGTGCCACCAGCCCGGGATGCCGGCGAAACCGATGGAGCTGAAAGCGAGCACGAGGACCAGGCCGAAGACGATCATCCCGGCCAGCGCGGCCCGGTGCCGGAAGAACCGCCGTCGCACCATCTGGGCCTGGGTGCGGGCGACGATCGTCATGCCCTGCTCGGCGCCGCCATCCGGTGCCTGCGCTTGTGCGCTGAGTGTCATGAGTGGGTCTCCGATGCTTTCACGACAGCCGGATGCGCGGGTCGAGGTAGGCGTAGAGGATGTCGGCGATCATGTTGAACACGACCACCGTGGCCCCGGTGACCAGGAAGAACGCCATGACCGGCCCCGGGTCCACCTCCATGAGTCCCTTGGTGAACATGAAGCCCATGCCGCGCCAGCCGAAGACGTTCTCGGTGACCACCGCGCCGCCGATCACGCCGGCGAGGTCGAAGGCCATCATGGTGGTGACCGGGATCAGGCCGTTGCGGAAGGCGTGCTTGAGGACGACGGTGCGCTCGGGGAGGCCCTTGGCCCGGGCGGTGCGCACGTAGTCCTGGTTCATGACCTCCAGCATGCTGGCCCGGCTGAACCGGGTGTAGGTGGCCAGAGAGATCAGGATGAGGGCCATGGTCGGCAGCAGCAGGTGGCCGGCGCTGTCGAGGCCCGTCTGCCAGAAGTCGCCCTGGTAGTTGGGGGTGCGGGCGCCGATCGTCGAGATGGGGCGGTGCCGCACGGTGTCGCTGTAGCCGGCGAACGCCTGGAGCATCCGGTCCAGGAAGACCATGGCGCCGGTGAACACGCCGGTCAGCGTGGCGGCGGTCATCGCCTGACGGCGCTGCAGGCCGCCGAGGACGTAGCCGAGGCCGAGGCAGACGGCGATCGTCAGCAGCAGCAGGCCGCCGATCTCCAGCCAGGTCGGGTCGGCCAGCACGGGGCCGAGGATCTGCGAGCAGATCGCGCCGATCACGGCGGCGGCGAGGGTGGCGTACAGCGGGCCGCGATACTGCAGGCCGGCGGTCAGGGCGGTGAAACCGACCGCGGCGGCCAGGCCGAAGGCCAGGATGAGGGGGGTGCCCAGGCCGGGGTCGGCGAACCAACGGGTCACCGACAGGACGGTGAACAGCGCGCCGCCGACCACGAGGCCGACGGCGAAGGCGATGAGCCGGCGCCTGCGGTCGCCGACGGTGAGGGCGCCGAAGATCAGGCCGCCGAGCAGGGCGAGGGCGCCGATCACCGCGGGCGGGATGACCGGGTCCTTCAGCCAGTTGTTGAACTCGATGGCGACGTACTGCTTGAGCATGACCGCCACCCAGAAGAGCGGCAGGGAGAAGCAGATGAAGGCGGCGAAGGTGACGGTGTAGTCGAAACCGCTGTACTGGCGGAGCGCGGAGATGATGCCGATGACGATGCCGACCGTGATGGCCAGCACGGTCGCGGCGAGCACGAGCTGCAGGGTCGCCGAGAGCGCGTCGCTCAGGATGGGGGCGATGGCCTGGCCGTCGCGGTTCACGCCGAGATCGCCGCGGACGATCCGGCCCAGCCAGCCCAGATAGCGCAGCACGACGGGGACGTCGAGCTGCATCCGCTCGGACCGCTCGGCGATCTTGGTGAGCTTCTGGGGGCTGTTGTCCTGGCGGAGGTCCTCAAGCGGGTCGCCCGCGAAAGCGGTGAGGACGAAGATGATGAAGGTCGCCGCCAGGAGGACGAAGAACGAGATGACCAGTCTCCGCGCGATGAAGACGATCACTTCGTCACCTCCCGTTCATGGAAGAGGGACTGCGTGGATCAGGGCCGGGACCGGGAGGGCTTGTGGCCTTCCCGGTCCCGGCCCCGTGGGGACTGCTGTTTTCCGTCAACCGCGGCCGTGGCCGTGGCCCGCGGTCGGAACGGGTGGGACTACTCGATCGTCCACTTGTCCATGTTCCAGCTGATGCCGGCCTGGGTCGGGTTCGGGATGACGTTGTTGACGCCCTCGGACCACGCGGTCAGGTTCGGGTTCTCGTACAGCGGGATCGTGGCGAGGTCCTGCCACATGATCTTCTCGGCCTCGGCGATGAGCGGGGTCTGCGCGGCCTTGTCGGTGGTCGCGTTGACCTTCTTCAGCAGCTCGTCGACCTTCTTGTTCGAGTAGCAGCCGTTGTTGTTGCCCTTGTGCTCGCTGTCGCACTTGCTGGGCGAGGTGTACGTCGAGGTGCTGCCGCTGATCAGGTCGGAGCCGATCCAGCCGAACAGGGCCACGTCGTAGGTGTTGTTGGTCAGGCCGTTGCCGAAGAAGTTCTCGTCGCCGTTGTCCTTGATCTTGAAGCCGGCCTTGCTGCAGGAGTCACTGATCAGCTGGGTGACCGAGGTGCGGCGGGGGTTCGGCGACTGGTAGCCGATCTTGATCTCGAGGCCTTCCTTGCCGGCCTTCTTCAGCAGGGCCTTGGCGCCCTCGATGTCGACCTGGTCGTACTTCTTGTCCTCGCCGGCGATGCCGTTGACGACGTCGGCGTAGCTCGGCTGGACGCTGGAGACCAGGCGGGCCTGGAGGATGGTGGCGTTCGGGTTCAGCGGCTTGATCAGGTTGTCGACGATCAGCTGCCGCGGAACGCACTTGGCGAAGGCCTCGCGCAGGGTGCGGTCCTTGAACGGGCTGGAGTCCATGTTGAAGTCAAGGTGGTCGTAGAAGTACTGCGGACCGGTCTTGACGGTGACGCCCTCAAGGGCGTTCAGCTGGTTCAGCACGTCCGGGCCGGGCTGCGGCACGGCGATGTTGACCTCGCCGTTCTGCAGCGCCTGCGCCTGCTGGTCCAGCGCGATGAAGCGCTCGACGATGGTCTGCACCTGCGGCTTGGGGCCCCAGTACTTGTCGTTGACCGTGAAGGTCAGCGACTGGCCGGCGTCGAACTTCGACAGCTTGTACGGGCCGGAGGAGGGGATCAGGTCCTCGCTGAGCAGCTGGCCCTTCATGAGCCAGCCGTCGTTGTAGAACTTGATCGCGTCGGCGAGCTTCTTGGCGTCCTTCTTCTTGACGGCCTCGATGAACTCGTCCTCCGACAGGCCACCCTTCTTCTCCACGACCTGGGCCGGCATGATCTGGCCCTGCGCGTACAGCGCGCCGGCCCAGTCACCGAACGGCTCGCTGTAGGTGTGGGTGATCTCCTTGCCGCCCTTTTCGCAGTTCGGCACGTCGGTGAGCTCGTAGCCGGTGGTGCCGGCGGTGGAGAAGCCCTTGATCTTGCCGGAGTTGGCGGCCCAGGCCAGCATCAGGTCGTCACAGTCGATCGGCGTGCCGTCGGACCAGACGGCCGCGGGGTTGATCGTGTACTTGACCTTCAGCGGGTCGTCGGAGATCTTCTCGTAGGTCCCGAAGTCCTTGTTCGGGGTGACCGTGCCGTCGCCGCCGAAGTACCAGAAAGCGGTCAGCACGCGCTGCAGCGGCAGGTTGTTGCGGGAGGCGTTCTCAGCGCCGGTGTTGCCGTTGTAGGAGCTGAACTCCTGGTCGAAGGCGAAGGTGACCGTCTTCCCCGCACCGGAGCCCGAAGAGGCTGCGGCCGAGCCCGACGTGGTGGGCTTGCTCGCCGAGTCGGTGCCCGCGCAGGCGCTCAGCAGGAGTGCACCTCCTGCCACTGCTACTAGAAACTTGCCAGATGTCCGCGCATGGAACACGGCAGCACTCCTTTTATCGTCCGGTCTGGGGTCAGCCGTCAGCAATGGTCGAACAAAGCTGAGCATCGGGAGTCTCCCCTGGACAAGTGGGGCGACTTGGGTGTTGCAGACCTGATACCGGCGGCGTCCCATCCTGTAACAAAGCGGGCCGGTAATCGGGAAACTACGCAATTGCGAAAATAAGGAGGAAAGTTCCTTATGTCTGTGAAGTCCGCTATGTCCGGTAACGCATAGTGCTCGGATGTGGCCCGGCGGGAGTGGGGAAGCGATGGAGTCGCAGGTGGGCGGCCCGCCGGGATGCGGACGGGCCGGATCGTCGTCACTCTCCGCGATCGGGCGGCTGATGATCCCGTTCCGGTGGAGGGAGCCCGGCGGGCCGGGACGGTCCGTCCGGTACGGCGTGACCCGCCGGTCCACGCACCCCCGCCGGACGGGCACCCTGGAAGGCGTGAACGAGGCGAGCGGGCAGCGGGACGGGTACGGCGCAGCGGAGGCCGCGGGGGCCGGGGAGGCGGCGGAGGACGTGAGGACCGAGGGGACGGCGGAGGCGGGGAGGACCTTCACGGGGGCCCCGGAGGCCCCGGGGGCGGTCTCGGAGGCCGGACGGCCCCGGCGGGACGAGGACGTGGCCGGGCAGCGGGTCCTTCCGCTCGTGGTCCGCATCGAACGGGCGGCTCCACCCGAGCGCACCGACGCCCTGGAGGCCGCCGCACTGGCCGTGCTGACGCTGCTCGACGCTCCGCAGGCGGCCCCCGGAGGCGAGTGGGCCGAGGCGGTCCGCGCCTGGGAGGACGGCCGGATCAGAAAGGTCGTACGGCGGGCGCGCGGAGCCGAGTGGCGCCGGGTGCTCGCACTGCCCGGCCTCACCGTCACCCACGGCACCGCCGAGGTCCGGGTCCACCCGCCGGTCCCGCTCGACGCTTGGCCCAGGGACCTGTCGCGTCTCCAGGTCTCCGGCACCGACCTGTCCGACTCCGCCGAACCGGCGCCGCCCGCGCCCGGGGAGCCGGTCCTGTGGGTGAACCCGGGCCTTGCGATGTCGGCGGGCAAGGCGATGGCCCAGGCCGGGCACGCCGCCCAGCTCGCCTGGTGGGCCGGAGACGAGGGCGCGCGCCGCGCCTGGCGGGAGCGCGGCCTGGCGGTGGCCGTGCGGACCGCCGCGCCCGGCGACTGGGGGGCGCTGGCCGGCTCCGGTCTGCCCGTGGTCAGGGACGCGGGGTTCACCGAGATCGAGCCCGGTTCCCGCACGGTCGTCGCGGACGTCCCGTGGCTGCGGTTCGCCTTTCGGCAGGTGCCCGACCAAACGTGAAAAAATCACTCGTTTTCTAAGTGTGATGGGTATCCCGCACGGGATAAGCCGATTTGTCGTACGCTCCCGATCGTGCTCGATGGGGTGGGTGGGACCGAAGGGACCCGTGGGACGGGTTCCATGCCGACATACGTGGTGGCCGAGGCGGAGACCTCCGAGCTGCCGAAGATCGTCGCCGGGCCCGGGCCCAAGAATCCTCCGGTCTCAGCGGTGAAGCGGTCGCGCATCGGCGACCTGCCGATGCGCGTGATCTACCGGTTCCTGGCCGTGACCGTCACCGTGATCGTGGCCGCCGTGGCGGCGGTGATCGGCTTCGTGTCTTCCGGCTCCTCAGAACGACCGGGCGGAGAGGCGCCGGGGCCGATCGCCGCGCCATCTGCCGCGACGCCCCCGCCCGGTCCCGGTTCCTCGCCCGAGCCGCTGTCGGCGCCGGCATCGGCCTCCGCGTCCTCATCGGCGTCGGCGTCGGCGTCCTCGTCCGCCTCCGCGTCCCCCTCCGCCTCGCCGACCGCGAGCGCGGCCCCCGCCGCACCGCCCCGGAGCGCCGCGGTGCTCGCCGCCCTGGCCGATCCCCGCGTCCCCGAACTGCCGGACGACAAACGGCTCGGCCGGCTGCCCGGCAAGGAGCACCCCGCCAAGCGCCGTGTCCGCGACACCCGCTCCGGGGTCTCGCTGATCCGCTTCGGCAAGCCGTGGAAGGGCTACGGCGCCGCGCCGTTCGCCACCAGGCAGGTCCTGCCGAAGGTCAGGGGCACGGCCTCACGCGCGATGCTCGTGAGCTGCCCGGTGCCGATCAACGTGCAGGAGACCGTCAAGGACACCGCGCTGCTGGCCGCGCGCTGGACGCTCAACCATCACCCCCGCGGCGGGGAGATCACCTGGACGGCCTCCCAGTCGATTAAGGACGGGTGGATGCTGGCCTACCAGGTGAGGTACAAGGTCAAGGGCAAGCCCCATCGCTCCATGGCCGCGGTCGCGGTGAAGGAGGTCCCCGGCCTGGACAAGCCGGCCCTCGTCTTCGTGACCATCCCCGACGTCCAGCGCTCCCGCTGGCGCGACATCAACACCGCGATCTCCTCGATCTCCACGATCAAGCCGGAGTAGGCCCGGCCGCGGCACCCGCGCGGACGGCCCGTCCCGCGCGGGACGGGCCGTCCGCTCCGGAGCCCTCCCACCGGCGCCATGTCCTCCACCCGGTGTCCTTCGCCCGGCGTCCTCCCCCGGCCCGATCGATGCCGCGCCCCGCCCGCGGGAGGGGCCGTCCGCACGGGTCGCGGTGGACGCTAGGCTCGGCAGACGTGACCAGGATCGTTCTCGCCTCCGCCTCGCCCGCCCGTCTCGCCCTCCTGCGCAGTGCAGGGCTGGACCCCGAAGTCATCGTCAGCGGAGTCGACGAGGAGGCCGTCACCGCCGCCAGCCCCGGAGAGCTCTGCCTCACCCTGGCGCGCGCCAAGGCGGCGGCCGTGGCGCGCGACGTGACCGGCGGCCTGGTCATCGGCTGCGACTCGGTGCTGGAACTCGACGACCGGGCCTACGGCAAGCCGTCCTCGCCCGAGGAGGCCGTCGCCCGCTGGCGGTCCATGCGCGGCCGCGAGGGCCGCCTGCTCACCGGCCACTGCGTGATCGACACCGCGAGCGGCGGACAGGTGTCGGAGGTGGGGGCCACGGTCGTGCGTTTCGGCGCGCCCTCCGATGACGAGATCACCGCCTACGTCGCCACCGGCGAGCCCTGCCGGGTCGCGGGCGCCTTCACCCTGGACGGCCCCGGCGGCTGGTTCGTCGAGAGCATCGAGGGCGACCACGGCAACGTCCTGGGCATCTCCCTGCCCCTCCTGCGCCGTCTCCTCGCCACACTGGGGGTCTCCGTGCCGGGCCTGTGGCGGCGCGCCTGACCTTCCGGCCTTCCGGCCGGGGCGACGGCGGCGTACGGTGATCGGCCGCTCCCGCTAATCTTCCGGCCATGGGTCATTTCCGCTCCTTCGCGAAGGGCGCCGGCTTCTTCCTCCAGGGACTGCGCTGGGTCGCGCGCAACCCCCGGTGGTGGCTGTTCGGTCTGGTCCCGGCGCTGATCGCGTTCGTGCTCTACGCCGTCGCGCTCTACTTCCTCGGTTCCAGCGCGCGGGACATCGCCGAATGGATGACGCCGTTCGCCGCGGGGTGGGGGGAGGCGGCGCGCTCCACGCTGTACACCCTGCTCGGTATGGCCCTCTTCGGCGCGGGAGTGGTCCTGGCCGTGGTGACCTTCACCGCGGTCACGCTGATCCTGGGCGAGCCCTTCTACGAGAAGCTCTCCGAGAAGGTCGAGGAGAGCCACGGGGAGGTGCCGGACGGGCCCGAGGTCCCGCTCTGGAGATCGATCCCCCGCTCGATCAGGGACAGCCTGATCATCCTCGGGTACACGCTGCTGTTCACGATCCCGCTGTTCTTCCTCGGCTTCGTGCCGGTGGTCGGCCAGACGGTGGCGCCGGTCCTGGGTGCGATCGTGTCCGGCTTCTTCCTCACCGCCGAGCTCACCACTTTGGCCATGGAGCGCAGGGGCATGCGGCGCAGGACACGCTTCGCCCTGCTCAGGGCGGACAAGGCGGTCGTGCTCGGCTTCGGGGTACCGCTCTTCGTCATCTTCCTGATCCCGCTGGCGGCGGTGGTCGCGATGCCCGCCGCCGTGGCGGGGGCGACCGTCATGGTGCGGGCGCGCCTGGCGCCCGCGGAGCCTCTCCACCGGCGGGGCTGAAGCAGGGCCGCCGGGCCGTCGGGTCGCTGGGCCGTCGGGCCGTCGGGCCGCCGGGCCGGGCGCGGCGCGCTCCGGGCCGCCGGGAGGTTTTCCACAGGCCGGCCCGATCCCGTCCGGCCGTCCACAGAACGGGATTCGGCCGGACGGAGGAGGCGGGGGACGCGCGAGGCTCTGGGCCATGACAACCGACCTCCCGGCCTCGCCGGCCCCGTCCGTCCAGTCCGTCTCCCTCGCCGACCAGCCCGGTCTCCTGCTCAGGTCCACCGAGGACGTCCTCGGCGCCGTTCCATACCTCCTGGGGTTCCACCCCGCCGACAGCCTCGTCGCGATCGGCCTGAGGGGCCGCCCTCCCCGGGGGCGGCTGCATCTCACCGTCCGCTGGGACCTGCCGCCCGTCGACCCGGACGCCGCCCAGGTCGCCGCGGTCTTCCGCCGGGAGGGGGTCACCCAGGTCATCCTGGCCGGATACGGCACCGGCCCCCTGGTGACCCCGGTCATGGACGAGACCGTCGCGCTCTTCCGCCGGGGCGGCCTCGTCGTCGTCGACGCCCTGCGGGTGGAGGACGGCCGCTACTGGTCCTATCTCTGCTCCCGGTCCGGATGCTGTCCTCCGGACGGCACACCGTACGACCCCCGGGCCGGGGAGATCGCCGCCCAGGCGACCGTGCGGGGGCTGGTCGCCTTCCCCGACCGGGAGTCTCTGGCCAGGTCGCTCGACCCCGTCGGCGGCGCCGCGCGGGAGGCCATGCGACGGGCCACCGCCCGGGTCACGAGGGAGGTCGGAGAGAGGCTCGCCACCTGCGGCGACGTCGAGGGGTTCGCGGCGGAGTTCGTGGCCGACGGCGTCACCCGGGTCCGCGCGGCCATCGGCGCCTACGCCGCGGGCGGGCGGCTCGACGACGAGCAGGCGGCCAGGCTGGGGCTCGACCTGGCGGTGGTCCGCGTCCGCGACGAGGCGTGGGCGCTCGTCACCGACGACTCCTGCGACGTCCACCGCCGGTTATGGCAGGACCTCACCCTGCGGCTGGAGCCGCGCTTCGTCGCGCCGACCGCCTCCCTGCTCGGCGTGGTCGCCTGGCGGGAAGGTGACTCCGCGCTGGCCGGGGTGGCCCTGACCCGCGCGCACGAGGCCGATCCCGGCTACTCCATGGCCAACCTGCTCATGCACGCACTGCGGCACCTGGTCCCGCCGCAGGCGCTGAAGGACAGGATGCCCAGCCCCGAGGAGCTGGACGAGGAGATGGGCAGTCCCCGAGCCGCGTGGCTGCTACCCATGATCTCCCTGCTGGAGGAGCCCGCGGCACCGGCCGGGTGACCGGCCCAGGATGCCCGGAGGTCAGTCCTCGGCGAGCCTGCGCCGCTCGTTGTAGGCGCGCATCCGGGGCGGATAGCCGGTCAGCTGCACGTCGTAGACCGGAAGCGACAGGTCACGGGCCACCTTGCGGATCACCGCGGGGGAGCCGACCCGGCGCCTCGTCCACTCGCCGTCGTCCGCGATGGCCATCGCCGTGGTGTCCGTCGCGAACGTCTCCGGCTCGACGTAGAACTCGACACCCCGGCGCGACTTCGCGAAGGCGATGAGCGCCTCGATGTCGGCGTCGGTGGCCTCACGATCGAACTTGGCGATCTTAGGGCCGCCTCGCCGCCTCAATCCGTAGCGATCCCGCCATCTCATGCCTCTTATATACATCTCCCAGGGGTCCGACGGGGTCATACCGGGGTGCCCTCTAGGGGATATCCAAGGGTTTATCCGGATGGACCGGCCGGAAGCCCACCGCGATCATGGAGGTAAGCCAGCGACGAAGGGTATGTCGGTCTCATGGAACGGACAGCGACACCGGAGGCGAGCCCGTGGCGCGAAACCGGGGCGTCCCCCGCTCCGGGGCCGGGCCACGCCGGTCTGCGGGTCAGCAACCAGGACCGGGAGCAGGTCGTCGAGCACGTCAAGACGGCCTATGCCGAAGGGCGGCTCGACAAGTTCGAGTTCGACGACCGGCTGGAGCGGGCCATGACGGCCCGCGTCCACGGTGACCTCATGCCGATCATGTACGAACTGTACGGTTCCCGCCCCGCCGTCCCCGCGTTCCACCCGCAGACGGGCGGGCGGCCCCTCCCGTACCCCGCCGCGCGGGCGAAGGACGGAGGAGAACGGCTGGGCGCGGCCGCGGCGCATCTGCTGCCGCTGACCGGACTGTTCGCGATCGGCCCGCTCATCATGCTGCTCGCCGCCGGTAGGACCTCGCCCCACGTCCGCAGGCACGCGGTCGAGGCGCTCAACTTCCAGCTGACCCTGCTGGGTGCGAGCGTGCTCCTGGCCATCACCGTCGTGGGCGCCGTCCTGATCCCGGCGGTATGGATCGGCGGCATGGTGCTGTCGGTGATCGGCGGGGTCAAGGCGCTGACCGACGATGACTTCCGGTACCCGCTGGCGATGCGCCCGGTGAAGTAGGCGTCCGCCGGCCCGTAGGCGCCGACCGGTCCGGAGGCGTCGGCCGCCCCGGAGGGGACGCCGGTCGGGAGGGTTTCACCGGTCGGGAGGGGATGCCGGTCGGTGGGGGACGCCGGCCGGGTGCCGGGGATGCCGACCTGAACCGGGGCCTCGTGGGCCATCGGGGCCTCATCGGCCTGCGGGGAAGCCGGTCAGGTGGCGAGGACCTCGTACTTGACCCGCATGACGCCCGCACCGGTGTCGCCGATGGCGGAGAAGGCCGCCCTGGACAGGTCCAGGCAGCGCCCGCCCGTGTAGGGGCCGCGGTCGTTGATCCGGACCGTCACCGACTCGCCGTTGGCCGGGTTGGTCACGCGGACCTTGCTGCCCAGCGGCAGGGTCTTGTGAGCGGCGGTCATCGCGCTCGGGTCGAAGCGCTCGCCGCTGGCGGTCATCTGCGGCTCGTCGTAGTAGGAGGCGCCGCAGGCGCCGCTGGAGAGGACGCGCTCCGCGTTCGACGTGTCGCGGGCGCCGGACCGCCGTGTCTTCGGCTTGCCCGCCGTCTTGCTCTTTGGTGTGTTCCGCGCGGTGCTCCTGGCCGTGTTCGCGGCCGTGCTCCCGGTGTCCTTCGACGCGGAGGCGGTGTCCCGCCCGCTCCCGGACCGCGACCGCGGGGCGGCCTCGGCGGTGGGGCGGGTGCCGGGGGACGTCCCCGTCGTGGTGGAGGTCCCGGGGGAGGCCGCCGGAGAGGGGGAGACGCGGGAGTTCGCCTCGTCGGCGGCCTCGGAGGCGTTCGGACCGGGCGTCCCCGAGGAGGACCCCTCCGAGGGGGACGCGGAGGGAGAGGCGAGGCCGTGCGGCGTGGTGTCGCCGGGGGCACCGGCCTGCCGGGGGCTGAAGACGGCCGCCGTGGACGCCCGCGAGGCGTGGTCGTCGGCCGAGAGCGCCCAGGCGGTGCTCGAGACCGCCACCACCGCGGTGGCGCCGACGGCCAGTACGGCCAGGCGCCGCCGGTTCGTCTCCGGTTTCCGGAAGGGGAGGGTCTTGTCGGACGGGGGAGCGGAATGCAGGCCCAAGGGTGATCACGGGTCCAAGGTCGGGGGCAGGACGCGAGACGGCCATGGGGGACGAGGGGACGAGGGGGATGCAGGCCGTTCTCGTGGGCGGGGAGACGGAATGTCACCCGCGCGATGCGGTCGAACATATGCGACAAAGAACCGGTAAAGGCAACTTAAAGCGCTGCAAGTGATTCATATCACTGTGTCAATGAATCTTGATTGATGTGCAAAGAAATGATCGTGTACGGGCCATAAAAGATCGTTCAGCTGTCCGGATCTGCGATCTCCGGGCTGGTCCGCGGGGTTGTGAGCGTACGCGGTGAATCTTGGAAATGCCGGTGGTACGCGGATTTCCGCCTAGATCGAATGAGGCCCGCCGCATGCGCCGGGCATGGTGATGCGCATCGCGGCGTACCGGTGTGATCCGGGCGGTGAATCTTCGGGGACGCTGGAGCCTGCGGGCTTCGGGGTGTTTCCCCGATGCGGGGCTCGCGGCCCTCAGAGCATGAGGGAGCGCACCGTCTCGACGGTGTCGGCTTCACCGGCGCTCTTGTCGGGCCGGTAGCGGATGACCCGGGCGAAGCGCAGTGCCATCCCACCGGGGTAACGGCTCGACTGCTGGACCCCGTCGAACGCGATCTCGACCACGAGCTCGGGGCGGACGGTGACCGTCAAGCCGTCGGCGGGACCCTCGGCGATCTCCAGCAGGCGGCCGGTCTGCCACGCCAGCAACTCGTCGGTCAACCCCTTGAAGGTCTTGCCGAGCATGACGAAGCCGCCGGTGCTCGGGTCGAGCGCTCCGAGGTGGAGATTGGAGAGCCTGCCCTGACGCCGGCCGTGCCCCCATTCGGCGGCGAGGACCACCAGGTCGAGAGTGTGCCGGGGCTTCACCTTGATCCATCCGGCGCCGCGCCTCCCGGCGGCGTAGGGCGCCCGCAGGGACTTGACCACCACGCCCTCGTGGCCGCTACGGAGCACGTCCTTGAAGAACGTCTCGGCGCTCGCGAGGTCGTCGGTCACCAGGCGGGGGGTCACCAGCTCCGCGGGGACGGCCGCCGCGAGGGCGGCGTGGCGCGCCTCACCGGGCAGGTCGAGCAGGTCGGCGCCGTCCACCCGCAGCGCATCGAAGAAGAACACGCTCAACGGGGTCTTCGCGCGCACTCCGGGCACGTCGAGGCGGCTCGACACGCGGCCGGAGGTGACCTGGAAGGGCTGGGGGCGGCCGTCGGGGCGCAGCGCGATGACCTCGCCGTCCAGGACCAGGTCCGCGGCGGGCAGCGCGCGGACCGCCTCGACCAGCTCGGGCACCTGAGCGGTGATGTCGTCGAGCGTGCGGGTGAAGACGGTGACCTCGTCGCCGGAGCGGTGCGCCTGCACCCGGACACCGTCGAGCTTCCATTCGAGCGCGACCGGCCCGCCCAGCTTGTCCAGTGCGGCGGCCACGGAGACGGCGCTCTGGGCGAGCATCGGGGCGACCGGGTGGCCGACCTCCAGGCGGAAGGCGCGCAGGGCGTCGACCCCGCCGGCCAGTGCGGCGGCGCCCACGGCGGGAAGCCAGCCGCGCAGGGTCAGCGCCCGCCGGACCTCCGCCACCGGGACCCCGGCGGCCTTGGCGACGGCTTCCGTCATCACCCCGTGCAGCGCGCCCTGGCGCAGCTCGCTGCGGAGCAGCCGGGACAGGAAGACCTGCTCCTGGCGGGTGACGGCGCCGAACAGCTCCTCGAGGAGGGTCTTGCGCGCGAGCTGGGAACCGGGGCCGGCCTGGGCCTTGATGCGGTCGAGGAGGTCGTTCACCTCGCGCAGGGTGGCGGTCGCGGCCAGACGGGGTTCGGGCGGGTCCTGCAGGGCGGCCCAGCCCACGCCGACGTTGCGCTGGGGAAGCTCGCCGGAGAGGTAGGCGATGGCGATCTCCGCCTCGCCGGGCTCGGTCCTGCCCAGCAGCTCCGCGAGCTGGGAGATCTTCGCCAGGCGTGCGGGAGTGGCCGCCACGGCGGCCGAGGTGCGTGCGAGCTCGATCAGCAACACAGCCATCACCCTACGAGTCGCGGCCGGTGTTCCGGCGACGAGGGCCGCCGCTTTCCGGATGCCTGCCCGGGAACGGGTCCCTGCCCGGGAACGGATCCCTGCCGGGCGGCGGGTGCCTGCCCGGGGACAGGGGGACCGGCGGTGGGCGGGCGGCCGGGACCGGGCGCTCACCCGGCGACGGGCGGCCGGCCGGGTCCGGTCATCCGGAACGGGCGGCCGCCCGCGGTGACGTCAGTTCACGCCGAGCAGGTCGACGACGAAGATGAGCGTCTCGCCCGGCTTGATGAGGGGTCCCGCGCCGCGGTTGCCGTAGCCGAGGTGGGGCGGGATGACGAGCCGGCGGCGGCCGCCGACCTTCATGCCCGCGACGCCCTGGTCCCATCCCGCGATCACCCGTCCGCCCCCCAGCGGGAACTGGAAGGTGTCGCCGTGGTTCCACGAGGCGTCGAACTCCTCGCCGGTGGAGAAGGCGACGCCGACGTAGTGCACGGTGACCATGTCACCCGGCTTGGCCTCCTGGCCGCTTCCCTCGACGAGGTCGGTGATCTGCAGCTCCGAGGGGGCCTCGCCCTCGGGGAAGTCGATCTCCGGCTTCTCCAGTGCCACGTGGTTCTCCTTATCGGTTGCGCGCCGGCCGTTCTCCGGCCGACCGGACGACTCTACGGGGTCGGGCGGACACGCGAGGGACGCAGGTGTCCCCTCCCGCTCCCGGCGTGGCGCCGCGGGAGGGAGAACCGCCCGACACATACGAGAGAGCGGTTTCCCAAACGGGTCCGGTCGAGCGTCCGTTCGCCTCCGGTCCGCTTGCAGAACAAGATCCCGGTACGGCTCCATCTCGCGGGGGGAGCGCTCCCACGGAGCGTGCCGACTGTCTTAAAAATGGCTTTGAAGTGCAAAAACATAAAGAGGAAGCGACTGGAGCGCCGAGGGCGCCGCCCCGCTTCGCACGGCTCGGTAACGGCGATCGTTATCCCCGAAGATGTTGACACGCCCTCCGTGTGCCATCAGCCTCTCTTCCTGAGAGCGCTCTCTTCATGATCACCTTGAGAACCCAGGGAGGGTTCCATGAGCACCCCACGCCGTCTGCTCGCCCCGGTGGTCGCCGCGTCCGCACTCGCCCTGAGCCTCGCCGCCTGTGGCGGCGGTGCCGCCACAGGCGGCGCGGACGCCGCCAAGCCGGGAGAGAAGATCAAGCTGACGGTCGCCCTCTTCGGCGACTTCGGCTTCAAGCCGCTGTACGAGGAGTACCGGAAGACCCACCCCGACGTGGAGATCGTCGAACGGGTGACGAAGTTCGACGACCATCACAACAACCTGGTCAAGCAGTTGGCCACCAACGCGGGCGCCGCCGACGTCGAGGCCGTCGAGGTGGGCTTCATCAGCACCTTCACCGCCCAGCCCGCCAAGTTCCACGACCTCAAGGAGTTCGGTCTGGACCGGCGGAAGAGCGACTACCTCGACTGGAAGTGGCAGCAGGGCCTGTCGAAGGACGGCTCCACGCTGCTCGGCCTCGGCACCGACGTCGGCGGCCTGGCCATGTGCTACCGCAGGGACCTGTTCGAGAAGGCCGGTCTGCCCGACGAGCGGGAGAAGGTCTCCGAGCTCTGGCCGACGTGGGACGCCTACATCGAGACCGGCAAGAAGTTCACCGAGGCCAAGGTTCCGGGCGCCAAGTTCGTCGACAGCCCGGGAGAGCTGTTCCGGGCCATGGTCAACCAGGCCCCGACCGGCTTCTACGACCAGCAGGACAACCTCATCGCGAGCGGCAACCCGGATGTGCGGAAGGCGTGGGACACCTCCGTCAAGGTCGTCCAGAACGGGCTGTCGGCCAAGCTCGCCGCCTTCTCCCCGCCGTGGAACACCGGTTTCGCCAAGGGCTCCTTCGCCACGATCATCTGCCCCGCCTGGATGACCGCCTACATCCAGGAGCAGGCCAAGGACGCCACGGGCAAGTGGGACATCGCCACGGTGCCCGGCGGCGCCGGCAACAGCGGCGGCTCGCACCTCATGGTTCCCAAGCAGAGCAAGCACCCCAAGGAGGCGGCCGAGCTGATCGACTTCCTCACCTCCAAGGAGAACCAGGCCAAGGTGTTCAAGGAGACGGGCAGCTTCCCCTCCATCCCCGCCCTCTACGACGACCCGTCGATCAAGGACTTCACCAAGCCGTTCTTCAACGACGCCCCGGTCGGCAAGATCTACTCCGAGGCCGCCAAGGCGCTCAAGCCCCAGCACCTCGGTCCGAAGGAGGCCCTGGTCCGTGCGGCCTTCGGTGACGGCATCGGCCGGGTCGAGCAGGGCAAGCAGCAGCCCGAGGAGGCCTGGAACCAGGCCCTCAAGGACGCCGAAACCGTCAAGTGACGGCGCGGCCGGCTCGGAACGACCGGGCCGGCTCCCCACCCGGCACGGGCCGGATCCCCGCATCGGCCCGCCAGGCCCCGCACCGGCGCGCCGAGTCCCGGGCCGGCGCCCCCGGCCTCGGATCGGCGTCCCGGTTCCCAGGCCCGCCGGCCCTCCGAAAAGTGATCATCCGACCTCCTGAAAGGCCCAGCCATGGCCACTCGTGCCCCGGACCGGCCGGCGGCCACGATCACGGGGCGGGCGTCCCACCGCCCGCCCCGGAGCTCCCTGCGCCACCGGCTCGACGTGAAAGTCTCGCCGTACGCCTACGTCGCTCCGTTCCTCGCCCTGTTCTGCGCGTTCGGCCTGTTCCCCCTCATCTACACCGCCTGGGTGAGCCTGCACGAGTGGACCCTGCTCTCGGACGTCCACGAGTTCATCGGCCTGGACAACTTCGCCACGCTGTTCGCTGACAGCTACTTCTGGAACGCCACCTTCAACACCCTGTCCATCGGGGTGCTGTCCACCGTCCCGCAGCTGGTCATGGCGATCTGGCTGGCGAACATGCTCAACCGTCCGCTGCGGGCGCAGACCTTCTTCCGGATCACGCTCCTGCTGCCCAACGTGACCAGCGTGGTCGCGGTCGTGGTGATCTTCAGCCAGCTGTTCGGCCGCGACTTCGGCCTGGTCAACTGGGTGCTCTCCTGGTTCGGCGCCGACGGCGTCGCCTGGAGCGAGGGCACCCTCTCCTCCCACATCGCCCTCTCCGTCATGATCATGTGGCGGTGGACGGGGTACAACGCCCTGATCTTCCTCGCCGCCATGCAGGCCGTACCGCGGGAGCTCTACGAGGCGGCGACCCTCGACGGCGCGTCGCCGTACACCCAGCTCCGGAAGATCACCATCCCGATGATCCGGCCGACGATCATCTTCGTGGTGATCGTCTCCACGATCGGGGCGATGCAGGTCATCGCCGAGCCGCTGCTGTTCGGCGCCGGCACCAACGGCGGCAACATCGTCACCGGCGGACCGGACCGGCAGTTCCAGACACTCGCGCTCTACGTGTACGAGCGCGGCTTCGTCAACTTCGACTTCGGCTACGCCTCGGCCGCCTCGTGGGTCATGTTCGCCTTCGTGGTGGTCGCCGCGGCCGTCAACTACCTGTTCATCAGCCGTTCCCGGGGAGACCTGAAATGACCCGGCCGGCGCACCGAGGACCCGGGGACGACCGGAACGGCCCGGACGGCCGGGGTGACCGGCGCGACGGGCCGAAGGAGGTGAGCGGCCGATGAGGCTGCGCTATCTGACGCTGACCGCGGTGGCGTTCTTCTCCGCGTTCCCCCTGTACTACAGCGTGGTCGTCGCCTCCCGCGACAACGCCGCGCTCGCCCAGGTGCCGCCTCCGCTGCTGCCCGGCGGCAACTTCTTCGCGAACGTGGAACGGGTCTTCGACACCGTCCCGTTCGGGCTGGCGCTGCTCAACTCGTTCGTGGTCTCGGGCTCGATCGCCGTCACCGTGATGTTCTTCTCGACGCTGGCCGGGTTCGCCTTCGCGAAGCTGCGGTTCCGGGGCAGGAACGTCATGCTGCTGATCACCGTGGGGACCATGATGGTCCCGGCCCAGCTCGGCATCATCCCGCTGTACATGCTCATGGTGAAGGTCGAGTGGACCGGCACCATGTACGCGCTGGTGGTCCCGGCGCTGGTCAACGCGTTCGGCGTGTTCTTCATGACGCAGTTCCTGCAGCGCGCGCTGCCGACGGAGCTGCTGGAGGCGGGCAGGATCGACGGCTGCACCACCTGGGGGCTGTTCCGGAACGTCGTGATCCCGGCGGCCCGGCCGGCGGCGGCCGTGCTCGGCATGCTCACGTTCATGACCGCCTGGAACGACTACTTCTGGCCGCTGGTGGTCCTGACCCCGGAGAACCCGACGGTGCAGGTGGCCCTGTCCACGCTCGCCAGCGGATACGTCAACGACTTCGTGCTCGGGCTGTCCGGGACCGCGGTGGGCACCCTTCCGCTGCTGCTGGTGTTCGCGTTGCTCGGCAAGCAGATCATCGGAGGGATCATGCAGGGGGCGGTGAAGGGGTGAGCCACCCCGGGTGAAGCGGCCGCCCGGTCCCGGGCGGCCGCCGGACGAGGACACCGGCCGCCGGACGAGGACACCGGCCGCCGGACGAGGACACCGGCCGCCGGACGAGGACACCGGCCGCCGGACGAGGACACCGGGCGCCGGACGAGGGCCTCGGGCACCGCGCCGAGGCGCCCGAGGCGTCCGACGGAAAAGAACTGCTGGGGGAGTGGCAGATGAGACGACCCACTTTGGAGGCGGTCGCCGCCCGCGCGGGAGTCTCCCGGGCGACCGTCTCCCGGGTGGTGAACGGCCAGGCCACCGTCACCCCGGACATCCGCGAGACGGTGATGCGGGCGGTGCGTGAGCTGGGCTACGTCCCCAACGGCGCGGCGCGGAACCTGGTCACCCAGCGGACCAACTCGATCGCACTGGTGGTGTCGGAGTCACCGAACCGGGTGTTCTCCGACGACCCGATGTTCTCCACGGTCATCCGGGTGGCCAGCCTGGAGCTGGAGTCCGCGGGCAGGCAGACGGTGCTGCTGCTGGCAGGGTCGCCGGAGAGCCACGCCCGGGTGGAGAACTACATCGCCGGCGGCCACGTGGACGGCGTCATGCTCGTGTCGAGCCACAGCGCCGACCCACTGCCCGGCGCGCTCACCCGGCTGCGCGTCCCGGTCGTGTCGTACGGCAGGCCCGCGGTGCCGGTCGAGATCCCCTACGCGGACGGCGAGAGCGCGGCGGGCGCCGCCACCGCCGTGCGTCACCTGCTGGAACGGGGGCGCCGCCGGATCGCGACCATCACCGGGCCGCTGGACATGGTGGCCGGCCAGGACCGCCTGGCCGGGTACCGGGACGTCCTGAGGGAGGCCGACCGCCGCTCCATCGTCGCGGTCGGCGACTTCACCCGCGAGTCGGGCGCGACGGCGACGCGGCAGCTCCTGGCGGACGACCCGGCACTGGACGCGGTGTTCGCGGCCAACGACCTGATGGCGATCGGGGCCCTGCACGCGCTGCGCCAGGCCGGCCGCCGGGTCCCCGCCGACGTCGCGGTCGTCGGCTACGACGACATAGAGGCGGCCCGCTACACCGACCCGCCGCTCACGACGGTCAGCGTCCCGCACGCCGAGCAGGCCGCCATCATGGTGCGGCTGCTGCTCACGCTGATGGAGGGGAGACCGGCCGAGCCGGTGCTCATGCCGGCCGGTCTCGTCGTCAGGAAGTCCACCTAGGGGCGGCCCGCCGGGGAGCCGACGATCCATGTGGAAAGTGACCGGCCGGCTCCCGGGAGGCCCGCGCGGAGGCGGTCAGACGGCCTTCGTGGACTCCCGCACGACGAGCTCGGTGGAGAGCACCACGGATCCCCGATCCTCCAGGCCCAGGACCATCCGGGCGAGCGTCCGTCCCATCTCCTCGGTCGGCTGCCGGACCGTGGTCAGCGGCGGCTCGGCGTAGGAGGCGGCCGGGATGTCGTCGAAGCCGACGACGGCGACGTCGCCGGGAACGGAGCGGCCGGCGTCCCGCAACGCCCGCAGCGCTCCCAGCGCCATCAGGTCGTTGGCGGCGAACACCGCGTCCAGCTCCGGGTCGTCGGCCAGCAGATGGCGCATGGCCGCCGTTCCCGACTCGCGGGTGAAGTCGCCGACCGCGACGATGGAACGGCGGTCGGAGTCGCGCAGGACGTTCCGGTAGCCGGCGAGGCGGTCGATCCCGGCGACCATGTCCTGGGGGCCCGCGATGGCCGCGATCCGGCGGCGTCCCTGCTCCAGCAGGTGCCGCACCGCGCGCTCGGCGCCGCCGGCGTTGTCCATGTCCACGTACGGCAGCTCGCCCGCCATGGTGGGACGCCCGCTGCAGACCACCGGGACGCCCCGGCGGGCGAGGATCGCCGGCAGCGGGTCGGAGCCGTGCATCGACGCCACGATCACGCCGTCCACGTGCCCGTTGGTGGCGTAGCGCTCGACCCGGCGGTAGCTGCCCTCGGTGCCGGCGAGCATCAGCACGAGTTGCTTGTCGGCCTCCTCGAACTCCATGCTGACGCCCCGGATGATCCCGCCGAAGGTCGGGTCGTCGGAGAAGACCCTGGTGGAGGGCTCGGGGAAGACCAGGGCGATCGAGTCGGCGCGCTGGGTGACCAGGCTGCGCGCCGCCTGGTTGGGGACGTAGCCCAGCTCGTCCACGGCGCGGTTGACCGCCTCGCGGATCTGCGGGGCCACCCGGGTGGAGCCGTTGATGACCCGGGAGGCGGTCGCCCGGGACACTCCGGCCCGGGCGGCCACCTTCTCCAGCGTCGGCCGTGCTCTCACAGGCCGTTCCGCCGGATGACGTCGCGATACCACAGGGCGCTGTCCTTGGGGGTGCGGCGCTGGGTGGTGTAGTCGACGTGCACGACGCCGAACCGCTTGCCGTAGCCCTCGGCCCACTCGAAATTGTCCATCAGTGACCACACCATATACCCGCGCAGGTCGGCGCCCTGCTCGATGGCGGCGTGCGCGGCGCGCAGGTGCGCGTCGAGGTAGGAGACCCGGTCGTGGTCGTGGACCGCGCCGTCCTTCACCTCGTCGTCGAAGGCCGCGCCGTTCTCGGTGATGACCAGCGGGGTGCCCGGGTAGTCGCGCGACAGCCGCACGAGAAGGTCGGTCAGGCCAGACGGCTGGATGGCCCAGCCCATCGCCGTCTTCGGCGCGTCGGCGCCGCCGAAGGCTATCCCCTCGCTGCCGGGGAAGACCGGGCTGGCGGGCTCGCCGGGGCGGGCCGCGACGGTCTGCGGGGTGTAGTAGTTCACGCCCAGCAGGTCGACGGGCCGGCTGATGATCTCCAGGTCGCCGTCCTCGACGAACGACCAGTCGGTGAAGCGGCGGGCCCGCTCGACCACGTCGGCCGGGTACTCGCCGCGCAGCACCGGGTCGAGGAAGATCCGGTTCTGCAGGCCGTCCACCAGGGAGACCGCGAGGGGGTCGTCGCCGACCACCGGCGCGAGGTTCAGCGTGATGCCGACCTTCTCCGCCCCGCCGGCCCGCAGCGCGTCGACGGCGAGCCCGTGGCCGAGCAGGAGGTGGTGGACGGCGGTGAAGCCCAGTTCGGGCTCGGAGCGGCCGGGGGCGTGGATGCCGGAGCCGTAACCGAGGAACGCCGAGCACCAGGGCTCGTTCAGGGTGGTCCAGGTCTCCACCCGGTCACCCAGCCGGGCGTGCATGATCGCGGCGTAGTCGGCGAAGTGCTCGGCGGTGTCCCTGACGGTCCAGCCGCCCCGGTCCTCCAGGCTCTGCGGCAGGTCCCAGTGGTAGAGCGTCACGATCGGGGTGATGCCGGCCTCGCGCAGTTCGTCCACCAGGCGGTCGTAGAAGTCGAGGCCGCGCGGGTTGACCGGACCGGACCCGTCGGGCTGGATGCGGGGCCAGGAGACGGAGAAGCGGTAGGCGGCCAGGTCCAGGTCGCTCATCAGGCGGACGTCGTCGCTGCGGCGGTGGTAGTGGTCACAGGCCACATCGCCGGTGTGGCCGGCGCGGACCTTGCCGGGGGTCCGGGAGAAGGTGTCCCAGATGGAGGGGCCTCTGCCGTCGTCCGCGGCCGCGCCCTCGATCTGGTAGGCGGCGGTCGCCGCCCCCCACAGGAACCCCTCGGGGAAGGTCAGCGGGCCGGTGTCGCCGGCACCTGCGGCGGACGTGGTCATCTCTAAGGCTCCATTCTGTCGGGCACGCGCGTGAGAGCGCTCTCCCGAGAATCCCGTCCCGGAGAAGGCGTGTCAAGAAAAAACCCGACGGTAACCGTACTGTCACGGAGATCGTTTTCGAGGGAAAAGGCCGACAACTCTTCCAGAGAGCGCTCTCACGGTCTCTCACGGGACCATCGGGGGCGAGCCCGCGCCACCCTCCCGGCGGCGGGTACGGCCGGACCGGCGCCCGCCGGCACCGTGCGCGGATCCCCGGGACGGCGGAACCGTCCTCTCCGGAGGTCCGCGACGCGCCGGTCCGGCGCGCACCCTCCACCGGGTACGGCGAGCACGCCGACAGGACCGTCAGCAGGCGGGAACTCCCAGTATCCCCTCCTCGATCCGCCGAGTCGAGGCCGCTCCGTCACTTCACCGGGGCCCGCCGGCCGGCGCCGTGGCCCGGTCCAGGGCAGGGTGGCGGGCCGGCCGGGCAAGAGCGCCGGGCGGACCGGGCCGGGTCGGGTCGGGGGCGTCGCGGCCTCCCGGCGGGACCGCGGCTCCGCCTCGGAGCGGGACGGCCGCCACGCCGGGGCCTCCACGGCGCTGGTCCGCTCCCTCTGCCGGCGGCGGCAGGTCGTCGCCGTGAACCGGAACGGCGAAGGGCGCGGGGGCCACGGCGCTCGCCGTGGCCCCCGCGCCCTTCGTGCTCACCAGCCCTGCCGGTACCCGTTCCGCGGATCCTCGCCGCGGCGGGGAACCACGGGTCCTAGGAGCGGCTCGGGCCGGCCGTGTCGCGGTCGGGCCGGGACGCCTGCGCGGGGACCGAGTGAGGCCCGTCCTCCGGCAGGTCCCGCCCGCCGGTGAGCCCGGTGACCGGGGAACGCCCGTCCGCCGGGTGCCCGTCCGCCGTTCCCTCGGTCTCGCGGTGTCCGGTCACGAGGTCTTCCTCCGCCGTCCGCCCGGTCATGGGGCGCTCGTCCGCCGTCCGCCCGGTCACGAGGTGTCCCTCCGCCCGCTGCTCGGCCTCGGGCCGCTCGGTCACGGGGCGCTCGTCCGCCGGCCGGTCGGCCGCGGCGCCGGGATACCGGACGCTCGGGGCGGTGGGCCGTACGGCATCCGGGTCGTAGGTGCCCGCGGACGGCGGCACCTCGACGACGACGGTGTCGGCCGGGCCGCTGGCGGCCTCGATCACGGCGTGGGCGTTGTCCAGGTGCGAGGCCGCGACGAGCACGTCGTAGCGGCCGGCGACGATCGCGCTGCGTGAGACGAAGTCCCGCTTCCCGCCGGTGAAGAGGTGGTTGACGAACCCGAACGCGGCCCCCACCACCGCGCCCCAGAGCGCGGCCCAGAGCACGAGGACGATGAACGACATCGTGGTGGAGGTGAAGAGCCCGAGGAACGCCCCCACCACGGCGCCGAACGCCAGGCCGTTGCCGGCGCCCTTCAGCGCGGCCCTGCCGTTGGTCATCCGGCCGGTGACGGTCTCCTCCAGCCGCAGGTCGCTGCCGACGATCGCCACGTGCTCGACGGGGAACCCCGCGTCGGAGAGCATGTCCACGGTCCGCTGGGCCGCCGCGTAGTTGTCGTAGCCGACCAGCACTCTCCGGTCCACGACGACGAGCCGCTCCGCCGGCTGCGTCGTGGCGGTGGGTACGTGTGTCATGTCCGCTCGCCTTCCCGCTGTGTCAGTGGGTGATCGTTCAGGCGACTACCCCGGTGCGCGGCGACGATGCGTGCGCCCGCCGTACAGGTGTGTCACCGTACGGCGGGCGCACGCGCGGGGGAGCGGGCTACCAGCTCTGGTGCAGCGGCATGCCCTCGGTGTAGCCCGAGGAGCTCTGCACGCCGATGACCGCGCGCTCGTGGAACTCCTCCAGGTCGGCGGCCCCGGCGTAGGTGCACGCCGAGCGCAGGCCCGCCACGATGGCGTCGATCTGGTCCTCGACGCTGGGCCGGGCCGGGTCGAGGTACATCCTGGAGGTGGAGATGCCCTCCTCGAACAACGCCTTGCGGGCCCGCTCGAAGGGAGAGTCCTCCGCGGTGCGCAGCTTCACCGCGCGGGCCGAGGCCATGCCGAAGTTCTCCTTGTACCTGCGGCCGTCGGCGGCCGTGCGGGTGTCGCCGGGTGACTCGTACGTGCCGGCGAACCAGGAGCCGATCATCACGTTGGACGCCCCGGCGGCCAGGGCGAGGGCCACGTCGCGCGGGTGGCGGACGCCGCCGTCGGCCCAGACGTGGCGGCCCAGGCGGCGCGCCTCGGTCGCGCACTCCAGCACGGCGGAGAACTGCGGGCGGCCCACGCCGGTCATCATCCGGGTGGTGCACATGGCGCCCGGCCCGACGCCGACCTTGAGGATGTCGGCCCCGGCCTCGACGAGGTCGCGCACCCCGCCGGCGGTGACGACGTTGCCCGCGGCGACCGGCACGTCCGGGTCGAGCGCCCGGACCGCCTTCAGCGCACTGATCATCTTCTCCTGGTGGCCGTGGGCGGTGTCCACCACCAGGCAGTCCACCCCGGCCTCCAGCAGTTCGGCGGCCTTGGCGGCCACGTCGCCGTTGACGCCGACGGCGGCGGCGACGCGCAGCCGGCCCGAGGCGTCCACGGCGGGCTTGTAGAGCGTGGCCCGCAGCGCGCCGGTGCGGGTGAGGATGCCGACCAGGCGGCCGTCGCCGTCGACGATCGGGGCGAGCCGGTGGCGGCCCTCGTGGAGCCGGTCGAACGCCTCGCGCGGGTCCAGGCCGGCGGGCAGGGTGAGCAGGCGGCCGGACGACATGACCTGCGAGAGCTGCGTGTACATGTCCACGCCGCCGCAGTCGACCTCGGTGACCACGCCGATCGGGCGGTTCTCCCGGTCGACGACGACGATCGCGTCGTGCGCCCGTTTGGGGAGCAGGTTGAGCGCCTCGCCGACGGTGTCGTGCGGGGTGAGGGTGAGCGGGGTGTCGTGGACCAGGTCGCGCCGCTTGACCCAGTCGACGACGTCGGCCACCACCTCGATGGGGATGTCCTGCGGTATCGCGGCGATGCCGCCGCGGCGGGCGACGGTCTCGGCCATGCGGCGCCCGGCGACGGCCGTCATGTTGGCCACGACGATCGGGATCGTGGTGCCGGTGCCGTCGTGGGTGGCGAGGTCGACCGAGAGGCGCGAGCCGATCGAGGAGCGCGCCGGGACCATGAAGACGTCGCTGTACGTGAGGTCGTAGGCCGGGGTCATCCCATTGAGAAACTTCACGTTCCCCCACCTTATCCGGTGAATGATGCAGCGGGAGCCCTCCCCGTTCCGGCGGTCGGGAGCGGGGAGCATCACTCCGGGCTACGGCTAGGATCCCGTTTGCGCGAATCAAGCGGGATGGCCATGGGAGGCGTTGTGATCGTCGTTGATCGGCCGGAGTCGCTGGTCGTCGGCCGTGCCGTACGGACGTCGAACGCCGAGGAGGGGGAGGGCCGGGGACGGCTGGCCGCGCTGTGGGCGCGGGTCGGGGTCCCCGGAGCGTTCGCCCACGTCCCGGGCAGGGTGGACGAGAACGTCTACGCGGTGTACACCGACTACGAGAGCGGCCACCACGGCGCCTACACGGTGATCGTCGGGGTGGCGGTACGGAGCGCCGCCGCCATGCCCGAGGGGATGGTCGCGGTGCGGGTGCCCGCCGTGCCGTGCCTGAAGCTGGAGGCGCGCGGGCAGATGCCCGAGACGCTGCGGGACGCCTGGCAGCGGCTGTGGAAGCACACCGAGTCCGGCGGCACCCCGCCCCGGGCCTTCACCACCGACCTGGAGGTCCACCGTCCCGGGGGAGTGGACCTCTACGCCGCGGTCTTCACCTCGATGGGCTGACCCGGTGACCGACCGGCCTCCCGCCGGGCCGTCCCTCAGTCGTCCTCGTCGTCGTCCTGCGGCGGGTCGGGCATCCGCCAGGCCGCCAGGAGGGACGGCAGGATGTGGTGCGTCACGATCATGGCGTACGCGAACAGGACGATCGCGGCCACCGGGACCTCGACGACCGACGCCTTCGCGCCGGTGACGGCGAGGAGGACGAGCGCGAGCACCGCGTAGAGCATGATCGTGGTGCCCCGGTGGGCGTCGGCCTGGAGCCGGCGGCGTTCGCGGGCCTGGCGCTCGTCGAGGTGCTGCCCGGCGAGGCCGATGACGCCGCGGGTGGCTCCGACGAGCGCCGCGTAGACCGTCGTGTAGATCGCTATCGCGGCTCCCCACAGGACGAAGGTGGTCCACATCGCCAGGGAGCTGGGTGCGAAGAACCAGCACACGATCGCGCTGATCCAGGCCAGCGCGACCGCGGCCGTGCCCACGGCCGCCAGGGTGCGGCGGCTGCGGCGGGTGGCATACCAGGAACGCGGCGGCCAGGAGCGGGAGTGCCTCTCCACCTGCTCGGGGGTCATCCCGCCCATCACTTCACCTCGCTGCCGAGTCGGGGGAACGGTTTCAGGGAGAAGACGATCTCCACGGGCACCTCGAAGTACGCGGCGATGCGCAGGGCCAGGTGCAGGCTGGGGCTGTACTCGCCGCGTTCGAGGTAGCCGATCGTCTGGTAGTGGACGCCCAGCGCGGCGGCCAGGTCCTTGCGCGAGACGCCGCGCTCGGCCCGCAGCACCGAGATCCTGTTGTAGACGTCTTCCGTGGCCACCACGGTAGTCTCCCAGCTCTCAGGACGCCTGGGCGGCCGGTCGCCGCTCGGCGAGCCGGGACCCCGACTCCCGCCGGGTCACCCGCCGGACCAGCCCCGGGGCCAGCAGCATCCCCGCGACCGCCCACGCGCCGAGCGCCACGGCCACCCAGGGCAGCCGCCAGTCGCCGCCGATCTCCGCGGCGAGCATGCCGTCGGGCATGAACGCCGCCCGCAGGCCGAGCCCCTGCCAGTAGAGCGGGAACGCCTGCGAGACCCACTGGACGGGCTCGGGCATGAAGGTCACCGGGAGCATGACGCCGGAGGTCACCATCAGGATCATCATCGGCAGGCCCACGACGCCCGCGGCGGTCTTCGGGTTGGGCAGCAGGCAGCCGATGGCGGCGCCCAGCGGGACCACCGCGACCGTGCCGAGCAGCAGCACCCAGGTCAGCGTCAGCCAGTCGCGGGGCAGTCCGACGCCGCCGACGACCACGCCGGTGGCCAGGATCAGCGCGCCCTGTACGACGATCTGGCAGAGGAAGGTCACCGCCCGCCCGGTGAGGTAGGCGGTGATGCCGCCGGGGAGGGTGCGCAGCCGCAGCAGCGTGCCGTCCTCCCGGTCGTTGGTCAGCGCCATCGGCAGCGCCATGAGGCCGTTGGAGAAGACGGTGAACGCCAGGAAGCCGACGGTCATGAACGTCGCCCGGGAGACGCCGGTACCCTCCACCGGACCGTCGCCGATCCACAGGATCAGCAGTGCGAAGATCCCGACCGAGCCGACCAGGTTGGTGATCAGCTCTCTGCGGTCCTTGACCAGGTGGACGTACTCCGTCCAGCCCCGCCGCAGCCCGACGCGCAGCGCCCTGGCGTTCACGCCGCCTCCCGCCCGGGGCGTCCCGGCGGTCGCGCCGCCCGGAGGGGTCGTCGTGGGTGTCGTGGCCGTTCCGGTCATGCCGCCCTCCCGATGAGGCTCAGGTAGTTCTCCTCCAGTGACGGGCGCCGGACCTGCAGGCCCGGCACCGGGCCGCCGAACCGCTCGTGCAGCTCCCACGCCGCCCGCGACGGGTCGGCCGTGGTGAGGACCCGCTCGCGGCCGTCCTCCAGCCACCGCACCTGCGACTCGGCGCGTACGGCGTCGGCCAGCTCGGCCGGGCTCCCGCACGCGACGATCTCCCCGCGGACGAGGATGGCGGTGCGGTGCGCCAGCTTCTCGGCCTCGGCGAGGTCGTGGGTGGTCAGCAGCACCGTCATGCCGTCGGCGGCGAGTCTCTCCACCAGCAGGTGGAACTCCCGGCGCGCCTCCGGGTCGAAGCCGGTCGTCGGCTCGTCCAGGAACAGCAGCTCCGGCCGGCCCACGATGCCGAGCCCCACGTCGAGGCGGCGGCGCTGGCCGCCGGACAGGCGGCTCACCCGCTGCGCCGCCTGCCCGGTGAGCCCCAGCACGGCGAGCAGTTCGTCGGGATCGCGGGGGTGGTCGTAGAACTCCCCGATGTGGGCCAGCAGCTCCCGGACGCCCCAGCGGCCGTGGTCGCTCCAGCTCTGCAGCACGATTCCGAGCCTGGCCCGCCAGGCGTCGCCGGCGCGGGCCGGGTCGGCGCCCAGCACGCTCACCTCGCCCGCCGACCGGTTCCGGAAGCCCTCCAGGATCTCGATCGTGGTGGTCTTGCCCGCGCCGTTGGGCCCGAGCAGTGTGAAGATCTCGCCGCGCCGGATGTCGAGGTCGATGCCCCGCAGCACCTCGGCCGTGCCGTACGCCATCCGCAACCCGCGGACGCTCACCGCAGTACTCATGCCATCGAATGTAGTACACCTACTACATTCGACACAATATGCATGACAAAGGGCGGCACATCCACTACGGATGCACCGCCCTCAGGCAGGGGCCGGACCGGCTCAGGCGAGCACGCCCGCGGCGCGCAGTCGTTCGGCGGCCTCCGGGTCCAGCCCCCAGCCCGACAGGTCGGAGAGGAGGGTCGCGGGGGCGAGATCGGGGGAGTCCGCACCCTCCAGCCGCGGCGCGGGCGCGGGCTGGCGGACCCCGCCGACCTCGACGAACGTGCCGCGGGCCCGGTTGTGCGGGTGCTCGGCGGCCTCGGCCGGGTCCAGGACGGGCACGACGCAGGCGTCCGACCCGGCGAACACCTCCTCCCACTCGGCCCGGGTCCGGGAGCGGAACGCCTCGGCCAGCCGCTCGCGCAGCTCCGGCCAGCGCGCCCGGTCGTCGCGGTCGGGCAGGTCGGAAAGACCCATCAGTGCGACCATCTCCGCCCAGAACTGCGGCTCCAGCGCGCCCACCGCGACGAACCCCCCGTCGGCGGTCTCGTAGGTGTCGTACATCGGCGCGCCGGTGTCGAGGAGGTTGGTGCCGCGCGGCCCCCAGAAGCCGCTCTGCACGCCCTGGTAGAACATGGCGAACAGGGTCGCGGCGCCGTCCACCATGGCCGCGTCCACCACTCGGCCCCGGCCGGTCCGCTCCCGCTCGAACAGGGCGAGCAGCACGCCGTAGGCGAGCATGAGGCCGCCGCCGGCGAAGTCGCCGAGGATGTTGATCGGCGGGGTGGGCTTGCCGCCCGCCCGGCCCAGCATGGACAGCACGCCCGCGACGGCGATGTAGTCGATGTCGTGCCCGGCGGTCGCGGCCAGCGGGCCCTCCTGGCCCCAGCCGGTCATCCGCCCGTACACCAGCCGGGGGTTGACGGCCCGCAGATCCTCGGGGCCGATGCCGAGGCGCTCGGCGACGCCCGGCCGGAAGACCTCGATGACCACGTCGGCGTGCGCGGCCAGCTCCCGGAACGCGGCCACCCCCTCGGGCGACTTCAGGTCCAGCCCGATCGTCCGCTTGCCGCGGTCCATCACGTCGCGGCGCGGCCGGTTCCCGGCCGCCGTGACCGCGGTCACCCGGTCGACCCGCAGCACCTCCGCCCCGTGGTCGGCCAGCATCATCCCGGCGAACGGTCCCGGGGCCAGGCCGGCCAGCTCCAGCACGCGGACCCCGGACAGCGGGCCGCTCCTGGTCACGCGCTCCATGCGATCTCCTCTCCGGGGCCAAGTAGAACAACATTCGGCTCCGGGTGGCAAGACGTCCGCGCCGGACCACCCGCGGCCGGTCGGTGTGGGAAACTTACGGCTTATCCGATGGGATCTAGGGGTCAGTGATGACGTATCCGGACGGTGGACGGGTGGTCGCCGGGCGCTACCGGCTGCTGAGAGAGATCGGCAGGGGCGGCATGGGCGTGGTCTGGGAGGGATACGACACCCTCCTCGACCGGCCCGTCGCGATCAAGGAGGTGCTGCTGCCGCCGAACCTCCCCCCGGACGAGCGCGAGCGCCAGCTCGCCCGCACCTCCCGTGAGGCCAGGACGGCGGCGCGGCTCAACCACCGGGGCATCGTGGCGGTCTACGACGTCGCCGAGGAGGACGGCCGTCCCTGGATCGTCATGGAGCTGGTCCGGGCCCGCGGCCTGGACCAGGCGGGCACGCTGCCGGTCCACCAGGCCGCCGGGATCGGCCGCCAGGTGCTGTCGGCGCTGCGGGCGGCCCACGAGGCGGGCATCCTGCACCGCGACGTCAAGCCCAGCAACATCCTGCTGGCCGACGACGGCCGGGCCGTGCTGACCGACTTCGGCATCGCCACCCTGGAGGGCGACGCCTCGCTGACCCAGACCGGCATGGTGACCGGTTCGCCCAGTTTCCTGCCGCCGGAACGTGCCACCGCGGGCCCCTCCGGCCCCTGGTCCGACCTGTGGTCGCTCGGCGCGACCCTCTACGCGGCGCTGCTGGGCCAGGGCCCCTTCGAGCGGCCCACGGCCATCGCCACCCTCGGGGCGCTCATCACCGAGGAGCCCGACTTCAGCCGGGTGCCGCCGGAGATGCGCGAGGTGCTCACCGGCCTGCTCCAGCGCGACCCGGCCCACCGGCTCACCGCCGAGCAGGCCGACCTGCTGCTGGCCGAGGCGAGCGGCGCCGCGCCCGCGGGGCCGCGCCGCGACGCGACGGGGCCCCGCCGTGCCGACCGGCACCGTACGGCGGAGACCCCCGCGTTCTCCGGGGCCCCCGGAGTCACCGGCTCCACCGGGACCACCGGGACCTCCCGGTCCTCCAGATCCACCGGGTCCCACGCCCCTGCCCGGGAGCGGTGGCACGCCGGGCGGATCGCGCTGATCGCGGCGGCCGTGGCCGTCCTCGGCGGAGGCGGCGCCGCGGCCCTGGCGATGAGCGGGAACGGCGAGCCCGACCCCTCCGCGGCGCCTCCGGTCACGCAGACCGCCACCGTGGGACCGGCCGGCACCGGCACGCCCGGCGACACGGCGACGCCGAGCGCCTCGCCCTCGCCCAGCCCCACCCCCACCAAGCCCAGGAAGCCCGCCCAGCAGCTGCGGCTCTGGCAGGCCAAAGCCCCGGACAACTGGACGATCCGCTACCCGGCCGGCTGGCGGGGCGACTGGGCCGCCGAGACGAACTACACCCAGTGGCTCAGCCCCGACGGCCAGGCCCACCTCGGGGTCGAGGTGCTCCCCGAGAACGCCGGGAACCTGGACTCGCTCCAGGAGACCGTCCGGGACGACACCGCCCAGTGGAGCGAGATCCTCACCGAGAAGACGGCGAACATCCCGCTCGCCTACGGCTCCGGGCTCGACTGGACGTTCACCTGGAAGACGGACCAGATCGGGGGCGCGCCGTGGGCCAAGCCGGGCGTGACCTACCGCGAGACGCGCCGGTTCGTCGGCGTCGGAGATACGGTCTTCGTGCTGAGCTGGACGGCCGCCGAGGGATGGAACGGACGCCCCGGGCTCATGGAGAAGATTTTCGCGAGCTTCCACCCGCGGGGAGGCGAATGAGATGACCGGTGAGGCCCCCTGGCGGGTGCTGGCACTGCCTCCGCTGCCCGCGGAGGCGCTGCGCGGCCTGCTCGGCCCGCTCGGCGGCCGGGTGGAGGTGTCGGTCCCGGAGAGCCGTGACCGCGCCGGGCTGCTCGCCGCGCTGGCCGGCGCCGAGATCGTGGTCGGCGACTGGAGCGGCGGGCTCGCGCTCGACGCCGAGGCCGTCCGCGCCGCCCCGCGGCTGGCGTTCGTGCAGCAGCCCTCGGTGGGCGTGGACGGCCACGACCTCGCCGCGCTGGCCGCCGCCGGCGTTCCGCTGGCCAACACCGCCGGGGTGAGCGCCGTCGCGGTGGCCGAATGGTGCCTCGCCGCCGCGCTCTCGCTGTCGCGGCGGCTGCCCGAGGCCGACGCCGCGGTCCGCGCCGGCGGCTGGCCGCAGCTCGACCTCGGCCCCAGGGAGCTGTACGGCTCGCGCGTCGGGATCGTCGGTTTCGGCCCGATCGGCCGGGAGTGCGGGCGGATGTTCGCCGCGCACGGCTGCGAGGTGTCCTACTGGACCCGGCGGCCCCGCGAGACCCCCTACGCCCACCGGCCGCTGCCGGAGCTGGTCGCCTCCTCCGACGTGCTGGTGGTGGTGATCGCGCTGACCGAGGAGACCCGGGGGCTGGTCGACCCGCTGCGGATGCCCGCCGGGTCGCTGCTGGTCAACGCGGCCCGCGGGGGAGTGGTCGACGGGACGGCCCTGCTTTCCGCCCTCTCCTCCGGGCACCTGGGCGGAGCCGCGCTCGACGTGTTCGAGACCGAGCCGCTCCCCGCGGACGACCCGCTGCGCGGCCACCCCCGGGTGCTGCTGTCGCCGCACGTGGCGGGGGTGACCGCGCAGGCCACCGGGCGGCTGGTCCGGCGGGTCCTGGACAACCTCGGCGCCGCCCTCGACGGTCGCCCCGTGACCGATGTGGTCAATGAGGCGGGGGTGGTCGTCCGCCGCCGGACGGGGCGGGCGTAGAGTTTCCGCGCGTTTAACGTGTCCCGTCTGGCTCCGACGACATGCGAGATATACCGTGCTAGAGGCGATCTTCCTATGAGTGCTCCGGGGGTGAATGTCCTGTGGAACAGATGACGGAGATGGCGGCGCACCGCCGGGCCGTCGAACAGATCAGGCAGGCCTACGCCGAGATTCCCGAGGACGCGGCGCCCCGGCTGGCCAAGGCCACGACCAACCTGTTCCGCTTCCGCGACTCCTCCCGCGGCGCCAGGCTGTCGGCCCGCGACCTCGACAAGGTCATCGAGGTCGACCCGGTGGCCATGACGGCCGAGGTGCAGGGCATGACCACCTACGAGCATCTGGTGGACGCCACCCTCCCGCACGGGCTCATGCCGTACGTCGTGCCGCAGCTGAAGACGATCACGCTGGGCGGTGCGGTGACCGGGCTCGGCATCGAGTCCACCAGCTTCCGCGACGGACTGCCGCACGAGTCGGTGGAGGAACTGGAGATCCTCACCGGCGACGGCCGGGTCGTCGTGGCGCGCGACGACAACGAGCACCGGGACCTGTTCCGGGCCTTCCCCAACTCCTACGGCACCCTCGGGTACGCCCTCCGGATCCGGATCAGGCTCAAGCCCGTCCAGCCGTACGTCCGGCTCACCCACATCCCCTTCACCGACGCCGACAAGTGCATGGCCGCGATGCGGGAGATCTGCGAGAGCGGCGAGCACGAGGGCGAGCGGGCCGACTTCGTGGACGGCACCTACTTCGGGCCGGACGAGCTCTACATCACCGTCGGGCAGTTCGCGGAGAAGGCACCGTACCTGTCCGACTACACCGGGATGCGCATCTACTACCGGTCGATCCAGACCCGGACGCGCGACTGGCTGACCGTCCGCGACTACCTGTGGCGCTGGGACACCGACTGGTTCTGGTGCTCGCGCGCCTTCGGCGTGCAGGGCGCCCTGGTCCGCTCGATGATGCCCCGCAAGTGGATGCGCTCCGACGTCTACCGCAGGCTCGTCGGCCTGGACCGCAGGTACGGCGTGACCGCCCGGGTGGACCGCTGGCGCGGCCGGCCCGTGCAGGAGTCGGTCATCCAGGACATCGAGGTGCCCGTCGAGCGCGGCGCGGAGTTCCTGGAGTTCTTCCACGACAAGGTCGGCATGACCCCGGTGTGGATGTGCCCGCTGAAGTCGTCGGGACGGTGGCCCCTCTACCCGCTGGAGCCCGGCCGCCTCTACGTCAACTTCGGGTTCTGGGGAACGGTCCCGCTGCCCCGCGGCCAGTTCGACGGCTACCACAACCGCATGATCGAGAACGAGGTCCACAGGCTCGACGGCCACAAGTCCCTGTACTCCACCTCGTTCTACGAACGGGACGAGTTCTGGAAGTTTTATAACGGTCCGGTCTACTGGCCGGTGAAGCGGGCATACGACGCCACCGGCCGGTTGCTCGACCTCTACGACAAGTGTGTTCGGGGGCGTTAGGAGTTGATTCTGTGAAACTCGCAGAGATCTTCGAAAAGGTCGTCGGGCCCGAGGCGAACGTCCGCCTCACCGCCTACGACGGCAGCAAGGCCGGCCCCGCCAGCGCGGACCTCGCCATCGACATCAGGTCCCCCATCGCCGTCGCCTACCTGGCGCAGGCCCCCGGCGAGCTCGGTCTCGCGCGGGCCTACGTGTCGGGTCATCTCGACGTGCACGGGGACATGTACACGCTGCTGTCGAGGATGTGGTCGATCACGCTCGACGACATCCCGGCGAGCGAGAAGGTCGCGGCCGTCCGCGCCCTGGGCCTCAAGCCCCTGCTGATGCGCGTGCCCCCACCCCCGCAGGAGGTGCGCCGCAGCATGCTGGCCAGGCTGGGCAGCAGGCACGCCAAGGAGCGCGACGCCCAGGCGATCCACCACCACTACGACGTCTCCAACACCTTCTACGAGTGGGTGCTCGGCCCCTCCATGGCCTACACCTGCGCGACCTTCCCCCGGGAGGACGCCACACTCGAGGAGGCGCAGTTCACCAAGTTCGACCTCGTCGCCCGCAAGCTGGGCCTCAAGCCCGGGATGCGGCTGCTGGACGTCGGCTGCGGCTGGGGCGGCATGGTCATGCACGCCGCCCGTGAGTACGGCGTCAAGGTGCTGGGCGTCACCCTCTCGCGCCAGCAGGCCGAGTGGGCGCAGAAGGCGATCGCCGAGGCCGGGCTGGAGGAGCTGGCCGAAGTCCGCCACATGGACTACCGCGACGTCACCGAGAGCGGCTTCGACGCGGTCAGCTCCATCGGCCTCACCGAGCACATCGGCAAGGACCAGCTGGCGAACTACTTCCGCTTCCTGTACGGCAAGCTCGTCCCCGGCGGCCGGCTCCTCAACCACTGCATCACCCGGCCCACCGGCAAGGAGAAGACGTTCAACGGGGGCGGGTTCATCAACCGCTACGTCTTCCCCGACGGCGAGCTGGAGTCGGTCGGCCACCTCGTCCGCGAGATGGAGGACACCGGCTTCGAGATCCGCCACGAGGAGAACCTGCGCGAGCACTACGCCAGGACCCTCCGCCACTGGTGCGACAACCTCGACGAGCACTGGGACGAGGCGGTCGCCGAGGTCGGCCGGGGCACGGCCCGGGTCTGGCGGCTCTACATGGCCGGCTGCATCGTCGGCTTCGAACGCAACAAGGTCCAGCTCCACCAGGTGCTCGGCGTGAAACTCGACTCGCGGGGCGACTCCCGCGTGCCGCTGCGCCCCGCCCTCGACTGGCCCTGATCCACCCGGTACGGCCCGCCCGGTGAGACCGGGTGGGCCGTACCGGGGGTCGCCGGGCCGGGCTCAGCGCAGCTCGCGCTTGAGGATCTTCCCGGTGGCGGTCATCGGCAGGGACTCGCGGAACTCGATGATCCGCGGATACTTGTAGGCCGCCATGTTCTCCCTGCACCACTCCGACAGTTCCTGCTCGGTGACCGTCGCGTCCGGCGTGCGGATGACGTACGCCTTGACCTCCTCGCCGTGCGACTCGTGCGGCACCCCGACCACGGCGGTGAGGGAGACCCCCGGGTGCGTCATCAGCACCTCCTCCAGCTCGCGCGGGTAGACGTTGAAACCACCCCGGATGATCATGTCCTTGACGCGGTCGATGATCGAGTAGTAGCCGTCGGAGTCGCGGACGGCGATGTCCCCGGTGCGGAACCAGCCGTCCCGCATCGCGTCGGCGGTCGCCTCGGGCCGGTTGTAGTAGCCCTTCATCACGTTGTGGCCGCGGATCGCGATCTCCCCGGGGCCCTCGCCCTCGACCGTCTTCCAGTCGGCGTCGATCAGCTTCATCTCCACGCCCCAGATCGGAGTGCCGATCGTGCCGGGCTTGGTCGGCCGGCCCGGCTGGTTGAAGCAGGCCACCGGGGAGGTCTCCGACAGGCCGTACCCCTCCAGGATGCCGATGCCGAACGTGGCCTCGAAGTCCCTGAGAACCTCGGCAGGGGAGGCCGAACCACCCGCGACCGCCGCCCGGAGCGTGGTCGGCACCTCGTCGCCGTCGGCGTGGACCTTCGTCAGCATGGCCCAGTACATCGTCGGCACGCCCGCGAACAGGGTGACCTTCTCCTCGCGCATCAGCGTCAGCGCCTCACCCGGATCGAAGCGCGGCATGAGCACGACGGTGCCGCGGCGCCGGAACCCGAGGTTCATCACGACGGTCTGGCCGAAGGAGTGGAACAGCGGCAGCGCCGCCAGGAACGCGTCGCCGTCGTCGCCCCGGGGGAACATCTCGTCCGACACCATGGCGTTGAGCACCATGTTCTGGTGGCTGAGCTCGGCGCCCTTCGGCTGGCCGGTCGTGCCGCTGGTGTAGAGGATCACCGCGGTGTCGTCCGGCGCGGTCTGCACGGTCTCGAACTCGCCGGACACGCCGTCCAGCGCCGCCCACAGGGTCTCGCCGTGCTCGGACTCGGTGGCGAACGCGGTCGCCGGCAGCACGAAGAAGTGCTCGGTCCCCGCCGCCCCCTCGAACCCCTCCCGGCCGCGCGCGCCCAGCGGCAGCTCCGGGGTGCCCTCGAAGCAGAACAGCGCCTTGGCCTCGGAGTCCTCCAGGTGGTAGGTGATCTCCCTCGTCTGCAGAAGCACGTTGAGCGGCACGACCACGGCGCCGGCCTTGAGGATCCCGTAGTACACGAACGGGAAGTAGGGCAGGTTCGGGCAGGCCAGCGCGACCTTGTCGCCCTTGCCGATCCCGCGGGAGACCAGCAGGTTGGCGACCTGGTTGGCGATGGTGTCGACCAGGGAGTAGGGGAGCCGCAGATCACCGAAGACCAGGGCGGTGCGATCGGGCTGCTGCCGGGCGCTGTCCTCCAGCACGATCGACAGGTTGAGCATGGGCGTCCTCCTCCGGACAGGCTTCTGACGAGCCCATACTCGCAGTCTGAGATACCTGCCGGTAGGTAAGCCAGGTCACAAATTGACGGGTAATCGACGGAGGAGTATGCAGATGTGAGCCCGCTCACGGGGGAGGCGAGCCGACACCGTCCGTATGTCGAAGGGTGCTGGCGCATGGTGTACGACTACGTGATCGTGGGAGCCGGGTCCGCCGGCTGCGTGCTGGCCGGCCGTCTCTCCGCCGACCCGGCGGTGACCGTGGCGCTCCTGGAGGCCGGCGGCCGGGACGACGCCTTCGAGGTCCGGGTGCCGGTCGCCTTCCCCAAGCTCTTCAAGACCCCCCGCGACTGGGACTTCTCCACCGTCGGGCAGCCGGGCATGTCCGGCAGGCGGCTGTACTGGCCGCGCGGCCGGATGCTCGGCGGCTCCTCCTCGATGAACGCCCAGATGTGGGTGCGCGGCCACCGGGCCGACTACGACGGATGGGACGTGCCCGGCTGGTCCTACGACGAGGTCCTGCCGTACTTCCGGCGGGCCGAGCGCCGCGTCGGCTCCAACCACGGCGACGTGTACGGCACCGGCGGCCCGATCGCCGTCTCCGAGTTGCGCAGCCCCAACCCGGCCACCGCGGCTTTCCTGCGGGCCTGCGAGGAGACGGGGATCGCGCGCCTGCCGGAGCTGAACGGCCCCTCCAACGAGGGCTGCTGCCCCACCCCCGTCACACAGGACCGCGGCCGGCGCTGCAGCGCCGCCGACGCCTACCTCAGACCCGCCGCGAAACGCCCCAACCTCACGATCATGACCGCCGCCCCCGCCCGCCGCATCCTCATCGAGGACGGCCGCGCCGTCGGCGTCGAGTACGGCGACGGCGCGGTGGTGCGGGCCCGCCGGGAGGTGATCCTGTCGGCCGGGGCGATCGGCTCGCCCCACCTGCTCATGCTCTCCGGGGTGGGCGCGGCCGACGAACTGTCCGCCCAGGGGATCGAACCGGTCCGCGACCTGCCCCAGGTCGGCCGCAACCTCCAGGACCACCTGGCGGCGGCGATCATCCTGCACTGCCCCGAGCCGATCACGCTGGCCGGAGCCGAGACGACCGGCAACCTGCTGCGCTTCCTGCTCGCCCGCCGGGGCATGCTCACCTCCAACGTCGGCGAGGCCGTCGCCTTCATCCGGACCGCACCCGACGAGCCCGCCCCGGACATCGAGCTGGTCTTCGCGCCCGTCCCCTTCGTCGACCACGGCCTGACCCGCCCCAAGGGGCACGGGCTGACCATCGGCGCGGTCCTGCTGCACCCGGAGAGCCGGGGGCGGATCCGCCTCGACGGTCGTGACGTGGTGATCGACCCCGCCTACCTGTCGGCCCCGGCCGACGTCGGACGGCTGGTGGCCGGGCTGCGGGCCGCCAAGGGGCTGTTCGCCACCGTGGCGCTCAAGCCGTACGCCGGGCCGCCGATGGACCCCTACTGGGGCGCCGAGACCGACGAGGAACTCGCCCGCTGGGTCCGCGAACGCGGCGAGACCCTCTACCACCCGGTGGGAACCTGCCGGATGGGAGCCGACGACGAGTCGGTGGTGGACCCCTCACTCCGGGTCCGCGGCGTGGCGGGCCTCCGGGTCGCCGACGCCTCGGTCATGCCGGCCATCAACCGGGGGCACACCCACGCCCCCACCGTCATGATCGCCGAACGGGCCGCCGACCTGATCGCCGCCGCCTGAGCCTTTCCCCGCCGGACGCTCGGGCGGGTCCCCGCAGTCGGCGCCGGGGCTTTTCGCGTCTCGGGGGTGCTTCCCCGGGCTCGGGCGGGTCCACGCCCGCCGGGTCGGGCGGTGGTTCGCGCTGCGGTGGGTGGGTGTTCCGGCCGGCGCTGTGGTTGCCGTCTGGTTTCGACCGGCCTCCGGCCTGGTCCCGGGCGCGACGGTTTCTGGCGTTTTGAAGCCGGCCGGAACACCCACCCACCTCCGCGCCAAGTCCGCGTCGTCCGTACGGATGA
>NZ_JBIAMC010000021.1:0-130302 GCF_042873875.1 Streptosporangium sp. NPDC004379
CTCAAGGAGCTGCAGGCCCTGCTGGCAGCCTGGACAGGCCGATGCCCGACCTGCCGCAGACGGCCGCCCTAACCACCTAACAAAGCACTACTAGGTGTTCCGCGGCGTCGGCGACGTCCGCCGCCGATGCCGCGGTGCGGCGCCGGGTACGGCCGGGCCCGCGCGGGCCGGGTGCCGATGGGCGCGGGTCGTTCAAGGACCTGATCGCCGGTGTGTTCAGCCCGCTGTCGCACCGGCGGGGTTCGCGTCGCCGGCGGGATACGTCCCGTACCCTTCGGTCACCAGCGGACCGTCGAAGATCAGTACCTCGCTGACCAGGGCGCCCTTCTGGTTGCGGTAGTTGATGACCAGGCAGTCGACGCCGATGTAGGAGCCGACGACCTCGAAGCGCAGGTCGGGGATGCGCCGCAGCCCTTCTGCCCAGTAGGCGCGCAGCGCCGCCTTGCCCCGGATGACCCCGTCGCCGCCGAGGAGCTGCGCCGCGACCGGCGAACGGAACGTCACGTCCTCCGCGAAATGAGCCAGCAACGCGTCCAGGTCATGGGCGTTCCACGCCGCCGCCCAGCCGTCCACGAACTTCCGCACCGCGACATGATCCATACGCGTGATTATGTCCGGTCCCGTCGGGCGCGGTGACGCCGGCCTGGGACCCGCGTCCACGGAAGGGGCCTGTCCCTCCCGGGAAGCGGAGCCGCATCACCCGGGCCCGGCGCGACCTGGGGTAGCGTACGGGGCGATGACCAGCTTCGTGCTCGGCGTCGAGGATCTCGCCGACACCCGGTTCGCGCTCTCGCCCCTGCACGAGACCGTGGTCAGCCTGCGGGTGCTGCGCGATCCGCGGCTGCCGCAGCCGCATCCGGCCTGGCGCGCCTCCGTCCTCCCCCGGCTCGCCGCCTCCGACGCCGTCCTGCTGGGCTCCCTGGTCGGGACGGGCCTGGCCATCCCCGACTTCCTCACCCCCCGGCCCGCCGGCTTCGCCCCGGCCTTCGAGGAGGAACTGGCCACGGTCGGCCGGACCACACCCGCACTGGTCCGGCGTGACCTGCGGGCCGCCCACGCCCCGGGGCGGCTCCCGGAGGCCCTGCGCGCCGCCGTCGCCGGCGACGGCTCCGCCGCCGCCTTCCGTGACGCCGCCTGCGAGGCCCTGCGGCGCTACTGGGATGTCGCGATCAGGCCGATGTGGCCCCGGATACGGCTGCTGCTGGAGGCCGACATGACCTACCGCGCGCGGCGGCTGGCCGTGGGCGGCGCCCGCCTGCTGTTCGCCGACATGCACCCCGACCTGCGATGGCGCGACGGCGTGCTGCACATCGACAGGATCGTCGGCCGGCACCGCGTCGAGGCCTCCGGCCGGGGGCTGCTGCTGGTGCCGTCGGTGTTCGCCCACCGGCCCACTCCCCCGCTCCGGCCGGAGGAGCCGCCGCTGCTGATCTACCCGAGCCGCGGGACGGCGACGCTGTGGAGCCCGGCGCCGGCCGCCGGTTCGGCGGCGCTCGTGTCCCTCATCGGCGCGCCCCGGGCCAGGCTGCTCACCCTCCTGGCCGAGCCGCTGCCCACGGCCGAGCTCGCCCGCCGCCTCGGGGTGACCCCGAGCGCGGTCTCCCAGCACCTGCGCGTGCTGTACGGCACGGGCCTGGTCACCCGGGCCCGCGACGGGCGGCGGGTGCTGTACCGGCGCAGCCGGCTCGGCGACCGGCTGGCCGGCCCGCACCCGGAGCCCTGACCGGCCCGGTCCGCCCCGTGGCGATCGTGCGCGCGATCGCCGGGCTCCGGGACCCCTCGCCGGAAAACCGCTTGAACCTTCCCCCGTGTCCTCCGTAGGGTGCTCGCGGCCCCGCCACAGTGAAGACAGTCCCGCCACGGTGAAGACAGAGGACAAAACCGCGTGACCCCGCCTGCTTTCTGACCTGACACCTTCTTCCGCTCACCTGTAGCCGACGCTGCCGTCGGTTCCGCCGGGCTGCCCGCGTGCGCCCGGTCATACGGCGTTTGAGGCCGCGCGCAATCGGCCTCGTGTCAGGTCTAGAGAGATCATGTCTTCACAACCTCATATCGTGCTGCCCTGGGTCGTTCGCCGGACCAGGCTGCCTCTGCTGTCGTTGCGGTGCGTGGACTGCCGCTCGGAGTCGGCCACCACGGGCGAGGGCAGGTTCCGCGTCAACGCCAACGGCAAACTGCTGGACGTGTGGCTGCTGGTCCGCTGCACGTCCTGCGGCCGGACGAGCAAACTCACCGTGCACGAGCGGGCGCCGGTCAGATCCTTCGATCCGGCCGAGCTCGACGGCTACCACGCCAACGATCCGGAACTGGTGGCGTCCACACTGCTGGATCCGCTGCTCGCCCGGCGCAACCGCTTCGCTCTGGACTGGAGGGGCGCCTGGCGGCTGGACACCCCTCCGCCACGCCTCGACGAGGCGTGGCCGGTCCGGGTGGAGGTCGTCTTCGAGGATCCGGTGCCGGTGCGCGTGGATCGGCTCATCGCGCGAGGGCTCGGCCTCAGCAGGAACGAGGTGCTGCGCCGGGTCAAGTGCGACATTCCACTGTGCCGTTCGACGAGCACCGGGTTCGCCTTCACCGTGATGGCCGGGGACTGACCGGAACGCGGCCGCCGCACGCGATCGGTCCGGGCACGGGTCCCGGCGGGATCGGCGCCGTCCGGGACCGCCCCGGCGGACCGCGTCCCGTCCTGGAACCGGTGCGATGATCACCACACGTTGAGCCCGCCTTCGGGTCATGCCCGATGGCGGGCTCAGCGCGTGATCGCGCGACTCCCGGCCGGGGCCGGAGAACCCGGCTCATCCCGCCCGCCGAGGACCCTGGCGGGTGCGATGAGCCGGGGTCAGATCCGGGTCATGGTGGACTCGTAGCCGCCGCCCCCGGGGTAGACCCAGGCGCCGGCGACGGTGGAGCCGTCGGCGCTGAACGTGCCCTCGTAGTAGGCGGGACCGCCCTTGGCGCCGCCCCAGATGATCAGCTTGTCGCCGGTCAGCTCGTACACGTAGTCGAGCGTGTTGCCGGTCGAGTCGTAGAAGCGTGACACCACGTCGGCGCCGGCCGGTTCACCGAACGGGCGCAGGTTGCCGATCACCTCCAGGCCGGTGACGGCCTGGCCGAACTGGGTGAGCTCGACGTGCTGGAGCAGGAAGAAGCCGCCGGGCATCCACTCGTACCGCACGGTTCCCTCGGCGCCGCCGGTGACCGCCCAGGTGCCGGTCAGGCGGTCCAGGGCCTTCAGATCGGCGCTCGGCAGGCAGGTCTCCGTCGTCTCGGACATCTCATTCTCCTTGTGGTCTCGGTGACTGTTCGCCGGTACCTCGGAGCCCGCCCGCGTGCTTCGACACGAGCCGGATGTGTTTCAGATCACATCGTGGCCGTGTCGAGAGCCAGGGGCCGGATCCGAGGTGGCGGCAGGAACCCACCCTCAAGGAGGAAGTCATGACCACCACCGCAGCCGGACCCCTGTCCACCGCCGGCGTCCGCCGCCCGGCGGCCCACCTGCTGCTCGCCGGAGCCCTGGCCGGGCCGGTGTTCTTCGCCTCGGCGATCGTGCAGATGCTCACCCGCGAAGGCTTCGACATCACCCGCCACCCGATCAGCCAGCTCTCCGCCGGTGATCTCGGCTGGATCCAGATCGCCACGTTCGTGCTCGCCGGCCTGGGCGGCCTGGCGCTGGCCGGCGGTGTCAGGCGTACCGTCACCGAGGGGGCCGGCCGGCGGGCGCTGCCCATCCTCGTCGGGATCTTCGGGGCCGGGATGATCGCAGCCGGCCTGTTCACCATGGACCCGGAGAACGGCTTCCCCGCCGGAACCCCCGACGGGCCGGCGGCGCAGATGTCCTGGCACGCCGTCGCGCACCCGGCCGCGGCCACTGTCTCCTTCACCGCGCTGGCCGTCGCCGCCGTCGTGCTGGCCGTCCGGTGCGCTCGTCGCCGGGCCGTATACACGGCCATCGGCAACGGCGCCGCCGGGCTCGTCCTGCTGCTGCCCATGTCGCCGGAGCACATGAGCGTCCAAATCGCCGTCAACGGCCTGGTCGCCTTCACCTGGACGACCGTCCTCGCCCTGTCCCTGCGCCGTTCCGCCTGACCCCGCATACGCTTTCCCGAATGTCCGATGCGTGACTTCCGCTCTCGCTTCGTCAACGGCCATTAAGGTTAACCCCCGCCCTTCCGATGATGCTCCGATTTTCCGTTCCACCGACCCGGCTGAATTCCGATGACACCATTCGAAGAATACGCCGGGAAGAATGTCCGGCCCGCCGGAACGGCAGGACGGGAAAAGCCGTCCGCACGGGGCGCTCCGCCGTTCCCGGAGGCTTCAGGGCGAGCTCCGGGAGCGGCCGCCCGACGGTGGCGCTCGCCATCGGCCCGTCGCCGGCGCGGGGCGGGGCAGAAGGCGGGACACGGGGCAGGGCACGGAATCCGCGCCGGGTCGAACAACGGGATCAGAGATTGACGGGACGCTTGGCGGTATGCCCTCGGAAGCGCGCCGAACCGCCGGTCCGTTCACATCTTCAAGAATTGACAGAACCTTTGGGATTGTGCCCTTGGGGGCGCCGGGGAATCGCCGGCCGTCACCGGTCGTTCAGGAATTGACATAAGCCCGACGGTTGCCTATGGTCCGCTTGTCGCTTTTCCGGACCGCATCCGAAGGTGTTGATGACTGAATCCATGTCGCCGGAGTCCGGGCAGCAGTCGGTGCTCGCCATTCTCCCGGCGTGTTCGCTGCCGGCCCGGCTGGACGACACCGCCCTGGGCACCACCCTGGGAACCCCCCGGGCCGGCGCGGAGGATCCGACCGTCCGCGAGGGCGCCGGCGCGGGTGCCCGCTGACGCCATGGGAACCAGGAAGGAACTCCCCGGGACGCGGCCGGTCGGTCAGGCCACGTACCTGCCCGACCGGCACATGTTCGCCCTGTGGACCTGGGCCGACGGCACCGTGGGGGCGCCCCCGCCGGTCGGTGACGTCCAGACCGTCCCCCTGGTCGTCCCGACGCCGGACCTCGGCGGGCTCAAGGTGTCCGACGTCGACTGCGTGCTGATCGAGCCGGACCGGCTCGCGGCCGTGCCCCTCGACTCGCCCGGCCGGTCGGTGGACGTCTGGCGGTCGTGGAGCGCGGGCGGCGAACCGGCCCTGCCGATCGCCGCGCACGCGGTCCCCGACGCCACGGGGGTCGCCGTCACGACGGCGGAACACGCGAGCGGCGTCTTCCGCCGCACCACCGCGGTGGGGGCCGAGATGCGCACGGCGCTCACCGCCGAGCTGCGCCCGTATCAGGTGCGCGGGGTGAGCTGGCTGCGCGAGACCGTCGACACGCACGGCGGCGCGGTGCTGGCCGACGAGATGGGACTCGGCAAGACCCTGCAGACCATCGGCTGTGTCGCCGGACGCGCCGGGAAGGGGCCGCAGCTGGTGGTCTGTCCCACGTCGTTGGTGGGGAACTGGGCACACGAGATCGCACGGTTCGCGCCCGGCCTGCGGACCGTGATCTGGCGCGGCGGGCCGCTGTCCCCGGTGAACGGCGGCACGGTGGTGCTCACCGGCTATCCCACGCTGCGCACGCACGGCCCGGCCCTGGCGGGGATCCGGTGGAGCACCGCGGTCTTCGACGAGGCGCAGGCCCTGAAGAACCCCCGTACGCAGGTGTCGAAGGCCGCGCGCACCATCGCGGCCGACGCGCGGATCGCCCTGACCGGGACGCCCGTCGAGAATCACCTCGACGAGCTGTGGACCCTGCTCGATCTGGTCGCACCGCACCTGTTCGGGAACCGGACGCGGTTCCGCCGTCGTTTCGTGCGGCAGATCGCGGCCGGCTCCCCGGCCGCTTCCGCCCGGCTGCGCGGGGCCATCGAACCGGTCGTGCTGATGCGGAAGAAGGCGCAGGTCGCGGCGTCGCTCCCGCCCAAGATCCACGCCGATCTCATCTGCGACCTCACCGAGGAGCAGGAGAGGCTGTACGACCGGCTGCTGGAGCAGGTCATCGACGACGGCTTCGGCATTGGAGCCCGGCGGCAGACCAGGGTCCTCGCCGTCCTGACCTCGCTCAAGCAGGTCTGCAACCATCCGGGCCTGATCACGGACGACCTCGGTGAGCTGCCGGGCAGATCGGGAAAGCTCGACCTGTGCACCGACATCGTGGCCGGCAACCTGGAGAACGACGCTCCGACCCTCGTCTTCACCCAGTACCGGCGGACCGGTGAGCTGCTGGTCCGGCACTTCGCCGAACGGTTCGGGGTGAGTACGCCGTTCTTCCACGGCGGCCTGAACCAGGAGCAGCGGGCCGGCATCGTCCGCCGGTTCCAGTCCGGCGACGGCCCGAAGGTCCTCGTCCTCAGCCTGAAGGCCGGGGGCACCGGGCTCACACTCACGCGCGCGGCCGACGTCATCCACTTCGACCGGTGGTGGAACCCGGCCGTGGAGGCCCAGGCGTCCGACCGGGTCCACCGGATCGGTCAGACCCGCACGGTCACCGTCACCACCCTGACCACCGGAACCACCGTCGAGGAGCACATCGCGGCCATGCACGACCGCAAGTCCGCACTGTCGGACGTCACCGACATGTCAAGCGTCGCCGAGCTGACCCGCCTGGACGACGACCGTCTCATCGAGGTCCTGCGCCGGAAGCGGGTCAACTGACCATGGCCGACCACGACTACGGTTACACGACGTGGGGCGGGGACTGGGTCCGGTTCGCCGAGTCGTTGCGCCAGACCCGTCCCGATCCCCGGCTGCCGGGCGCGCGGCGCATGGCGCGCGACGGGAAGGTGCAGATCACGTTCGACGACCGGACCGTGCGCGCCGTCGTGCACCGAGGCCGCGGCACCTCGACGGTCACGATCGAGGTCGCGCCGATGTCCCCGGAGGCGACGGCCGAGATCTCCCGCCGGCTGAGCGGCATCCAGCCCCTGCTCACCGACGATCTGTACCGCGCGATCGCCGACGCGGGCCATCCGCCCGCGCCGGTCCTCGACAGCGTCGGCTGCTCCTGCCCGGCCGGCGCCCCGCGGTGCGCCCACGAACTGGCCGTCTACTACGACATGGCGCGGCGCATCGACGACGATCCCCGCATCGCCCTCGACGTGCAGGGCTTCTTCCGCGCTTCGGCGGGCGGCGGCCGAGCGCCCGCCGAAGCGACGGCGCAGCGCTGGATCGCGCTCAACTCCCTTGATCCGGCCGCCTACTTCACCGCGGCCGGGTGACACGACCGGCCTGACGGGCCCCGCACTCGTCCGGCGTGAGGACCCCGGCGTGTCCCGGCGGAGGCCCCGCCGGGCCCCGCCGGGCCCCGCCGGGGTCCGCCGGGGTCCTCACGCGGATCCGTCCTACTCGCCGCCGACGGCCGAGAGGGCCGTCATCTCCTCCGCGGAGAGCCGCAGCGCGCCGGCGGCCACATTGGCGGCCAGGTGGCCGGGGTCACCGGTTCCCGGGATGGCCAGCACATGCGGCCCCTGCTGGAGGGTCCACGCCAGCCGTACCTGCGCGGGCGTCGCGTCGTGCGCGCGCGCCACGGCGAGCACCGTCTCGTCGTCGGTCCCGACCGCGCCCGCCTCGCGGCCGGCGCCGGCGATCGCGAAGAACGGCACGAAGGCGATGCCCTGAGCGCCGCAGGCCCGCAGGAACTCCCGCTCGGCGGCCGGCGCGCCGAGACCGTAGGAGTTCTGCACGCACACCACCGGCGCGATGGCCTGGGCCTCGGCCAGATGGCCGGGCGTGACGTTGGACACGCCCAGGTGCCGGATGAGCCCGGCGTCGCGCAGTTCGGCCAGCGCGCCGAAGTGCTCGGCGATCGAGCCGGTCCTGTTGTTCGGCGGGACGCGGAGGTTCACCACGTCCAGGTGGTCGCGCCCCAGCTGGCGCAGGTTCTCCTCCACCTGGCCGCGCAGCTGCCGCGGAGTGGCCCACCACCACTCCCCCGAGGAGTCCCGGCCCGGCCAGACCTTGGTGGTGATGACCAGGTCGTCCGGGTACGGGGCCAGAGCCCGGTTGATCAGCTCGTTGGCCGAGCGCAGCGAGGAGAAGTAGAACGCGGCGGTGTCGATGTGGTTCACCCCCAGCTCGATCGCGCGCCGCAGCACGGTGATCGACCGCTCCCGGTCGCTCGGCACGCCCAGGTCGAAGGCGGCGCTGCCGGTCAGGCGCATCGCGCCGAGCCCGACGCGGTTGACCGTGAGGTCACCGAGCTTCCAGGTGCCCGCGGCCGCCGCGGTGACGGTGGGCGCGTACGAATCCGACATGAGTCTCCTTGGTGAGGACGGTGGACGGCGGGGGCCCTGCGTCCGGGCCGTCGGCCAGGCGCGGCGACCGGCCGTAGCGGGGACGTGACCGCCCCCGGGCACGCAAAAGAGCCTCCTCGGTGGACCGGGGTCCGTACCGGGGAGGCTCAGATGTCAACGGAGATCATATCGCAGGTCCGGGCCCGTTCCGGGCTGTCCGGCAACGAGCCGGAACTGGAGGACCTGTTCGGCCGCCACGTCATCACGACCTTCGTGAAGGGCCCCGACATCGGCCCGTACGAGGCCGCTCGGCACATCCCCGGAGTGCGCGGACATGAGCTTTCGTACACGGCGAACCGGCACTTCTCGATTGTTCCGCTCCGCGAGGAGGACCCGACCGCAGCGGGCTTCGGGCCGGGTCGCCTGACCGGCCCGACAGCGCACGCCGAGCGTGTCGGGGGAATCGAGCTGGTGTCAGAAATCCTGGCCCCGGATGGCTTGGCCATAGCCAGGTGACGTGTACCGTTCCGTGACGTCATGTCGGGCGGTCGCCATGAGGGTCAGCGGTGCAGCGGACAGCGGTAGCGGGGTCCGGGCCTGCGAACCTCGTATATTCCGAAGTCGTGGGCACTACAGTCGGCCGCAGTTGTGTGCGTGGTGCGGGGGTGGACGATACATGGGGAGCTATGCGACACGACGAGGCGTCCGAACCGGCGCGACGATGTGGCGGGCGCTCTCGGATGGCCCCGAGAAGCGCATCGCCCCCGACGGCGTGATGGATCTGATGTGGTTCCAGGACCGTCTCGTCGTGGCAGGCCCCGACACTCGGACGGTCATCGTGCCGACGCATGCCGGCAAGGTGACCTGGGGTCTCCAACTCGCTCCGGGCGTGGCGTACACACTTCTCGGTGTGCCCGCACACGAACTGACGGAGCGGCGCGTCGAGTTGTCGGAACTCGTCGCGCTCCCCAGGCATGACGGCTGGTCGTTCGAGGACGACGCGATCGACGCGCTCGAACGGGTTTTCATCGCCCTGTGGACGCGGGCGGACCCGGAACGCTTCGTCCTTCGTATGGCGGCCTCTCTCGACCGCGCCGCTCGCGAAGGTCTGAGCGTGCGTGAGACAGCAGAGCTCCACGACCTGTCGGAGCGATCATTGCGTCGGCTCAGCAACCGGCTCTTCGGCTACGGCCCCAAGACGCTCATGCGGATTCACCGTTTCCAGCACGCACTCCACCTGGCGCGAGCAGGCCTGCCGTTGAGTGATGCCGCGGCGGCAGCCGGCTACGCCGACCAAGCCCACTTCAACAGGGAGAGTAAACGGCTCACCGGCCAGACACCCGCCACGCTCACACGCGTCGCTTAGCTTTTCACCAGGATGACACTCTCTCAAATGCCCGTCTGTTCTTGCTTCGGGTTCGTTTCCCCGGCTGGCCGTTTCGTCCAAGCCTGACGTAGCCGACGGATGACAGCGTTCTCGTATGAGCATCAACCTGGGTCGCGCGAGAGCGTTCATGGCCTCGCACGCGCGAGTTCTCGATCGGCAGCGCTTCGAGGCCATCACCACCGGCAGCGACGCTGCTCGTCAGGCCGTCATCCACGGACTCGACGCCTACCGAAACCCCGACGGCGGCTACGGGTGGGGACTCGAACCGGACCTTCGTGCACCGGAGAGCCAGCCGGGAGGCGCCCAGCACGCGCTGGAGGCGCTCGCTGACGCCGGCCCCGCGACTTCGCCGCACACCGCGGCCCTCCTCGACTGGCTGGGCTCCGTGGCTCTTCCCGATGGCGGGCTGCCGTTCGCGCTTCCGATCAGCGACCCCTCGGCGTGCGCCCCGTTCTGGGTGCAGGCGGATCCCTCGGAGCCATCGCTGCAGATCACGGCCGCGGTGGCGACGCAGGCGTATCGCGCCGCGCGTTGGGATGAAGCCGTACGAGACCATCCATGGCTGGCAACGGCGACGCGGTACTGCTTCGACGCGATCCGTGGGATCGACGAAGCGCCCTTCGCGTACGTGCTGTCCTTCGCGCTCCAGTTCCTCGACATCGCAGCCGACACCCACCCGGAGGCGCGTGACCTGCTCGACCGCCTCGGACGGTTCGTCCCGAAGAACGGGGCATTCGCCGTGGCCGGCGGGGCCGAGGGTGAGACGCTTCATCCTCTCGACTACGCGCCCGAGCCCGGGCGATCGATCCGCGGCCTGCTCGACCCCGAAGCCGTGTCGGACGACCTCGACCGCCTGGAACTCGGGCAGCGACAGGACGGCGGGTGGGTGGTTGACTTCACCAGCCATTCGACCGCCGCATCACTCGAATGGCGGGGCTATGCGACGGTCGGCGCCGTCACTGTGCTGCGTATGAACGGACGCTGACCCCGGCTCGCTCTGGGCCACAGAGCGCGATTCGGCTCTGTCCTCCAGCGGCGGTCTTCACAAGTAGCTGTCGGTGATCGCCGCTGCGATCTGTGACGCTCGCGTTTCCCGAGGTTTACCGCAGCAAGCGCCGGATTTGTTGCGGCAGCGCCACCCGGGGCTGACCCGGCCCGCGCGGGGCCGGGCGGGCCGAGGTCAGTCCGGTACGTAGTCGAAGGTGTCCGGGTGCGGTCCGACCCGTCCCCGCTCACCCTTGTCGAGCGCGCTGATCGCTTCGACCTGCTGCGGGGTGAGGGAGAAGTCGAACAGGCCGAAGTTCTCCACCATCCGCTCGCGCCGCGTCGTCTTGGGGAAGACGATGTCGCCACGCTGGATGTGCCAGCGCAGGATGACCTGTGAGGTGGTCCTGCCGTGGGCGGCGGCGATCTCGGTGATCTTCTCGTCCGCGAGGACGGCGCCGCCCTGCCCGAGCGGGCTCCACGCCTCCACGGCGATGCCGTGACGGTGGGAGGCCTCGCGCGCGGCGTCGTTGGCGAAGTAGGGGTGAGCCTCGATCTGGTTCACCGCGGGCACCACCCCCGTCTCGGTGATGATCCGGTCGAGGTGGCCGGGCTGGAAGTTCGACACGCCCGCGGTGCGCAGCCTGCCGTCGGCGACCAGGCCGGTGATGGCCTTCCAGGTCGAGACGTAGTCGCCGTCGTAGAGGGTGGGCAGCGGCCAGTGCATCAGGAACAGGTCGAGCCGCTCCAGGCCGAGCCGGTTCATCGTCTCGTCGAAGGAGCGCCGCACGTCGTCGGGTCGGTGGTTGCCGTTGTTGAGCTTGCTGGTGACGTACAGCTCCTCACGGGGAACGCCGGAGGCCGCGATGGCCGCGCCGACGCCCTCCTCGTTGCCGTACATCTGGGCGGTGTCGATGTGGCGGTAGCCGACCTGCAGGGCCTGGCCGACGATGCCGGCGGTCTCCTCGGGCGGGATGAGATAGGTGCCGAATCCCAGCTGCGGGATCCGTGTCCTGTCATTGAGGGTGATCGTTGGAACCATTCCTTCAACGTACCCACGAAATCCCAGGTGAACGGGCCCCGGCGGTGCCGGCCCATGCTCGGGCGCGTACGGCGGGCGAGGCCGTGCGGGCCGGGGGGTTTCGCCCCGACCCCGTCATCCTCAGAACCTCCTGCTACATCCGGGAGAAATCCTCGAAGGGCATGCCTCGGCTCGCGAACGCGGCCGGCACGGCGGACGGCCCAAGGTGTTCGACGACGACATGGCGGCCTACGCCCCGAACGCTCCGCGCCCGGGGCGTGCCGGTGCCCGAGGTCGCCCGCAAGCCGGTCATCCCCGAAGGCAAGGACAAGGGGCGCCACCCCTCAGTGACCGGCGTCCACCGGGTCGCGGGTGGGATGGCCGCTGGTCGGCCTCCCGCGAGCGCCGCGGGCCTTGAGCGGCAACGGAACGGCCGGTGACGTCGGCGGGCCGGAGACCCGCCGGGTTTCCGTCACCGGCCGTCCGAGCCGATCAGGGGACACACCGCTTCGAAAGCCCGGCCGTGTGTCAGCGGTCCTCAGCGCCAGTGAAGATCTCCGATCGTCGCGGCTTCCGCGCCTCCGTCGGCGAAGATGACCTGACCGGTGACGAAGCGGTTGTCCGTGCCGCCGAGCCAGCAGATGAGTTCGGCGATCCACTCGGGCCGTCCTGGAAATCCGCCGAAGGGTTGGGGCGAGGCGCTCTCGACGGCGGTGCGTACGTCTTCGCTCGCGAAGATCCACGAGGCTGCGGGGGTGTCGACGATGCCGGGTGCGACGACGTTGAGGGCGATGCCGGCTCCGGCCCATTCGGGGGTCGGGGCGACTCTGCGGGCCCATCGATTCAGCGCCCGCTTGGCGAGGCCGTACGCACCCGCGGCACCGGCCAGGGACGGATCCGCGTTGATGTGGGCGACGGCGGCGGCTTCGTCGCCGTCGAGGCATGCCTGCAGCACGCGCTCGTTCGCGGGGGCGAGAGAGGAGGTCGACGACACGGCCACGGCGCGGGGCGCCTCGCTCTGCGCCAGCAGCGGCCGCAGCCCTTCAAGGGTCGCGACGGTGCCGAAGTAGTTGGTCTCGAGGAGACCGGTCTTGCCGCCTCCCGCGATGGCGAGCACCGCGTCGATGGGCCCGTATTCGGTCACCTGGTCGACCAGCGACCGTCGTCCGTCAGGGGTGGACAGATCGGCCTGGATGTCGGCGTCGCCGAGGTCGCAGCCGATGACCTTGGCGCCGCGTTCGCGGAGCAGCGCCGCGGTGGCGGCGCCGATGCCGGATGCCGAGCCGGTGACGACGTATGTCCGCCCGGCGATTACTGGCGACTCACCAGGACCGGCACCACGGCCGGCGAGTTTGTTATCCATTTGGATAACAATATTCGCATGGATAACGTATGCCAAGGCCCACCACGTAGCGATCCATACGTAACCATCAGTTATATTTCCCCGTATCGCAGTACCTGAGTGGAGGGCCTCCAGCGCCATGCCGCCCGTTTGCGCCTCGTGCCGCGCTCGCCAAGACGCCCAACGTCCCGATGCCGGCCGTTCACCGGCCGGGCACGCTCTGGATCGAGCTGCCCACTCTGCCGCGAGATGACGCTCACTCCTGCGGCCGCCCGCCGGTTCAACCGCCGGCGGGGCAGGGCACGCCCTTCATCGCCCGCAACTCGCCGAGCAGATCGCGGATGATCGCCGATCCGGCCGGCTCCGGCGTGGTCACATACCCCACGCGGCGCTGCGGCGCACCATCGCTGAGCCCGGCCGTCACGACCTTGGCGGGCGCACCGACCGTGGACAGCCTGGGCACGATCGCCGCCGGGGTGCTCCACCCCGGCCGGCCCGCGGTGTACGACCTGGCCGACGGCCCGAAGGCGCTGGCCGAACCGGAGAGCCGGGCGACCGTCGGCAAGCTGGCGCTGCGCCCCTGAGAACCCCGTCCCGCCTCGCCTTCCCTCACGCTCGGCCTCGGCCCTGCGGGCCCGTCACGTCGCGTTGCCCAGAACGCGTCCCGGCGTGATCCGGATCACCACCCGCACGTTCTCCGGGGGAAGCCGGAGGTACTCCTCCCCGGCGCCGGCGCCCTCGTACTTCTCCGCCAGCCTCACCGCCAGCCGCCTTCCCTCGTCCTCGGCGACCGTCGCGAGCCCGCGGATCTCGACGTACCTCTCGGGATCCGAAAGGTCGAACACGCTGAGGCTGGCGCGCGGATCCCGTTCCAGGTTCAGGACCTTGCGCCTTCCGGCCTGGGAGGAGATCACCACGTCGTCACCGTCGGTGCCGACCCAGACGACCGAGGTCTGCGGGCCGCCGTCGGGGTTGAGGGTGGCGAGGACGCCGATGTTGGGGGCGTCGAGGATCCGCCGTACGGAGTCGCTGAGGGTAACGTCCATGATCGAAAGCTTACGGGCCCCGGAATGTTCGTCCACCTGAGCGCCGGACCCAGCGGTCGCCCATCGTGGTGACAAGGGCGTCGATCAGGTGCCGCCGGTCCCGGTGACGTCCGTGGTGCGGTGGCCGAGGACCCGTCGGCGCCCGGCGCAGCGGGCCTGTCAGTGGCTCGTCAAGGACACGTCGGGGAGCAGGCGATCCAGAGGGCGGCAGAAAAAGAAGGACAGAGGATGACACGGGAGAACGAGAGCGTTATGCTCGATCCTTCTCCTCGGAAAAGATTAGAATCCCTCAATAGGAGTTTATCAGAGAGATGGAACTCCGTCAACACGAATCCGCTCTCGCCGCCGCGCTGCGCGTCGAGCAAGCCCACGTCACCCGGACCTACGAGCGGCTGGACGCCGTCCGGCGGCACACCCGCGCCGCGCTGGAGGAGGCCTACGGGCGCGAGACCGGCGGCCTGCACCAGGCCCGCTACGAACGCGAGGTCAGCGCGGACGAGCACGCCCGCCGCCTGGCCCGCCTGGAGGCGGTCGAGCGCGGCCTGTGCTTCGGCCGGATCGACGACACCGACGGCGACACCCGCTACATCGGCCGCGCCGGGCTGCGCGACGCCGACGGCGAGATCATCCTGACCGACTGGCGGGCTCCGGCCGCCCGCCCCTTCTACACCGCCACCCCCGGCGATCCCGGCGCGCTCGTGCGCCGCCGTCACCTGCACACCCGCGACCGCGTCGTGGTCGGTCTCGACGACGAGGTGTTCGACCTGGAACACCTCGGCGAGGGCGAGCGCCGTACGCTCGTCGGCGAGGCGGCGCTGCTGGCGGCCCTGCGGCGCGGCCGTACCGGGCGGATGGGCGAGGTGGTCGCCACCATCCAGCGCGAGCAGGACCGGGTGATCCGCTCCGGCCTGGCGGGGGCGCTGGTGGTGCAGGGCGGGCCCGGGACCGGCAAGACCGTCGCCGCCCTGCACCGGGCGGCCTTCCTGCTCTACACCCACCGCGACGTGCTGGAACGGCGCGGCATCCTCATCGTGGGTCCCAACGCCGTCTTCTCCCGTTACATCGGCCAGGTGCTGCCGTCGCTGGGTGAGACCGACGTGGTGCTGTCGTCGGTCGGGCAGCTGTACCCGGGCGTGCACGCCGTCGCCGCCGACCCCCCGGCGGCCGCCGCGCTCAAGGGCGGCCCGGGCATGGCAGAGGTGCTCGCCGCGGCGCTGCGCGACCGCCGGCGCGTCCCCGAAGGCGATCTGGAGGTGGACGTCCCGGTGCGCACCTCGCTGCGCGACGGCGTGGAGGTGGTCGTGCAGTGGATGACGCTGCGGGCCGGCCATGACGTCTGCGTGCGCGCCCGCGACCGGGCCGCCCGCGCCCGCCTGCCGCACAACGCCGCCCGCAAGCTGTTCGTGATGGACATGCTCAGGGCGCTGGCCCTGGACGAGGCCCGGCGGCTGGACGCCCCGGAGGACGAGGAGGATCTGCGTCACGCCCGCCGGGCGCTGTGGGCCCAGGAGCCGGTCCGCCGGGCGCTGGACGCGCTGTGGCCGCCGCTGACCCCCGAGGAGCTGGTCGCCGGCCTGCTGTCCGACCCGGCCGCGCTGGAGTCGGCCGCGCCCGGCCTGACCCCGGCCGAGCGCGCCGCGCTGCTGCGGCCGTACGGCGCGCCGTGGACGACGGACGACGTCCCGTTGCTGGACGAGGCGGCCGAGCTGCTGGGCGAGGACGTCGGCGACGCCGAGGCGGCCGGGACGTTCTCCCGCGCCGAGCGCGAGCGGGCCGAACGCGAGGACGACGAGCGGTACGCGCTGGGCGTGCTGGAGTACACCGGCCTGTTCGAGGACGGCATGATGGAGGCCGCCGCGCTGGCCGGCCGCCACCGCGCGCCGGGACCGGAGACCACCACCGCCGAGCGGGCCGCCGCCGACCGCCGCTGGGCCTACGGTCACGTCATCGTGGACGAGGCGCAGGAGCTGTCGGCGATGGCCTGGCGCACCGTGATGCGCCGCGTCCCGGCCCGCTCGCTGACCATCGTGGGCGACCTCGCCCAGACCGGCTCACCGGCCGGGGCCCGCTCGTGGGGCGAGATGCTCGACCCCTACCTCCGGGGCCGCCTGCGCACCGAGCGGCTGCGGGTCAACTACCGCACCCCGGCGGAGATCATGGAGGTGGCCGCCGACGTCCTCGCGGCGGTCTCCCCCGGCGCCGAGCCGCCGGAGTCGGTGCGCGACGGCGGCGCTCCCCCGCGCGCCGTACGCCTCGACCCCGGTCTTCCCGCCGGTCGCGCCGCCCTGACCGCCCTGGTGCGTGAGGAACTCGCCGCGATCGGTGAGGGCCGCCTGGCCGTCATCGTCCCCGACGACCGCCAGGAGGCCCTCGCCGGGCTCTTCCCCCGCGAGGGCGACGTCCTGGACTCCCCCGTCGCGGTCCTGACCGTCACCGCCGCCAAGGGGCTGGAGTTCGACGCCGTGGTGGTCGTCGAGCCCGGTGAGATCCTCACCCGGTCCCCGACGGGCGGCAACGACCTGTACGTGGCGATCACCCGGGCGACCCGGCGCCTGGCCGTCACCTGCCGCGGCGAGCTGCCGCCGATGCTGTCGCGCCTGCGCCGCTGACGCCCGCCCTCGCCCCCGCCCCCGTCTCCGCCGCCGGTTTCCGCCGGGGAAAGGAATGCCGCCCCATGGCGCTGCGGGACCGGGGCGGAGCCGGCCCGGCGGGCCTACGCCGAGCGGTTCAGGACGTGAGCCGGCCGGCAGGAGTCGTCAGCGGCGGCTCGCCGACCGCTCGGCCTCCTGAACGTCCGGCCCGGACGTCCCCCGGCGTCCGGGCCGCGGTCAGCCACAGGCCGGTGAACACGGCGCAGGCCAGCGTCACGGCTCCCGCCGTGAGGAAGGCGCTGTCGAGGCCGGATTCGAAGGAGGCGCCGCCGGACTCCCGCGTGTGGACGATCGCCCCGAGCACCGCCACGCCGAGCACCGCGCCGATCTGCCGGGTGGTGCTGCTGACGCCCGAGGCGAGGCCGCCCTCCTGCGGGCTGACCGCCTGGACGGAGGCCCCGGTCAGCGGCGACATGGTGAGAGCGAACCCGATGCCGACGACCGCCAGCCGCCACCACACGTTTCCGTAGCCGGTATCGGCGTGGACGAAGCCCAGCGCCAGCAGTCCCAGCCCGGCCAGCGCCAGGCCGGCGGTGACGACGACGCGGAAGCCGTACCTGGCCGCGAGCCGGCCCGCGTACGGGCTGGCGATCACCATGGCCAGCGAGGTGGGCAGGGTACGCAGCCCGGCGACCAGGATCGAGGTGCCCTGGACGTGGACGAAGAACTGGGAGAAGAAGAACGACGACCCCATCAGGGCGAACCCGACCACGACCATCGCCGTGTTGGACACCGTGAACAGCCGCTGACGGAACAGCCGCAGCGGCAGCATCGGCGTCGGCACACGACTCTCGACCACGACGAACGCGGCCAGGAGCACCAGCCCGGCGGCGAAGCCGCCCAGGATCACCGGCGAGGTCCACCCTCGGGAACCGCCCTCGATCAGGCCGTAGGTCACGGCGCCCACGCCCGCGGCGGACAGAACCGTGCCGGGGACGTCGATCGGAGGCGCGCCCGGGTTGCGGGACTCCCCCAGCACGCGCAGCCCGGCCAGCAGCAGGACCGCCCCGATGGGCACGTTGACCAGGAAGATGGCGGGCCAGCCGAAGGCCTCCACCAGGATCCCGCCCGCCAGCGGTCCGCCGGCCAGGCCGATGCCGCTGAACCCGGCCCACGACCCGATCGCTCTGACGCGCTCCTTCGGGGCGGGATACGCGGCGGTGAGCAGCGCCAGTGAGGCGGGGCTCAGCGCCGCGGCCCCGACGCCCTGCAGCACCCGTCCGGCGATCAGCCAGCCGATCGAGGGCGCGAGCGAGCACACCACCGACGCGGCCGTGAACACCACCACCCCGGTCAGGAACACCCGCCTGCGGCCGAACCGGTCGGCGAAGACGCCGCCCGACAGCAGCAGCATGGCCACCAGCAGCACGTAGGCGTCGACGATCCACTGCAGGCCGGTCAGCCCGGTGTGGAGCCGCTGCTGCATGTCGGGCAGGGCGGCGCCGACGATCGTGTTGTCGAGCAGCACCATGAACTGACCCGCGCAGGTCAGGGTGAGTAGAGCTTTCCGCACATCTCTCCTAAAAGCAGTCATTGGCTGCGTTAGCAGAGACTCTAACGCAAGTCTGGACTGCGTTAGGGTGAGGGTATGGATGAGCAGGGGCGGGGCAGACGGCCCGGCGGGCGCAGTGCCCGGGTCCGCGCGGCGGTGCACCAGGCCGTCACCGAACTGGTCGGCGAGCGCGGCTACGGAAACTTCACCGTCGGCGACATCGCGGCCCGCGCGGGCGTGGCCGACACCAGCCTCTACCGCCGGTGGGGCAACCTCCAGGCCCTGCTCGGCGATGTGCTGCTGACCCGGCTCAACGCGCGGTCACCGATGCCTGACACCGGCAGCCTGGCCGGCGACCTGCGCGCCTACGCCGCCGCCGTGGCCCGCGAGGTCACCGGACCCGACGGCCTGGCGGTGGTGCGGCTGACCATCGCGCTGTCAGGCGAGGGTCAGCCGGGCCTTCAGGTGCGCGACGACCTCCTGGCCGACCGCACCAGGCAGTTGCAGGCCATGCTCGACCGCGCCCGCGACCGTGGCGAGGACCCGCCCGCCGCGCTGGAGGTGCTGGACCACCTCCTGGCGCCGATCTACATGCGCGTCCTGTTCGGCCTGGGCCCCCTCACCCCTGACTACCTCGACGGGTTGGTCGGCCGGTTGCTCGCCTGATCCGGTCCGTCGCGCCGTGGAACGACAGCCGCCGCCCGCCGCCCGCAGCCCGCCGCCGGCGGGCTGCGCGCCCAGGGCGTCCGGAACGGCGCGGCGTCAGCCGAGAGCGTGACCGGTGGTGGCGTCGACGTGGGCGGGAACCTCCTCGTGCCGGTCCCCGACGCTCGAGGTGCCCGACGGCTCGAACATCAGGATCGAGGCGCCGCCGTCGGAGGACGGCCGGTGCTCGACGCCGCGCGGGACGACGAACACCGAGCCCCTGGGCAGGACCACGACGCGCTCGCCGCCCACCCCTGAGCCGCCCACCCCTGAGCCGCCCACCCCTGAGCCGCCCACCCCTGAGCCGTCCGAACCGGGACCGTCCGAGCCGGAGCCCTCCGGGGCGGGCCCGCCGTCGCGCAGGGCGATGCGCAGCTCCCCCGCGAGGACCAGGAAGAACTCGTCGGTGTCGTCGTGGGCGTGCCAGACGTGCTCACCGGCCACCTTGGCCACCCGCACGTCGTAGTCGTTGACCCGGGTGACGATCCGGGGGCTCCACAGACGGTCGAAGGAGGCCAGCGCGGCCCCCAGGTCGATGGGTTCACGTGTCATGCGGCCATCGTGGCCGGTGGCGACCCGCGACGGCGAGTGCTAGGAATCGCATATGCCGCATGAATCCTCGCACGGCCCGGCCGGACGGCCGCACCGGGTGGTCATGATCGTCGATGCTGGGTCCAACCCGTTCGAGATGGGCGTGGCCACCGAACTGTTCGGGCTGCGCCGGCCGGAGCTGGAGCGGCTCTGGTACGACTTCACCCTGTGCGCCGCGACGCCGGCCGTGCCGATGCACAACGGGTTCTTCACGCTGTCGGAGATCCCCGGGCTCGCCGCCGCCGACGGCGCCGACACCCTGATCGTGCCCAACCGGCCCGACCCGCTGGCCGGGCAGGACCCGGCGGTGCTGGAGACCGTACGGCGGGCCGCGGCGCGCGGCGCCCGCCTGGTGAGCTTCTGCACCGGCGCCTTCACCCTGGCCGCCGCCGGCGTGCTCGACGGGCGGCGGGCCACCACGCACTGGCGCTGGGCCGGGGAGTTCGCCGCCCGCCATCCCGCCGTCCGCCTGGAACCGGAGGTGCTGTTCGTCGACGACGGCGACGTGCTGACCGCGGCCGGCAGCGCCGCCGCGCTCGACCTCGGCCTGCACCTGATCCGCCGCGACCACGGCGCGGAGGTGGCCAACGCGGTGAGCCGGCGACTGGTCTTCGCCGCCCACCGCGACGGCGGCCAGCGGCAGTTCGTCGAACGGCCCGTGCCCGCCGTACCGGACGCCTCCCTGGCTCCGGTGCTGGCCTGGGCACGGCGGCACCTGGACCGGCCGCTGACCGTGACCGATCTGGCCGGGCGCGCCGCGGTCAGCCCGGCCACCCTGCACCGGCGGTTCCAGGCCGAGCTCGGCACCACTCCCCTGGCCTGGCTCACCGCCGAGCGCGTCACGCTGGCGTGCCGGCTGATCGAACGCGGCGAGCAGCGGATGGAGGCGGTGGCGCGGGACAGCGGCCTGGGGACGGCGGCGAACCTGCGGGCCCAGCTGCGGCGGCGCACCGGACTGACCCCCACCGCCTACCGCAGGCGGTTCCGGCTGACCTCCTGAGCCGGAGCGGCGGGAACCGCCGCCCCACCACGGGATCGGCACCACCGGTCGCGGACCTCCCCGGCCGGGGAAGACGGCCGCGGGAGAAGCGGACAGGTCGTGTCCTCTTCGTCCGGCAGGATGGATGATGTGCCGAAGACCTCAGCGCGGCTGCTGGCGCTGCTCTCACTGCTCCAGACCCGCAGGGACTGGCCGGGAGGGCTGCTGGCCGAGCGGCTGGACGTCAGCCCCCGCACCGTACGCCGTGACGTCGACCGCCTGCGCGAGCTCGGCTACCCCATCACGACCTTCCGGGGGCCCGACGGCGGGTACCGGCTCGACGCCGGCGCAGAGCTGCCCCCGATGCTGTTCGATGACGAGCAGGCCGTCGCCCTGGCCATCGCCCTCCGGCTCGCCGCCACCGGCGGCGCCGGCGCCGGCGCCGGCATCGAGGAGGGTGCGGCACGCGCCCTGCACACCGTCCGCCGGCTCATGCCCGCACGGCTGCGCCACCGCGTCGACGCCCTCCGGGTCACCGCCGCCGAGCGGCCGGAGCCCCGGCCGGAACCGCAGGCCGGCGGCGACGTGCTCATGGCGCTCGGCGCCGCCGTCCACGCCCGCGAGGAGCTGCGCTTCGACTACGCCTCAGGAGCGGGCGACGACGGCGGCCCGCCGGCGCCGCCGCGGCGGACGCAGCCCCATCACCTCGTCACCCGGGGCGGGCGCTGGTACCTCGTCGCCTGGGACCTCGACCGCGAGGACTGGCGCATCTTCCGCGTCGACCGGATCACCCCGCGCACCCCTGCCGGGCCCCGCTTCACGCCCCGCGAGCCGCCCGGGGGCACGGTGTCCGCCTTCGTGACCGCCAGGTTCAGGGGTTCGGACGACGTCTCCGCCGACTGGCCGTGCCGCGGTGAGGTGATCCTCGATCTGCCCGCCGCCGCCGTGTCCCGCCATATCCGGGACGGAGTCGTCGAGGAGCTCGGCCCCGGCCGCTGCCGTCTCGTCCTGGGGTCGTGGTCGTGGATCGCCCTGGCCTCCGCCATCGGCAGGTTCGACGCCGACGTCGAGGTCGTCGGCCCGGCCGAGCTCAGGGACGCCTTCGCCCGCCTGGCCCGGCGCTTCGCCGAAGCGTGACATCCGGGAAACGCCGTCACCCGCCGCGTCCCGGCCTGGAGATCCCGGCCGCTCAGGCGGGCGCGCATGGCCTAGCCTGGGACCTCATCAGTGTCAGGACGTGGAAGGGAGCAGATGGTGGCACCGGTTCTGGAGGGTACGGCCCGCGCCCTGCTGCACAGGATCGCGCAGGAGCAGGCCGACTCGCGGCTGCCGTCTCTGGCGGCCGCCGTGGTGCGCGACGGGAGGCCGGCCTGGTTCGGCTTCCGCGGCCGGGTGGACGGCGCCGCGCCCACAGAGGCCACCCAGTACCGCATCGGCTCCATCACCAAGAGCATGGTCGCCGTCGTCGTCATGCGGTTGCGTGACGAGGGCCGGATCGCCCTGCTCGACCCGATCGGCAAGCACGTCCCCGGCACGCCGGTGGGCGAGGTGAGCATCGCCCAGCTGCTGTCGCACACCGCGGGGCTGACCGCCGAGCCACCGGGTCAGTGGTGGGAGCGCACCCCGGGAATGCCGGTGGAGGAGCTGCTGGCCGTGCTCGGCCCGGAGACCGCCCGGCACCGTCCCGGCCGCCGCTTCCACTACTCCAACCTCGGCTTCGCCCTGCTGGGCGAGATGGTCGCCCGTCACCGGGGGACGGACTGGGCGCGGGCCGTGCGGGAGGAGGTGCTGGAGCCGCTGGGCATGCGCGACACCACACCCCGGCCCCGCGCCCCGCACGCGACCGGCTTCGCCGTCCACCCGTGGGCCGACGTGCTGCTGCCCGAGCCCGAGCACGACGCGGGGGCCCTGGCCCCGGCCGGGCAGATGTGGTCCTCCCCCGCCGACCTCGCCCGGTGGGCGGCGTTCCTGGCCGGCGACACCGGTGACGTGCTGAGCGCCGACACCCTGGCCGAGATGCGCGAGCCGGCGACCGTCGACGACGGTGACGCCTGGACCGGCGGCTTCGGCCTGGGCCTGCAGCTGGCCCGCGCGGGCGGCCGCCGCCTGGCCGGTCACGGCGGCTCCATGCCGGGCTTCCTGGCCTCGGTGTGGGCCGATCCCGGTGACGCGACCGGTGTGCTGTTCCTGACCAACGCCACCTCCGGGGCCAGCCGGGCCCTGACGACGGACCTGCTGGCCATCCTCGACGAGCACGAGCCGCGCCTGCCCGCCGAGTGGGAGCCGGCGGCCGCCGATCCCGCCCTGCTGGAGCTGACCGGTCCGTGGTACTGGGGGCCGGCCGCCTACGCGCTGCGCCTGCTGGGCGGACGGGACCTGTCGCTGTCGCCGGTCGGCGGCCCCGGCCGGGCCTCGCGGTTCACCGCCCGCGCCGACGGCACCTGGATCGGCCTGGACGGCTACTACGCCGGGGAGACGCTGCGGCTGGTGCGCCGCGCGGACGGCACGGTCAGCCACCTCGATCTGAACACCTTCGTCTTCACCCGCACCCCCTACGACCCGGCTGCCGGGGTGCCGGGCGGGGTGGACGAGGGCGGCTGGCGCGCCTGACACCCGGGCGGGCCCTCGCCCGCCGGAGTCGTCACCGCCACGGGCGACCGGCGCGCCGGGCCGCGGCCGGGGCCGGACCGGTCACGCCCCGCGGCGATCGCGACCCGGGGCCGTGCTCCGCCACGGGGCGGCCTTCCGAGGACGGTGACGTCCTCGGAAGGCCGCCCCGTCCCGCGCCGAGCCGCAGGAGAGGTGAAACCTCGTGTGCCAGCATTGTGCGGTGACCGAGTCATCGCCGCGGCGCGGCGCCGCGCTCCTGGACGTGCACCGTATCCGTCTGGTCGAGATCCCCGCGCCCCCGGTGCCGCCCGGGGAGCGGGCGGCCATGGACCGCGCCTGGGACGAGGCGGTCCGGGCCAACCCGAGTTTCTTCGACGGGCCGGTGGCGGCCCTGACGGGGCTCACGTGGGAGGGGCCGCGCAACGTGGTCCTGACCTGGGCGAGGATCACCTACCGGCGCAACGCCCTGCGCCGGGTCCCGGGCGCCACCGCACGGCTGCCGCCCCTCTTCGTCACCGTCGCGCAGCCGACCGACGACGGCCGGCTGCTGGTGGGGCGGATGTCGTCGTCGACCGCCGCGCCCGGCCGCTGGCAGCCGCCGGGCGGATCGGCCGAGCCGCCCGGGGACGCCGAGCCCCTCGACCTGGCCGCGCTCACCCGGCACGCCGTCCGGGAGCTGGCCGAGGAGACGGGCCTGGACACGGCGCCGGACGAACTGACACTGTGGTCCGTCATCCGCAGCGGAGACGGCGGTGCCGGCGTCCTGTTCCTCGCGCCGCCCCGGCCGGAGCCGCTGTTGCGTGAGCGGTTCGCGGCGGTGGTGGCCTCGGAGAGGGCGCTGGGCCGGGTGCCGGAGCTGGACCGCATCGCCCTGGTCCGCTCCCCGGCCGAGCTGGCCGGTCTCGGCGGGCCGCGGGTGGACTATCTGGAGCCGATCGTCCGCCGGTACGCCGGGACGATGCCCCGGCGCGGCGGTGATCCCGCCTAGACGGCGGCGCCTCCCGGGCCGGCGCCGTGCCCGTGGCCGGAGGTCCCGGGTGGCCGCCGATTCCCCGGCGGCCCGGGGCGGTGATCCGGGTGGCATCCTGGGGTGACGTCGACCACGAGGAGAGAACCGATGACCCCCCACTCCCCCGCCACACAGCCAGTGCCCCGGCACACTCCGCTCGACGCGGACGAGATGGCCCGGAGCGAGGCGGCCTTCTCCCCGCTCGTCACCGAGCACCTCCTGGCGAGCGGGCGGTTCCGGGTGACCGCCGAGACCCCGGACATGGTGGAGCTGTTCCAGCGCGTGGCCCGCAGGGTGGGAGACGCGCTGGGCAGGCCCGTGGTCAGCTACGCCAACGGTAGGGACATCGTGATCGCTTTCGGCCGGGAGGGGTCCCCCGGCCTCACCGCCTGACGGGGGCCGCCGAGCCGGCCGGCCGGACGGGCCCGGTGTCCGACGTGTCCGACGGCCGCCGCTCCCGGCTGGGAGCGGCACCCGCGCGGTCGTCCGGACGGCCGCGCGCCGGCGGCCGCCGGGGACTCTCCCGGCGGCCGCGCTTTCGCACTCGGACTCCTTTCTCGCTCATTTCGTGAAATATTTACTTATTCAGTCAAGTGCCGTTTCAATGTGCGTCCCTTTTCCCGGCCGGCCGGAGGAGGATTCCCCGATCCGGATGGGTGGAGGTCAGCGGAAGGACAGCTGCGTGGACCCCAGGAGGCCGTTCGGGCTCCCGGCGCTGACGTAGCAGGCCGTGACCGCGCAGTCCACGGAGCCCACGGCCGCCCCGTCGGGCGTGACGGCCTGGAAGCCCTTGTTGACCACGAACGAGGTGCTCGCCGAGCCGGCGGCGTCCGCGGCCACCGTCTTCACCGTCGCCGGGTTGCAGGCCAGCTGGTCCTTCACGGTGGCGCACTGCAGGATGGTGATCTGCTCCCCGGCCGCGGCTCCGGTGGCGGAGGCGGTGACCGAGGCGCCGTCCGACAGGCCGGTGGCCGGCGTCACCGAGAAAGCCGGGGCGGCGGCGGCGAAGGCCGCCGGCTGCGACACCAGGGCCAGGCCGCCCATCGCGACGGCGGCGGCGACACCCAGCTTGGCGAAAAGACCGGTCTTCTGCATTCCTTGCTCCTTCTCTCTTGCCTTCTCTGGCTTTTCTCTGTTCTTCTCCGGCGATCGCTCGCCCTTACAAGAACAACTTTGCGCCATTCACTGCGGACATTCCAGAAAAAGCCGAGTCAGCAAGTTGCCCGTGAATATCAACATCCTGTCAACGCCGGAGTTGCATCGCGGGCGAGAGGGAAGTAAGGGGCGCACCCGGGCTGCGGGCCGTACAGGTTGGGGGGTGCGCGCCGCGCGGGGACCGTACGGCTTCGCGGAGAGCCCGGCCTTCCGCCCGGAATGGGGTGCCACCGGAATACGGCAGAAACAGGCCACAGGGTTGATCATTGGTCGTTAGAATCCTGGGGTTCGCGCTGGTTGGTGGCGGTTTCCGGGGGTTCGGGTGGCATCGATCGACCGGACGGCGTACCCGAGGTTCACACGTGCGGTGTCGGCGCGGGAGCTGGCGGAGGTGTTCACTCCGTCGGACGGCGAGGTGGAGTGGGCCCGCGGCAAGACACACGATGATCAGCCTCTGTTGGCCTTGCTGGTGTGGTTGAAGGCCTACCAGAGGCTGGGGTACTTCCCGAAGTTGGCCGAGGTGCCGACGGTGGTCGCCGAGCACATCCGCGATGTGGTCGGCTTGCCGGAGGGTGTGGTGCTGGCCGAGGCCGCGGAGCGGTCGGCCACGCGGCACCGGAGCTACGTGCGCACTCGGATGGGCGTCGCCTACGACGCGGCCGGGGTACGGGCGGTGGCGGCCGAGGCGATCCGCAAGGCGGCGCAGGCGAAGGATAACCCGGCTGACTTGATCAACGTGGCGTTGGACGAGTTGGTCCGCGCGCGGTGCGAGCTGCCCGGCTACACGACGCTGGACGAGCTAACCAAGAAGATCCGCACGGAGGTGAACCGCGGGTTCTTCTCGCTGGTGTCCGGTCGGGTCGACGCGGCCGGTCGGGCGAGGCTGGGTCGGCTGCTGGTGGTCAATCCGGTCACCCGGCGCAGCGAGTACGACGGGTTGAAGGATGTGGCGCAGGCCGCGTCGCTGGGCAAGTTCAAGGGCCGTCTGGCGTTCCTGCGGGACCTGGACGCGCTCGGCCCCACGGAGGTCTGGCTGGAGGGGGTCCCGCCGGGCAAGGTCGCGCATTTCGCGGGTGAGGCGCGGGTGACCGACGTCGCGGATCTGCGCAAGGTGGCCGATGAGGACAAGCGGCTCACGCTGATCGTCAGTCTGCTGCACACGGTGCGGACCGGGGTGCGAGACGACGTGGTGACGATGTTCTGCAAGCGGATCGCGGCGATCCACAAGAAGGGCCGCGATCAGCTGGAGGCGCTGCGGGAGATCCATCGCGCGGAGTCCGAGCGACTCCTGGGCGTGTTCGGTGATGTCCTGGACGGTGTCCGGGAGGCCGTCGCGCCCGCTGAGCAGCAGCTCAGTAACTCGGTCATAGGCGTGGTGGAAGGCGGCGGAGTCCGGGAGGCGGTGGCCGAGCGGGCCGGGCGGCTGGTGTTAAAAGCTCTGGAGCAGGCGGGCGGTCTGGAGGCGCTGGCGGCCGCGCATGAGGCGGTGTCGGCGCATCACGGCAACAACTACCTGCCGCTGCTGGAGGCGCATTACCGTTCGCACCGCTCGGCGCTGTTCACCCTGGTGGAGTCGATCGAGTTGGAGTCGACCAACGCCGATCGCAGCGTCTTGGACGCGGTGGAGTATCTGCAAGCCCAGCGCAACGCCCGCGCCGCGTTCGTCCCCGATCGGATCACGGTGGAGCGGGAGGGCCTGGACGGCGCCGCGGAGACGGTGACGTTGTCGGTGCAGGTGGAGGCGTTCGCCTCGGCGATGTGGCGGAAGATCCTCAAAGACCCGGCCCTGCCGGGGATGCTGGTGCGCCGCCACTTGGAGGTGTGTGTGTTCTCCTACCTTGCGGCGGAGCTGCGGTCGGGGGATATCGCGGTGGCCGGGTCGGACTCCTACGCCAACCTGCAAGACCAGCTCATGCCCTGGCAGGAGTGCGCGCCGCTGGTGGAGGAGTTCTGCGCCGAGGCCGGTCTCCCGGCCGACGCGGCTGAGTTGACCGGCCACTACAAGAAGCTCTTGGCCGAGACCGCCGCGGCGGTGGACGCCGGCTACCCGGGCAACACCGATCTCGTTTTGGAGGGCGGGCGTCCCGTTCTGCGCCGCCGCAAGGGGACCGAGCGGAGCAAGGAGGCGCTCAAGCTGGAGGAGGCCGTGCATGACCGGCTGCCGCAGCGGGACCTGCTGGACATCCTCACCCGCACCGCCTACCAGCTGGGCTGGCACCACCACTTCGGGCCCGCCTCCGGCTCCGACCCGAAGATCTCCGAAGCGCTTGGCCGGTATGTGCTGACGGTGTTCACCTACGGCACGCTGCTCGGTCCGGCCCAGGTCGCCGCGCACATGCGCGGCAAGGTCAGCGCCGCCGAACTCGCCCGGGGGGCGAATCAGCACGCGACCAGCGAGAAGGTCGCCAAAGCGTCCTCCACGGTGATCAACGCGTTCAACCGGCTCGACATCACCTCGGTGTGGGGCGATGGCAAGACGGTGGCCGCCGACGGCTCTCAGGTCGAGACGTGGGAGAACAACCTGCTCGCCGAATCCCACATCCGCTACGGCGGTTATGGGGGCCTGGCCTACCGGCACATCTCCAACACCTATGTCGCCTTGTTCTCCCACTTCATCCCGTGCGGGGTGTGGGAGGCGGTCTACATCATCGAGGGCCTGCTGAAGAACGCCTCGGAGATTCAGCCCGACACCATCCACGCCGATACCCAAGGCCAATCGCTGCCCGTCTTCGGGCTCGCCGCCCTCTTGGGATTCGACCTGCTGCCGCGCATCCGCAACTGGCACGACCTGATCTTCTACCGGCCTACCCCGCAGGCCACCTACCAGCACATCGACTCGCTGTTCGGCGACGAGGCGATCGACTGGGCTCTGATCGAGACCCACTGGAGCGACCTGCTGCGCACCGCGATCTCTATCCGGCAGAACCGGATCTCCTCGGTCACCCTGCTGCGGCGCCTGGGCAACCATTCGCGCAAGAACCGCCTCTACCGCGCCTTCCGCGAACTCGGCCGCGCCGTGCGCACCATCACGTTGCTGCGTTATCTATCCGACCCGGACCTGCGCGAGCAGATCACCCAGGTCACCAACCGCAACGAGGCCTTCCACGGCTTCGCCGACTGGCTCATGTTCGGCGGTAAGCTCATCGGCCACAACGACCCTGACTACCACGAGAAGATCATCAAGTTCAACGAGCTGCTGGCCAACTGCGTGATCTACTCCACCGCCTGCGACATCACCGACGCCGCCAACGCCATCGCCGCTGAAGGTCGCCCCATCGACCCCGACGACCTGGCCACCATCTCGCCCTACATCACCCATGTCATCCGCCGGTTCGGTAATTGGATCCTCAACCTCACTCCGCCGGCCGCCGCCCCCACCACGCACCTCGATCTGGAATCCCGCGTTCTTTTCGCCCCGTGAGGGCTCGTCGCTCGGGTCCGTGTCACTGGCCACAAAGCAGAGTGTTTGCGCAGATCAGCACCGTATGTCAGAACGTTCCGGCCGTGAGAGGAGTTCTGCGAATGGTGATCGGGGTAAACGTCTCGTCGAACGAGGACAGCGCTAACCTCTGGCTTTGCGCATGATCAGACGGGTCTGTCCGCAGGCGTTGTGCAGGGCTATCACTCGCCATCCTCTACTGCGGTAGAGACCGAGTGCCGCTGTCGCGGCGGGGTGGGTGGCCAGCCATCGTGGTCCGTCGCCCGCGGCGTCCAGGAGGGTGTCGTGGAGGGCGGCGCCGATCCCGCGGCCGCGCAGGCCGGGCAGGACGGCGAGTTCCTTGAGGGTGAAGACGTCGGCGGCCGGGCGTGAGGCCAGCCTGGTGAGTGTCGAGCAGCGGTGTCCGTAGGCGAAGCCGTACACCTCCTCCCCCTCGCCGGCCAGGGCCAGGACGAAGCCGGGGCGGCGGCTGTCGGCGAGCAGGCGCGCCGCGACGCCGCGGGCGTGGGCGGCCGGCTCGCACCAGGGCGGCCGGGTGAAGACCTCCTCACCCACATCGGCCACGGCCACGAGAAACCGGCGAGCGGCCTTCGGGCCGACTATCTGGATGTGGAAGGAGGCGACGCCCGGCCGTCCGGTTGGACCATTCATCAAGGAAGGACGGACGGCGGGCGCCGCGGTCATGAGGTCAGGCGCCCTTGGCCGCGTCGAAGCGGGCGATGACGTCGTTCCAGTTGATCAGCGACCACAGCTTCTGCACGTAGTCGGGGCGCACGTTGCGGTACTGCAGGTAGTAGGCGTGCTCCCAGGCGTCGAAGACCAGCAGCGGGGTGGTGTTCATGCCGACGTTGCCGTGGTGGTCGTAGACCTGCTCGACGACCAGGCGGCGGCCCAGCGGCTCCCACGCCAGGATGCCCCAGCCCGAGCCCTGCACGGTCGCGGTGGCGGTGCTGAGCTGCTTTTGGAAAGCCTCGAACGAGCCGAAGTGCTCGACGATCGCCTCGCCCAACTCGCCGTCGGGACGGTCGCCGCCGTCGGGGGAGAGGTTCTGCCAGAAGATCGAGTGCAGCACGTGCCCGGACAGGTTGAAGGCGAAGGTCTTCTCCAGCCCGACCAGGCCGCCGAACTCGCTCTTGTCGCGTGCCTCGGCCAGCTTCTCCAGGGTGTCGTTGGCGCCCTTGACGTAGGCGGCGTGGTGCTTGGCGTGGTGCAGCTCCAAGATCTCCCCGGTGATCGCCGGCTCCAAGGCCGCGTAGTCGTAGGGCATATCCGGAAGGGTGTACTGACCCATGGTGATCTCCTTGTCGTGCCAGACCTTATCGCGATCTATGTGCAACAACAATAATCATGCAAGACAGCCATCTGTGAACCGCACACCGGCGCTGTCATTACGCAGAGTTACTTTGCGGCTGGTGGCACCGACTCGGGTGAGAGGCCATGATGGTTGCGGGATAACTTTGGTTATCCGGCAAGAACAAGATCGCACGCCTATCGTGAGCTAGGAGCGGTCCGCCTGGCGCGGACCGCTCGATTCCCGGTTATCTGGCAACTCGGCGAATGAGGCGCGGCATGGATCCGGTGATCGTCGAACAGCTCGGCCGCGACCATCCCCTCGCCATCCACTTGAACGACTTCCTCACCGACCTGAAGAACGCCAACGCCTCGCCGCAGACCCTGCGCGCTTACCGCGGAGACCTCCTGCAGTTCACCGCCCACCACGACGGCCAGGTCTCTGACATCTCCGCCGCACCCATCCGGGCGTTCCTCGCCGACATCGGCGCCCTGTCGGCCTCCACCCGCAAACGCAAGCGGGCCGCGGTCTCCTCCTTTTGCCGGTGGGCTGTGCGCCAGGACCGCCTCGACACCAACCCCATGGACAAGATCGACACCATCAAGGTGCACAAGACCCTGCCCCGGCCCGCCGCGGCCGCCGACGTCGCCAAGGTGCTCAACTCGATCTGCAGCCGCCGGCCGCGCAAGGACCTGCCGCTCGACCGTCTCCGTGACCGCGTGCTGTTCGAGACGATCTACGTGTGCGGATCCCGTGCCGCCGAAGCGTGCGGCCTGGACATCGACGACTTCGACCTGCGCCAAGACGACGAACACGTCCGCATCCACGGCAAAGGCGGAACCGTCCGCACCGTGCTCCTGGACGACCGCGGCTACGTCGTCCTCCTCAAGCTCTACCTGACCCGCGCCAGCTACCGGTACGGGCCCGCGTTCCGCGCCAGCATCAACGGCTCCGGCGGGTCCCTGTCCTACGACGCCGCCCACCATCGGTGGGAGAACTACTGCGAAGCGGCCGGGGTCGAGATCGACATCCACCAACTCCGTCACGCGCACGCCACCGAACTCATCAACGCTGGCGTCTCCATCGAAGCCGTCCGACGACGTCTCGGTCACGCCTCTACCGAGACCACCCAGCTCTACACGCTCTTGAACGACGACATCGCCGACGCCGAGATTCGCGCAGCACGACGACGCCGCGACCGCCGCTGACCAGCTCCTAACGCAACCCGTGGCCTGTTTCTGCCGTATTGCGGTGGTACCCCTACCTGTCGGGAAATCCTGTCGTCAATTTCAGCTTGGAATCACCCGCCCGACGAGGTATTCCATCCCCCGATGTCCGGTTTTCGGGCGGCCGTGAGCTGCGCTTGCGGGGGTGTCGGGAAATCACCTAAACCCGACACCCTTTCGATGGAGTTGTGGCTGGCGCGGTTCAGCCGCGCGGCGCGTACATGATCACGGCGACTCCTGCCAGGCAGACCAGCGCGCCGATGACGTCCCAGCGATCGGGCCGGAACCCGTCGACGACCATGTCCCACGCCAGCGATCCGGCGACGAAGACGCCGCCGTAGGCGGCCAGGATGCGGCCGAAGTTGGCGTCCGGCTGCAGGGTGGCGACGAAGCCGTACAGGCCCAGGGCGATGACGCCGGCGCCGATCCAGGCCAGGCCGCGCTGCTCACGCACGCCCTGCCAGACCAGCCACGCGCCGCCGATCTCGGCGAGCGCGGCCAGGGCGAACAACAGCAGTGAGCGGATGATCGTCATGGCAGGTAGAACAGCGCATCCCGCAGGCCGCCCGACCCACAGGGGCCCGGCGGGGTCGCTGCAGGTGGCACGATGGGGCGGGTGCTCAGCATCCGCACCCTCCGCCGCAGCCGCAGCTTCCCGCAGCTACGGAGCGCCGGCGCGAGGCGCGCCGGTACAACCACCATATGAGCGCCGCGGCGGCGAGCAGCACGCCGGCGATCGCCAGCAGGGTCTGTTCGGCCAGCGCGGCTCCGGCGCCGGTGAGCAGCCCGGCCCCGATCAGCAGCGGAAGGGCGCAGCAGGCCGCGCACGCCAGCACCGCCAGGGCGGCGGCGGCCTTGCTGCGTAGCGGCAGCCCGCCGGTCGTGGCGGGCTCGCCCGGTCCGCTACCGGAGGTGATCAGGGGAAGAGCGGTCGGTGCGCGGTGGTCGTGCTCGGCACTCACGTGATCAGTTCTCCTCGGGGATGCGGTCAGTGGCGTGGTCGGCGGCCAGGTCAGCGAACGGCAACGGACAGTCGGGGCAGGTGCAGTGGGTCAGGCTGTCGCAGCCCGCGCTGACCACTGCGGTGAGCGCGGCGCGGATGGTGGCCAGGTCGGCAATTCGCGCGTCCACCTCGGCGATCTTGGCCTGGGCGCGGGCTCGCAGGTCCGGGGTGGGGTGCCCGCGCCGCCCGGTGTCGATCAGCTCGGCCACCTCCTCCAGCGTGAAGCCGAGCCGCTGAGCGGCTTTGATCACCGTCAGCAGGGTGACGGTCTCGGGCGGATAGGCGCGGTGCCCGCCGGGGCTGCGCGCCGGTTCGGCGATCAGCCCGCGGCGTTCGTAATAGCGCAACGTCTGCAGGTTGACCCCGGCCCGCTCGGCGACCTGGCCGCTGCGCAAGTACGGCCCGCACTCACCCAGCGCGATGTCCTGCTTCACCACGGCCGCCCCGCTGCGGCACCCGCGCCTGTCGTCGCGCCCGCGCGGTGGCCCTCGAACGCCAGCCCCGCCTCGGCCCAGTCCTGCTTGCCGCCGACGTACACGCGCACGTCGGCGTAACCCAGCCGGGCGAACGCCGCAGCGGCGATCTCGGACCTGTTGCAGTACCGGCCCGAGCAGTAGACCACCACCGTGGCCGCCCGATCGGGGGCGACCTGTGCTGCCAGCTCGGCCGACACCTGGCCGGGCACGTTGCGCGCGCCGGGCAGGTGCTCGGCGGCGAAGGCCTCGACCGGCAGCGCCTCCACCAGTTGCACGGCCCCGTCCTGCAGGAGTGCGAACAGGTCCTCGCGGCTGATTCGGTCCATCGCCATCGTCTCCCGGCTCAACGCGCGGCCGTGGCGTCCGCGCGGTCCTGCAGCGCGTCCAGCACGTCGACGTGCTCGGTCGGCACCGTCACCTCCAGCGCCAGGGTGCCGTCGGCGATGGTGAGGGTGAAGGTGAAGAAGGAGCAGCAGCCGTTCTCCCGCGCGGCCAGCTCTGCCGCCCGGGCGGCGTTGTCCCGGCTGAAGACGAGCTCCAGGCGCAGCCGGGTGTGCTCCGGCCGCGTCACGCCCTGCACCGTCTCGGTGAACAAGGCATCGAATTCGGCCACGCGAAGCGGCTGCTCGGCGGTGGGCAGCGTGCAGGCAGAGGGGGCCCACCCCAGGTCAAGACCAACGTGCTGTGTCATACCTCGACGGTAAACCTGTACTTAGGTACCGAGTGCAAGGCCAAGATCCGTGGACACCATCCGAACTGGCCCGGCAACGACGACGGCTTCACCGCACTCTGCCGACTCACCGGACTCGGCTGACAGGCGCGATCAACCTACTTTGGGGCTCGGGACATCTTCGGGAGCGGAGGGCCTCTACCGAGACCACCCAGCTCTACACGCTCTTGAACGACGACATCGCCGACGCCGAGATTCGCGCAGCACGACGACGCCGCGACCGCCGCTGGCCAGCTCCTAACGCAACCCGTGGCCTGTTTCTGCCGTATTCCGGTGGTACCCCGGAATAGGTGGCCGGCATGGCACTGAATCTCATCCAGGTGAACTTCAAGGCCCGGGACGACGCGGCGCTCGGCCGGTTCTGGGCGGAGGCGCTCGGCTGGGGCGTCTCCAGCGAGGGGCCCGGCGTGACCAACCTCGAACCCCTGGGCTTCACCTGGCCGGATCCCGCCGCCTTCTACATCGACCTCGTCGCCGTCCCGGACCCCGAGACGGTGAAGTACCGCGTGCACCTCGATCTCGCCACCACCTCCGCGGCCCATCAGGCCGAGTTGGTGGCGCGGCTGAAGGAACTCGGCGCGACGCCCGCGGACGTGGGCCAGGGTGACGTCCCGTGGACGGTTCTGGCCGACCCGGAGGGCAACGTGTTCTGCGTGCTGGAGCCCCGGGAGATCTACCGGGACACCGGCCCGATCGCCGCGGTGGTGGTCGACTGCGCGGACCCGCGGGCCATGGCCAGGTTCTGGGACCGGGCGGTGGACTGGACGCTGCACGAGGTCACCGACGACCACGCGAGGCTCCGCTCCTCCAGGGGCGTCGGGCCGTATCTGGAGTTCCTCCGCGTGACGCCCGGCGGGAAGACCGCGTGGAACCGCGTCCATGTCGACCTGCTGCCGTACCCCGGTGACGACCAGGCGGCGGAGGTGGCCCGGCTGCGGGCCCTCGGCGCGACGCCCGCCGACGTCGGACAGGGCGACGTCCCGTGGGTCGTCCTCGCCGACCCGGAGGGCAACGAGTTCTGCGTCCTCCGCCGCAGGGCCTGACGCGGAGCCTCCCCCGCCCGCGCGCCGTCCGTCCCGGCCGCGCCCGGATCGGCCGCGCGCGGATCGGGCGCGCACGGATCGGGCGCGCACGGGCCGGGCGCGGCCGGGACACGGCCCCCGGCCGCGCCGTCAGCGGCCCTGATCCGAGCAGAGCTGGGCGCGCAGGGTCCGGAGAGCCCATCGCTCCCAGCGCTCGCGCGGCCAGCCGCGCGTGTGCACGAACAACAGGTACAGCTCGGGGCTGAGCAGCCCGTAGAGCAGGTCGGCGGCCTCCTCCGCCGGCACCTCCGCCCGTGCGCCGGGCTTGCCGACGAGCGCCCTGGCCGCCCTCTCGTGAACGACGTACCGCGGATCGACGTCGCGGGGCCACAGCGCGGCGACCTCGGGATCGCTCGCGCACGCTCCGTCCAGGACCCTGCCGATCGGCGCCGCCCGCTCCAAGATCGAGGTCGTGCCCGCGACGTAGGCGCACAGCATGTCGTGGGCGGTGCCGGCGGCCAGCGCGTCGACGTACCAGGGCCGGTCCATGGTGGCCACCGGCTCGTCATCGCCCGCGATCGTCACGTCGACCAGCTCTTTCAGCAGGACGCGTTTGTTGCCGAAGACGAAGTAGATCGTCTGCACCGCGACCCCGGCCTTGTCGGCGACGTCCTGAAGGTTCGTCGCACCGTATCCGTCCTGCACGAACAGCTCTAGAGCCGCCGACAGGATGCGCCGCCGGGTCTCCTGGGCCTTCTGCGCCCGCTTGCCGGGTTGCTTGACACCGCTCATGGCTAGAGTCTATCTCTAGATTCGTTCGCTAGAAGTCAACTCTAGAGATGAGGACCAGTGACGACGACCCTCCCTCCCCCGGGGAATGACATGATCGAGGTCGACGCGTTGACCAAGGTGTACGGCTCGGCGCGGGTCCGGGCGGTCGACGAGGTGTCCCTGAGCGTTCCGGCCGGATCGGTCTTCGGCTTCCTGGGCCCCAACGGCGCCGGCAAGACCACGACCATCAAGATGCTGGCCGGCCTGCTGACGCCCACCTCCGGCCGGGTCCGGCTGGGCGGCTTCGACGTGGCCCGGCAGCGTTCGTCCGCGATGGCGCAGTTCGGCGCCGTGCTGGAAGGCTCCCGCAACGTCTACTGGAGCTTGTCCGCCTGGCAGAACCTGATGTACTTCGGCCGGTTGAAGGGCCTGCGCAAGGCCCGGGTCGCCGAGCGCGCACAGGACCTGCTGGCCGATCTGGGCCTGTGGGAACGCCGGCACGACAAGGTCGGCGGCTTCTCCCGGGGCATGCAGCAGAAGGTCGCGATCGCCGCGGCTTTGATCGCCGACCCGCCGATCGTGCTGCTGGACGAGCCGACGCTCGGCCTGGACGTCGAGGCCACCCGTACCGTCAAGAACCGGATCGCCGAGCAGGCCCGCGAGCTCGGCACCACCGTCCTGCTCACCACCCACCAGCTCGACGTGGCCCAGGAGCTGTGCGACCGGGTGGCCGTCATGCGGCAGGGACGGCTCGTGGCCGACCTGCCCACCCGCGAGCTGCTGGCGCGCTTCCGCGAACGCGACCGGTACGAGATCCGCGTCGAGGGCACGGCCCCGCCCGGCCTCGACACCGTGACCCGTGACGGCGTCACCGTCATCAGCGTGCGGGTGAGCGATCCGCGCGAGGTGTACGAGGTGGTCGAGCGGCTGCGCGCGCACGGAGCCGTACTGGAGTCGCTGACCCAGATCCAGCCCGGCCTGGAGGACGTGTTCCTCGCCCTGGTGAACGAGCCCTCCCATGCCGGCTGACGTTCTGCGCGCGGAGATCGGCAAGGGTCTGCGCGTCCAGCTCGCCCACCCGATCGGGCACGTCGTCACGCTGCTGATCAGCACCGTGATGTACCTCGGCCTGCAGTTCGTCCTGGGCCAGGGCGAACTGCGCCAGGACCTGCTGCCGCCGACCCTGGTCGCGATCGGCGGTTACTGGTTCCTGCAGTATGCCGGCCTGGTGATGGTGGCCGACCTCATCGAGGAGAAACGCGCGGGCACCTTCGCCCAGTCCCGGATGAGCCCGGCGCCCCCGTGGCTGCCGATGCTCGGCCGGCTGATCACCGCCTCGTTGTTCGGGCTGGCCGTGGCCGCCGTCGCCGCCCTCGTCCCGATGCTCCTGGCCCGGATCGCCGTCCCCCTGCGCTGGGCGGCGCTCCTGCCCGCCGTACTTCTGATGATCAACGCGCTGGCCTTCACCTTCCTGCTGGCGGCCCTCGCCCTGGTCTCCCCGATGATCGGTGCCCTGCAGTCGCTGTTCACCTCGCTGGTGCTGCTGCTCAACGGCTCGTTCCTGCCGCTGAACCTGTATCCGGACTGGCTGGCCGCGACGGCCAGGCTCCTGCCCACCACGCTGGGCGTCGAGGCGCTCACCCAGACGCTGTTCGAGGACCGCACCTTGGCCGAGGTCTGGGCCGGCGGCGCACTGCCCTGGCTGCTGGCCCACACCCTCGCCCTCGTCGCCGTCGCCGGCCTGCTGTTCGCCCGCAACCACCGACGAGCCCTGGAGTCGTCATGACGTTCGTCCGCGGATTCGCCGCCGAGGTCCGCAAGGGCCTGCTCAACCTGCTCGCCGGGTGGCGCGAAACCCTGATGGAAATGATCACGTTTCCACTGTTCTACCTGCTCATCGTGCTGTTCATGGGGCGCGGGCAGCTGCGTGCGGATCTGCTGCCGCCGGTGCTTCTCGGCATGGTGGCTCTGACCTTCATCCACGAGCAGGTCAACCGGGTGTTCTGGAGCTACCTGGGCGACATCCAGTCCGGCGTGCTGGAACAGACCTATCTGACCCCGCTGCCCTCGGCCGCGCGCGTCCTCGGCCGCCAGGTCGCCGCCGTGATCGCGGCCGTGCCCACCGCGCTGGCCGTCCTGGCCACCGGCGCCACCGCGATCATCCTCCAGGGCGGGCGACCGCCCTTCGACGCGCAGGTGGTCGTGCCGCTGGCCGCCATCGTGCTGGGCACCTGCGGGCTCGCGCTCATCCTGTGCGGCCTGACCCTGGTGTTCAAACGCATCGAGATCATCACTCAGCTGTCCGTGGCCGTCTACGCCATCGCGGGCGGCACCCTGGTCCCCCTGGCAGCCATGCCCGACCCGGTCGCCTTCCTCAGCCGGCTCGTCGTCCCCATCGCGCCCGGTATCGAGGCGATGCGCGACATCCTGCTCGGCGGGCACTCCCTGGCCGCCCTCCCCACCGGATGGGGTCTCGGCTGGCTGCTGGCCCAGCCGCTGCTCATCACGGTGGGCGGGGTGGTCCTGTTCGACCGGCTCGAAGACCTCGCCCGGCGCCGCGGCACCCTCGGCCGCTACTGACCCGCGAACCCGCCACCAGGCCAAGAACCTGAAGGAAAGAGAGCAATCGACGTGAACGTGTTCCTGTGGGTACTGCAGGCCCTCCTGGCCGCCGTCTTCGGCCTGGCCGGGATCATGCACGCCACCCGGTCCAAGGAGGGACTGCGCCCCATGGCGCCGTGGGTGGAGGACTTCACCCTCACCCGGATCCGCCTGATCGGCGCGGCCGAACTCCTCGGCGCCCTCGGCCTGATCCTGCCCGCCGTCACCGGCATCGCCCCGATCCTGACCCCGCTGGCCGCCACCGGCCTGGCCGTCACCATGCTCGCCGCCGCCGCCACCCACGCCCGCCGCGGGGAGCCGGCGGCCATCGCCGTCAACGTGGTGCTGCTCGCACTGGCCGCGGTCATCGCGTGGGGCCGCTTCGGCCCCTACGCCCTCTGACGGCGGACGCCTCGGCGGCCGTCACCGCGGGCCCCGGGACCGGAAGGACGCCGGGTGCCGCTCAGCCCGTGGGCGAGGGGCAGCCCAGGCGGCGGTACCTGCCGGGGGCCATGCCGTACTCGCGCTTGAAGGCGTTCGCGAAGGCGAACTCCGAGCCGTAGCCGACGACGGCGGCGATCTCGCTCAGCGAGGCGTCGGAGTCGCGCAGCATGCGCGCGGCCGTACCCAGCCGCCACCAGGTCAGATAGGTCAGCGGCGGCTGCCCGACGAACCGGGTGAACCTCTGGGAGAACGCCGCGCGGGACAGCCCGGCGCGGCGGCCGAGCGACTCGACCGTCCACGGGTGGGCGGGGTCGCGGTGGATGCCGTCGAGCGCGGCGCCGACGGCCGGGTCGGCCAGCGCGGCGGCCCAGCCGTCGGCCCTGCAGTGCTCCACCGAGGCGTCGAACCAGGCGCGCAGGATGTACAGCAGCAGCGTGTCCAGCAGCGCCGGCACCACCAGGTCCGCGCCCGGCCGCGGGGCTTCGATCTCCTTGCCGAGCAGCTCGACGGCGGCGCGCAGCTCGGTGTCGTGCCCCAGCCTGGCGGGCAGGTGGATCATCTCGGGCAGCCCCGTGAGCAGCGGATGCGCCCGGTTCGGGTCGAGCCGGTAACCGCCGCAGAGCGTCACGGTGACGGGCCCGGCACCCTCCATGGAGGCCGAGGCGAACAGTCCGGCGGGAGCGTGGGGGTCGCAGTCGGGCTCCGCGACGGGGGTGGCGGGCGAGTCCGCCAGCGCGTAGCCGTGCCCGTGGGGGAAGAACAGCACGTCGCCCGGCGCGACCGGAATCGGCTCGCCCTCCGGCGGGATCGCCCAGCACGAACCCCGCAGCACCACCTGGAAACCCGCCGAACCGGGCACCGACGGGAACCGCTGCCCCCACGGCGCCGCCCACTCGACGCGTGCCGAGCGCGGCACGCCCATGCGCATGGAGGCGACCACGTCGCTCAGCACGTCCATGACATGAGTCTAATCAGCAAGACGATCGCGTATGAATCACAGACAGCAGCGCATTGGGTGCCTCTGTCACGGCTCCTATGGTTGACGGCATGACAGAATCCCCGGTCGATGGGGCAGCCGGTGCGACCGGTCGTCCCCCGGTGAGCCGAAAAGCCGTCGGAGCACCCTTGAGCGAGTCCGAGACGCGGGCGGGCGAACACGCCGCGGACCTTCCCGGCACCATGCGGGCCGCCCGCATCCACGAGTACGGCGACGCCTCGGTGATCTCGCTGGACGAGGTGCCGGTGCCGAGGCCAGGGCCGGGCGAGGTGCTCATCAGGGTCGTCGCGACGTCGTTCAACCCCTCGGAGGTGGGCCTGCGGAGGGGCCTGCTGCACGACGTGCTCGGCGTCACGCTCCCGTACACGCTCGGCGCGGACGTCGCGGGCACCGTGGTCACCGGGGCGGACGGCCTCGCCCCCGGCGACCGGGTGATCGGGCTCATCGAGGGGGCGGCGGCCGGGTACGCGGTCGTGAGGGCGAGCGTGCTGACCAGGGCGCCGGAGCGGATCCCACTGACGGACGCGGCCGCCGTGCCGGTGGCCGGGCTCACCGCGTGGCAGGCGGTCTTCGAGCACGCCCGCGTCCACCCCGGCACCCGGGTGCTGATCAACGGGGCCGGCGGCGGCGTCGGGCTGTTCGCCGTACAGCTGGCCAAGCACGCGGGCGCGCACGTGGTGGCGACCGCCAGTGCGCGCAGCGCCGCCGCCGTGCGGGCGCTGGGCGCCGACGAGATCGTCGACTACACCGCCGATCCCCTGCCGGGCGGCAACGACGTGCTGATCAACCTGGTGCCCGGCGTGCCCGGCTCGGTGACGGAGCTGGCCGGGGAGTTCGTCTCGGTGACCGAGCCGATCGAGCATCCGCGCGCCGTCCGGTTCGTGACCCGCAACGATCCGGGACAGCTCTCCGAGCTGGTGGCGCTGATCGATGAGGGCGTGGTGGACGTCAGGGCGGACGTCCGTCCGCTGGAGTCCCTGGCGGACCTGCACCGAGCCGCGGAGCGCGGCGACATCCGCGGAAAAATCGTACTGAAGGTGGAGAAGTGATCAGGATCGGCATCATCATCGGCAGCACGCGGCCGGGACGCAACGGCGAGGCCGTCGCCCGCTGGGTCCACGACCGCGCGGTCAGGCGCGGCGACGCGCACTACGAGCTGGTCGACCTGAAGGACTACGACCTTCCCCACCTCGACGAGCCGCTCCCCGCGGCCGGCGGGGTCTATGAGCACCCGCACACCAAGGCGTGGTCCGACACCGTCGCGGGCTTCGACGGCTTCGTCTTCGTCACCCCCGAGTACAACCATTCGACCACCGGCGTGCTCAAAACCGCCATCGACTTCCTGTTCGCCGAGTGGCACGACAAGGCCGCGGGCGTGGTCGGCTACGGCGTCAGTGGCGGCGTGCGGGCGGCCGAGCACCTCCGGCAGGTGCTCGGCCAGGTCAAGGTGGCCGACGTCCAGATGGCCGTGGAGCTGCTGCTGCGCAGCGACTTCGAGGACTTCACCGTCTTCAAGCCCGCCGCGCACCAGGAGGACGCGCTGGACGGGCTGCTCGACCAGGTCGTCTCCTGGAGCACGGCGTTGCGCCCGCTCAGGGTTTGAGAGCGCGCGACGCCTCGGTGCCGGCCACGCCGCCCCGGCCGGCACAGGGAAGGCGCCCGACGGGTCGCGTCACGTGCTGACGTGTGCCCTGAACCGTTCGTGGGCGCTCTGCTTGGAGATTCCCATCGCCTCCCCCACCTGAGCCCAGGAGGCGCCGGTCTCCCGGGCGCCGGCGACGACCTGGTCGAGCAGGGTGCGGTGCCAGCTCTCCACCTGGGACAGTAGTGTGAGGGCGGCGAGAGGACGTTCGGCGGCGAGCTTGACGATCCGCTCGCACAGGAGATTCGACGTGGTCACCAGCTCGCCGGGGGGCGCGGCGGCGAGCAGCGGAGCGGCGTGCCTGCTCCACCAGCGGTACTCCGTCTCCTTGGTCCCCTCCTCCGTGGGCGGGAACCGGCGCTGGTCTGTCCATCCGCAGGAACATCCGGCCTGGTAGCCGACGAAGGTCCTGGTGAAGGCGCCGGCGGATGAGGCCAGATCCCCATTGGGGAGCACCGGGGCGGCGAAGCCCTCGTGGCCGGGGATGTCCGGGCTCTTGAATGTCATGAACGTCAGGATATCCTGACGCATTGCCGTGCGTGCGGCGATCTCGCCGAGTACGGCGTCGGAGTCGCGCGGCGGACGCGCGGCCGTGGCCCTCGCATCCGGTCGTCTCCGAGGCCGCGACCCGGGAGGACGTCCTACCTCGGTGACCTCGGCGGGCCGGGCGTGCCCTGTAGACGTACGCCGGGGAGGAACGCCGCGCCGGGTTCCGCTCATCCGGAGGCGGGGACCCCGCCCGGTGCGCTCGGCGGAGTCTCGGGAGACGGCGGGCCGTCGGAGCGGTGGGAGGGTCCGTGCGGATCCGCGCAGTGGAACGCGCCGGGGTCGTCGGCGTGCGGCTCGGAGGTGGCGTGGTCGACCTGCAGGGTGGTGTGCCCGATGCCGTAGTCGTCGTGCAGGAGACGCTCGACGGCCTGCCGTACGGCGTGGCAGTCGGCCCCCGGGACGACCAGGATGTGGGCCGACATCGCCGGATAGCCGGAGGTGACCTCCCACACGTGCAGGTCGTGGACCTCGACGACGTGGGGCAGGGCGGCGGTCCTCCGGCCGATCTCGGCGGGGCTGACGCCGACGGGGGCGGCCTCCATGAAGACGCGGCCGGCGTCGCGCACCAGACCCCAGCCGGCCTTGAGCATCAGGGCGGCCACGACCAGCGCGGCGACGGCGTCGGCCCGCGCCCAGCCCGTGGCCATGATGACCGCCCCGGCGGCGGTGGTGGCGATGAAGGCGTACAGGTCGTTGAGGATGTGCTGGAAGGCGCCTTCGACGTTGAGGCTGGAGCGGTCGGCCCTGCGCAGCAGCCAGGCCGCGGCGAGGTTGACGGCGATGCCGGCCAGTCCGGTGGCCAGCATGTAGCCGCCGGCGACCTGCGGCGGGTCGATGAGGCGATGGACGCCCTCGTAGACGAAGTAGGCGGCCAGCAGCAGCAGGGTGATGCCGTTGAGCTGGGCGGAGACGATCTCGGCGCGTTTGAGGCCGTAGGTGAAGCCGCCCTGCGGCGGGCGGGCGGCGATCCGCATCGCCACCAGGGCGAAGACGATGGCGAAGGCGTCGGTCAGCATGTGCCCGGCGTCGGAGATCAGCGCGAGGGAACGGGCGATGACGCCGACGACCACCTCGGCCGCCATGAAGACGACGATCAGGGCGAGCGCGCCGGTCAGGTAGCGGCGGTCGGCCTGGGCGCTGACGGCGTGCCCGTGGCCGTGACCGTGTCCATGTCCGCGACCGCGGGGAGCGGAGGGGCCGGGCTCGCCGGCGTCGTGCACGCCGGGGGTGTGCAGGTCAGTCATCGCGCTCTCCCCGCTCGTGCCTGATGTGGGCGAGGGCCACGTCCAGCAGCATCCGCACGTGGGAGTCGGCGAGCCGGTAGTAGGCCATCCGGCCGCTGCGGCGCACCTTCACCACCCGTTTGGCGCGCAGCAGCCGCAACGCGTGCGAGGCGGCCGACATGCTGTGCCCGGTGAGCGCGGTCAGGTCGCACACGCACATCTCGCCGCCTTCGAGCAGGGCGGCGATCAGCCGCAGCCGCCGGGGGTCGGCCAGCAGCCCGAAGATCTGGGCCAGTTCCTCGATGGACTCGTCCGCGGGCAGCGCGTCCCGGACGCCGGCCACCCGTTCGGCGTCGACCACCGTGACCGAGCAGTCGCGGTCGGGTCGCAAGGAAACAACTGAATGACTGTTCACTTGTGCAAGTGTGGAGACTCCGTCGCCGTACGTCAACACGTCCGGCGGTGACCCTGCCCGGTGGGCCGCCGGCTCCGCGCCGAGGGGAGCAAAACTTTACTTGCATGGTTGCTCAATTGTGTGATGCTTCAGTAGTCGGGTAACCACGAAGAGTGAACATCGCAGGTCGACCCCCATTAGACCCGTCCGGCCCCCGGCGCTCAACCGGTTACGGCGATGCTCACAGGAAGGAAAAGTCCCATGCGAAACATCCAGCGGATCCTCCCCGCACTGGCCGCATGCGCCGCGGCCGGCCTGCTCGCGATCGGCGTCGCACCCGCGCAGGCCGACTCCAGCACTCCCCGGCCCAGCGGCGTCAGCACCCCCGTCGCCGTCCCCCGCCCAACCGGCGTCAACGTCCCTGCCGCCTGGGCCACCTCCGCGGCACGCACCTGCGCCTACCGGGTCGTCCATGTACGGCGCGGCAGCTTCCTGCGCATCCGCTCCGGACCGGGGCTGCGCTACCGGCCCATCGGACGGCTGCGGGTGGCCGACGGCCGCGTCTACGGCTCCTGCACCTCCCGCCGCGGCTGGATCTCCGTCAAGGCCCCCACCGGCAGGTCCGGCTGGTCCTACGGCTACTACCTGCGCCGGGTAGACGGGAGGTGATCCGGCCGACGGCATCCGCCCGGTACGGCCGGCACCGCCTCTCGTGCACGGCCGATCCCGTGCCGTAGGCGAAAACCCGCGCCTCCGCGGCGGGACAGGCACCATCGGCCCCGCCGCGGACGCCGAGTCGCTCCTGGCGGCAAAGGCCGTATCGCGCCCGGAATCGTGTTCCACGCCGCGGTCTTCCATGGCGACTCCATCGACCCGATTGCGACCTCAGTGAACAGGACACACCGGAGGCGTTTCCATGACAGACGAACCTGGCACCCCGGCTCAGGGCCCGCAGTGCGCCGGCACCGGCTGTGACGTTCCAGCAGACCAGCACGCCGCTCATCCGCAGTGGGACGGCCAGCGCTCCCACCCCCACGACGGTGACGACCACGAAGACGACGGTCACGGCGGCGACGCCTGCCCCTGCCATCACGACGACTGACCACCGGCGCCGCTCGTCATCGGGCTCTCACCGCCTCTCTGCGAGGAGAACCCGATGACGAACCTCCGGCGGAAACCTGCGAACTCGCGGCCGGTGAAACCTGCGCCCGCCCCCTTCTGCTCCTTCCCGCTCACCTCGGAATCTCAGAACCCCGAAACGGCGAAAGAACGGTGAAGACGCCCATGGGCGAAGAACACGGACACGGACACGGATCCGCCGGGCAGGACGAGCACGCCGGACAGGGCGAGCACGCCGGACAGGACGGCCCGCCGGCCGCGCCGGCGCTCCCCGACCCGCCCGCGGCCGCGGGACTGCTGACCCCCGCCGCGGTGCGCAACCAGGTGTTCACCGTCGTCCGGCTGCGCGAGGGCTACGACCTGGCCGAGGTCGACCAGTTCCTCGGGCAGGTCGAGACCACCCTGATCAGGGTGCTGTGCGACAACGCGGACCTGCGGGCCCGCGCGGCGGACGGGGACGGCGGACGGGCGGGCGGCGGTGAGGACGAGCGCGTCTCCGGCATCGCCCGGCGGGCGGCCGACCGCACCCTCGCCCTGGCCCACCAGGAGGCCCGGGCGATCCTGGAACAGGCCCGCCGTACGGCCGAGCAGCTGGAACGCGCCGCCTGGCGCAACGCCTCCGCCCGGCACCCCCGGAGCCCCTCCGTCTCCCCGGAGGCACTGGACGAGCGGATCCAGCGCCTGCACACCGCCGTCGCCGCGTCCGGCAGCGGCCTCAGGGACGCGATCGACGGCCAGATCAGCAGGCTGCACACCCTGCTCGACGAACTGCGGGACCTCACCCGGCCCGGACAGGCCCCGCCGTCCGCCCGGCACGCCGCCCCCGAACGGCCCACCGACTGACGACCACCGGCTGTTCCGCCCTCTTCCCGCGGGCGGACGGCAGATCCTCCGGCCACGCGGTCCCCCCGCCTCCCGCTCTCCTTCCACCGTGTTCACCCACCCCTTCAGATCATCAGGAGGTGCTCACCGATGCCACCATCGGCCTTGGTCTGGGCAATGGGGCCGGCCCTGCAGGCACAACCTCCCCGCCAGGCGGCCTGGGGCGCGGTGCTCCTGGTCTGCGTCTCCACCCTCGTCGGCGCCTACCTCGCCCGGCGCGACTCGGAACGGATGACGCTGTGGCTGGCCGTCGCCTCGGCGATGATGCTGGTCACCGCGCTCGTCGACCTGCTGCCCGACGCCTGGGGCGAAGCGGCGGAAACCGGCGTCCCGCTGTGGGGCCTGGCGCTGGCCGCCCTGTTCGGGTTCCTGGTCATCACCTACTTCACCCGCCGCGGCTGCGCCTGCCCCGAGGACGCCGCGGCCCGCACCGCGCTGCACGGTCCCGGACTGCACCGCCGCATCAAGCAGGGGATGGACGCGGCGGTGTTCGGCGGCATGGGCACCGCCGCCGCGCTCACCCTGCACCGCGCCATCGAAGGCGCCGCCCTGGCACTGACCGCGTCCGTCGTCGTCATCATCGCGCTCGTCGTGCACTCGGCCAGCGAGGGCCTCGCCCTGGCCGCGCTGCTGGACATCGCCAAACAGCGCCTGACCCCCTGGCTGATCGTCTCTTGCCTCAGCCCCGCCGCGGGAGTCGTGGTCGCCACCATCAGCCCGTTGCCCGCCGCCCTGGTGCCGATCCTGCTCAGCATGGTCATGGGCGTGCTGTGCCGGACCGCGATCGTCGGGATGAAGCTCGCCGCCGGAAAGCAGCGGAGCGGCCGGCTGTCCCGGCGGCAGATCGCCGTCGCGGGCGCCGCGGCGGCCTGCGCGGGCGTCCTGCTGGTCACCGCGAACGTCCTGGGCGGCGGCGACGGCCCCGCCAAGGCGTCCCACCCCGCCCCGACGGCTGCTCCCCCGGCCGGCCTCCCCCGCCCCGGGCCGGACGCCACCCTGCCCGCGCCCGCACAGGCTCCGCCGCCGCGCGGCCCGGCGCCGGCCGTCCCGCTCAGCAGGGCGCAGCTCCGCGAGGAGCTCACCGCCGGGCGGATCGGCCTGGCCGAGGTCTTCCGGCGCGACGATGAGATCACCCGCCGTACCCCGATCCGCCGGATCCTGCTCGCCCTGCCCGGCGCCACCCCGGTCACCGTCCACACCCTGCTGATGAGTACCGGACTCGACGGCCGGCAGTGGGTCGCCGACCTCACCGAACGGCAACGGCGAGCCCTGCTGGCCGCCCTCGCCCGAAGACGCGATCCCCCGCCGGCCCCGGAGGGATGAGCCCGGCCCGACCGGAGGCCCCTCCTCGGGAGGACACTCCGGGCACGGCGCCCGACCCCGTGCCCGGGGCCCGGAAGGTCCCCCGTCCGGGCGTGCGGTCCCCTTCAGCCGATTTGCTCGGCCAGTCCGACGACGATTCCCTCGGGGCCGCGGACGTAGCAGAGCAGGTAGACGTCCTCGTACCGCATCACCTCGCCGACGAGTTCGGCGCCGTGGGCGCGCAGGCGGGCGACGGCGTCCTCGATGTCGTCGACGGCGAACATGACGCGGCGAATTCCCAGCGTGTTCGCCGGCGCGTCCTTCGGCTCGGGACGGATCGCCTTCGGCGCGTGGAACATCGCCAGCTCGATCCGGCCGTGGCCGTCCGGGGTCCGCAGCATCGCGACGTCCTGCCGGACGTCGTCGATCCCGATGACGCGCTCCACCCAGCGTCCCTCGATCGGCCCCCTGCCCTCCAGTTCCATGCCGAGTTCGACGAAGAACGCGATGACGGCGTCGAGGTCTTCGACGACGATGAGGACGTTGTCCATCCGCTGAATGGTCATGCGGGTCTCCCCGGTCCGGTACGGCCACGGTGGCCGCGTGCACTCCTGGGACGGAGCCGCCGAGCCGTTCTCGACATCCTCCGCGACGGCCTCTTCGAGAACCTTCCGAAGGCGCACGTCGTTTATGTTGTACACCGTGAACGCGACAAGGGAGCGGGTCGCCGAGGCCGCGCGGACGATCCTCGCCGGCGAAGGAGCCGACGCGGTCACCATGCGCAGAGTGGCGGAGATGGTCGGTGTCACCGCCATGGCGATCTACAAGCACTACCCCAGCCGCGAGGCCCTCCTCGCCGTGGTGGCGGACCGTACCTTCGACGAACTGGGCGAAGGCTGGGGAACGAGGGTCCCGGACGGCGACTGGGAGACCCGCGTGAGGTGCCTGCTGGAGGACTTCCTGGACTTCGCCCTCGGCCGCCCACATCTGTACACGTTCCTGATGACCGATCGGCGCGACAGGGTCAGGCGCTTCCCCGACGACTTCCGGCGGAACGGGTCACCGGCGTTCGCCCGCGTCGTCGAACTGGCCGAGGAGGGTATGCGCCTGGGCCTGCTGCGTCCCGACGACCCGCTGGAGACCGCCCTGGCCCTGACCTCGTCCGTCCAGGGCCTCGTCCAGCTGTATCTCGGCGGACGCGTCGGCATGGACGAGAAGGACTTCAGAGCGCTCTGCGCCCGCACGGTGGAAAGGGTCCTGCGCGGCCTCCGCGCTTAGGTCCGCTGCGGCGAGGGCGCGCGGCGCGCCTTCCGTCCGGGATCCGGGAGAGCGTCCGGTCGATGTGGAAGAATCCCGGGCCATGGCCACGCTTCCGTCCATCACCGCCCTGATGGCGGGCAGGCGCGCCGCGCGGGCCGCCCGGTCGATCGACGTCACCCGCCTTCCCGAGGACGTCCTGGCGCTCGTCGACGCCCTCGAACCCGGGGAGGAACTGGCCGTCACACGGGACGGCGAGACGATCGCGGTGATCTCCAGCACCCTGCGCGTGCTCGACGGCGCCGTCGTCGATCCCGCCGCGGAGGAGGCCGTCGAGGACGCGGGTGAAGAGCCCGCGGCCGACTACGACGGCGTGACGGTCGTCGCCACGGCGATGAAGCTGTCGGCGTCGGCCCGGATGGCACTGTCCGACCGGCTCGGCCCCGACTACGTCGTGCTCGACATGCACGCCGCCCCCAAGACGACCGACGTGCTGCTGGCGCCGCCGTCCAGCCCCCAGCTGATCGCATGCCTCAGGTCGATGTATCCGAAGGCTCGCGTCGTCATCACCGAGATCGAGGACGACGAACTCGGGGTCAACTACCACGGCCCGGTACGGCGCATGCTGGACGCCGGCGCGGAGGCGTACCTGCCGCCGGCGACCATCCCCCACCTGGCGAGCCAGCTCGACCGCACCCTCACCCGGCTGCGCGAGGTCTCCGGCGGCGCCGCCACCCCGCCGGAGATCGAGCCCGCCGCGGGACCGCCGGGTGACAGCGGGCGCGGCGTCCCGGCGGTGCGGCCGATATCCGGTGGAGTCTCATAAGACCTCATAACGCCTCGTGACGCCTCGCCGGCACAGCGGGCGGCGAGGGGCTCGAGCGCGGGCTCCGCCAGGAGCGCGCCGCCACGGCCGCTCAGCCGGACGGGCATGAGGCGCATCCCGGTGGACGGGACCGATCCCGCGCGACTCGCGCGAGCGGCGAAGGACGAGGTCCATATTCACTATATTTAGACCATGGTGAATATGACGTCCGTCCTCCCCCTCCGCGGCTGCGACCTGCGTTACGCCGACAGCGGCGGTGACGGCGTGCCGGTGGTGCTCACCCACGGGGCCGGAGCCGACCACGTGATGTTCGACGCCCAGCGGGAGTACCTGCGGGAGCGGGGGCATCGCGTCGTCACCTGGGACCTGCGGGGTCACGGCCTCTCCCGCCCCTCCGAAGTGCGGTTCACCGCCGAGGAGGCGATCGCGGACCTGTGCGCGCTGATCGGGCACCTGAGGGTGGACCGGCCGGTGCTCGTGGGGCACTCCCTCGGCGGCAACCTCAGCCAGGCCGTCGTCCGGCGGCATCCCGATCTCGCCCGCGCCCTGGTCGTCATCGGCGCGACGCCGAACACGGCGCCGCTGTCCTGGAACGAACGCCTGCTGCTGCGGTCGGCCGCGCCGATGTTGTCGATGATCCCGGCCAGGGCCTTCCCGCGGGTGATGGCCGATGCCTCCGCGGTCACCCCGGCCGCGCGAGCGGATGCCCGGCGGGCCTTCGGCCAGTTGTCGAAGAAGGAGTTCGTCCAGGTGTGGCGGGCGACCGTCGGGTTTCTCATCCCGGACCCCGGCTATCGCACGCCGGTTCCCCTGTGCCTGATCCGTGGCGAGCGGGACCGCACCGGCAACATCGCCTCGGCCATGCCCCGGTGGGCCGAGGCCGAAGGGATCGAGGAGATCGTCATCCCCGGCGCGGGTCACATCGCCGGCCAGGACGACCCCCACGCGGTCAACGCGGCGATCGGCGCGTTCCTGCGTACGGTCCCGGCGGAGAAGGGAGCACGGCGATGAGCGCGGACGGGCGCCGGGCGTTCATCACCTCGGTGGGTGACCTGCTGGCCTCCTGGAACCTGCCGCACGCGACCGGGCGCGCCTACGGCCTGCTGCTCCTCAGCGAGGAGCCGATCTCTCTCGACATGATCGCCGCCGAGCTGGAACTGAGCAAGGGGGCGGTGAGCACCGCGGTACGGCAGCTGGATTCCTGGGGGCTGGCCAGGGTGATCCCGCAGCCTGGCAGCCGGCGGCTCCTGGTCGAGGCCACGGGAGGGATCGAGTCGCTGCTTGAGGCCAGCCAGGCGCGGGCCAGGACTCTGATCGCCGCCTTGCGGGAGGGTGAGTCACTGGTGCGGAGCGGTCCGGCGCAGGAACGGCTTCATGATGTGATCGGCCTTTTCGCCGGCTATGTCGACCTCGGAGGCCGGATGCTCGCCGAACACCGTCGCCGGGGGACGGGGCCCGCCCGGACCTGACCCGGATCCGGCGAGGACGCATCCGGTCTCCGGCCGGCCCGCGTACGGCTCTCCTCTCGCGCCCGCCTCGTTCCGGCGTGGCGGGCGCCCGCGGCGGCGGACGCCCGCCAAGCGGAGCTCAGGAGCAGTTCCACCTGATGCCCTGGTAGTTCAGCCCGTTGCCCCACTTGTACGACCGCCAGCGGTTCGGGCCGACGATGAAGCAGGGACTGTCCGGCCCGACCCGCCGGACGGAGAAGGAGATGGTGGAGGCGCAGTCGTTGGTGACCTTCACGGTCTGGGTGACGTAGCCGGACGAGTGGCTGACGTGCACGCAGTTCGCGGCGCGCGCGGACGCGACGGACGTGGACGCGGCGGTGCCGGCGCCGGCCTGACCTGCGGCGGCGACGGTCAGCAGTGCCGCCGCGGACAGGGCCAGTGCGCCGTTGCGAATCCTTCGGTGAGTCATTCGCCGTCCTTTCCGGTAAATCCGGGGAAGGGCCTCGCCCTTCCGCTCTACGGCCTTTTAGATGGCCTTCCGGCTCCCGAGGTTCGGCGTTTCTTCGATTTTTTCCATCCCCCTCTCATCTAAAATTTCCCGAATAAGGAAATATTAGATGAGAGACGAAATATTCGGAAATTTCATTAAAAGCCGGGTGTGCCGGTCCGCGCCCCGCTCCCCCACCGTGGCCCGGCGGACACCGGACGAGTCACTCCGCGGGGCAGACCGTGCCCGGCGCGGGCAGCGTGAGGTCGGTCAGGTACCGGGTGGCGTGCCGGATCGGGCACTTCTTCCCCGACAGGTAGAGGGCGTGACCGGGCCCGTCGTAGGCGACGGTGACCGACCCCGGCACCAGCCGGGTGAAGCTCTCGGTCCACGCGTAGTCGCCCCACGTGCTGCCCGCTCCCAGGAACGGCGGCAGGCCGCGGACCGGCAGCGGGCGGGACGGGTTGGCCACCGGCAACGGCCACCCGGCGCAGGCCAGCTCGTCGAACCCGGCCGCCCCGAAGTTCGGCGAGGCCTTCCGCACCTTCCGGAGGTGCGCCTGGAGCTCGGTGTACCCGGCGTATCCCCGGCCGTCCCCGCAACTCATCGCCGGCACCCCGGGCATGGCCCAGACCTGCGCGTTGCCCAGGGCGACGTCGGCGAAGCCGGACCCGTCCCCGCGCCGGGCCTTGTCCACCGCTTCGGCGAAGGCCAGCCAGCGGGAGTTCCCCGGCCCGGGGTCTGCGCTGAAGCCGAAGATCTTCAGGTGCCAGCCGGTCAGCTCGCCCTTCCCGAACTGTGCGGAGGTGACCTGGATGGGCCTGCGGTCGGCGTCGCGGACCAGCCGGCGCCAGACCTTCCCGGCGTCCTGCCCGTGCAGCGCGCAGGCGGGGGTCTCCGCGCACCAGCGGGTGAACTCGGCGAACTTCTTCTCTACGACGGGATATGTCCGCAGTGCCTGGTCGGTCCAGCCGTTCATATGGTTGATCGTGCCGTCGAGATACATGGCCCGGATGCGCCGCGGGAACAGCCGGGCGTAGGCGGCGGCGGGGACCCCGCCGTAGGAATTGGCCATGAAACTCAGCCGCTCCTCCCCCAGGGCCTTCCGGATCGCCTCCATGTCCCTGGCCACCGACAGGGAGTCCAGGTGCTCGAACAGCCCGGTGCGGTCCGCGTCCCGGCACGCCTTGAACGCCTTGGTCATCGCCGTGGTCAGCGCGGTGTAGTCCTTGCGGTCGCGGGGCTCGCGCAGCGTCGTCCCAGGGCGCCCGCAGACCGGCGGCATCTGACCGAGCCACACGGTGACCCTGGGGGCGTAGGCGACGATGTCGAACCTGCGCCGCAGGTCGGTGAGGTCGGCGGCGGCGCGCTTCAGGTCGTCGATCCCGCTGTTGCCGGGCCCGCCGGGGATGCCCAGCACGCTGCCGATCCGCTGCGCGGGCTCGGTGGCCGCCAGCCGGGCCAGCTTCAGCGTGATCTTCGCCCCGTCCGTCCGGGACCAGTCCACCGGCACCTCGATCGCGGCGCACCGCATGTCCTGGGGCGCGTCCTTCCCGGCGCAGTCGCCCCACGTCGGCCCGTCGTCCCGGGCGGCCGACGCCGCCGGGGTCATCCCGGCCAGCGCCGCCGCGGCCATGCCGATGACCAGCCATCCGGTTTTGCCGAAGGAATGTCGCCGCTTCGTCGTCGTCATGACTCCACCGTGGCCGGGCCGGGCGGGCGCCCGCCACGGGGATGTCCTCCGTACCGGGTTCGGGATGTCCCCCGGGTGCCGTCCGGCTGGGCCCGCGCCCGCACGTCCGCCAGGCTGTACGGCGTCGCCACCGCGAAGAGGCCGCCGGCGGCGCCGCGCGGTGAGGAGGAACGGTGACGAGGGGCATGGGGAGCCGGGCAGGAGATGGGCTCCCGGACATGCGGCGCGCGATGGTCGCGGCTCCGGTGTGGGCGCGGGCGTGGCGTGAGCTCGCCTACGCGCTGGTGGCGCCGCTGATGGCCGTGATCGGCCTGGTCTACGCCGTGGTGGTGGCGTTGGGCGTCGCCTCGGCGGCCGGCGTCGTCGGCGTGCCGCTGCTGGCGCTGGGCGTCCCGGCGGCCAGGCGTCTCGGCACGGCCAACAGATGGCTGGCCCGCGCGCTGGCCGGGGTGCGGGTGGCCGATCCGGCCCCGTTCCGGTCCGGTCCGGGCCTGGCGGACCGGCTCGTGGCAGCGCTCGGCGACCTGACGGGATGGCGCGCCGTCATCCACGGCCTGGTCCGGCTGCCGTCGGCCCTGTTGGCCCTCGCCGTGGCCGCCGGGCTGTGGGGAGGCGGCCTGGCCCTGCTCTGCCACCCCCTGTGGCACTCCGGCGCCCTGCCGGTCCTTCCGGACGGCCCGCCGGGTGCGGTGACGGCGAGTGCCGCCGGGGCGGCGCTGCTGCTGTCGGCTCCGTGGGGCGTCCATCTCGCGCTGGCCCCCGAGCGGCTGCTCGCCCGGACGCTGCTGGGACCGGCTCCGGGCGAGGCCAGGACCCGGAGGCTGGAGCGGGCGCGGGCGATGGCGGTGGACGGCGCGGCCGCCGAGCTGCGCCGGATCGAACGCGACCTGCACGACGGCACGGCCGCGCGGCTGGTCACGCTGGCCATGAGGCTGGGCATGGCCCTGGAGGAGCTGGAGCGCGCCGACCGGCCGGAGCGTCCGGCCCGCGCCCGCGCCCTGGTCGGGGACGCGCACCGCGACGCCAAGGAGACCCTGGCCGAGCTACGCGACCTGATCCGCGGCATCCACCCGTCCGCGCTCGGCGAGGGGCTGGAGACCGCCCTGGCCACGCTCGCCGCGCGCAGCCCGGTCCCCGTCCGGTTCGACGCCGACCTGCCGGAACGGCCCGACCCGGCGATCGAGGCCGTCGCCTACTTCTGCGCCGCGGAACTGCTCGCCAACGTGGCCAGGCACAGCGGAGCCCGGCATGCCGTACTCGGCGTGCGGGCATCGGACGGCCTGCTGACCCTGCTCGTCCGCGACGGCGGCGACGGCGGCGCGGCGGCGGACACCGGGTCCGGGCTGCGGGGCCTGGCCGGCCGGGTGGCGCCGGTGGACGGGACGATCGACGTCCACAGCCCGCCGGGAGGGCCTACGGTGGTCACCGTCGAGCTTCCCCTCCACATCTGAACGGAAAAGACGCCCATGCGCATCGTGATAGCCGAGGACGCGGCGGTGCTCAGGGACGGGCTGTGCATGCTGCTCACCTCCCGGGGTCACGAGGTCGCGGCCGCCGTGGGCGACGGTGAGGCGCTGGAGGCGGCCGTGGCCGAGCACCGGCCCGACGTCGCCGTGGTGGACGTGCGCATGCCGCCCTCCCACACCGACGAGGGACTGCGGGCCGCGCTCCGGGTCCGCCGCGCCCACCCGGGTCTGGGCGTGCTGGTGTTCTCCCAGTACATCGAGACGCGCTACGCCGCGCGGCTGCTCGCCGACGGCGCTCACGGGGTGGGTTACCTGCTGAAGGAGCGGGTCGCCGACGTCGGGGACTTCCTGTCCGCCCTCGACCGGATCGCGGCCGGGCAGACCGTCCTCGACCCCGAGGTGGTCACCCAGATCATGGGCGCCGGTCATCGCGCCGAGGCGCTGGCCGCGCTCACCCCCCGGGAACGCGAGGTGCTCTCCCTCATGGCCGAGGGGCGTTCCAACAACGCCATCGCCACGGCGCTGTTCCTGTCGTACGGCTCGGTGGAGAAGCACGTGGCGCAGATCTTCACCAAGCTCGGCCTGTCCCCGTCCGACGGCGACCACCGCCGGGTGCTGGCCGTCCTGCGCTATCTGCAGGGCTGACCGCCGGGTCCCGCAGGCCGCGGGGCCCGGCGGGCTTTCCGAACAATCCGGCCTCACATTCCGCGGGGCCGTCTCGTCGGTCCCGTGAGACGCCGACGCACCGAGGAGAGCCGGGGGCACCATGACCATCCCGTCCGGGCCGGGAGACGGCCGGCCCGATCCGGGCCTGAACGCGATCATGAGCGAGCGGCGTCAGCTGATCAACCTCGCCTACCGGCTCCTCGGCTCCCTGGCCGAGGCCGAGGACGCCGTGCAGGAGACCTACGCCCGCTGGTACGCGATGCCCCTCGAACGGCGGGACGCCGTCGAGTCCCCGGGGGCCTGGCTGATGAGGGTCGCCGGCCGCGTCTGCCTGGACGTGCTCGGCTCGGCGCGGGCCCGGCGGGAGCGGTACGTGGGGCAATGGATCCCCGAGCCGCTGCCCGACCGCGGCGAATGGCCCGGCGGGCGGCCGGGCGAGATCGCCACCGACCCGGCGGACCAGGTCACCCTCGACGAGTCGGTCACCATGGCCTTCCTGGTCGTGCTGGAGGCGATGACCCCGGCCGAGCGGGTCGCGTTCGTCCTGCACGACGTCTTCCGCTACTCCTTCGCCGAGGTGGCCGAGATCGTCGGCCGTACCCCGGCGGCGTGCCGTCAGCTGGCCTCCTCGGCCCGCCGCCGCGTCCGCGCCTCCCAGGCCCCCGTCACCCCGGTGGCCGACCGGACCGGCGTCGTCGGCGCCTTCAGGAGGGCGTGGGCGGCCGGCGACGTCGACGCCCTCATCTGCCTCCTGGACCCCGGCGCCACGGTCGTCGCCGACGGCGGCGGCGTCGCCAGCGCCCTGCTGCTCCCGGTCGAGGGCGCCGGGCGGATCGCGCGCGCCTTCGCCGGCATCACCGCCGGGGTGCCCGGCCTGACGTTCCTGGAGCGTACGGTCAACGGCCAGCCCGGCCTGGTGGTCCGGCACGACGGCGTCACCGTGGTGGTCGTGGCGTTCGAGGTCGCGGGCGGCCGGATCACGCGCATCTGGGCGGTGCGCAATCCGGAGAAGCTCCGGCCCTGGACCGCGGGCTGACGCGCCGCCCGTCCGGGGCCACGGCCGCGGGCGGTCCGGGGCCGGCGTCACACGAGCCGGCGGGTGACGGGCGTCCTGACCCGGGTGACCAGCGCCGCCGCGGTCGCCAGCACCGGCAGGCCCACCACCACGGCGATCACGAACGGCCACGGCACGGCGATCGTGGCGGGATCCCCGGCGCCGTGCGTCGTCATCGGCCGGCTCAGCGCCACGCCCGTCACCGTTCCGGCGGCCAGCCCCACCAGCGCGCCGAGCCCGGAGATGTAGAGGGCCTGACCGGCCACGACCGCCCGCAACGTCCGGGGCGGGGCGCCGACGGCCGACATCGCCGCCCGCTCGGGCCCCATGTCGGCCGACGCCAGGCGGGTGGCGGCCAGCGTGCCGCCGACCACGAGGACGAGGGCGCCCGCGAGCCAGCCCCACAGCCCGGGTTCGGGCAGGTTGCGGTAACCCTCCTCGGAGGCGACCGTCACCCGGGGGACCACCCTGGTGAGATCGCGTCCCAGTGTCGAGTCGGCCGGCAACCGGTGCATGGCGTAGAGCTGGCGCTCCACCGTCGAGAAACCGGACCGCTCGACCAGGGCGCGCGGCAGCAGGGCGCCGCCCTGGTGCTCGTCGGCGGGCGTGGCCACCACCGCGGGCACCTCCAGCTTGCGCGGGGGGCCGCCCGTGGAGCCCGCCCGCAGCGCCAGCCTGCCGTTGCGCACCGCGGCCGCGTCGAACACCACGGCCTTGCCGCTCGCCAGCGCCGCGGCCGCTCGCGGATCGTCGCGGCCCTGCAGGAGCCTGAGCAGATCCCGGTCCCCGACGACCACCGTGCGGCGCTTCCGTATCCCGTTCCACCGCACCGTGTACCGCAGCGCGTAGCGGTGGCCCTCGGCGTCCCTCACCTGGTGGCCGGCGGTCAGCGGTACCCCCGGCAGCAGACGCTCCGCCTCGGCGCGCAGCCTGTTCCAGGTGGCGTCGCCCATGCTGCCGCCCCAGATCGCCAGCATGCCGGTCGGCCGGGCCGAGGTGTAGGCGTCGCGCTGGTCGGTGTACGCGCTGTGGGCGCCGATGCCCACCGCCACGACCGTGGCCGTGACCGCCATGACGGCCGCCACGGCGCTGGCCGTACGGGATCGGTGGCGGACCGCGTCGCGGACGGACACCCTCAGCGGGAGCCAGAGCCGCGCGGCCGGCCGTCCCGTGCGGCCGATCAGCCACGGCGTCAACGCCACCAGCCCGAGCAGGATCGGCACCGCGGAGGCGGACACCCACATCGAGTCCGGCTGACGCCGCGCCACCACGGTCGCCCCCAGCCCCGCCAGCACCAGCACGGCTCCGGCCAGAGGCCATCCCGGTCGGTCGGCCGTCGCGGGCGCGCGGCCGGCCAGCACGGTCGCGGTGTCCTGCCGGGCCGCCTGCACGGCGGGCACCAGCGCCGCCACGAGCCCGGCGAGAAGGCCCAGCGCGGCGACGCCGAGGACCGGCGGCCACGGCACCTCCGGCGGGCCGACCCGTCCTCCCCAGCGCGCCACGATCGGGGCGCCCAGCGTTCCGGCCCCGATGCCCAGCGCCGTCGCCACGAGGGTGGCCGTACCGCCGAGGACCAGCCCGTCGGCCAGCACGATCGTCCGCAGGTGCCGGGCCGAGCCGCCCTGCGCGGCGATCTCCGCCAGTTCCCGGCGCCGCCTGCGGAGCCCGACCGCGAAGGCGGGCCCGGCCAGCACCACGGTCTCCAGCACCACCATGATCACCATGGCGCCGAGCCCGACCGCCTGCCGGGCGCCGAGGTCCGAGGCGCGGACCGGGGCGTTCGCCGGGTCGGTGAGCGTGACGCGGGAGGTGACGGCCAGGCCGGCCTTGTTCAGCGCGGGCACGTCGGCCCAGGTCACCGGCTTGGGCGTGTCGGCGAGCCAGCCGGTGCCGTAATGGTGCGGAGACCAGAGCTCATCCGGCGTCTCCACCGGGATGTCCGGGCCCACGACCCGCTTGAGCGACGGCAGGTGCGGGTGCTCGACCACGCCCGTCACCGTCAGCGGCGCCGCGCCGGACGGCCGCAGGAGGTCGCCGGGCCGCAGGCCGAGCGCGGGGGTCACCGCGACCTCTCCGGTGGCGGGGAGCCTGCCCTCGCTCAGCGTCAGCATCCCCCGGGTGAGGGGGTCGCGCAGGTCGGTCTCCAGCGCTTCGACCCGCTCGCCGTCCAGCCGGAGCACGCCGGTGCCGAAGGGGATCAGCCGGGTTCCGGGTCCGAGCAGCGCCGTCACCTCGGCGGCGGTCCGGGGCGCGGTCTTCTCGCCGTCCGTCCTCCAGCTCGCCCCGCCGGGCTGCTGCTGAAGCTCCGTGCCCGCGGGCGTCTGGACGAGGCGGACGTCGGCCGCGCCGAGCTCGGCCGTCAGCCCCTCCCGCGGGGTGACGCTCATGGTCTCGGTGAGGGTGAGCAGCGTCGTGATCACCAGGACGGGCAGGCCGATCATCACCATGATGAGCGCGCTGCGTCCCCGGGAGCGCCACGCGGTCCGGCGGGCGATGCGCAGCGCGGCGGCGACGGCGCTCACCGGGCGCTCGCCAGCGGCACGTCCGTGGAGTCGGCGATCATCCCGTCGCGGAGGAACACCACTCGGTCGGCCCAGGCGGCGTAGCGGGGCTCGTGGGTGACGAGCAGGACCGCCGCGCCCGCGTCGCAGCGGGCGCGCAGCACCTGCATGATCTCGTCGCCGGTGCGCGTGTCGAGCGCGCCGGTCGGCTCGTCGGCCAGCAGCAGGCGCCGCTCGCCGACCAGGGCGCGGGCGATCGCGACCCGCTGGCGCTGGCCGCCGGACAGCTCGTCGGGGAAGCGGTCGGCCAGGTCCGCCGCGTCGACCTCCGCCAGCACGGCCACGGCCTCCTCGCGGGCGGGGCGTGACCGCACGCCGTCGAGCTCGCGCGGCAGCATGACGTTCTCCGCCGCCGTCAGCGACGCGATCAGGTTGAGGTCCTGGAAGACGTAGCCGACGCTGCGGCGCCGCAGTGCCGCCAGGTCGCGCACGCCGGCCAGGTCCCGCCCGTCGACGTGCACCGTCCCCGAGGTGGGCCGGTCGAGCCCGCCCGCGACGTTGAGCAGGGTCGACTTACCGGACCCGGACGGGCCCATGACCGCGACCAGCTCTCCCGGCTCCACCTGGAGGCTCACGTCCCTCAGGGCGTGCACGGCCGTCGCCCCCTCACCGTGGACCCTGGCCACCCCGGCCAGCCGTACGACCGTCATCTTCGCTCCTCTTCGAGAACGGCCTCGCAGTGGTCCAACCACCGTTGTTCGGCCTCGACCTGGAAGATCATGGAATCGAGCACGAGCCGCTGGGCCGCGCCCTCCGTGGCGGCCCGCTTGGCTCTGGTCAGCCGCTGGAGGGCCGTCATGGTCGCGGTGCGCTGCCTGCGGATGACGTCGGCGACGTCCACCTCCCCGGCGGCGACGGCCATGGCCAGCTTGATGACCAGCTCGTCCCGCGGCCGGTCGGACTGGACGACGGGGGTGCTGAACCATCGCGCCATTTCCGTCCGGCCGGCCGCGGTGACCGTGTAGACGACCCGGCCCTGCTCGTCCGGCTCCCCCGGCGCGACCAGGCCGTCGCGTTCCATGCGGGACAGCGTCGTGTAGACCTGGCCGATGTTGAGCGGCCAGGCCGCCCCTGTCGACGCCTCGAACTCCGCGCGCAGCTGATAGCCGTGCCGGGGTCCCCTACTGAGCAGGGCGAGCAGCCCGTGCCTGATGGACACAGATACTGAGTATGCATATTCGGTATGCATTTCTCAAGCGGATCCGCCGTATTCGCATGGGAACGGGGCGTTCCGCGCCGCCGTCCGCCGCCGTCCGCCGCCGTGCCCACGCCGGGCGAGCAGCCGAAATGTGATCTCCGCCGCCCGGCGGGGCACCCGTGGCTCGTGAACCCCCGAGGCCAGACGCCCATCGGCCACACTGACGCGATGGAATACGTCGCCCGGGTGCCCCCGCCGCCGCTCGACCGGTTCATCGACGACATCTACTGCCTGACCGGGACGCCGCGCCACCGCCGGATGAACGTCCCGCCGATGCCGTCGGCGTACCTGTTCGTCAACCTGGGCGGACCCGTCCGCCTGTGGGACTCCGACCCCTCGACGCCGCCGGCGACGCTCACCGACGGGTGGTTCATGGGCGTGTGGACCAGACGTTTCCTCTTCGAGTACCCCACACCGGTGCGGCTCGTCGGGGTGCACTTCAAGCCCTGGGGACTCTCGCCGTTCGCCGGCGTACCGGCGGCCGAGCTGCGGAACCGGTGGGTGCCGGTCGACGCCGTCTGGCGGCGGTCCCTGGACCGGATCCGCAACCGGGTCGGCGGCCTCGCATCGGCCGCCGAGGGGTTGCGGGCAGTGGAGGAGGAACTGCTGTCACGACTCGCCGAGCCGCCGGCGCGCGGTCTCAACCTGGTCCGGCACACGGGCGGCCGCCTGGAGACCACACACGGCGCGGTCCCGATCGCCGCGCTGACCGACGCCGCCGGGGTGAGCGGCACCCACCTGGCCGCGCAGTTCAAGGCCCATGTCGGGGTCACCCCCAAGCGGGTGGCGCGGATCTACCGTTTCGCACGGCTGATCGTGTCCGTGGACGCCCTGGGCCCGGTCGACTGGCCGCGGCTCGCCCAGACGGCGGGCTACTTCGACCAGGCCCATTTCATCAGGGAGTTCAAGGACTTCACCGGCCACACCCCGACGGACTACCTGGCCCTGCGCCGCCGGTTCCCCGCCGAACGGGGGTTCCCTCCGGACAGCGGCCCGATGCCCGCCGATTGATTTTTTACAAGCCCGCCGGCCTGCGAGGGCGGAAGGATCGGGGGCGAACGCGCGAGAGGACTTCGGGAGACCCTGTGGGAAAAGTGATCATGCACAGCGTGATGTCGGTGGACGGCTTCATCGCCGACGAGAACGACGACGTCGGGCCGCTCCATGACTGGTACTTCAACGGCGAGGCCCCGGTCACCGAAGACGACGGCCGGGGATACGACCATTCCGGCTCAGGAAGCCGCGTCAAGGTCCCACGCGCGTCGGCGGAGTACGTCCGGTCGACATGGGAGACGATCGGCACGACCGTGATGGGCCGGCGCCTGTTCGACCTGGTGAACGGCTGGGAGGGGCGGCCGCCCGCGGGCGACCACATCGTCGTGGTGTCCCATCGGCCCAAGCCCGAGGGCTGGCACCCGGAGGCGTCGTGCCATTTCGCCGGCGATGTGACGGCCGCGATCGACCGGGCCCGGGAACTCGCCGGGGACCGGACCGTCGCGGTGAACGCCGGCGAGGTGGGCGGCCGGATCCTGGAGGCCGGCCTCGTGGACGAGGTGGCGATGGACGTGGTGCCGGTGGTGTTCGGGTCGGGCAGACGCTACTTCGGCGACATCGACGGGCGGCATCTGCTGGAGGACCCCCACGTGGTCATCCAGAGCGAGGGGGTGCTGCATCTGAGGTTCCGGGTGCGCCGCTGAGCCCCGGGGGACGCGACGCCGGGTTCTCCGCCGGAGGAGCCCGCGGCGCGTGAGCCCGGGGCCGGGACGCGGACGTCCTGTCACCGCGCCGCTTGACCCTGACGCAGCGTCAGGCTCCCAGCATGGCGGCATGAACAAGAGAACCGAGGCGATCGAGGTCGCCGGACCTCATGAGCGGTACGGCGAGCACGGCGACGAGGGCGTGCGGGCAGGAAGAGACGGCGGAACGACACGACACTTCACGATCCACCATGACGGCGTCACCATCCCGGTGTCCCGCGGCGGCCGGGGACGACCGCTGGTCCTGTGCCCCGGACTGAACTCGACGCAGGCCGGCCTGCGCGAGCTGACCGGGCTGCTGCGGCGCGACCACGACGTGGTGACCTTCGACCTGCGGGGCCACGGCCTCGCCTCGGCCGCCGGCCGGTACTCCTTCGACGCCTTTCTCAGCGACCTCGCCACGGTGATGGCGGCGCTGGGAAACCTGGGCCTGTCCGCGGCGCCCGTGCTGGTGGGCTACTCGCTGGGCGCCGACCTGGCCGTGCACCACGCCTCCGCGCATCCCGGCTCCGTCGCCGGACTCGTTCTCATCGACGGGGCGAACCCGGTGCCCGAGCCGTTCGTCACCGATGCCGTCCTGCCGGAGTTCCGCGCCATGTGGGAGGACATGGCGACCCTGCGGGAGGCCGAGCGGGGCACCGCGCGTCAGGTGCTGCTCACCGCCCAGGAGATCCTCGACGTGAACCTTGAGATCGACGCGGTGCGCGCCGGGATCCTCGACCGCTACAGGAGGATCGACCGGCCGATCAGCATGATCATGTCGACCTCGATGGCCGGCGACGGCGGCGAGGGGCACGCACCGCGGTTCAACCGGAACTGGCGCGCGGGCATCGAACGGCTCGTCCGCGAGCACCCGGACATCGCCGTCTCCTGGATCGACGCCGACCACGGACTGGTCTTCACCCACGCCTCGGAAATCGCCCGGATCATCCGGGGTGTGCGCCAGGCGCGTCCCTGAACTCCCCGTAGGAGACTGGTGCGATGCTGACCATCGGCGAGCTGGCGTCGTACACCGGGGTGACGGTGCGCACGGTGCGGCACTATCACGCCAAGGGGCTGCTGCCGGAGCCGGAGCGGGACCACTCCGGCTACCGCAGATACGACGCCGGCGCCGTGGTCGAGCTGATCAGGATCCGGACGCTCGCCGAGGCCGGGGTCCCGCTCGCACGGGTGCGGCAGCTGCTGCGGGCCGGCGAGGAGGAGTTCGCCGCGGCGGTCGCGGAGATCGACGAACGGCTGCGGACGGAGATCCGGCAGCGGCAACGGCACCGCGAACGGATCGCCCGGCTCACCTCCGGGGACGGCCTGGCGCTGCCCCCGGAGGTGGTCGGGTATCTCGGCCGGCTGCGGGCGCTCGGGGTCGACGAGCGGATCGTCCGGGCCGAGCGCGACGGCTGGATCCCGCTGGCCGCGCGCTCACCCGAACGGGTCCCGGAGTGGATGGCCCGCAAGCGGGAGCAGATCGCCGATCCACGGCTCGTCGACTTCTACCTCGCCCTCGGCCAGGCTCTCGACCGGGCCGATGACGACCCGCGGCTGGCCGGACTCGCGGAGAGGCTGGCCGCCTACCTCACGTGGCTGGCCGGCGAGCACGGCGAGGACTACATGGACGACACCGATATCGAGCCGTCCCTCGTCGAGCTGATGGACAGACTGGCCTTCGACACCGTGCCGGCGGCACGCCGGCTGATCGAGCTGCTGAGCCGGCGAGGCTGGACGGGCTGGACCAGGCTCGAACGCGTGCCCCCGGCTGACACCGAGACGGAGGGAAAGGGCGGCCGGTCGTGAGGGGGGCCCGGGAGCTGAGAGCACCAGTAGGCCCATGGGCCTACCTGGAATCGAACCAGGAAGAAGGAAGCCCCCGAATGGCCTCACGGCCGGTGTGCGAGGAAAGCGGGAAGACTGGAACCGTCGGCAGGAGGCCGAAACCTGCCTGCCGATCCAAAGAAGGTGGAAGGAAGCCCTCCCATGGCCTCGCACCCCGACCGTATCAGGCGGGGATCAGTTCGTGCAGGGTCCCGGGCGTGTACACCCGCGAGCCCGGCGGCAGTCCGGCCGGCGTCTCCAGCCCGATGTAGGTGGTGTGGGCGGCCGTCGAACCCCGGGCGCGCAGCAGATCGGTGAGATACCGGACCCGCAGGTAGTCGCGCTCCACGATCGAGCGGGTCAGCAGCGAGGTGGTCACCCGGTTGCCCTCCACCTGGTTGAAGTGCGGGAACCCCTTCAGATAGAGGTGCAGCCACTTCACCCGCCACCGGCCGTCGTCACCGCGCAGCAGCACGAACGGCAGGGCGACGCGGCCCGACCCGCGCAGGTCGGACTTCATCCGCACGGTCCGCGGCTCGAACGGCCGGCCCTCCTGCGCGGCGTCCCTGGTCATGTACCCGAAGAACGCCTCGGCGGCCTGGTCGAACGGCTCTCCCGCGTAGACGTTCACCTGCGGGATGATGATCGGCCGGGTCGCCTCCGCCAGCCTGACGTCGATGAACTCCGACGCGCCGTCGGGCGCCTGGGTGAGGTCGCCGGAGTAGGCGGCGAAACCGTTGCCGTAGTTCGTCCACGAGATGTGCTCGGGGTCGCCGTAGGAGGCGTCGAGCATGAGGGCCGACAGGTCGTAGTCGGTGCGCCGCGCGGTCTGCCGCCAGTGGACGAAGAACCGGAACAGCTCGCCGTCCACCGGCGACAGCGAGCCGCGGGGCAGCACGCCGATCCCGGGCGCGACGGCCTTGCCGGACAACGGCAGGGCGACGTCGAGCACGTCGGGGTCGACGATGAGCTCGCCGGGGTCGGGGAGGCGGCGGGTGATCTCCTCGTCCAGGACGGCGAGCGCCCGTGTGACGACCTCCTCCGCGAGCGGCGGGCGGGTGTCGGGCGCCGTCCACGCCCTGCCGTGCCGGTTGGCGAAGACGCGGCCCGCGGCGGGGGCGATCCGGTTCTGCAGGTGCTCGCGCAGGGACAGCAGCACGCGGCCGGAGGCGCCCGCGGCGGCCTTCTCCGCGGCGTCCAGCACGGCGGACGCGGAACCCGCCCGCAGCAGGTGGTCCAGGCGGCGCAGCAGAGCGCCGGGCGCGTTCCCCAGCAGCTCGACGGCCTCGGCCGTACGGCCGGCCGACAGGGCGGCCTCGACGCGCCCGTCGAGGCTCACCGCCCGGCGCTCGCCCCTGGCCACCTCGAAGACGCGGGCGGCACGCGCCAGGTGCGGGTACTCGTGGGGGTGCAGCCGCTCGCCGAGCCGCTTCCACCGTTCCCGGTGCCGTGGCACGTCGCCGAGCGCGGACGGGGAGGCGACGGTGTCCAGGGCCTCGAGCAGGATCCGCCGCTCGGCGCGGCGGAACGAGCGGAACCGGGTGGGCACGGCCAGCGTGACGTCGCCGCCGGAGCAGCCGCAGGCGAGCCGGAGCACGTCGGTCACCGTGTCGACGAGCAGGGGCCGGCCGGCGGCCAGCCGTACCTCGTTGAGGACGGCGCGGTTCTCCCGCACGGGGATGCGCTCGGGCTGCTCGGGCCGGTCGGCGCAGAACCCGGCCAGGGCGCGCAGCGCCGTCAGGTCCTCGGCGGCCAGGGGCGTCTCCGCGCCCGCCAGCGAGAGGTAGAGCGCGGACGCCTCCGCCTCCAGGCTGCCGCCGAGCTCCAGTACGGTCACCCGGTCGGCGGCCAGCGGGACCAGCTCGGCGTGCGCGGCCAGCAGGTCGGCGTAGGAGTGCCGGTAGCGGCCGTAGCCCGGCAGGGCCAGCAGGTCGAGCGACGGCGGCCGGCCGCCGTCGGCGGTGACCGGGTCGAGCAGCGCCTCCCGCATCAGGCCCGCCCAGAACTCCAGGGTGTCCGGCACGTTCGCGGGGAAGTCGATGAAGTATGCGTTGTGCCGTACGTGGTCGCCCACCAGCTCACGGACGGCGGCCAGGATCCGCACGCCCAGGTCCACCACGGTGGCGCCGGGCAGCTCCGCCAGGCGGCCGAGCAGGGCCGGCGAGCAGGTGAAACCGACGCTCAGCAGCGCCGCGTCGAGCTGGCGGGCGGCCGTCTCCCCCCAGCCCGGCACGGCGCCGGCGGGAGCGTCCAGGGGGACCCGCAGCCGCCGGGTGATGATGAGCCTTTCAAGATTGTCCACGCCCGCACCCTATGACGGCGAACATCGCTTCTCTCCGGGTTTTTCGTGATACGCCGCAGGGGCCCGGTCAGGCGCCGAGCCGGTCGGCGACGGCCCGCACCTCGCCGGAGGCGAGCGGGTCGCACAGCATCTCCACCCGGTGCACCAGGCGCGGCGCCGTCAGCGGCACCGCCGTCAGCGCTCCCGCTCCCGCGTCGGCCGCGGCCGACGCGGGCAGCAGGGCGAGGCCGTGCCCGGCGGCCACCAGCTTCAGGACGGTGCGCAGGTCATGGCCGTCGTAGCGGAACCCGGTCCGAAAGGCGCCGCCGCCCGCCACCTCGCGCAGCCGCTCCACCGGCACGAAGGCGGGGGCGTGCAGCCACAGCGCGTCGGCCAGGCCGGCCAGCGCGAGCCCCCGCCCGCCCGCCAGCGGATGCCGCGCGGGCAGGACCACCACCAACTCCTCCTCCGCGATCCCCACGCCGGTCGGCGCCCCCGTGCCGGCCAGGCGCAGCGGATCGCTCGGAGCCGCGATCCCGTCGGCGAACCCCAGGTCGGCGTCACCGGAGGCGACCTCCTCGGCCACGCGATCGCGGTCGGCCGTACGCAGCGTCACCGCCGGACCGCCCGGCTCCAGGGCGCGGACGACCGCCGGGACCAGCGCCAGAGGGGAGGCCGTCACGGTCAGCCGCCCGGCCGGCCCGGCGGCGGCACGCAGCACGTCCGCGCGGGCCGCCCGGTGCCGCAGCAGCAGCGGCCGGGCGTGCTCCAGCAGCCGCTCCCCCGCCCGGGTCGGCGCCACCGGACGGCGGCGCAGCAGCGGCAGGCCCAGATCGGCCTCCAGCGCGGCGATCTGCTGGGACACCGCCGACTGGGTGTAGCCGAGCTCCTCGGCGGCGGCGGAGAAGGACCGGCGGCGGACGACGGTCACGAACGTGCGCAGCAGATGCGGATCCACGGCGCATCAGTATCACTTATCGCCGCAGCAGGAATCATCGTTGGCCCTCATCGGCGGGCGGCGGTCAGGATGGGCGCGTGACCATCGCGAGAATCGCCCTGGTGGGCGACAGATCACCCGCCGTCCAGGCCCACACCCGTGTCCCCGCCCTCCTCGCCGCGTTGCGTGAGCGCGACGGACTGACCGTGGACGCCTACTGGATCCCCACCGACGAGGCCGAAGGGCTGGAGGGGTTCGACGGCGTCTGGATGCTGCCCGGCAGCCCCTACCGCAGCGAGGCCGGCGCGGTGAACGCCGCCCGCACCGCCCGCGAGAACGGCATCCCGTTCCTCGGCACCTGCGGGGGCTTCCAGCACACCCTGCTGGAGTACGCCCGCGACATGCTGGGCCTGCGGGTCGCGCACGCCGAGAACGACCCCGGAGCCGGGGAGTTCCTGCTGGTCCCCCTGGCCTGCTCGCTCGCCGGCCACGAGGAGGAGGTACGGCTGGAGCCGGGCTCGCTGATCGAGAGGATCGTCGGCGCGGACCGCACCGTGGAGAAGTACTCCTGCGGCTTCGGCCTCGACCCCGCCTACGTGCCGGTGCTCGAAGAGGGCGGGCTGAGGTTCACCGGCCGCGGCGCGGAGGGGGCCGTACGGGTCCTGGAGCTGCCCGGTCACCCCTTCTTCCTCGCCACCCTCTTCCAGCCGGAGCTGGCCGGGGACGGCGGCAGGCCGCATCCGGCCATCACCGCGTTCGCCTCCGCGGCCGTCGCCCACGCCTCGGCTCACGCACGGTGACGGGTGCCGCCAGGACGCGCCTTGTCCGCGGCGGATCCGCATGGGTGAGAATGTGCCGATGACGACCTCCGCCGACGCCTCAGGTCCGGTCCGGATCGTGACGGCCGTTCTTCGCGACGGCGATCGGGTGTTGCTGTGTCATCGAAGCGCCGCACGCCGTTGGTATCCCGACGTGTGGGACCTGCCGGGCGGTCATGTCGAGGAGGGGGAGGATCCGAAGGAGAGCCTTGTCCGCGAGCTCCGGGAGGAGCTGGGGATCACGGCGCCGGAGCCGTCCGGCCCGCCGATGCGTCGGATCCTGACCGCGGCGTTCGACATGCGGATCTGGCTGGTCGACGGCTGGAACGGAACACCCGTCAACGCCGCGCCGGACGAGCACGACGCTGTGGCGTGGTTCGAGACGTCCGACCTCGGCGGCCTGCGTCTCGCTCATGAGTCGTATCTCTCAATGCTCACCGCCGTGCTTGTCACGTGACGCCGCCCGGAAGCCTGGGGTGCGCTCGGCTGCGGATCCGCGTACTCGCCCCGGCCCGATTCATGATCGACCGGGGCCGCTATCGGGTCGCCCGCACCGGCGTCCCCCTGCCCGCCGAACCCGCCCCGCGGCAAGAAGACGGTGACCGGGAGGGCGAGCTGCAGGTACGGCCGACCACCCAGCGCATCTTGGCCGCCCGCCTGCGCGACGACCGCCCCGAGGGCCAGATCGGGGGGTGGGCTGGCGGTGGCGCCTCCGAGGGGAATACCGGACAGTGCGGCGGTTCTGGCCGGTCAGAACCGCCACATATACCAGTTCGTGACAAGTCTCAGCGACCGGGATCGGCCCGGGTCGAATTTCACGCGGTGCCCGCTAGGTGACAATGTCAGTAACGGGTTCGTGACACCTTGACGCGGTATCGGCCGCAAACGGCAATCTTGGAAGGGTGTCGACTTCCCCCGCCTCGCAGCCCCAGAGCACACCTCCGACACCGGTCCGGAACCGCCGACGTCGGGCGGTGACGGCCGTGGGCGTGACCGTGTCGGTGCTGGCGCTGACCGTCGGGCTGGTGGGGTTCTTCGCCGACCCGCTGCACCTGCCTGATGCGGTGCTGGACGTGCTGGATAAGCGGGCTAGCGTGCTGAGCCTGTTCGTCGGCGTCGCGAGCCTGGTGGTGGCCGGAGTGGGGTTGCTGACCCAACTGCGCGAACAGGCCACGCCGTCATCCGATGCGCCCGCCGTACCTGCAGCATCCTCCTCGGGGCCGGGGTCGCCGGTGGTGGGCGGGGCGATGGCGGGTGGCATGGTCGTCGGGCAGGTCTCCGGCGGTACGGTGACCGGCCCGGGCGGCGCCGCAGCCGGGGCGGAGCGGGCGGTGGCCGTGACCGGCGACCTCACCGCCGGAATGCTCATCACCGGCGACGGGGCCACGATCACCACGACGACCGCCGAGGTGCGGCCGCCGCTGCCGCCCGCCGACGCGGTGCAGGTGCCGGTGGGCGGGCTGGCCGGGCTGCCGCGCCGCCCGGCGGGAGTGTTCGTCGGACGGCAGGAGCAACTGGGGCAGCTGGAGGCGGCGCTGCGCTCCGGCCCCGGGGTGATCACCCAGGCGGTGGTCGGGCTGGGCGGGATCGGCAAGAGCGAACTGGCCCTGCAGTACGCCGAGCGGCACCAAGGCGCCTACCGGCTGGTGTGGTGGATCACCGCCGAGATCCCGGAGCAGATCCAGGCCGGGCTGGCCGGGCTGGGCCGGGCGCTGTGCGCGGGCGTAGCCTCCACGGCTGCGGCCCAGGCGCCGGCCGAGGAGGCCGAGGCCTGGGCACTGGCCTGGCTGGCCGCCCATGACGACTGGCTGGTGGTCTTCGACAACGCAGCGGATGCCGAGGACCTGCAACCATACCTCGGTCGCCTGCGCACCGGACACGTGCTGGTCACCAGCCGCCGCGCCGTCGGCTGGCGGGACGTCGGTGAGGTGCTGCGGCTGGAGGTGCTGCCGCGCGCCGAGGCGGTGGAGCTGCTGCTGGAGATGATCGGCACCGAGACCACCATTGACCGGGCGGTGGCCGGGGAGCTGGCGGCGGAGCTCGGTGAACTGCCGCTGGCGCTCAAGCAAGCCGGCGCCTACCTCGCCGCCACCCCCGGCATGGACCCGGCCACCTACCTGGACCTGCTGCGCACCACCCCGGCGCGGGCACTGAGCGCCGATCCACGGCACGATGCGGCGACCGACCGGGGCGTCACCCGGGTATGGCAGGTGACGTGTGCGCGGATCGAGCGGATCAACCCACGGGCGATGCGGCTGCTGCACGTGCTGGCCTGCTACGCCCCTGATGACCTGCCGTGCGAGGTGCTGACCGGGGTCGAGGGTACCGACGCCGCCGCCATCGCCGACGCCCTGGGAACTCTGGCCTCCTACAGCATGATCAACCGATCGCGGGATGGGCAGGCGGTGAGCGTCCACCGCCTGGTCCAAGCCGTCACCCTGGCCGCCCTGCCTGATGACGCCCGGACCGTTACCCGCGCCGTCGCCGCCGACCTGCTGCAGGCCGCACTGCCCGACAATCCCGAGCACATCTCCTCCTGGCCGACCTACGCCCGGCTATTGCCACATGCCCAGGCTGTCCTGGACGCCGGCTCCGACGCCATGAATGCCGTCCTTATCTACTTGAACGCCAGCGGCGACTACCGCACCGCCCGAACCCTGCAACACCGCCGCTACATCGTGCTGAACCACGCCCTTGGACCTGAACATCCGGAGACGCTGGGCGCCCGGGTCAACCTGGCGTTCCTCACGGAGAGAGCGGGGGACACGGCAGGTGCCCGGGAACAGCTCGCGGCACTGCTGCCCGTATTCGAGCAGGTAATGGGCCCAAAGCATCCGGGCACGCTGATCGTCAGGATGCACCTCGTAGCTGTCACTGGGAGGGCGGGGGATGCGGTCGGTACTCGGGATCGATACGCGGCCCTGGTGCCAGTTGCCGAGCGGGTACTGGGTCCGGAGTATCCGGAGACACTGACCATCCGAGCCGACCAGGCGTCCTGGACGGGGCAGATGGGGAATGCGGCAGGCGCCCGGGACCAGCTCACGGCACTGCTGCCCGTATTCGAACGGGTAATGGGTCCGAAACATCCAGAAACGTTGAAGGTCCGGGCAAACCTGACGTCCTGGACGGGAAATGCGGGAGACGCGGCAGGCGCCCGGGACCAGCTCGCGGCACTCCTGCCGACATTTGAGCAGGTGATGGGTCCGAAGCATCCGGAGACGTTGACGGCGCGGGGCAATCTGGCGTCCTGGACGGGAAATGCGGGGGACGCGGCAGGCGCCCGGGACCAGCTCGCGGCACTCCTGCCGACATTTGAGCAGGTGATGGGTCCGAAGCATCCGGGCACACTGATGGCTCGGGCCGGCCTGGCGTTCTGGACGGGAAAGGCGGGGGACGTGGCCGGTGCTCGGGATCGGTACACAGCCCTGGTGCCGGTACTTGAGCGGGTGCTGGGTCCCGAGCATATGGGCACAATGACCGCCCGGACCAACCTCGCAGCCGTGACGGCAGAGGCGGGGGATGCGGCCGGTGCCCGAGACCAGTACGAGGCGTTGCTGCCGGTGCTCGAACGGGTAATGGGTCCGAAGCATTCGGAGGTGTTAGCTGCCCGCGCCAGCCTTGCCCGGTGGACGAAGGAGGCTGAGGAGCGTCTCTGAAACGGTGGTGATCTCAAGGGATCAACGCATCACCGCTGTTCAAGATCTCAGCGTAGACCTCCGCTGGAATGGTGATCCGTCTCAGCGCGGCAGTTGCTGCGCCTGGCTGGTTCGTGGTTCGCGCAGTTCGGGGATGTGGTTGTACAGCGTTCCCGGGCCGACGCCGAGCAGCTTGGCGCCGGGCCAGGTCGTGGCCGTCCCGGCGGCCTGACGTGCCCGCTCAGTCGCCGAAGGCCCGTACCGCCGCGGCGATCGGCTCCAGTCCCGCGGCCAGCTCGTCGAGCTCGTCCGCACTGAGCACGCCGTACGCCGGCGCGGCCAGCTCGTCGGTGAGCGCCTCGATCCGCCGCTTGGTCTCCCGGCCGGCGTCGGTGAACCCGCCGGCGGCGTCCACGAGGCCGCGGCCGCGCAGCCCGTCGACCACGGCGGCCAGCCGTGCCTTGGGCAGGTGGTGGATCCGGCCGAACTCCTCCGCCCTCATTCCGAGGGAAACGGCCATGAGGACGTGGGACTCGGTGCCGCCGATGCCGTGGGCGAGAAGGGCGGCGTTGTGGCCGTCCCCGCGGTGCTCCCGCAGGAGCGTCGCCGCGTGCCAGAGCCTGGCCACCGGCTCCTCGGGCACGTCGAGCGCCCGCAGCCCGGCGTACAGTGGCCGGCCCTCGGCCGGCGCGCTGACCGCCGCCCGGGTGGCGAGGTCGGCGGCCCGCACCAGGCCGGGCGAGTCGGCGAGCTCTCCGATCATCTGCCGCAGGGCGGCGGCGCTGCCCCGTTCGCGTACGGTGATCGCCTCCTGCGGGGTGACCTTTCCCCACACCCAGGGGATGTGGCGTGCCACCTCGCCGTCGGCGAAGTTGTAGAAGACCGCGTGTACCACCGCGGCCGGCGCCGGCCCCAGCGGTGCGGCCCGGCCCGCGAAGTATCCGTCCCAGTAGTCGCGCATGCCGAGGGCCAGGAACGCCTCGTTCACCACCTCGGAGAAGGTGACGGTGGCGATCGGCTCGACGAGCTCGAACATGCGGCGGATCCTGGCCTGTGGGTGCTGCTGCATCGGTCGGCATCTCCCCTGGTCGTGACAGCTGATCGTGACAGCCGGTCGTGACGGCGCCCTCGTGGGCGACCGTTCACCCTGACTACGAACGACGCGGCCCGGATACGACAACCCCGGTCGATTCCGCCGGGCGGCGCCGGGGTGTCACCCGGACTCGACGCCGTAGCGGCCGGCCGCATCGACCGGGCCGAGGACGGACAGCGTCCCAGACGCCGTCGGCCGTCCGGACGCGAGGACACCGGTGGGCCGTATCCCGCGAAGCCGGGTCACGCCGGACCCTCACCCGCAGGAAGGTCGCGCAGCGTCCGCAGCGGTGAGCACACGATCGGCAGGCAGCTCACCGCCAGCACGCCTGCCCCCGCCCACAGCGCCGCCCGCACCCCCGCCAGCTCGCCGACCAGGCCGGACACCCCGGCGCCGATCGCCAGCGCCCCGGTCAGCAGGAAACGCATCGTCGCCCCGACCCGGCCCAGCAGCCGATCCGGGGTGACCCGCTGCCGGTAGCTCACCTTGATCACGTTGCTGACGCCGACCTTGACGGTGAGCACCGCCCACGCCGCCCCGGCCGCCCACAGTCCGGCGCCGCCGTCCAGCAGCGGCACCAGCGGCAGGAAGGGCACGATCCCGACGCTGGTCAGCAGGATCAGCCGCCCCTCCCCCAGCCGCGTGCCCAGGCGGCGCGCGGCGGCCGAGCCGAGGAGGGAGCCGGCCCCGCCCGCGGTGAGGAACGCGCCGAGCCACAGCGGGGACAGGCCCGGTTCCCGGACGAACAGCACGGGCAGCATCGTCAGGACGATCTGGCTGCCCAGGTTCGTCAGCGCGCCCTCGGCGGTGAAGGCCCGCAGGATCGGGTGGCGAGCCACCAGCCGGACCCCCTCGGCGATGTCGCGGCCCAGGCTCGCCCCCGCCGTACCGGGCCGAGGCTCGGGGCGGCGGATGGAGCGCAGGCACAGCGCCGACCACAGGAAGCTCAGCGCGTCCACGGCGATCGCCACCGGGACCGACAGCAGCTCCACCAGCAGGCCGCCGACGCCCCGGCCGGCGAGCTGGTTGGCCGCGTCCATGCTGACCAGCGCGGTGTTGGCGGCCGTCAGCCGTCCGGGCCCGACCAGGTGCGGCAGGTAGCTCTGGTCGGCGACGTCGAAGAACACCGTGGCCGCCCCGCACAGCAGCGCCACCGCGTACAGCTGTGCCAGGGTCAGCGCCCCCGCCCACCAGGCGAGCGGCACCGACCCCAGCAGTACGGCCCGCGCCAGATCGGCCGCCACCAGCACCGGCCGCCGCCGCACCCGGTCCACCCAGGCCCCCGCGGGCAGGCCGATCAGCAGGAACGCCAGGGTGCTCGCCGCCGCGAGCGCCCCGACCTCCGCGGGCCCGGCGCCGAGCGCCGTCACCGCCGCCAGGGGCAGCGCCAGCTGCCCGATCGAGGTGCCCAGCCTGCTGGCCGCGGCCGCGGCGAACAGCCGCCGGAAATCGGCGTCGGCGAACACCGCGCCGCCGGACGTCGTCGAAGTCGTCATGCGCCCGACCCTGCCGTCGACTCCCGGTCCGCTCCATCGATTCGCGCTGGAGCGAATCGGCCGGTGCGCGGTACCGTTCCGGCTCCGATGGAGGGCTGCCGGAACGCCTACGAGGAGGGCCGCGGCGTGCTGCGACTGGAGTTCGGGCTGGCCGATCTGGCCTGCACGCGGTTCGCGTTCTCACCCCTGTGGGAGGTGGTGGCGAGCACGCGGGTGCTCAGGAGCCCCGGCGAGCACCCGCTGCACCGCCCCTGGACGTCGGCCGTCGCACCCAGGCTGCGGGCCGCGGGCGTCGACTGGGGCATGCTCGCCGAGCTGGTGCCGGTGCCCACCCGGGTGATCCCGGCGTTCGTCTGCCCGCCGCCGGTCACCACCTCGCCCGGCCTGGAGCTGGAGCTGGCGACCATGCGCGCCACCCCGCCCGAGCGGGTCCGCGCCGACCTCACCGGGATGGACGGCTCCCGCCTGGCCGTGCTGCGCGAGGACCCCGTACGCGGGCTGGCGGAGCTGTCGGAGGTGATCCGTGCCTACTGGGACGTGGCGCTGGCACCGTACTGGCCGGGCATCCGCGCCCTGCTCGACGGCGACATCCTGCACCGGGCCCGGCTGCTTGCCGAGGGCGGCGTGGGCCGGCTGCTCGACGACCTGGACCCGGCCGTCCGGTGGGAGGACGACGCCCTGTTCGTCAGGCACCGGCACGTGTCGGACGAGCGGAGGCTGGGCGGGCGGGGGCTGCTGCTGGTGCCCTCGGTCTTCATCTGGCCGCGGGTCTTCTCGGTCACCGTCCCGCCGTGGCAGCCCACGCTGCGTTACTCGCCGCGCGGGATCGCCACGCTGTGGGAACACCGCCGGACCGAGGTGCCCGAGGCGCTGGCGGGGGTGCTCGGCCGCTCCCGCGCGATGCTGCTGGGCGAGCTGTCGGCTCCCGCCTCCACCACCGAGCTGAGCCGGCGGACCGGCATGTCCATGGCCGGGGTGTCACGGCACCTGACCGCGCTTCGCGCGGCGGGGCTGGCCGGCGCGCACCGGTCGGGAAGGTTCGTGCTCTACGCGCGCACCGAGGCGGCCGAGGCCCTCCTCACCGGGCCGCCGCGCTGAGCCGGCGCCCTTCCCCCGCCGAGCGCGACGCCCGGCCGCACCGGCCTGCCGTTCCTCGGCCCGCTCCTGCTCCGTCGCTGATATCCGACCACGGGATCAGTGACGGAAACTCAGAACAGCGGTGCGGCTGCCGGATGTGTGTCGTCCGCGGTTGTCATGGCCTGGTGCGCCGGGGGACGGGTCGGGCGGTTGTAGCCGGTGTACCGGTGACGTGCTCGGGGGCGTACATGCCGGCGAGCAGGCGCAGGCGTTCCTCGGAAGCGCTGCCCGGCTCCGCATGGTACATGATCAGCGTCTGCCCGCCTGTGCCCGGGACCAGCAGCTTTTCGTAGCGCAGCTCCAGAGGGCCGGCCTGGGGATGCAGGAGCAGGCTGGTGCCGCTGGCCTTGTGCTTGACATCCTGCCGGGCCCAGAGCCTGCGGAACCGCTCGCTGCGCAGGGAGAGCTCACCGAGGATCTCGACCAGGCGCGGGTCGTCGATGTCCGCGCCGACGACGGAGCGCAGATAAGGGACGACCCGGGCGGTCATGTTCTCCCAGTCCTGATGGAGCTCCCGCATCTCTGGTTCCAGGAAAGCCGCGAGGATGCCGTTGCGGCCCGGGGCGTTGAACGGTGAGAGGGCGATGGCGAGGCTGTTGGCGGCCAGTACGTCCATGTACTTGCCGTGGACGTACGCCGGGGTGAGCGGCCACGTGTCGATGAGGGCGCGGATGCCCTCGCCGACCCTCTCGGGTTTGCGGGGCCGTTTGCGCCGAGCTCTCGCCGGTGCGGCGATCTGCAGCAGGTAGGCCGTGGCCTCCTCGTCCAACTGCAGTGCGCGGGCGATGCTGCGCAGGACCTGCTCGGAGGGGTTTTTGTCGCGGCCCTGCTCCAAGCGGTTGTAGTAGTCGGAGCTGATTCCCGCGAGGAAGGCGACCTCCTCGCGGCGCAGCCCGGGGACGCGCCGGTTGCCTTGACCCAGAACCCCGGCTTCGTCGGGCTGGACCAGTTCCCTGCGGGCGCGCAGATATCGGCCCAGTGTGTTGGCGTCTCCGGCGGCGGTCATGTTTCCAGGTTAGGAGGCATTTTCGGTTCTCTGGGAGGCCCTGCCGGTCCCAGTCTCAGCCCGTCCTGGTCCGCCTGGCGGCGTTCGGCGCAGGATGACGGCAAAGTCCGAGCACCAGGGAGGAATACGTCACATGTCCCAGCTCTTCACCACCCCGTTCGACCGCACCAGCACCGCCTCCGATGTGATCGAGGGCGTCGACCTGTCCGGCAGGCGGGTGGTCGTCACGGGGGCCAACTCGGGCATCGGTGTCGAGACGGCCCGTGCTCTGGCGGCCGGCGGCGCCGAGGTCACGCTCGCCGTGCGCCGTTCCGACGCCGGCGAGCAGGCCGCGACAGAGCTGCGCAAGACCACCGGGAACGACGCGATCCACGTCGCCCGCCTGGACGTTTCCGACCTGGAGTCGGTACGCGCGTTCACCGCCGCCTGGCAGGGCCCGCTGCACATACTGATCAACAACGCCGGAATCATGATGCCACCGGAGCTCGAGCGCGGCACCGGCGGCCACGAGCAGCAGTTCGCCACCAACTACTTGGGGCACTTCGCCTTGAGCCTGGGGCTGCACCGCGCCCTCGCCGAGGCGGACGGTGCGCGCCTGGTCTCGGTGTCCTCCGGCGGCCACCTGTTCTCCCCCGTGGTCTTCGACGACATCGACTTCCGCTTCCGCCCGTACGACGCGCTCACCGCCTATGGCCAGTCCAAGACCGCGGAGGTCCTCCTGGCCGTCGAGGCACAGCGCCGCTGGGCCGGCGATGGCATCATGGCCAACGCCCTGCACCCCGGTGCGATCGCCACCAACCTGCAGCGGCATACCGGCGGCCTGAGGACGCCGGAGCCCTACCGCAAGACGGTCGAGCAGGGTGCCGCGACCAGCGTGTTCCTCGCCGCGTCCCCACTGGTCGAAGGAGTCGGCGGGCGCTATTTCGAGGATGTCAACGAGGCGCCGGTGGTCGATGCCCGGCCCACGCGATTCGGCGTTCCCGCCGTGGCCCGCTACGCGCTGGACCCGGCGAACGCCGAACGCCTCTGGGAGCTGGCGAGCGACATCGTCTGCTGAGCACGCTCTCCAGTCCTCGTTTCTCACCCGTACGACGAAAGAACATCGCAACGAAGGTGCCGATCAGGAAGGTCGGCTTCGTCGGTCTCGGCGACCAGGGCGCCCCCATGGCAGAGGCCATCGGCGAGCACGGCTTCGACCTGCACGTATGGACCCGGCTCCGCGCCTCCTTGGCGGCGGCGGAGAAGGTCCCGCACACCGTGCACGCCACGGTGGCCGAACTCGGGACGTCCGCCTCAGCCGACGTCGATCACGATCTTGCCGTGGAGGGCGCCGCTCTCCACGGCCGCATGGGCGTCGACGACGTCGGCGAGCGTGAAGCGCCTGGGGTCGAGCAGCGGCTTGAGCGCCCCCGCGTCGGCGAGCGCGGCCGCCTCGCGCATGATCTCGCCGTGGTGCTCCCGGTTCCGACCGGTCAGCATGGGCAGCAGGGTGAATACACCGGAGTAGGTCGCCCCGCGGAAGGACAGGGGCGCGAGGCTGTGGGTCCCCCAGCCCAAGGCGCTCACAACGTGACCTGTGTAGGTGCGTACCGCCGCAAAGGATGCGTCGAGCACGGCCCCGCCGACGGTGTCGAAGATGACATCGAAGCCCTGGCCGCCGGTGTGCTCGGCGACGTACTCCTCCACCGCGGTGGTGGTGTAGTCGATGGGGGTGGCCCCCAGGCGCTCAACGACCTCCAGCCGCGAAGGCGAGGTGGTAGCGAAGACCTCGGCGCCGCGGGCCCGGGCGATCTGCACGGCCACATGACCGATGCCGCCGGCCCCACCGTGGATGAGGACCTTCTGCCCCGGGCGGACCTGTGCCCGGTCGATCAGCCCCTCCCAGGCCGTGATGACGACCAGGGGCAGGGCCGCGGCCTCGCGCATGCTCAGCGCGGTCGGCTTGCGGGCGAGCAGTCGGGCGTCGACGGCCGCGTACTCGGCGAGCGAGCCCTGCAGATCACCGACGCCGCCGGTCATGCCGTAGACCTCGTCGCCGGGCGTGAAGTCGTTGACGCCTGTGCCGACCGCCTCGACCACGCCGGCCAGATCCAGGCCGAGGACCGCTGGTAGCGTGCGCTTGGCGTGGGCGGCCTTGTCCGCCCATATCTTGGTGTCCAGCGGGTTGACGCCACTGGCCATGACCTTGACCAGAACCTGGCCCGGGCCGGCGTCGGGCTTGTCGATCTCGCTGAGGATCAGCGGAGTGCCGAACTCTTGTAGAACCACTGCGCGCATGACTGTGCCTTCTTCTTGTCCTGTCAGGTGGGTGTGGGGCCGGGGGCGTCGGAGACGGCTGCCATGAAGGCCGGTGCCGCGTATGTCGGTTACGGTGCCTGGCTGGTTCGGGCGCGATCAGGTGCAACCGGCGACAAGCAGGCGGGCCGCGGATTTCGCCTCATCCACGACGGTGCGGTCCTGGAGCAGGCGCCCGGAGGCCAGGGCGCCATCGATCAGGAGCCCGATATGCCGGGCGAGCGCCTGCGGGGCGGCGGCGCCGGCCTTCTCGCTCAGCTCGGTCAGCCATGCCTGACGGCGCTGAGTGTGCTGCACGGTGATGGTCCGGGCCTGCGAGTCGAGGTCCGCCTCGACCGCCGCACTGATGAACGGACATCCGAAGAAGCCATGCCGGTCGAAGGCGTCCGTCAGCGCGTCGAACAACCCGACGAGCTGCTCGCGAGGGCTGTCCCCGGCGCGTGCGGCGGCATCCTGCAGCTGCGCCATCCAGGAGTCGTCGGTCCTGCGCAGGTACGCCGCGACGAGCTCCTCCTTGGTATGAAAGTGCACGTACAGCGTCGATTTCGCGACGCCCGACGCCACGATGACCTGATCGATGCCCACACCGCGCAGCCCGTTCGCGTAGAACAGCTCGGCCGCCGCAGTGAGGATCTTCTCCTCGGATTTCGTCTTCCTGACTCGCGTCGCCATCACCACACCTCCTTAATCAAACAGACTAGTCCGTACGATTAAGAGCCGACAAGCCAGGGTCCGGCGCTCGGCGTCACCCGGGGGAATGTGACTCTCCGTGATGATCGAGGGACTCCGGGCGAGCGTTCAGCCCAGCACCCCAGCTGACGCTCGGCGCCCCCGAGGACCGGATTCACATCGACCGCGGCCTTTTGGCCTTCGAGGAGGCTGCGTGCAGAAATTAGCGGTAGGGAGTTGATCTTCGTACCGGTTCGATGACGGTGCTCGTTTGGGCAGGTCGCGGGGCTTACGTTCCTGGGCCATGCCCTTCGAATTTCTCTCCGATGAGTAGATCGCCCGCTATGGCCGCTTCCCCGAGGAGCCCTCGTCTGCGGAGCTGGAGCAGTTCTTCCGGCTGGATCGCAGTGCCTAGGATGCACTGGCCGCGAAACGGCGCCCAGCCAGAAGCTCGGCTGGGCCGTACAGTGCTACCGGCGGATGATCGGCACGCAGCTGAACGTACAGGAGGCCCGGCACCGGCTCGCCCGCAAGATCGCCTTCGGCAACCGCGGGCAGTTGCGCCGGCGCTACCGCGAGGGCATGGAAGACCAGCTCGGCAGCCTGGGTCTGGCGCTGAACGCGGTCATCTGGTGGAACAGTCTCTATCTGGATGCCGCCGTGCAGCGGCTGCACGCCCAAGGCTTCCCGGTCACCGACGAGATGTGCGCCCGGCTGTCACCGATCGCCTACGAGCTCATCAACTTCCTGGGCCGCTACGCCTTCACCCGCGCTGACGTCGGCTCCGGGCTGCGCCCCTTCCACGACGTGCCCGCCCCGGCCGGCTGAGCCCGCCGCCGACGGGCGGTCAGCAGCAGAACTTCAGGTAGTTCTGCAGGTCGGCGAGGATGCGGGCGACACCGTCGCGGTCGCCTCGGTAGAGCACTTCCTTGCCGTCGCGGCGGGAGGTGACGATGCCGCCGCGGCGCAGCAGGGCGAGCTGCTGGGAGGCGGCGGACTGGCTGATGCCGGCGCGTTCGGCGACCTGGTTGACCGACAGCTCGGCGCCTTGGGCGAACAGCAGCATGATCTGCTGGCGTCCGGGGTTGGCCAGGGCCTTGAGGAAGTCCTGGGCGGCCTGCGGTAGTTGCGGCGCGCACGTGGCACTCTCCGCACCGTCCTTCGGTGTGGCTGATGGCGTTGCGGTCTCGGCCATGCCTGCTCCCTCCTTTTCACTGCACCCTACCCTCATACCAACTTATTGACATATTAGAAAATGACGGTACGTTCTGCGGCATGCCCATCGACAACGACAACATCGTGATCGTCGGAGCCGGACAGTCCGGCCTGGCCGCCGCGCACGCCGCCCTGGATCAGGGACTACGGCCCCTACTGCTGGAAGCCTCCGATCGGGCCGCCGGATCCTGGCCGCGCTACTACGACAACCTGGCCCTGTTCTCGCCCGCCCGCTACAGCAGCCTGCCCGGCATGGCCTTCGGCGGCGACCCCGAGCGCTACCCGCACCGCGACGAGGTCGTCACCTACCTGGAGCGGTATGCCGCCGCCCTGATCGAGCGCGGCGCCGAGCTGCGCACCGGCGCCCGCGTCCAGGCCGTCCACCTCGTCGGCGAGCCCGGCGTGAGCGGCTTCCTCGTTCGCCTGGCCGACGGGCAGGAGCTGACCGCTCCTGCCGTCATCGCGGCCAGCGGTTCCTTCGGCCGCCCACACCGGCCCGCGTTGGCCGGCCTGGACACCTTCACCGGCCCGGTGCCGCACGTCGCCGACTACCGCGCACCGGCCTCGCTGCCCGGTGAGCACATCATCGTGGTGGGGGCGGGCAACTCGGCGGTCCAGGTCGCCTACGAACTGGCCGCCGAGCGCCGGGTGACGCTGGCCAGCCGGGAGCCGATCCGGTTCGTGGACCAGCGCCCGCTGGGACGTGACCTGCACTTCTGGTTCCGCCTGACCGGGTTCGACCGGCTGCCGCTGGCCCGCGCCGAGGCCCCGCCCGCCTCGCCGGTGCTCGATGACGGCCGCTACCGCCGGGCGCTGCGCAAGGGCCGCTACACGCGCAGGGCGATGTTCGCCCGTCTGGAGGGCGATCACGCGGTCTGGCCCGATGGCGGGCGTGAGCGCGTCGATGCGGTGCTGCTGGCCACCGGCTATCGGCCGAACCTGCCCTATCTCACCGACCTGGGCGCACTGGACGACGGTGGTCACCCGCGCCAGCGCCGCGGCCTGTCGCTGACCCATCCCGGCCTGGGCTACCTGGGCCTGGAGTGGCAGCGCACCCCCTCCTCCAACACCCTGCGCGGCGTCGGCGCGGACGCCGCGCACGTAGTGGGGATGCTCGCCCGTCACCTGCGCGGCGCTCCCCGGCGCGCCGGCCGGCAATCCTGAGGCTGCCCAGGTACTCCTGTCCCGCCTCGACCACAGGCTGATTTGACTTTCATCTAAGCAGTGACGCATGATGACTCCTGCTTAGATAAACTTCTATCCAAAGGGGTGCGTGATGCGCGCTCTGTTCACCCGACGCCGCCCGTCCACCGACTGGACCGGCTTCACCGTCGACAAGGCCACCTCGCGGGTGTGCGACCTTGACTGCCGCGCCGATGCCGCCATCGAGCGCGCCCGCCTCTACGCCATGTTCCCGTCCTTCCGCTAGCCCACGCGCCCACCTGGAGAGCCGTCATGAGCGACAGTTGCTGCGGCACCACCGCGATCGAGATCGAGCAGTTCACCACTCCCCAGCAGACCGCCCCGGGGGTGACCGGCTTGCCGGTCGTCGTGATCGGCGCCGGGCCGGTCGGACTGGCCGCCGCCGCCCACCTGGCCGAGCGCGGCATCGACTTCCTCCTCCTGGAAGCCGGTGAGCAGGTCGCCGCGTCGATCGCGCAGTGGGGACACGTGCGGGTGTTCAGCCCGTGGAAGTACAACATCGACGCCGCAGCCCGCCGCCTGCTGGAAGCCGGCGGCTGGAGCGCGCCCGACCCCGACTGGCTGCCGACCGGCGCCGAGCTGATCGATGACTACCTCACCCCGCTGGCCAAGCTGTTCGGCGACCGGGTCCGCCTGGGCGCGAAGGTGAGCGCGATCAGCCGCCTCGGCTACGACCGCGTGCGCACGGCAGGCCGCGAGCAGGTGCCGTTCCTCATCCGCCTGGCCGACGGCACCGAACTGACCGCCCGCGCGATCATCGACGCCTCCGGCACCTACACCAGCCCGAACGTGCTGGGCGCCAGCGGCCTGCCCGCCCACGGCGAGCACGAGGTGTTCGTCGACCACGCCCTTCCCGACGTGCTCGGCGCCGACCACGACCGCTACCAGGGCAGGCACACCCTGGTCGTGGGGGCCGGCCATTCGGCCGCCACCACCCTGCTCGCACTGGCCGAGCTGCCGGGCACGCCGATCACCTGGGCGATCCGCGGCGGCAGCGCCACCCGCACCTACGGCGGCGGCGACGCCGACGCGCTCCCGGCCCGCGGCGCGCTCGGCACCCGGCTGCGCGCCCACGTCGAATCCGGCCGCATCACGCTGCTGACCGGCTTCTTAACCCACCGCGTCAACGCCACCGGCCGGGGCGTCGAGGTGGTCAGCCGCGACCCTTCCGGCCGCGAGCAGAGCGTCACCGTGGACCAGGTCGTGAGCGCGACCGGCTACCGCCCCGACCACTCCATCGCCTCCGAACTGCGCCTGGACCTGGACCCGGTGCTCGGCTCCCCCCGTGCCCTGGCCCCGCTGATCGACCCCAACCAGCACTCCTGCGGCACCGTCCCGGCGCACGGCGTGGACGAACTCGCTCATCCCGAGCCCGGCTACTACGCGGTCGGCGTCAAGAGTTACGGCCGCGCCCCGACGTTCCTGATGGCCACCGGCTATGAGCAGGTCCGCTCCGTGGTCGCCGCGCTGGCCGGAGACTGGCAGGCGGCCCGGGACGTGCAGCTCGACCTCCCCGAGACCGGCGTGTGCTCCTCCGGCCTGGCCGAGGCCCAGGAGCAGCGCGTCGGCCTGGCCACCGGCATCAGCGGCGGCCTGCTGGCGTCTCCGCTCCCGCCGGCCACCGTCGGAGCTCCGGCGGAGTCCGGCGGCAGCTGCTGCGGCTGAAAGGAAGCACCTGATGTCTGACGGCTACCCCACCGCCGCCCAGAAGGAAGCGCTGCGCCTCATCTGCGACCACGAGCCGATGCCCGCCCACCGGCTGGGCGACGCCCTGGTCGCCGCCCGCAAGCCCAGCACCAACCCCGGCTACGGCCCGGCGATCGCCCGGATGGCGGGAACGCTCGCCTGGCGGCTGCGGGCCCAGGGCTTCATCGCCGAAACCCTTGCGGGCGACTGGGCGACCACGGCTGAGGGCCGCGCACTGATCGCCTGCCCCGCATGAGTTCCCCCGCCGAGACCGCCGCCCTCCAACAGGAGGGCGGCGGTCCTCCGCGTTGCGGACATGGCCGTCGGATCGTCGCCGCGCTGGCCGTCACCCAGACCATCGGCTACGGCGTGCTCTACTACGCCTTCTCCGTCTTCCTCTCCCCGATGGCCCACGACCTGCACACCGGCACCGCCCAGGTCGCCGCCGCGCTGACGGTATCCGTGCTGATCACCGCCGTCTGTGCCCCGCTCGCCGGGCGGTGGCTGGACGCCCACGGCGGGCGCGCCCTGATGACGCTCGGTTCGCTGCTCGGCGCCGGGGCGGTGCTGACCTGGTCGCAGGTCACCGCGCTGTGGCAGCTCTACCTGGTCTTCGCCGCCATCGGCATCGCCTGCTCGACGGTGCTGTACGAGGCCGCGTTCGCCGTCATCATCGCCTGGTACGGCGCCGACGCGCGAGGCCGTGCGCGAGGCATCCTGGCGCTCACCATCGTCGCCGGGTTCGCCTCCTCGATCTTCATCCCTCTCACCGGCCTGCTGGTCGACGCCTACGGCTGGCGCCAGGCCCTCGTGGTCCTCGGTCTCGTCTACGGCCTGGCGGCGGTCCCGCTGCACGCGCTGGTGATCCGCCGCCGCCCGGCTCACGCTCGCACCTCCGAGGCCGCCGGGGAACGCGCCGACCTCCTCAGGGCAGCCGTGCGCCGCCGTCCGTTCCGGCTGCTGGTGATCGCCTTCACCGCCAGCGGCGGCGCGGTCGCCGTCATCGCCGTCGTGCTGATCACCTACCTCATCCATCTCGGCCACAGCCCGGTCCTGGCCGCCACTCTCGCCGGACTGCTCGGCGTCCTGTCGGTCACCGGGCGGCTGGTCACCACCGGCCTGCAGACCCGCCTGCCCGCCGCTCTCATAGCCGCCGCGATCTATACGCTGCAAGGCGTCGCGGCGCTGCTCCTGCCGGTCCTGGGAGCGAGCGTCGCGGGCGTGATCGGCTGCGTCCTGCTCTTCGGGCTCGGCTTCGGCATCGGCTCCATCACGCTGCCGCACCTGCTCGTGCAGCGGTACGGCACCGCCGCCTACGCCAGCCTGTCAGGGCGGATCGCGCTCTTCTCCGTCGCAGACAAGGCCCTGGCTCCCCTCGGCGCGGTCGCGCTCGCCCAAACCGCAGGTTATGGCTGGGTGATGAGCGCGGTGGCCGTGGCCTGCGCGATCGCGGCGTTCGCGCTGCTCGCCTACCACCGCCTATAATTTAGACCGGCATCGAATTAAGGAGTCGCGTCATGGCCGCCCTCTCCACCACCCCGTGCTGCGCGCCGATCGCCCGAGAGCCGCTCGGCGAGGCCGACGCCGTCGAGCTGGCCACGCTGCTCAAGGCCGTCGCCGACCCGGTACGGCTGCGCCTGCTGTCGATGATCGGCTCGCATGCCGGCGGCGAGGCGTGCGTGTGCGATCTCACCGGCGTGTTCGACCTGACCGCACCCACCATCTCCCACCACCTGAAGGTGCTGCGCACCGCCGGGCTGATCGACGGCGAACGCCGCGGCACCTGGGTCTACTACCGCATCATCCCCGAGACGGTGAACAAGCTGGGCGCGCTGTTCGCCCCGCTCACCGATTCTGCTCCTGGACCCGACCCCCAGCCCGCGGCGGGTCGCACTGAGCTGGAGCTGCTTCCGGCATGACGGCCGCCCCTGGGTCCGTCGACGTCCTGGTGATCGGCGGCGGGCAGGCGGGCCTGGCCATGGGCTATTACCTGCGGCGTGCAGGTGTCGACTTCGTCATCCTGGACGCCGGGCAGGCCCCGGGGGGTGCCTGGCTGCACGCCTGGCCGTCCCTGCGGCTGTTCTCGCCCGCGCAGTACAGCTCCCTGCCCGGCCGGATGATGCCGATTCCGGACGACGGCGGCTATCCGGACGCCGCCCACGTCGTCGCCTACCTCACCGACTACGAGCAGCGCTACCGGCTGCCGATCGTCCGCCCGGCCGTCGTGCAGGCCGTGCGACGTGCCGGCGACCGTCTCGCCGTGGACAGCAGCGCCGGCACCTGGCACGCCCGCATCGTCGTCAGCGCCACCGGCACTTGGTGGCGTCCCTACGTCCCTCACTACCCCGGCATCCGTGACTTCGGCGGCGAGCAGCTGCACACCGCCGGCTACCGCGGACCTGAGCCGTTCCGCGGCAAGTGCGTACTGGTCGTCGGGGGCGGCAACTCCGCCGCCCAGATCCTCGCCGAACTCTCCCAGGTCGCCCAGACCACCTGGGCGACACTGCGCCCGCCCCGGGTGCTCCCTGACGAGATCGACGGCCGCGCCCTGTTCGACCTGGCCACCCGCCGCCACCAGGCCGCCCTGACCGGACAGAACGCCGACAGCATCGCCGACCTGGGCGACATCGTCGCCGTCACGCCCGTGCGCGAGGCCCGCGACCGGGGCGCACTCAAGGCCGAGCCCATGTTCTCCCGCATCACTCCCGGCGGGGTGGCGTGGGCCGACGGCAGCACGACGGCATGCGACGTGATCGTGTGGTGTACGGGCTTCCGGCCCGCCCTGGCCCACCTGGCCCCGTTGCGGCTGCGCGGCCCCGGCGGCGTGATCGGCACCGACGGCACCCGCGCCCTGGCCGAGCCACGCCTGCACCTGCTCGGCTATGGCGACTGGACCGGCCCCGCCTCGGCCACTCTTATCGGCGCCGGCCGCACCGCCCGCCAGCTGGCCGCAGAGGTCATCGCCCAGCTTTAGGCGCACGCACTTCGGTGTCATTCACACCCTTGATTCGACTTACGTCTATCTTGACGAACATCTAAGCAGCGTGAGATCGTGGCTCCTGATTCGACATACATCTAAGTGTTGATGGTCTCGACCTCGCACCGGCAGAAGGGCAACCACCATGACGACGAACCAGACCAGCGGCGGCTTCACCAGCGACCTGGCAGAGGCTTTCGCACCGCCCGCCGCCGGCGGCTGCTGCGGAACCCCCTCCTCCGCCTCCCCGGCCAGTGACACGGCCCAGCAGGCAGAGGCAGCCGCCACCGCCTGCTGCGGCAGCACGGCCGTCGCCCAGCAGACCGCCCAGGCCGGCTGCTGCGGTCAGGCCCCAACCGCCGCTCCGGCCGCCGAGGCAGCCTCCACCGGCTGCTGCGGATGACCTCCACCACGCCGGACCTCCCTCAGGCGCCCGGCCTGGCCGCCGTCGTGGAGCGGGTGTCGGCGGCGCGGATGCTGGCCACGGTGCACGAGCTGGCCCGCGACCACTACGCGGGTCGGCGCGTGGGCACGCCCGGAGGCGGCGCCGCCGCCGCATGGCTCGCCGAGCGGCTACGCGAGCTGGGCGCGAAGGTCGAACTCGACTCCTTCCCCGTCGCCGACGTACGGGAGCTGTACGCCACCCCGGTGCTCGAATGGAGCGCAGGCGATCAGGCGCTGCGCCTGGAACACCGCCGGGACTTCGTCGAGCACCTCGCCTCCGCCGACTCGCCGCATCCGCACACCGCGCCGCTGGCCGCCACCTCCGATGCCGACCTGCGCGGCCGATGGGTGCTGGCCGAGGCCGGAGACTGGGCGCAGGCGTGCGAACGAGCCGAGGCCCACGGCGCGGCCGGAGTACTGGCCGCGCGCGGCACCGACGCCGAGGGGTGGATGCCCAAGATGATCGCCGGACCGGCCCCTCGCGCCGTCCCGATCATCGCTCTGCGCACCGACCTGCACGCCCGCCTGGCCGACGCCCTGGCGGTCGGGCCGGTGCAGGTGACCGGGTCGATGCCGCTGCGGCAGGTCGCTGCGGACGGCCGCAACGTCTGCGCCCGCTTCCCCGCCTCCTCCCGCGCCGGGGGCGCGGGGAGCGGGACGCGGGTACTGCTGACCGCGCACTACGACGGCGTGGGCGACGATCCCGGCGTACGGCTGCCCGCGGCCGCCGACAACGCCTCTGGCGTGTCCGCCGTTCTGGAGGCCGCCCGCGTCCTGACGGCCGCCCCGGCCCTCCGGGCCGATCTGTCGGTGGCCTTCCTGGACGCCGAGGAGAGCGGGGCATGGGGCTCGGCCCGCCACGCGCCCGCCCTGCCGTCCGGCACGCTGGTGATCAACCTCGACGGCGCCGCGCACCTGCACCAGGCCGCCTCCGTCGAGGCCGGCGGACCCGCCCACGCCCTGCTGGCCACCCTCGACCAGGCCGCCCGCCTGGTTGACGTGCCCTTGCGGGCCGGCGCGATGGCGTCTGACAACCGCCGCTACGCCGCCGCCGGACTGGCCGCGATCGGCATCGGCATGGGCATGCCCGGTTACCAGACCCCCGCCGAAACCCCCGACCGCGTCCAGCCGGACACCCTGGTGGCAGCGGCTCGGCTGTTGGTGGCCACCGTGTGGCTCCTGGCGCCCTCGATCGTCTCAGCACTGTGACGGGCGTGCGCGGTGCCGTGGTGTGAGCGGGATCGTCATGGACGTGCGTCGGCCTCCGGCGACGTGGCGGACGACTCCAGCGGCGATCCGAGCGTCGGCTGCGGGAAGGACGAGGACTGGGCGGACGAAGGCACCGTCGCTGGCGGCGTCTCGACAGGCGGTTCGGCGGGCTCGCCTTCTACGCGACGGGTCAGCTGGCGGCGCGCCAGCGTGAGGCGGCGTACAGGCCGGCCGCGGCGGAGGCCACCTGCAGGGGGCCGGTGAGCAGGTCGAGAATCTGCATGACGTTCTTTCTCATGAAGGCGAGCACGCCGTCAGGCGGCCCGCAGGGCGTACGGGAACTGCTCCTCAGCACAGCGGCAACCGAGGGTGACTAGCCAGATCAGGGGCCAGGCGCAGACCGAAGTGATGCCAGGGCCGATCGTCCGGGGCCACCCCGGCGGGCCGGCCCCGCATCGACGGCCATTCGGGGCCAGGGGCGTCGATGGAACAGGCCGCGGCCCAGGTGGCGCGGCAAACCGTCGCCGAGCTGGCGGCTGACCTGGTCCGTCGCCATCCGAAGCTGGAGGTGGATCTGCTGGTCCTCATGCAGGAGATCGCCCGGGTTGCGGCGCGGGACTACCTCAAGGAACTGGCTGCCGAGGTGGCGCGGCGCAACCCGAACCTTGAGATGGATCTGCTGCTTGTGATGCAGGAGGCGGTCGCCCCGACGGGGCGTGAGGTGGTCCGGGAGATCGCCCGAGGCATCACCTGACGGCAGCCATCCGGCGGCGCGGGACCGGACGTCACACGCCGCCCTGATGTGATGCGGCTACAGCTGCGTGATCAGCTTCTCGATCCGGGCGCGGATGTCGTCACGGATCTCGCGGACGGCCTCGATGTCCTGCCCGGCGGGGTCGTCGAGCTTCCAGTCCTCATACCGCTTGCCGGGGAAGATCGGGCAGGCGTCGCCGCAGCCCATGGTGATGACCACGTCGGACGCCTCGACCGCGTCGACGGTGAGGATCTTGGGCTGGGCGGTGGTGATGTCGATGCCCACCTCGCGCATCGCCTCGATGGCGACGGGGTTGACCTGATCGGCGGGGGCCGATCCTGCGGAGCGGACCTCGATGCGGCCTGCGGCCAGGTGGACGAGCCATCCGGCGGCCATCTGGGATCGGCCGGCGTTGTGCACGCAGACGAACAGGACGCTCGGCTTGTCAGGCACCTACGGGCTCCTTGCTGAACAGGCGGCGGCCGGCCAGGCTGACGTAGACCAGGGCGACCAGGACGGGGACCTCGATGAGCGGGCCGACCACTCCGGCCAGGGCCTGGCCGGAGGTGACGCCGAAGACCCCGACCGCAACCGCGATGGCCAGCTCGAAGTTGTTGCCGGCGGCGGTGAAGGCGAGCGTGGTCGTCTTGTCGTACGGCAGGCCGATCGCCTTGCCGACCGCGAAGCCGCCGCCCCACATGAGGGCGAAGTAGGCCAGCAGCGGCAGTGCGATGCGGGCCACGTCGCCGGGCTGGGAGGTGATGGTGTGGCCTTGCAGGGCGAACAGGATGACGATGGTGAACAGTAGCCCGTACAGGGCGATCGGGCCGACGCGCGGCAGGAAGCGCTGCTCGTACCAGTCTCGGCCCCGGGCGCGCTCTCCGAGCTTGCGCGAGGCGTAGCCGGCGGCCAGCGGGATGCCCAGGAAGACCAGCACGTAAAAGGCGATGTCGAAGGCCGAGACGTCGAGTGCGGCCTGCGTCAGGCCGAGCCGGCCAGGCAGCACCTGCAGGTAGAACCAGCCCAGCGCGCCGAAGGCGACCACCTGGAAGATGGAGTTGAGCGTGACCAGCACCGTGGCGGCCTCCCGGTTGCCGCAGGCCAGGTCGTTCCAGATGAGCACCATGGCGATGCAGCGGGCGAGCCCGACGATGATCAGGCCGGTGCGGTACTCGGGCAGGTCCGGCAGGAAGATCCAGGCCAGCGCGAACATCAGCGCCGGGCCGAGCACCCAGTTGAGCAGCAGGGAGGAGAGGAGCAGGCGGCGGTCGCCGGTGACGGTGCCGAGCCGGTCGTAGCGGACCTTGGCCAACACCGGATACATCATCAGCAGCAGGCCGAGCGCGATCGGCAGCGAGATCTCACCGATCTTGACGGTGTCCAGCGCGGTGTCCAGGCCGGGCACCAGACGCCCGAGCAGCAGCCCTGCGCCCATGGCCGCGATGATCCACACCGGCAGGAACCGATCCAGCACCGACAGAGCGCCGATCACCCCGGCTGGCGGCGCGGTGGCCTGTGCGGGTTGAGCCGACATCACCGCGGCACCGCCGCTGCAGCGGCCGTCACGCCGGCGGGCTCATTGGCGGGCAGGGTCAGCAGCGCCGACAGCTCGCCCAGCGTCTCGGACACCAGCCGGTAGTACACCCAGGAGGCGCGCCGCTCAGAGGTCAGCAGCCCCACCTCCTTGAGCACCTTGAGGTGGTGGCTGATGGTCGGCTGGGACAGCTCGAAGGCGTCGGTGATGTCGCACACGCACGCTTCGCCGCCGGCGCGGCTGGCCACGATCGACAGGATGCGCAGCCGTACCGGGTCGCCCAGCGCCTTGAACACGCGCGCCACCCCGGCCGCCTGCCCGGCGTCCAGCGGCTCGCGGGTCAGCGGCGGGCTGCACTCCAGGAGTTCCAGAGGTTCCACACGTCCTCCATATAGACATTCATCGAAATCGATACTTCTCTATATTGACATACATCGATTTCAGGGGGAGATCGGAGGAGTCGCGACGGAGTTCGCAACAGCGAGGCCCTCAGCCATCACGTGTGCGTGTCACCTCTCGGCGAAAAGCGCAACGCGGCCCCAGACGAACGGTGTTCCACGAAGGCGAAAGGTGAGGCCCGGGACACCGGGCACACCGGCCGCGGGTTGTGCGACCATCGCCCGGCAGCCGATGTTCCCGGGCGGCGATTCAGGTTCCGGTCGAGGTGCTGCGGCGCTCGATCATCACCACGTCCCGCCAGACGCCGTGGTGGCGGCCGATCCGCTCGCGGATGCCGACCACCCGGAAACCGAGCGCCCGGTGCAGGGCCAGGCTGGCGGCGTTCTCGGGGAAGACGCCGGACTGGATCGTCCAGACGCCGGCGTCCTGGCTGGCGGAGACGAACGCCGCCAGCAGAGCCCGGCCGATCCCCTGGGCCTGGCAGCCCGGGTGGACGTAGACGCCGTGCTCGACCACCCCGGCGTAGACGGGGCGGGCCGAGACCGCCGAGGCGGCCACCCAGCCGAGCACCTGGCCGGTGCCGGTGTCGCAGGCCACGTGGCGCAGGTGCGGCAACCTGGCCGCGGTGAAGCCCTCCCAGCTCGGGGCGAGGGTCTCGAAGCTGGCCTGGCCGGTGTCCAGCCCGGCCTGATAGATGGCCAGCACCTGTTCGGCGTCGCGTCGGCGCATCGGCCGGATCTCCACCCCCGGCGGAGCGTCGGGCCCGGCGGCCTGGGCGGTCGCCGGTCGCGCGCCGGGTTCCTCATGGCCGGCCGCGCCGGAGCGGCCCCGCCCGAAGGCATCCTGCTCGTGGCCGTCGGCCGTCCGACCGGCGGCGTCCTGGGCCGGCACGGAGCGGCGGCCGGTGATCTCATCGTGCGCCATTACCGGTGCTCCTTCACTCGCGGGTGGGCGCGGCCCCCAGGTTAGGGAAGGTCGTTGCTTCTGCGGTAGTCGTTCCACGCCCGGACGCAGAAGTCGTGGCGCCAGTCGTCCGGCCGGAAGTCGCGGCAGGCGTAGGCGGTGTCGAACCGGAGCCCCACGCCGCCGGAGCCGTCGTGGCCGCCGGGACCGGCGGAGGTGTCCCGGGCGTCACGGGCGTCACGGGCCGGGGCACCGGGAGCGCCGCCGTCGGCCCGGCCCCGCGGTCCGGCCTCGGGGGCGGGCGCCCCCGGGCCGTGCCCGTGCCCGTGCCCGTGCCCGCGGTCGTGCGGGGCGTGCGGCGGGCGCGAGAGGCCCCGTGTCTCCCGGTGGCCCGGCCTGTCGCCTCCGGCCCCGGCCCCCGCCTCCGTTCCCGCTTCCGTCCGCGTAGCGGCCTCCGGCGTACGGCGTGCCGCGGCGTGCCGCCGCTCCTCCCCCGGGGCGCGGCCGTCCGGGGTGTCCGCCGCGTCGGCCCGGGGCCGCACCAGGCGTGGTTTCAGCTCGCGGACGACCATGACCCTGCCGGGTTCGGCGGAGGGCGTGCGGGCGGCCTGCGGCGGGTGGACGACCGCGGTGCCGTGCGGGGCGAGCGACGGCGCGGGCAGCGGGGCCGCCACGGCGGAGGGCCGGTCGTCCAGCGGGGACCGGCCGGAGGTCCAGACGCCGAGCCCGGCGGCCGCCAGGAAGGCGCCGATCAGCGCCGGGCGCAGCAGCCGGTCGCGCCGGAGACGCGGACCCGTCCAGGAACGCGGCCGTTCCCCGGCCGGGTGGCGCGGCCGACCGGCGAGGGCGATGCCGGCGTCCACCAGCGAGCCGTGCATGAACGGGTCTCCGGGGCTCTGCGCCGGACCGTCGTACCGGGCCTCGGGGCGGACCGGCGGACGGGACGGGGACGCGGCGGACCCGGGCGGGCCGCCCGGGGGCCCGCCGTACGGCATGCGACCGCGGGGGCCCGCACCGGAACCGCGCCCGCGGGCCGGACCATGATCATCCTGCATCTCGCCTCCCCGTCGCCGGATCCGATCTCCCCCCAGCCTGCCGAACATCACGGTCCGTATGCGTCAGGTAACGGCGCGCTCTTACGGAGCTGTTACCAAGGGGACACCACGAATCCCTACAGACCGGACGTATGGCCGAGATGCGGCCGCCGTGGCGACCGCCGGGAAGTCCGGTCGCCACGGCGGGCGGCCCGGTTCCCGCCCGGTCCGGGACGGCGAGGCGTCAATTTTTACCATGGGCCCCGATCCCCTGCGGGCAGGGTGGTCCGACACCCTCCGGATCACCGGCGCGATCCGCTCCGCCGCAGGTCACTTGCCCTTTCCGTGGGGCAACGCATACCTTTTGTCATCGCGGCGCGAAAGCCGCCCCAGCGGCACGAGAGCCGCTCCATCGACTGGACCCGACGCCGTTTCCGTGGCAATGCCCGCCGACGGCGTGCGGACGCCGAATCCGCGCCTTCCCAGCGGAACCGGGGACCCACCTTTTCCGGGGTGAATCGGACGACTTCTCATCGACGCGTCCGTAGGGCACTTCCATGCCCGAACCCGACAGCTAACCCGGTAGGCGACATGGAAGCAAGGAGCCGACACCCCATGCGCAACCCCCGGATCAGCACGCTCGGAAACCGTCTCGGCCTGGCCCTCGCGGGCACGGTCCTGACCGGCGCCGCCCTCGGCGGCATCGCCCCCGTCACGGCCTCCGCCTCGCCCGCCGGGCACATCGCGGCCGCCCAGCGCGTCTCCCAGCAGGAGGCGGGCCCGCTCACCTACGGACTGGACGTCTCCAACTACCAGCCCGCCTACGACTGGAGCACCAGCTCCGCCCAGTTCGGCATCATCAAGGCCACCGAGGGCACGACGTTCCGCGACCGCTCCTTCGCCAGGCACTGGAGGGAGCTGGACAAGAAGGGCATCGTGCGCGGGGCCTACCACTTCGGCCACCCGGGCAACGACCCGATCGCCGAGGCCGAGCACTTCCTGTCCGTCGTGGACGCGCAGCCCGCCAGGCGCGGCGACCTGCTCGTCCTGGACCTGGAGGCCACCGACGACCGCTCCGTCGAGCAGGTCAACGCCTGGGCCAAGGCGTGGCTGGCACACGTGAAGGCCAGGACCGGCGTCACGCCGATGTTCTACAGCGGCCTGAACTTCGCCGAGACCTACGGCGCGGGGCTGGAGCAGTACCCGCTGTGGGTGGCCGCCTACGGCCGGGAGAAGGGCGCCGTGACGCCCCCGGCCGGCTGGAAGGCGTGGACGATCCACCAGTACTCGGACTCGCCCATCGACCAGAACGTCTCCGCGCTGAGCCCGGACCAGCTCCGCGCCCTGGGCCGCCGGTCGGCGTGACCGGCGGGCCGGGGCGCCGGCCGGCCCGGTGTCCGTCCCACCCGGACCACCGGGTGGGACGGACACCGCCACGCCCGCCCTCGGCGGTCAGGCGTCCCAGGTGACCGGGAGGCTCTTCACCCCGAAGATGTCCGCCACCTCCGGGCGCAGCGCGACCTCCTCCGCCGGTACGGCCAGGCGCAACGAGGGGAAGCGGTCCAGCAGCGCGGGGAACGCGACCCGCATCTCGACCCGGGCCAGCTGCTGCCCCAGGCACTGGTGGACGCCGTGGCCGAAGGCCACGTGCCCGCCCTCCCGCCTGCGCAGGTCGAGCACGTGGGGGTCGGTGAAGCGCTCGGGGTCGCGGTTGGCGGCGTGGTTCGACAGGACGACCGTCGTACCGGCCTCGATGATCCGGCCGCCCAGCTCGACGTCCTCCAGCGCCGTCCTCATGAACATCTTGGCGACGGTCAGATACCGCAGCAGCTCCTCCACGGCCCCGTCGGTGAGCGCCGGATCGGCGCGCCACGCGGCGAGCTGCTCCGGCTCGCGCAGCAGCGCGAAGGTGCCCAGCGCCAGCATGTTCGCGGTGGTGTCGAGCCCGGCCGCCAGCAGGATCAGGCTCATCCCCCTCAGCTCCTCGTCGGTCAGGTCGCCGTCGGTGAGGTCGCTGAGCACGTCGTCGGTCGGGGCGGCGCGCTTGGAGGCCACCAGCTCCGCGAGGTAGCCCTGGGTCGCGGTGTAGGCCGCGAACAGGTCCTCGTCGCTCGTCTCCCCGTTGAGGAACTTGTCGATGTTCTCCTGGAAGGAACCCCGGTCCTCGTACGGCACGCCCAGCAGCTCGCAGATCACGACGGCGGGGATCGGCTTGGCGAACGCGGTCACCAGGTCCGCCGGCGGCCCGGTCTTCTCCATGGCGTCCAGGTGCTCGGCGGTGATCTGCTCGATCCGCTCGGTGAGCAGGCGCATCCGCCGTACGGTGAACTTCCCCATCAGCGGTTTGCGGTACCGGCTGTGCCGCGGGTCGTCCATGAGGATGAACTCGCCCGGTCCCGCCGGAGGGACGGTCTCCACGCCGCTGTAGTCGATGTACGGGTGATGGAGCATGAACTCCTTGCGCGAGCTGAACCGCGGGTCGGCCAGGACCGACCGGACCAGGTCGTACCCGGTGACCAGCCAGCCCCGGTGCCCGTCGGGGAAGACGTAGCGGCTGATGGGGCCCTGCTCGCGCGCCTCGACCAGCTCCGACGGCGGGTCGAAGGGACAGCCGGGCCGGCGCTCGGCGGGCAGCCCGGTGACGGTGTGTTCCATGGTGGTTCCTCTCGTCGGCCTTCAGGGCCGGGTCTCAACGGCGTCCACCATCGCCCGCCGCGCTGACACCGGGCCGTCGCCGTACTGACACGGCCGCTGACACGCCCGCCGGCGCCGCCCCGCGCCGGACCCGGTCGCCGCAGGGACCCCGGCGGCGTCCGCGCCGCCGACCGGCGCGCGACGCTCACGGGCCGAGGGCGGTCTCGGCCAGCTCGTGCCAGTCGCGCCGCCGCCCGTCGCGGATCGCCTCGGCGAACGCGGTCCCGCCGAGGCGGCTCCGTGCCTCCCCGGCGATCCTGGAGACGTCCGGCTGCGAGAGATCCGGGGTGCCGCGCACGGCGTCGCTCGCCGCGAGCAGCCGCGCGGCCCGCTCGTGGTCCCCCCGGCGCAGCGCGAGATCCGCGATCCCGACCAGCACCCCGGCGATCGCCTGCGGATATGCCGTCTCCACGGCCGCGCGGAGCGCCTCGCTGCGGTGCGCGCGGGCCTCGTCGAGGTCATCGGCGAGGTAGCCGTACAGGTCAGAGGCCCTGACGCGGAGCCAGACGTCCGGTTCCCCCTCCTCGCTCAGCGTCGCCCGGGCCGCGGCCAGGTGCCGGCGCGCCTGGTCCGGCTCGCCGCGCCAGCGCGCCAGTTGCGCCTTCGAAAGCGCCAGCTCGGCGAGCACGTACGCGTCCGGCCAGGCGATCCCGTCCGCGCACCGCTGCGCCTCGGCCATGGCGGAGGCGCAGGCCCGCTCATCGCCCAGCAGCCAGTACAGCTGGGCCTGTCGCGCCCGCAGGCCGACCACGTCCTCGGCCGCGCCGACCTCGGTCAGCGCCACGACCGCCTCCTCGTAGTGCTCGCACGCGCGCGCGAACTCACCGCGCATGGCGAGCCGGTCGGCCAGGAAGGCCAGCGCCAGCGAGATCCCCGACCGTTCTCCCAGCGCGCGGAACTCGGCGAGGGCGATCCCGGCGTCGGCGTCCACGCCGGTCTCGTCGCCGCCGTGGGTGAGCCGCAGCCGGCCGCGCGTGAGCCTGGCCTGCGCGCGCACCCACGGATCGTCGTCGGCGATGAGCGGCTCGAACGCGGGCAGGAACTCCGCCGGCTCCCGCAGCATCCGCTCCAGCGGCGCGACGAACCCCAGCAGCGGGTTACTGTGCCCGCCGCGCCGGGTGAGCCGGTGCGCCCGCAGGATCCACTCCCGTGCCCGGTACTGGTCGCGGCCGGGCCCGGAGGTCGCGAACACCGTCACCAGGAGGTACGCCATCGCCCGCACCTCGTCGGGCACCTCACCGGGCGCCTCGTCGGGCAGTGAGGCCGCCGCGACGCTCAACTCGGCGCCCTCGGTCCGGTACCCGCTGAGGAACCAGTACCAGCCCACCGCGGTGACCAGCCGCATCGCCTCCCCTGCCCATCCGGCGGCGATCGCCCGGCGCAGGGCCGCGCCGATGTTGTCGTGCTCGGCTCTCAACACGGCCAGCCACTCCAGCTGCCCGGCCCGGCGCAGATGCGGCTCGGCCGTCTCGGCCAGTTCGGTGAAGTGGGCGAGGTGCGCCCGGTGCGCCCGCTCGATCTCCCCGGCTTCGGCGAGCCGGTGCGCCGCGTACTCCCCGATGGTGTCGAGCATCCGGTAGCGCGGCGCGCCGTCGCCGCCGGCGATCAGCAGCGACTTCTCGGCCAGCGCGGTCAGCAGGTCGAACACCTGCTCCCCGCCGGACGCGCCGTCCCCGCACACCCGTTCGGCCGCCTCCAGGCTCGCCCCGCCGGAGAACACCGAGAGCCGCCGCAGCACGCGGCGTTCGGCCTCGGTCAGCAGATCCCAGCTCCAGTCCACGACCGCGCGCAGCGTCCTGTGCCGGGGAAGCGCCGTACGGCTGCCGCCGTTCAGCAGGCGGAACCGGTCGTCGAGCCGGTGCGCCAGCTGGTCGACGGACATGGTGCGCAGCCGCGCCGCGGCCAGTTCGATCGCCAGCGGCATCCCGTCGAGAGCCCGGCAGATCCGCGCCATGGCCGACAGGGTGCCCGCACCCGTGCCGATGTCCTGGCGCACCAGACCCGCACGGTCCCGCAGCAGCCGCACCGCGGGCGAGGACCCGGCCTCGGAGGGGTCCGCTCCCTCGGCGGGCGACGCGAGCGGTCCGACCTGCCACAGCACCTCCCCGATGATGCCGAGCGGTTCCCTGCTCGTGGCGAGGATCCGCAGCCTCCGGCATTCGCCCAGGAGCCGGTCCGCGAAGGCCGCGGCGGCCTCGATCACGTGCTCGCAGTTGTCGAGAATCAGCAGGGTCGCGCGCTCGCGGAGCGCGGCGGCGAGCCGGTCCGCCGGTTCCCCGCCCCGCGCGCCGCCGAGCAGGCCCTGGTCGCGCAGGCCGATCGCGGTGAGCGCGGCCTGCGCGAGGTCGCCGTCCGCCCGCACCGGGGCCAGCTCGACCAGCCACGCCCCGTCCGGCAGCCCGGCGAGCATCGTCCGGGCGGTCTCCGTGGCCAGCCTGGTCTTGCCGGAGCCGCCCGGCCCCGTCAGGGTGACCAGCCGGTGCCCGCGGACGAGGGCGGCGACCGCGGAGACGTCGTCGTCCCTGCCGACGAAACTCGTCAGCTCGGCGCGCAGGTTCGTCCCGCGGTTCTCCGTACGCCCGCCCGGCTCGCCCGGCTCGCCGCGGAGCAGCGCGACGTGCAGGGCGGAGAGTCCGGCCGACGGGTCGGCGCCCAGCTCCTCGGCGAGCCGCTCGCGTGTCCGCCGGTACACGGCCAGCGCCTCGGCCGTGCGCCCCGCCTCGGCGAGCGCCCGCATCAGGGCCGCTGCGAACCCCTCCCGCAGCGGATACGCGGCGACCAGCCCGGTCAGCTCGGAGACCAGCTCCGGACCGCGGCCGAGGCGGAGGTCCGCCTCCACCCGGTCCCCCAGCGCGGTGACACGGAGCTCCTCCAGGCGCGCGACCGCGGCGTCGAACGCGTCGCTGTCGCGCGGCGCGATGTCCGCCATGGCCGTGCCGCGCCACAGCGCGAGGGCCGAGCGCAGCAGCTCCGCCCGCGCCGCGGGCCCGGCGGCGCGGGCCAGGCCGGTCAGGTGCTCGAACCGGCACACGTCCACGGCGTCGGGGTCGACGACCAGCCGGTACCCGCCGGAGTCCGCCTCGATCGCACCGTCCGGCAGCGCCCTGCGCAGCCTGGACACCAGTGCCTGCAGGGCGTTCGCCTCGTCCGCGGGCGGCCGCCGCCCCCAGATCCAGTCGACCAGCCTCGCCCGCGTGACGGCCCGGCCCGGTTCGAGGGCGAGTACGGCCAGCAGCGCGCGCAGCCGGACCCCGGGGACCTCCACCACGGCCCCGTCACCGTTCCGGACCTCGAACGGTCCCAGCAGCCCGACTCGCACACCGGTGATTGTCCCGCACACCGGCGACCGTCCCCGGACTCCGGAACCGGTCCCCGGGGGTGAGGCGGACACGGCCCGGTGAGGGCCGCCGGTGGTCCGGCCGCTGACGGCCGCCGATCGTCGATGGTCATGTCCCGCCGGTCCCCGCCCCGCCCGTCCCCGCCCGGCCGGGCCGGTTCTCCCGCAGGAGCGAACGCAGCCCGGCGGTGTCGATGATGTGGGCCATTCTCGGGAGGACGCCGGTCATCAGGGTCCGGTGGGTCTCAGGGTCCGGGTCGGCGACGCCGTCGGAGAGGACGTGGAGCCGGTAGTCGCGGTCGGCGGCGTCGGCGACGGTGGACAGCACGGCGCCGCCGGTGGCGACGCCGGCGATGACCAGGGTGGTGATTCCGCGCTCCCGCAGCCGCCGGTCCAGGTCCGTCGTGGACAGCGCGCCGTAGCGGGTCTTACGGACGGTGATGTCACCGGGCGCGGGGGTGAGCCGGTCGTGGAAGGCGGTGCCGGGTTCCTCGTGGTGCATGAGGCGCTGTTGCGCGATGAGGGAGAAGGTCCTGTTGGCGGGCGGGACCGCCGCCCAGTCGGCTTCGGTGAATCCGACTCGCACGTGGGCGATGACGGCGCCGTGCGCCCGCATGTCGGCGACGGCGCCGGCCACCCGTGACGGCAGAGCCTCCGGATCGCCCGGGAGCGAGGCCAGGATTCCCCGCTGGCAGTCCAGGACGAGCAGCGCGGCCGTACGGGGGTCCAGGGCCGGGGTCGTGACGGTCATTCTCTCTCCTTGGATGATGAGGGACACCCTGGCGCGCGGGGTCGCGCGCCTGGGCCGATCAGGCGTGATCCGGCTCCGGCTCCCGTTCCGGCTCCGGCTCCGGTTCGGTGAGGGGCGCCGCGGCGCGGCGGGGAAGCAGCAGCGGGGTCGCCAGCAGGAGCACGCCGGCCAGGCCGATGGCCGTGCGCGGGCCGAGCAGGCCGCCCAGCACTCCCCAGACGGCCGTCAGGAGGGCGGTCGAGACCCTGGTCGTCACCGTCCAGGCGGACAGCACGCGGGTGACCCGGCCGGTCGCGGTGCGCTCCAGACGGTAGGCGGCGTGAACGGGGTTGAAGACCCCGCAGCAGAGGATGAGCCCGAGTTCGACGCCCATCACCAGCAGCAGCCCCCCGGTGCCCGGCCCCGTGAAGGCCAGGCCGACGGGCCAGAGTGCACGCAGCGCCCCGGTCACGACCAGGACGCGGTGCCGTCCGAACCGGGTGACGAGGGGACGGGCCAGTCGCGAGCCGAGCAGCCCGCCGATCGCGGGCGCGGCGAAGGCGAGGCCGTACTGCCAGGGCGCGAACCCGAGCTCGCCGAGCATCAGGACGGCGAGCAGCGCGTCGATGGCCATCACCAGGCCGTTGAACAGGGCGGTGTTGAGGAACAGCGGGCGCAGCGCCGGGTCGGCGAGGACGTACCGCCAGCCGTCGAGCAGGTCCCCGGCCCGCATGCGCGTGGCCTCCCGGCGTTCGGGCGGCGGCTCGTGACCGCCGATCGCACGGATGCCCAGGGCCGAGAGCAGATAGCTGGCCGCGTCGGCCGTCACCGTCGCCACCGGGCCGAGAAGCCCGATCGCGGCCCCGCCCAGCGGCGGCCCGATGATCGTGGCCGTCCAGGACGTGGCCTCGAACCGAGCGTTGGCGACGAGCAGGTCCCCCGCCGGCAGCAGCGTCTTCAGGTACGCGCCGGAGGCGGCGCGGAAGATGATGTCGGCCGCGGTGACGACGACCGAGACCAGCAGGAGCTGGACGAAGGAGAGCACGCCGAACGCGAAGGCGGCGGGGATCGTCAGCAGCGCCGTGAACCGGAGCAGGTCCATCCCGATCAGCACCGGCCGTTTGCGGCGGAACTCCACCCACGGGCCGAGCGGCACCGCCACGGCCGCGCCCGCCGCCGCCCCCGCGGAGGACAGCGCCGCCACCTCCGCCGGTCCGGCGTGCAGCACCTGGACCGCGATCAGCGGGAACGCGCCGAAGGCGAGCCACGTGCCGAGGGCACTGGTCCCGTACGCTCCCCAGAGCCACCCGAACCGCCGCCCCAGCCGATGCCCGTCCCGCATGCCCGACGCCTCTCATCCGTACAACCGATCCGTGATCGAGAAGCATCAAAGCGAGCATCTTTCCTGGGATCAAACAACCGGAAGGCCACCTGGACACAACCGGTGGTTGTGTCCCTAGGGTGTGCGCATGGATCTCGACACCGTCCGGACCTTCGTCGCCGCCGCCGACGCGGGGCAGTTCCAGGAGGCCGCCGCCGAACTGGCGGTCACCCAGCAGGCCGTCTCCAAGCGCATCGCCGCGCTGGAACGCGACCTCGGCGTGCGGCTGTTCACCCGCACGCCGCGCGGCGCCGAGCTCACCATCGACGGGCAGGCGTTCCTGCCCCACGCCCGGGAGCTGCTGCGCGCCGCCGAGCGCGCGGTCGCGTCGGTGCGCGCCGGCAGCCGTCCGCTGCGCGTCGACGTGATCACCTCACGCAGCGCGCAGTCGGGCCTGATGCGCGGCTTCCACCGCGCGCACCCCGAGATCGAACTCGACGTGGTGATGCTGTTCGACATCGAGAGGGCCGTCGCCGCCATCCGGTCCGGTGCGATCGACGCGTCCTTCCGCGCCGTCGCCGCGCCCGGCCGGCCCCTTCCCGAGGGCGTCGAGTCCGTCCGGGTGATCGACGAGCCGCTCCAGCTCCTCGTCGGCCCCGGCCACGCGCTGGCGGCCGCCCGGTCGGTGCCCCTCGCCCGGCTCGCCGGGCACCGGATCTGGATGCCCGGCGTCGTCCCCGGCACCGAGTGGGCCGCCTACTACGACGACCTCGTCGCCGAGTTCGGCCTCACCATCGAGGTGACCGGCCCCAACTTCGGCTCCGACGCGCTCCTCGACACCATCGCCGACACCCCGGCCCTGGCCACCTTCATGGGCGGGCAGACCCGCCTCGTCTGGCCCGCCGGCCACGGCCTGCGCCGGATCCCGGTGACCGATCCCACGCCCGTCTACCCGCACTCGCTCCTGTGGCACCGCGACAACCCACACCCCGCGCTGGCCGTCCTCCGCGCCCACCTCGCGGCCACGGCGGCCGGCCACGGCGCCGCCGGGACCTGGGCGCCGGACTGGGCGATCCCGCGCTGAGCGCCGCCCCGGGGACCGGAGTCTCCGGAACCCCGGCCGCCATCCCACCGCCGCCCGCCGTCCCGTCGCTATCCGGCGGCGCGCAGTTCGGCGGTGACCGCCCGCTCCCGCAGCGCCGCGGCCTCGGCCTGCAACGCCTCGATCCGCTCGCGCAGGTCCGCGGTCCTCATCTGCTCCAGGGCCAGCCGGGTGCGGGCCTCGTCCCGCTCCGCGCGGGCCTGGGCGACCTCGTCCGCGGCCCGGTCGCCGGCCTCGGCCACCCGGCGCGTCGCCCGCTTCTCGGCGTCGGCCGCCCGGCGTTCCGCGCGGGTCGTCCGGATCCTGGCCTCGGACGCCTCGGCCTGGGCCTTGGCCCGCGCCCGCGCCTCCTCGTCGGCGCGGGCCAGCGCCCGGTCCCGCTCCGCCTCCAGCATCCGGGCGCGGGCCTCGGCGGCGGCGACGGCCCGTTCGGCCGCGGCCCGCGCCTCCTGCGCCTCCTCCGCCGCCCGCCGGGCCAGGTCGCGCTCGGCGTGCGCCCGCCCGGCCAGCTCCCGCTCGTGCGCGGCGCCCGCCTGCGCCTGCCGGGCCGCGGTCTCGGCCGCCTCCACCCGCTCCGCCATCTCCCGCACGCCCGTGTCCATGGCGGCCTCGGCCCGCTCGGCCCGCCGCCTGGCCTGCTGCTCGGCGTTCCTGGCCAGGCGTTCGGTGGCGGCGGCCTCGTGCAGCGCGGCCAGGGCCTGCTCCCGGGCGGTCTCGGCGTCGGCCAGCGCGGTGTCCCGCTCGGCGTTGGCCTCCTCCACCTGCCGCACCATGGCGTCGCGCTCGCGCCGGGCGTGACCGGCGGCCTCGCGGGCCAGCCGTACCTGCTCCAGCGCCTGCTCGCGCTCGGCGTGGGCGAGCGCCACCCGGGTGTGCGCCTCGGCCTGCACGGCGCTGAGCCTGGCCTCCACCCCGGCCGGGCTCAGCTCGTCGGACAGGGCCTGGGCCAGCGGGGCGATCGCCGCCGCCATGCCCTTCTCCATGCGGTCGTACAGCTCCTCGGCCCGAGCCAGCGCGCCCTCCAGGCCCGGCGCGGCCCGCTTCAGCTCCCGCTCCCGTTTGGCCATCGCCTGGCAGCTCCCCTGCGGGCAGTAGGCCCGGGGGCGGCCCCGCCCGGGGCGCTGCTCGATCGGCGCACCGCAGTGCCTGCATGCCGTCACCACGCCCGCGTCCTTGACCACCGGACGAGCGTAGCCTTTTCCAATTTCCAGAAATAAAAAAACAGTAATTCGTTCATGGGCGTGTCGTGGTGCTCGCCCGCCGGGCGCGTCCCTGAGACCATCCGTCCGGCCGCGCGGCCGGTGGGGCGTGGTGGTTGGATGTCCGCATGATCGTGCGCGATGTCCGCCCCGAGGAGATGAAGAGCGCCGGAGAGCTCCGGGTCGCCGCCTACGACGCGCAGGGACTGCTGGACGCCAGCCCCGGCTACGCCGCCACCCTGCGCGTCCTGGGCGCCGACGGCCCCGGCGAGGTGCTGGTCGCGGTGGAGGAAAATCGGCTGCTGGGCACGGTCATGTTCGAGCCCCGGCACGAGGGCAGCGAGGTGGCGCGCGACCCCGGAGAAGGTGAGATCAGGGCGCTGGCCGTGGCGCCGGACGCCCGCGGGCGGGGCGTCGGCCGCGCGCTGGTGCGGGCCGCCACCGACCTCGCGGTCCGCCGGGGCGTCGGGCTCCTGCTGCTGTCGACGCAACCGGCGATGACGACCGCCCGGCGGCTGTACCTCTCGGAGGGCTTCCGCCGCCTCCCCGAACGCGACTGGCGGCCCGTCCCCTCCCTCACGCTGCTGGCCTACGGCCTCGACCTGCCCCGCTGACCCCGGTCTCACCGCGTCCCGCGGAGAAGCCGTGGCGCGGTGAGAGGATGGGCGGTGTGAACGTTGCGAAACGGAACAATGTGACGGTGACCGGCCGGAGAGGCGCGCCGACGGTCATGCTGGCGCACGGGTTCGGCTGCGACCAGAACATGTGGCGGCTGGTCGTGCCCGCCCTCGCCGAGCACTTCGAGGTGGTGCTGTTCGACTACGTGGGGGCGGGCCGCTCCGACCTGTCGGCGTGGCACGAGGAGCGGTACGCGTCGCTGGACGGTTACGCCCGCGACGTCGTGGAGATCTGCCGGGAGCTGGACCTGCGGGACGTGACGTTCGTGGGTCACTCGGTCAGCGCGATGGTCGGCGTGCTGGCCGCGGCGCGGGAGCCCGGCCGCTTCGCCCGCCTCGTCCTGGTCACCCCCTCCCCCCGTTACATCGACGACGGCGACTACCGCGGCGGGTTCAGCAAGGCCGACATCGAGGAGCTGCTGGAGTCCCTGGACGCCAACTACCTGGGCTGGTCGGCGACGATGGCTCCGCTGATCATGGGAAACCCCGACCGCCCGGAGCTGGGCCGGGAACTGACCGGCAGCTTCTGCGCCACCGACCCCGACATCGCCCGCGTCTTCGCCCACGCCACGTTCCTGTCCGACAACCGCGCCGACCTGGCGGCGGTCACCGTACCGACCCTGATCCTGGAGTGCACGCAGGACTTCATCGCCCCGCGCGAGGTCGGCGCCTACGTCCACGCGGCGATCCCCGGCAGCACGCTGGTCACCCTCGACGCCACCGGCCACTGCCCGCAGCTGAGCGCCCCCGAGGCGACGGCCCAGGCCATCCTCTCCTTCGCCGGGGCCGCCCGGTGATGTCCCGGACCGAGCAGGAACCGGAGCAGAACGGCGGCGACGGTAGCCTGACACAGGACGCGGCCTTCACGGCCCTCCTGGAGGACAGCGCCGTGGACCTGTACGAGAACGCTCCGTGCGGCTATCTCTCCACTCTCCTGGACGGGAAGATAGCCAAGATCAACGAAACCCTGCTGGCCTGGCTCGGATACACCCGCGAGCAGGTGGTGGGCCGCATGAGCTTCACCGATCTGCTCACCGTCGGCGGCAGGCTCTATCACGAGACCCACTACGCCCCCCTGCTGCGCATGCGGGGGGAGATCAGCGGCATCGCCTTCGACCTCAAGGCCGCCGACGGCTCCCGCCTGCCGGTCCTCGTCACCTCCACCGTCAAGACCGGCATCGACGGTCAGCCCCTGCTGATCCGCACCAGCGTCTTCGACGCCCGCGACCGTCGCGCCTACGAGACCGAGCTGCTACGGGCCCGCAAGGAGGCCGAGAAGGCCCGCCGGGAGGCGGAGCAGGCCCAGCGGGAGGCCGAGGAGGCCCGTCTCCGGGCCGAACGGGAACGCGAGCGGCTCCAGAACGTCCTCGCGACCCTCCAGCTCAGCCTGCTTCCCCCCGTCCTGCCGGAGATCCCCGGGCTGGAGACCTCCGCGCACTACCACACCGCCTCCCCCGACCGCCTGGGCGGCGACTTCTACGACCTGTTCTCCCTGGGCGACGGGCGCTGGGGCTTCTTCCTCGGCGACGTGTGCGGCAAGGGCCCGGCCGCGGCGGCGATGACCTCGCTGACCCGATACTCCCTGCGCGCCGCGGCGGTCCACGACCCCGACCCGGTCACGGTGCTGACCACGCTCAACACCGTCCTGCTGGAGCGCTACACCGGCCAGCCCCGCTTCTGCACGGTCGTGTTCGGGATCCTCGAACCGGAGGGGAAGGGCTTCACCCTCACCCTGGCCAGCGGGGGGCACCCCCCGGCGTTGCTGCTGCGGGCCGGCGGGGGCGCCGAGTACCTGCCCACCCCGGGCGGCGTGCTCGTCGGCGTGCTGCCCCGCCCGCCGTTCACCCGCACCAGTACGGTGCTCTCCCCTGGCGACACCGTGCTGATGTACACCGACGGCCTCACCGAGGCCCACGTCGACTCCAGCCGGGCCCTCTTCGGCGACAGAGCGCTGCTCGACTTCGCCGCCCGGCTTGCCCCCGCGACGGCCGGGGACACGATCACCGCGGTCACCGCCCTGCTGCACGGCTTCGGCGAGGGCCTGGACGACGACACCGCGACCATGGCCTTCAGCGTGCCCGCCCTCGGCGTGACCGGGAAACCGGCGTGAACGGCCTGACCGTCGGCGTCCGCGCCTTCCCGGACGGGACGGTCCTGGAGGTGGCCGGGGACCTCGACTTCGCCACCGTCGGCGGGTTCCACGACGTGCTCCCGCGCCTCGTCCTGCGTCCCGGGCAACGGCTGGTCATCGACCTGAGCGGGCTGACGTTCTGTGACTCCACCGGGATCACCGCCTTCCTGGCCGCCCGCAACGTCGCTCTGGAGGCCGGGGCCGACGTCGCGCTGGCGGCCGTCCCCGCCCCCACTCTGCGCGTCCTGGGCGTCATCGGCCTCGACCAGGTGCTTACCGTCCATCCGGACGCCGCAGCGGCCGGTGTCCCCGCCGCCCCGGCGCCCGGCCCGCCGGTCCGCGAGGCCGATCCCCCCGGGGCCGTGGCGCGGACGGCCCCGGAGGCGTGACGGCGAGGCCCGCGTGAGGCCCCCGGTCACCGTGTGAGGTCCTCGGCCGCCAGGTGAGGTCCTCGGGCTCCGTGCGGGGCCTCGGGCTCCGGGTCAGGCTTCGTGCGGGGCCTCGGGCTCACGGCGCCGATACGGCCGGCGTGGCCGGTTCGGGCGTGGGGCGGCTCCGCGGGGCGACGCGCGGCCGGGCGGGCCGCCAGGTCGTCACCAGCGCCAGGGCCAGCAGCAACTCGGCGATGTCGCCGCCGTAGTACATGATCTCCGCGGCGCCCCGCAGCTCCGGCCCGGGGGCCGTCACGCCGACGAACAGGCCGGCGTACATCAGCTGCGACAGCGTGGCGTGCGCGGCGATCGACACGCCCAGCACGACCAGCCGCCTGGGCACCGGGGGACGCCGCGGCGCCGGGTCCGGCCCGGCGATCACCCAGGAGAACAGGCAGCCCGCCAGCACGAGGTGCAGGTGGACGAGCGAGTGCAACAGCGGGTCGGCGTGGGAGAGGCCGTACAGGGGGGTGAGGTACAGCGCGGCCATGCCGCCGACGTTCAGCGTGAGCGCCACCCACGGGTCGGCCAGCACGTGCGCGGGGCGGCTGCGCAGCACGGCGGTGACGCGGCGGGCGCGGCCGGCGGGCAGCGACCGCAGCAGCAGCGTCACCGGCGCTCCCAGCACCAGTCCCAGCGGGGCGAGCATCGCGATGAGCAGGTGCTGGAGCATGTGCCCGCGGAAGTCGGTTGCGGCGAACGCGGCGACCGGCCCGGTCAGGCCCGCGGCGAGCAGCGCGGCGCCGGCGGTGAAGGCCGCCGTGCGCCACGGGCTCCACCCCCTGGGCTCGCGCCGCCGTAGCGCCGCCATCGCCAGGTACGCCGCCAGCAGTACGGCGACGCCCGCCGCCGGGAGCGCGCCGGAGAGCCCGCCGTGGTGGTGCGCCTCGTGTGCCAGGAGCGGGACGTCGCCGGCCCGCCGGGTGAGAAGGTCCGCGACGGCGACAGATGTCACGTGCGATCCGGAGACTCCGGTGGAGACCACAGTGGAGATCACGGTGGAGGTCACGGGGCCGCCGTGGTGGTGCGCGGGGTGTCGTGGCAGAGGTCCACCGCCGGGCCGCCGCGCTGCAGCAGCCAGCCGCCGGCCATCAGCAGGACGCCCAGCAGCAGGAAACCGAGGTCCCACCAGAGCTGGTAGGCGTCGGTGCGCACGTGGTGGATGCCCAGGATGTGGTGGTCGACGACGCCCTCGACGAGGTTGAACAGCCCCCACCCGAAAAGGATCCAGCCCCACAGCATCCGCGAGCCCCACACCCGGCCGCGGGAGTGGGTGACCCGCGCGTGCAGCAGGCTCAGGCCCACCAGCACCGCCAGCCAGCAGAACACGTGGAAGAAGCCGTCCCACAGCGTGTTCATCCGCAGGCCCGGAACCGTGTTCGGCGGGTAGTACCCGATCCCGATGTTGTCGGTATTCGTGCTGGTCAGCATGTGGTGCCACTGCAGGATCTGGTGCAGGAGGATCCCGTCGACGAACCCTCCGAGCCCGACCCCGAGGAGCGTGCCCGGCAGGACGATCTCCCGTCTCGTCGCCACCGTTCCGGCCGCGGTGTCTGTCATGTGCGAACCTCCTCGTCCGTCCCGTCCGGTGCCGCCGTCGCGTCGTTCGTCCCGAACGAGGTGGCGGCCCACCGGTACATGCCGCCGATCCGGGGGAATATGTCCGCACTCCCCCGCCGTGGCGGGAAACACGGGAGAACGGGCCGTGAAAAGCCCGGAACGGATCGAATGGTAGATCTCTGGATCACCGCGGTGAGGTGCGGAAACGCCGCCGCGGGCGGTCCTTGGCCCGGCCCTTACCCGGGTGCGGCATGGCCTGGACGAGAGTCGAGGGGCATCGGGGCGAGCCCCGGAGCCCGGCGTTCACCCGCGCCTGGGACGCCCCGTGCCGGGCTTGTGCGGCGGCGGGGTGCGGGGCCGGCGATCAGGCGGTGCGCCGCCGGGATGACGGCGGCGATGGAGGCGGTGTCGGAGGCCGGGAGGGGCTCACAGCCGGGTGGCCGTGCGGATCAGCCCGGCGAGGGCGAGGGAACGGCTGTGCGCGGGCCAGACGATGTGGGTGACGACGGGGGGCGCGTCGGTCAGGGGGACGGCGGCGTGCTCGGCCCACAGCCAGGCACGCGCGGAGTCGGGGATGACGGCCGCCGTGCGTCCGAGGGCGATCAGCTGGGCCAGCTGCGTCTGGTCCCGGATCTCGGGTCCGGGACCGGGCGGGTGGGCGCCGTCACGGGCCCAGCGGGCGAGCGGAAGGCCGGGGATGTCGCTGACCTCGGCCATGGACAGGGTCCCGCGCGCGGCGAGGGGGTGCCCGGCGGGCAGGATGGCGACCTGCCCCTCGGTCAGCAGCTCCTCGCTGTCGAACCCGGCGAGGGAGTTGTACGGCGTGTGCATGAGCGCCACGTCGGCGCGGCCGTCGCGCAGCATATCCCCCTGCTCGCAGGTGCCGCTCGGTAGCACCTCGATCTCGGCGGCGCCGGGCTCGGCCGCGTGGGCGGCGAGAAGCTTCTGCAGCAGCTCGTGGGACGCGGCGGCCTTCACCGCCAGCACCAGACGGTCACGGGGGCCGCCCGGGCCGCCGGCGCGACGGGCGCGGTGCGCGGCGGCGTTGACCGCGTCGAGAGCCGCGCGGCCCTCGTGCAGCAGCACCTCTCCGGCGCCGGTCAGGGAGACGCCGCGGCGGTCGCGCTCCAGCAGGGAGACGCCGAGGCGGCGTTCGAGCCGCTGGATCGCCCGGGACAGCGGCGGCTGGGCCATGCCGAGGCGCTCGGCGGCGCGGCCGAAGTGCAGCTCCTCCGCGACGGCCACGAAGTACCTCAGCTCGCGGGTCTCCAGGGTGTCCACGGCCACACCATACCCGGGCGATACCCGCCGGGTATCACAGGGCACCGCATCGATGTTGGATGCGCCACCCGCCTGTGAGCGAGCATCGGCGGCATGAGCGAAACGAAGATCGCGCTGGTGACCGGCGCGAACAAGGGGATCGGATACGAGATCGCGGCCGGGCTGGGCGCCCTCGGCTACCGCGTGGGCCTGGGGGCCCGTGACGAGGCCCGGCGGGAGTCCGCCGTCGGGAAGCTGCGCGCCGCCGGAGTGGACGCGTTCGGGGTACCCCTGGACGTGACCGGCGACCGGAGCGTCGCCGACGCCGCGGACCTGATCGGGCGGAAGGCCGGGCGCCTGGACGTCCTGGTCAACAACGCCGGAATCTCCGGTGAGACGGGGCCGGGGTGGGTGCAGGACCCGACCACGCTCGACCTCGGCCTGGTCCGCCGGGTCGTGGAGACCAACGTCATCGGTGTCATCCGGGTGACGAACGCGATGCTGCCGCTGCTGCGGCGCTCGGCGTCACCGCGCGTCGTCAACGTCTCCAGCGCCGTCGCCTCCCTGACGCGGCAGGCGGACCCGGACATCGAGATCGGCCCCGTCATGGCGGCCTACGCGCCGTCGAAGTCGTTCCTCAACGCCGTCACCGTGCAGTACGCCCGGCATCTCGCCGGCACGGGCGTCCTGGTCAACGCCGCCTGTCCGGGCCTGGTCGCGACCGACTTCACCGGCTTCCAGGGACCCCGCACCCCCGAGCAGGGCGCGGCCACCGCGATCCGGCTCGCCACGCTGCCCGACGGCGGCCCGACCGGTTCGTTCTTCGAGGACGACGGCGTCATCCCCTGGTGACTCCCAAGGCCACGACCCGCGCCGCCCCGGACGACGGCTGTTCCTCAGCGAGAGCACCATCGGCAGGTACACCACCTCCATGTTCGACAAGCTCGGCATCACCGACGACGACGGCGACCGCCGCGTCCTCGCCGTCCTCACCTACCTGAACGGGTCCTGACACGCTTTCCGGGACCCGCCTCCGGCCGGTGACGGGAACGGTGGTCAGCCGGCGGCGGGAACGGCGAACGCCCGGCGGGCGTGTGTGAGCAGCTCGCGCACCGCGGGGTTGGACGTGTCCTTCCACACCAGGACGAGCAGGGCCGGCGTCTCGACGTCGAGGGGCAGGGTGACGAGCCTGTCGCGGTGGCCCTCGGTCATCGAGGCGCTGAGCACGGCGACGGCCAGCCCGCGGGCGGCGAGACCGGCGACGGCGTCGGGGGCGCTCGCCTGCAGCGTGACCGCGGGCTGAAGGCCGCGCGCGGCGCAGGCGTGGTCGAACACGGTGCGCACGCCGGTGCCGGACGGCATGCACGCGATCGGGTACGCGCACAGCTCGGCCAGGGTCACCCGCCGTCGTTCCGCCAGGGCGTGGCCCGCCGGGACCGCCACGACGAGCCGCTCGTCCACCACCGTCAGCGTCTCCAGCCCCTCGGGGAGGGCGGCCGTCCCGGCGAGGGCCAGGTCGAGGGCGCCGGTGCGCACCCCCTCCACGAGCCGGTCGGAGCCGTCCTCCAGCAGCGAGATCTCCACGCCGGGGTGGGCCCGGTGGAACGCGGCCAGCGCCTCGAACAGCGGCGTGACGGTGCAGCCGACCACCATCCCGGCGGTGAGCCGTCCCCGGAGGAGGCCGGTCACCTCACCCACCGCCCGGCCGGTCGCCCCGGCGGCGGCGAGCGCGGCGCGGGCGTGTCCGAGCGCCGCCTCGCCGGCGACGGTGAGGGTGGCGACGCGGGCCGATCGGTCGAACAGCTCGGCGCCCAGCTCGCGCTCCAGCCGGCGGATCTGGGCGCTGACGCCGGACTGGCTGATGTGCACCCGCTCGGCGGCGCGGGTGAAGCTCCGCTCCTCGGCGACGGCGACGAAGTACTCCAGCTGACGCAACTCCATAACCAGTGATTCTAGTTCTGATAAGAACCATCTGTTGGACTTATGGAAAGGGGCCGACCAGGCTTGGAGGCGCCGGCGGTCCGCGCCGGCTCCCGAACCGATCCGCCGATCCCGGCGATCCAAGGAGCACGACCATGGCGACCTTCGTCCTCGTCCCCGGCATGTGCCACGGCGGCTGGAGCTACCGGCCCCTCACCGAACGGCTGCGCCGGCACGGCCACGAGGTGTACCCGCTGACGCTGACCGGGGTCGGCGAACGCGCCCACCTGCTGGACGCCGGGGTGAACCTGGAGACGCACATCACGGACGTGACCGCCGTGCTGGAGGCCGAGGAGATCGAAGACGCGGTGCTGGTCGGCCACAGCTACGGCGGCATGGTCGTCACCGGGGCCGCCGACCGCGTCCCGGACCGGGTGGACTCCCTGGTCTACCTGGACGCCGTCGTGCCGCAGGACGGCGACTCCTGCTGGGACCTCGTCCCCGACCAGGAGCACGAGTGGTACCTCGACGTGACGGAGGCCGGGTACGCGACCCGGCCGCTGCCGTTCTTCGACCCGCGCACCACGCCCCACCCCCTCGCCTCGCTGCTCCAGCCGATCCGGCTGGCCGGCGACCTCTCGCGGTTCCGGCGCAGGGACTATGTGTACGCCACCGAGTGGGGGGACCGCGAGTCGCCGTTCACCCCCGTCTACCGGCGGCTGAGCGAGGACCCGTCGTGGACGACGCACGCGCTCACCGCCCGGCACAACCTCATGCGGGACGCGCCCGACGACCTGCTGAAGATCCTGCTCGACATCGCCCACCCCGCCCCGGGATCCGGCACGCCCGTTTGAGCCGCACCGGCCGGGTAGGCCGGTCACGGACCGTCGGAGGGAGACGTCATGGAACCGACCTGGATCATCGCCGTCATCGGCATCGTGATCGCGCTCGTCATCGCCTACGGGATCGAGCGGAACAGACGCGGGAGCCGGCGAAGGTGACGGGCCGGCGGCCCCGCGCCCTCACCGCCGCCCCGGCGTGGCGGAGACCCGGCTAGCGGGGCCGGGTCACGTAGGTGACCGTCGCCGGACGGACGACCCGGGTCGCACCGTCGTAGCAGGCGTGCAGGGTGAGCACGCCCGTCACGGACTCGGTCCAGAGGCCGTACAGGTTGCAGAACTCCGCGCCGGAGCCGAACGCGGTGACCTGGACGTTGCCAGCGCGGCCGTATCCCGCGTTCACGTCGCCGAAGGCGACCCGCCTCAGGCCGGTCCCGTACCCGCTGATCTGCAGGCCCCCGGGCACCGAGTTGTGACTGACCGGGTACGGCGTCGGAACGTAGGAGCCCGCGGTGCCGGGGTCGTTGTCGAAGGTGTAGGCGAACGCCGGGTACGGCGAGCCGGGCGCCCAGACGACGGCGCTCTCCCGGTGGTAGGTCAGGTTCCACCCGGTGTTCAGCGGGGCGCCGGCGGCGTCGTGGCAGCGCACCACGATGTTCTGCGCGGCCGTCGTCGCGGTCCAGCCGCCCACCTTGCATCGCGCCGGAACGGCCGGGTCGACCGCGGTGACCTGGATGCTCCCGGCCAGGCCCGCCGAGCCGAGCCCCGGCAGGGCGACCCGCCACAGACCCGGGGACGTCCCCGGCGTCACGGTGTTCACGGGGGCGGGGGCCGGGGAGCCGAACCGCGCGGAGTTGAACTGCGTGGCCACGGCGGAGCCGTCCCAGCGCACGTACCCCAGCGCCTGGCGCGGTATCGGGCTCGGGTACCCGCCGCCGTACCCGAAGACCACGGAGAACCACGGGGTGACCGGGCCGACGCCGTACCGCTGGCACCGCACCGCCACGATCAGATCGTCACCCGACGGCCACTGGTCCTGGACCTGACACCAGTCGGCGGAGGAGGAGATCGCCGTGACGTGGGCCACTCCCCCGCCCGCCGCGCCGAACTGCGGGAACCTCACGAGCACCTGGCCGGGATCTCCGGAGACGGCCTCGGCCGCGAGCCCGGAGGCCCACGTGCCGAACTGGTAGTAGACGGTCGGGGCTGAGCCGCCCCCGACGACGGCCCACGCCCAGCGGGGCAGGTCGGCCGCGGCTGACACGGTCGATACGGCGGGCACGGTGAGCCCGGCCGCGACCAGGGCGGCGGCGCAGAGCGTGCGGGCGATCGCCTTCCACAACCGGAGCATGACGTCGTCCTCCATCCGCGGCGGGGCGGTGTCCGTGAGCGGGGACGGCTCGTACGGTCCCCGGCCCCTTGATAACCCGCCGCGGGACCGCCGGGAAGGCCCAACCTGGCCGACGGGCCTCTCCCCGTCCCCCACGGGGAACCCCGATCCGGTCGGCGGGCCCGGGACCCCGGCCGTCCGGACCCCGCGCGGCGGGCTCCCCGGTTCCTACGCGGTCGCGCCCGCCCGTCAGGAAGGCGGCGGCCCGTCAGGAACGCGATGGCCTGCCAGGAAGGCGGCGGCCCGTCAGGAACGCGATGGCCTGCCAGGAAGGCGGCGGCCTGTCAGGGACGCGGCGGCCGCCTCCTCGTCCGGCTCCGGCTTCTACGCGGTCGCGCCCGCGCGCCGGAGGTCGTGCGGCATCTCCCAGCCCTCGGCGAGCCGGGAGGGGTGAACGTTGTCCCCGCCGCCGAAGAACTCGCAGAACTTCATGATGAGCGGGTCCCACCCGATCGGGTCGATGTGGTCCGTCCCCGGAATGATCAGTTCCTCCTCGACGTGGACCCGCACGACCTCGACCTGGAAGGCGGTGGCGTGCGGCTCGGGGACGCCGAAGGGATGGACCCCGATGACCCGGCACTCCAGCTGGACCGGGCACTCGGCGACCCGGGGTGCCCGCACCAGGTCCGCCTGCTGTTCGGTCAGCCCCGCGACGGCGAACTTGTCCGGCTCGTACCGGTAGCCCTGCCGTACCTTGTGCGGCGGGACCGTCCGCGTCCCGGTGGTCAGTGCGAGCCGGTCGACGGCGTCGACCATCGCCGAGGAGGGCAGGTTGAGCACGCACTCGCGCTCGCGCAGCAGGTTCGCCGTCGTCTGCGCGCTGTTCCCCAGACCCAGCATGCAGCACTCCCCCAGCCACCACGCCGAGGACATCGGCGCGAGGTTGGCGGTGCCGTCCTCGTTGCGGGAGCCGATGAGCACCACGGGCGTGCCGAAGTACATCACTTTCAGATCGAGGGGCTTGTGCACTGACGAGTCCTTCTGCGAGTCCTGTCCGGTCCGGGCGGACCCCACTATGCGGACATCCGTCCCCGGACCGCTGGCGGCGATCGGACGTCGTTCTCCGGAGACCACTGCGCTTCCGGAGACCACGGCGTTCTCCGGAGGCCATGGTGTCTTCGGAGCCGGGTCCGTACGGCGGGCGTCCGGCACCGCTCACGAGGCGACCGGCCGCGCGGCCGCGCCGGGATCATCCTCGCCGGTCCCCGCTCCGCCGGTCCGCGATTCTGTCGGTCTCCTAGGGCATCATCGACCGATGGAGAAACCGGAGATCGTCTCGGCCGAGGAGTGGCGGCGGGCCCGCGAGGACCTGCTCAAGGCCGAGAAGGAGGCCACCCGGGCGCTGGACGCGCTGGCCGCGCGGCGCCGCCGTCTGCCGATGGTCAGGTTCGACGGCGAATACGTCTTCGACACGCCGGACGGTCCGAAGACCCTGCTCGACCTGTTCGAGGGCCGGCGGCAACTGGTCGTCTACCAGTTCATGGACAACGGGCCCGACCACTACTGCCCCGGATGCACCGGCTTCACGAACAACGTCCCGGTGGCGGCGCTGGCCGGGCTGGCCGACCGCGATGTCACCTGGGTGACCGTGTCGAATATGCCGCTCGCCCAGATCGAGGCGTACAAGGCGCGGATGGGCTGGACGCTGCCGTTCGTGTCCTCTCGCGGCACGTCGTTCTCCGACGACTGCGGCGCCGGCGGCGGGTTCATGCTCAGTGTGTTCCTGCGCGACGGCGACGAGGTCTACCGGACCTACGGCACCACCGCCCGCGGCGTGGACCGGCTCGTCTTCCTGCACAGCATCCTCGACCTGACCCCGTACGGCCGGCAGGAGGACTGGGAGGACTCCCCGCCCGGCTGGCCGCAGCACCCCACCTACGGGTAGGACACCGGACCATCGAGAAACGGTCCGGGAGAAATCCGGGAGGCGTGTCGATACGCCCGGGTCCCGTTCGTCGTCATCACGTGCGGCGAGCCCGCCGTACGAGAACCATGACGACCACGAGAACGGGAAGTCCCGCGATGAAGTACATGCTGCTGATCTACAGTGCCGCGACGACCGACGGCGACGTCGAGTCGGCCGAGGGGTCGTCCTTCGAGGACTGGATGGTCTACGACAAGGCCGTCAGGGAGTCGGGGGCCTACGTCAGCGGGCACGCGCTGGCCGACCTGACCACCGCCACGAGGGTCCGGGTCGACGCCTCGGGTGAGCGGTCCGTCACCACGGACGGGCCGTTCGCCGAGGCGCGGGAGATCCTCGGCGGCTACTACGTCCTCGACGTGCCCGATCTCGACGTCGCGCTCGACTGGGCCGCCCGCTGCCCCGGCGCGCGGGCCGGGTCGATGGTGGTGCGGCCGATCGCCGAGTTCGACTGACGACGGTGGAGGAGCGAGCAGCCGGCGGGGACTCCGCGCCGTCGGCTCCCGACGGCCTCGAGGTCCCCGCGGAATCCGAGGGTCCGGAGACGTCCGGTGACCTCGGGAGTCCCGGCGAACCGGGAAAACCCGTGGAGCCGGTGGGGGTGTCGGTGGAGGCGGTGTTCCGGGAGGAGCACGGCCGGTTGCTCGCCGCCCTCGTCCGCCGCTTCGGCGACCTCGACCTGGCCGAGGAGGTCGCCTCCGAGGCGGTCGAGGCGGCGCTGATCCACTGGCCGGCCGAGGGTGTGCCCGACAGGCCCGGGGCCTGGCTGATGACGACGGCGCGGCGTCGTGCCGTCGACCGGCTGCGGCGCGACCGGGCCTACGCCGCCCGGCTGGCGATCCTGCAGGTGGAGGCCGACCGGGCCGGTCCCGCCGCGCCTGCGGACCCGGGCGGTGACGGCGACCTGCCCGACGAGCGGCTGCAGCTGTTCTTCACCTGCGCCCACCCGGCTCTCGCCGCCGAGGACCGGGTGGCGCTGACGCTGCGCTGCCTGGCCGGGCTGGCGACGCCCGAGGTCGCGCGGGCCTTCCTCGTCCCGCCCGCGACGATGGCCCAGCGGATCGTGCGGGCGAAGAAGAAGATCCGCCAGGCCCGCATCCCGTTCCGCGTGCCCGGCGCGGACGAGTTGCCGCGGCGGCTGCCGGGGGTCCTCGGGGTCATCTACTCGGTCTTCACCGAGGGGTACGCGGCCAGCTCCGGTCCCGACCTGCAACGGCTCGACCTGGCCGAGGAGGCCATCCGGCTGACGCGGATCCTGCGCCGGCTGCTGCCCGCCGAGCGGGAGGTCGCCGGGCTGCTCGGGCTGATGCTGCTGGTCCACGCGCGGCGCGAGGCCAGGACCGGCCCGGACGGTGAGGTCGTGCTGCTCGACGACCAGGACCGCGGCCGGTGGGACGGGACGATGATCGAGGAGGGCGGCGGCCTGGTGGTCGCCGCGCTGAGCGGCGGCCCGCCCGGCCCGTACGGCGTGCAGGCCGCGATCGCCGCCCTGCACGACGAGGCCGCCGACGTCGCGACCACCGACTGGCCGCAGATCGTGGCGCTCTACGACGTGCTGCTCGCTCTCGCGCCGTCCCCGGTCGCGGCGCTGAACCGGGCGGTGGCGGTGGCGATGCGCGACGGCCCCGAGGCAGGGCTGGCGCTGCTGGACGGGCTGGCCGGCGAGCCGCTGCTGCGCGCCTACCACCCCTATCCGGCGGCTCGCGCCGACCTGCTGCGCCGGCTCGGCCGCCTCGGGGAGGCCGCGGCTGCCTACCGGGAGGCGCTCGCGCTGGCCGGGACCGAGCCGGAACGGGCCCACCTGCGGCGCAGGCTGGACGCCGTCACCTCCTCCGGCACGGCCGGCCCGCCGCCGGGGCCCGCCTGACGTCCGGGACCGCCCGACGTCCGAGACCGTCCGCCCGACTTCCGGGGCCGCCCCGGGCCCCGCCGTACGGCGGGCCGCGCCGCTCTCAGCGGGTGAGCAGGTCCCGCAGGACCGCGGCGACCTCGGCGGGGGCCTCCTCGGCCATGAAGTGGCCGTGGGTGACGGTGGTGTGCCGCAGGTCGGCCGCCCAGGCGCCCCACAGCGCGGCGGCGTCGTAGCCGAGGGCGGCGCCCCAGTCCTGCTGGAGCACGGCCACCGGCATCCGCAGCCGGTTCCCGGCCTCCCGGTCGGCCCGGTCGTGCTCGACGTCGACACCGGCCGAGGCGCGGTAGTCGGCGACGATCGAGGGCACCGCGTCGCGGCAGGCGTCCAGGTAGGCGGCGCGGACGTCGGCGGGCACGGCTCCGGGGTCGCCCGTCCAGGCGTCGAGGAAGTGGCCGAAGAACGCGTCGGCGCTCGCGGTGATCATCCGCTCCGGCAGGCCGGGCGGCTGGGCCATCAGGTAGAGGTGGAAGCCGACGGCGGCGGTCACGCCGTGCATCGCCTCCCACATGTCCAGGGTCGGCAGCACGTCCAGGCAGGCCAGGTGGGTGATCGTCCCGGGGTGGTCGAGCCCGGCGCGGAAGGCGACCAGGGCCCCGCGGTCGTGCCCGGCCAGCGCGAAGCGCTCGTGCCCCAGCGCGCGGGCCAGGGCGACGACGTCGGCGGCCATGGTGCGCTTGGCGTAGACGTCCGGGCCGGTCGCGGCGGGTTTGTCGCTGGCGCCGTAGCCGCGCAGGTCGGGGCAGATGACGGTGTGGTCGGCCGCGAGGTCGGCGGCGACGTGCCGCCACATCAGGTGCGTCTGCGGGAAGCCGTGCAGCAGCACGATCGGGCTGCCCGAACCGGCGACGGCGACGTTCAGCGACACCCCCTCGGCGACGGGGACGCGCCGTTGGTCGAATCCGGCGATGGCAGGCGGCATGGTCATACTCCTCGTTCGGTTCTCGGACGGCGGGCGGGGGGTGTCCCCAGCCTGCCGGGCGCCGATGAGCATCCGATGAGCACGCGCCCGGACCCACGGGGCCGGACGCCGGGCCGAAGTGCCAGGGCACGGCACGGTCAGTGGGTGCCCGGTCTGGGGATGTGGACGCCGGCGGCGCGGAGCTCGGTCTCGACGAGCGCGACCCCGCGGGCCGCGGCCGATCCCTGATCTTCGCCGTGGAGGGCGATCAGCGTGTACCGGATCGCGGTCTCGGTGCGGGCCTGCAGACCGGTCACGATCTTCAGGTGCGCGGGATTGGCGAGGAAATGGCCGGCCATGGCGGCGGCGAGCTCGGCGATGCGCGGGTCGTCCGGTTCCCAGGCCGCGGCTTCGGTCGCGCGCTTGACCAAGGTGACGAACCGGGTGTCCTCGAGGGCGTGCTCGATATGGGTGAGGTAGTCGTCGAAGCCCTCGGGGACCAGTGCCCTGGCCAGGACCCAGCCCTCCCTGGCGGCCGCCACCTCCTCCGCGGGGAAGCCGAGGCCGGACATTCTCTCCAGCAGCGCCACGGCACGGTCAGGCAGCAGGGCCCGGTCGCCGTCGGCGAGCCGGTGCAACATGTCACGCCGCGCGACCAGCTCCTCGATCCGTTCGGTGAGCCGCCGCTCGACGTCGGCGAGCGCGGCGGCGAACAGCGCGGGGCCGGCGTCGAGCAGGGACCCGATCTCGGCCAGGGGCACCCCGGCGGCGGCCAGCGTCCGGGCCTGCACCAGCCGCAGCAGCTCGGCCGATCCGTACCTCCGGTAGCCGGAACCATCGCGTTCCGGCTCCTTCACCAGGCCGAGCTTGTGATAGTGCCGCACCGTCTTCACCGTGACGCCGACGAATGCCGCCGCCTGCCCGATCGTGACTCCGTTCATCTGCGTAATCCTGCCCTGGGCTCGGACTCGGCGACCGTGCGGACCGCAGCCGAGCATGCGGACAGGCCACGCCGAGCTCCTCGAGTCCGGCGTGACCCCCTTTCGGGTTCCACCCGGCGCGTGGACGGAAGGGGCCCTCGCGGCGTACGAGTCACAGGCGCTCAGTCCGTCGGCTGAGCCGGGTGGGCGTGCCCGGCGCGGAACACCTCGTTGAGGAGCCTTTGCTGAGCGCTACGGAACCGCTGCCGCTATGGACAGGTCGGCGTCGTCCACGCAGTTCAGCGCGGCGGTCAGGGTCTTGCTGCCGTCGGGGGTGCTGTACATCAGCGCCGCGTGGCCCACGGCGGCGCCGTTGTGGGATATGACGGTGCCGCCGTCGTCCGTGGTCAGCACGAACACGCCGAGGCCGTAGTCCATGTTCGGGATGCCCGTCGGGTGCGGGGTGCACATCTCGGCCAGCAACCCGGCCGGCAGGAGCCTGCCGCCCATCAGCGCGGAGACGAACGTGTGCAGGTCCCGGGTGGTCGAGATCATGTCGCCGCCGGTGGAGATCCAGGAGGGGTTCTGGCGGGTGATGTCGATCGTCTTCCGCTCGCCGTCCTCCTCGTAACGGTAGTAGGCGTGAGCGTGCGGTTCGGGGATCTCCGGCGAGGCGTCCGGCACCACGGTGCCCGACAGCCCGAGCGGCCTCAGGATGAGCCGCTGCATCTCCTCCGCGTAGGTACGGCCGGTGATCTTTTCGATCAGTAGCCTGGCCAGCACGTAGTTGGTGTTGGAGTAGCTCCAGCCCGTGCCCGGCTCGAACCGGGCCGGCTTGGACAACGCCAGCTCCACCAACTCCTGCGGCCGGTAGGTCTTGAACCGGTTGTCCAGCCACTCTTTGCCCGTGGCGCCGTAGGGGTGGGGATCCCCGTCACGATCGTCCCGTCGCCGTGGACCTCGCCGCTGAAGTTGAACACCCCGCTGGTGTGCTGCAGCAGCATCCGCACGGTGATCCGCGGGTCCAGCCCGAACCCGGGCAGATGGTCCGCCGCCGGGGCGTCCAGACCGATCCTGCCCTCGGCACCGATGAGATGTGCGCGCGGCTGTCACCGATCCAGTACGACCACATCAACTTCCTGGGCCGCTACGCCTTCTCCCGCGCCGACGTGGCCGGGGGCTTGCGTCCCTTCCACGACGGCGCTCAAGCGAGCGCCTGAGCCTCTGGACCGGCATCCTCGGCCAGCACCCGATAGACGCTGGCCAGCGACGGATGGCGGCCCTTGTTCTTGCCGGCCGGAATGACCAGCTTGGCCGCGATCTGCGGCACCGGCACGCCCCGCGCACGCAGGCTGCGGGCGTAAAATACCATGTCGTCGTCGAACACCTTCGGTCGGCCGCCGTGGCGGCCGCGCTCACGGGCCGAGGCCTGGCCCTCCAGCGACTTCTCCCGGATGTACTCGCGTTCGGACTCGGCCATCCCGGCGAAGAACGCGAACAACGCGGCCCCGTGCCCGCTCGGGTCATACACGCCCTGCAACGGGCCGGTGAGCAGCTCCAGCTGGATATCGGCCCGCCGCAGCTGTTCGGCGGTGGTCAGCAGCTCGGCCGCGCCCCGCCCGAGGCGCTTCATCTCATGCACCGTGAAGATCACCCGCTGATGCGGGACCGCCTGCTTGATGGTGCGGGCGAAGTCCATCGCCTTGGTGAACTCCGGCCGCACCTTCACGCGGGTGCCGATCTTCTCCGAGAAGATCGGCTCACATCCCGCCTGGCGCAGGGCGTCGATCTGGTTCTGCAGCTCCTGCTGCGCGGTGCTGCACCGGGCGTACCCGACCCGGGTGGGCTTGGCCCCGGCCCGGGTGGCACCGGCGTCGGCGGCTTCGGGTGCCGGGCTCGCCACCCAGACCCGGCCGGGACCGCGGTCGACGGGCGTGCGCACCTCCAGCTCTGCCCGCAGGTGCGGCACCAGCATGAAGCGCGGCGTGTGGTACTTCGGCGCGACCTTCCCGCCCCGGGTCCGGCAGGCGCTCCCCGCCGGCGCCTGGCACGTCGGACAAGTGAAGCGCTCGACCGCAGCCGCCGACTCGGCGAGATCACTCATGTCGCAGAACCTACTGTGCGCACTGTTGTGAGAACACGGTTTTGCGGGAGGTTATGAGAACGACGGGCAAGGACAAACCGGACACCGTCCGGCGGGTCGGCGTGTCAGAACTCCTCATTTCTGAGAACAGCACAGTGCCACTTGGCTACGCAGAGCCAAATTGCATTCGCAGCGACTCGAGCAGCGGCTCCGATGTCCAGTCGCCGGGCCGACGGGTTCATGATGGCCAAGGGCTGTGGCGCTTCACCAGGTGATCGGTTGGCTGGTGAGCATGGGCCGGACCTTGGTGAGCATCAGGTCGAGGAACCGATCGGGGTGGCGGAAGGAGGCGAAGTGGCTCGCGTCCGGGATGAGGGCGAAGTTCTTTACGGGCGCGGTGACGTCGTCGAAGAACCGCCGGACCGGTTCGGGCGGGGTGATCACGTCGCGCTCGCCCTGGAAGATGAAGAACGGGATGGCGAACGTGGTGCCTTCGGCCCATTCGTCGATGGTCGCGGACTCGGGCGCGACGCGCTCGGAGAAGCTCATGGCCTTGGTGTAGGCAGGCAGCTCGCGCAGGGAGTGCAGGGGCGAGGACAGCAGGGAGCCGACCACGACGGTCTTGATGGTGTCGAAGGTGAGCGGGTCGGAGCCGACGGTGTGCTTGTTGTACTGCGACCAGTCCTCGGCGCCCCAGGCCGACCTGTCCGCGCCCATCGTGGTGACGGCGGCCAATTCCTTGCTCTTGCCGGCCGCGCCGAGCCGGTCCAGCAGCGCGCGGTAGGCGGTGTGGTCGCGGCCGCCGGCGTTGATGTTCTGGTCGGTGCCGACGTAGGCGCAGTACAGCTCCGGGTGGTTGCGGGCCAGGCGCAGCCCGACGATGGAGCCGAAGGAGCAGCCGAGCAGCACGACTTTGTCGACGCCGAGCCGGGCGCGGATGTGCTGGGTGACCTCCAGGGCGTCGCGCTCAAGGCGCTGCAGGCTCATGTCTCCCTGCCCGTCGGGTCCGCCGTGAGCGAAGGTCTTGCCAGCGCCGCGCATGTCCCACCGCACGATCGTGAAGTGCCGCTCCCAGGAGCGGGTGCGCGAGGCGAAGATCAGGTTGGTGGCGCCGGGGCCGCCGTGGAGTTCCAGGATCACCGGGTTGCGGCGGTCTTCGCCGCGGATGGTGATCCACTGGTCGATGCCGCCGATGCGGAGGAACCCGGATTCCTCGATGCCGTGCGGGCTGGTGATGCGTAGTCGTTTGGCGTGGGCGGTGCGCCTGAGCTGGCGGTAGCCGAGCAGGCCTGCGACGGGGACGGTGATGACCGCAGTGGCGGTTGCGGCGATGGCGATGCCAAGCATCTGCTACTTCCTTAAACTGTTTATAGCAGTAACAAGCGCGTTTACGCTATATACAGTTGTGGGAGGGTGTCAACCGACGTCCGCGAAGACCTCACCAAGGGGAGCGACCATGGCCAGGGCAGCCAAGCCGCGCGAGAACAAAGACAAGAAGGCGCGCGACCTGCCGACGGGCATCGCACTGCTGTGGGGCGAACAGGACCAGCCCGCCCGCGGCCCCAAGCCCAGCCTCACCCCCCAGCGCATCGCCGAAGCCGCCGTGACCCTCGCCGACGCCGAAGGGCTGGAGGCCGTCTCGATGAACAAGGTCGCCGCCGAATTCGGCGTCTCCGCCATGGCCCTGTACCGCTACGTGCCCGGCAAGACCGAACTCGTCGAATTGATGGTGGAAGCCGTCCTCGCCGAACCCCCCGACCTGTCGGCCGCCGGCTCCGCCTGGCGACCCCGGCTTTCCGTGTGGGCCCACCGCCAGTGGGGGGTCTACCAGGCCCACCCCTGGCTGCTGGCCGCCACCGCCATGCGCCGGCAGATCATGGGCCCCCACCAACTCGCCTGGATGGACGCCGCACTTGCCGCCCTGGAACCCACCGGTCTGACCGCCGGCCAACGCCACCAGGTCTTCCTGCTGATCGCCGGGCAGGTACGCAACCTCGCCCAGCAACGGGCCGACTTCGACGAGGACCACAACCGCGAATGGGGTCGCCTGACCAGCGAACTACTCAACCGCCACAGCAATCGCTTCCCCGCCCTGACCAAGGCGATCGCCGACGGCGCATTCACCTCCACCGAGCTCGATCCACTCGACTTCGGCCTTGATCGCATCCTCGACGGCGTCCAAGTGCTCATCGACCGTGGCTAGCGAGCATCACCCCCCTACGATCGCTGACCTACTGACGCAGCTGTGGCGGGGTCAGGTAGCGCCGGCGGACGTAGCGCGGGCCACGCTCAACCGGCCGACGAACTCATGGGTTATTTCTCATTCCTGGTCAGAGGGCAGGTGACTGCCTGCCGGCGTCGAGTGCGGTGAAGTAGGCGGCGCTGTCGGCGTCCGTCGGGTAGTACGACTCGATCGCGACCTCGTCCAGGGTGATGTCCATCGGAGTACCGAACGTGGTCGTCGTCGAGAACAGCCGCAGTTCGCGCCCGCCGAAGCTGAAGATCATCGGGATGGTGACCTCCGACTCGACCGGTTGACTCGCGTCCCCCGAATGGGGGGCAAGGTAATCCTCGTAGAGCGCGGTGAGTCCAGGGTCGGGAGCTGTGGCGAGTTGCCGTGCGATCCGGACACGCAGCAGCGTACGCACCTGCGCCAGGTTGACGATGTGCGGGGCGAGCCCGCGCGGGTCCAGCCCCAGCCGCACCATGTTGATCGGCCGTACCAGCAGGTCGGGGGCGACGGCGGCGAGGAACGGGTCGATGGCGCGGTTGCTCATCACGATGTTCCACCGGCGGTCGACGGCCAGTGCCGGATACGGCTCATGCGCGCGCAGTACACGCTCGATCGCGTCCCAGGCCGCCGACAACGACTCCTGATCGAGCGGCCGTTCGGCATAGCGGGGCGCGAAGCCGGCGGCCAGCAGCAGCCGGTTGCGCTCTCGCAACGGCACGTCGAGCTGCTCGGCCAGTCGCAGGATCATCTCGGCGCTCGGGCGGGACTTGCCGGTCTCCACCAGGCTGACGTGACGAGCCGACACATCGGCGGCGATCGCGAGATCCAGCTGGCTGAGGCGCCGGCGATGCCGCCACTGCCGCAGCAGTTCCCCCACAGTGTGCATGGACGACGATGCTACTCATCGAGCACCCGAATGCTATGAAATGGCATTTCATCGACAAATGTCCCGGACGTCGGAAACATTGCGGCCCGTGACTACGCAGAACATGACCCATGACAACAAGAGCATCGTCCAGCAGGCGCTGACCGCACTGGTCGCGACCGGCGACGTCGACACGCTCGCGCCGTTGCTGAGCGACGACTTCCTCCATCACCGCCCGGACGCGACCTCCAAGACGAAGTCGGAATGGCTGGCCGCCGTGGGCGCCGCGCTCGTCCCACTCGCCGGCATGCAGGTCGAGATCCAGCACGTGCTGGCCGACGGCGATCATGTCGTGATGCATTCCAGGCGTCAGCTGCCCGGTGACGGGCCGGAGATCACGGTCGTCGACATCTGGCGGCTCGACGACGGTCTGATCACCGAGGCATGGGAGATCATCGAGCCGACGTCCCAGGCGGCCGCCAACCTGACCTGGTGGGAGATTCGCTGATCGCCGGCCCGGCCGCAAGCCGGGCGCCGCGGCTGTGAACACCGGGGCATCGTGACGGCCCCATGCCCCACCTCAAGCCTGGGTTCTGCACCCCCTCCCGGCCACGCCGCCGTCGTCGGGAGGGTCAGGGATCTCGCCGAGCTGCCGCAGGCCTTCCACCGGTGCGGAGGGGGAGATGGAGTAGCGGCCCAGGACGTTGAGGTGGGAGTGGCCGAGCGGGGACAGGCCGCCGGCGTCCTCATCCTTGACCCGGGAGGCCTCTGGGGAGGGGCGGACCGGATTTTGGTTCCGTCGCCTGTGTCTCGGGTCCAAGTCTGGTGAGCCCGCCCCTTTGACTGGACCGATCCTCTCCTCAGCCCGTTGCCCGGGCTGCGGCGGCCCGGGGAACGGGCTCTCTGCCAACGGCTCCTGTCGGTCTCAGCCTCGATCCGGTCGGGGGATGTCGATACCGCCGGCGCGGAGCCTCGCTTCGACGAGCGAGGCCAGGCGGGCCGCGGCGGAGTCGCGTTCTTCGCCGTGGTGGGCGATCAACCGGTAGCGGGTCGCGGTCTCGGTATGGGCTTGCAGACCGGTCACGATCCTGAGGTGGTCGGGGTGGGCGAGGTAGTGCTCGGCCATGTCGGTGGCCAGCTCCACAACGCGGGGATCATCCGGTGCCCAGCCGATGACTTCGGCGCTGCGCTTGGTCAGCTCCACGAAGCGGGGGTTGCGCAGCGCGTGTTCGATGTCGGCGAGGTAGTCCTCGAAGCTTTCGGGGACCAGGGCCTTGGCCAGGACGAAGGATTCCCGGGCAGTGCGTACGTCCTCCGGGGTGAAGCCGAGGGTCGGCATTGCCTCCAGCATCGCTACGGCGCGGTCGGGCAGCAAGGTCCGGTCGCCGCTGGTGAGCCGGTTGAGCATGTCCCTCTGTGCGGCCAACGCGGCGATCCGGGCGGTGAGGCGCTGCTCGACGTCGGCGAGCGCCGCGGCGAACGGCGCGGCGTCGCAGTCCAGCAGCGGGCCGATGTCGGCCAGCGGCACCCCGGCGCCGGCGAGCGTTTTGACCTGCACCAGTCTCAACAGCTCGGCCGAGCCGTAGCGCCGATACCCCGAGCTGTCGCGCGCGGGCTCCGCCACCAGCCCGAGCTTGTGGTAGTGCCGCACCGTTTTGATCGTGACGCCGGCGAACGCGGCCGCCTGGCCGATGGTCACCCCCGCGGCCATGGGCTCAGCGATCCTTTCGCGCCTGCGCGGCGGCGGCGGTCTCCCGCACCGCGGCGGCGACCGCCCGGAAATCCTTGCGCAGGATCTGGGTGTGGTTGCTCTCTACTTTGGTGCTGACCCGCAGGTTGGGGTTGCGGCGGAGCACCGGATCGAGAGAGGCGCGCATCTGCTCCATCTCCTCCGCACCGCCGCCGAGGTTGGCTCCGGAGGCCAGGATATAGCGCACCGGGCAGGACAGTCGGTCCAGGACGGGTTCGAGGGCAGCGCAGACCTCGTTGATCTCGATGTTGACCTGGGCGTGCTGAGCGGCACTCATCGAGGCGGCCAGGCCGAAGGGGCGCGCGAGCGGCAACCCCAGCCGCATCCTGCGAAACGCGCGCCGGATCCGCTCCCGGTTCTCCTCACCGGTCAGCCCCCAGGGGACCGCGCCGTCGACCGAGACCAGCCCGGCGATACGGTCGGGGTTGCGATCGGCCCAGTGCACCGCCAGCGCCGCACCATAGGACCAGCCGACCAGCAGCGGCCGCTCCACCCCGATCGCCTCGAGGACTGCGTCGACGTCGCGCAGACAGCCCTCGAAGGAGTAGTCGGCCGACCGCTTCGACTTGCCGCGGGCGCGCTCGTCGTAGGTGAGGTGTCGCCACCGGGGGCCGAGTTCGGCGATCACCCGCCGCCAGGAGCGCTGGCTCGCATAGGAGCCGTTGAGATACACGACGGCTTGGCCGGGGCCGCGGGTATCGGTGACCGCCAGGGCCGTGTCGTCGACGGGCACCATGCCGGCCCATGAGGAAGCGTGTGAATGCGTCATGCGGTCAGCATCCGCCTTGACCTCGGGTCAAGGTCAAACGGACCGTCGAGGCCACCGAATCGAGTTCCGGTGACCTCGACGGAGGCATTGACCTGCATCGCCGCATCGGCGTCGGGCGAGAGCGCCGCTGTAGGCGACGACAGACTTCTTCGTCGACTTCGAGGAACGCGACGAGGACTACGGCCGGCAAGCCGCCATGCTCGCGGTCATCGGCCGGACCACAGGAGCAAGGCTGACCAGCGAGTGGCTGGAACAACCACACCCGTACACAACGGTCCCCCATGTCGGACGGAGCACGCTGAACCCCTGAGCGCTCGATCACATGCATCTCGGGAAGCGATCTTCGCCTGGACGTCATCGTCGCTGCTCAACCACGCTGGTCGGCGGAGGGGACGGCTCGATCAGCGCTCAGGTCGCCAGCCCCCCGCCTTGCCGGGGTGGCACCGGGCTGGCGTCGCGCCGTCGCGGCAGCGCGGCCGCCAGGAGGGCGACGGCGGCCAGCACCACGGCGATGGCGGCGAAGGCCTGCCCGTAGCCAGTCGCCAGCTCCGGCGCCCGGCCGGGCCGGCACGTTCGCCGTCCTGCCCCGCCGTGAGCGCGACCAGGGACGCCAGGCCGAGCGCGCCGCCGATCTGCTTGGCGGTGTTCATCAGCCCGGAGGCCGCCCCCGCGTCGGCTGCGGCGACGCCCGAGGTGACCGTGACAGTCAGCGGCGTGTTCAGCAGGCCGCCGCCGAGCGAGATCAGCACGGCTGGGCCGGCGATGGCCGTCAGGTAGTCCTGGCCAGGGGCGATGCGGCTCTGCCACCAGAAGCCGGCTGCGCCGATCAGCGCCCCGGCGACGATGAGCACGCGATCGTCGGCGCGGCGCATCAGCCATGGCGTCAGGCGCAGGCCCACCAGCATGGTCAGCAGGGTGTGCGGCAGGAACGCCAGCCCGGTCTGCAGCGGCCCGTAGCCCAGGACGTGCTGCAGGGACAAGGTCAGGAACTACCACATCGGGTTCAGGCACGCCCCGGCCAGCAGTATCGCGATGTTGCCCAGCCAGATCGGCACGTTGATCAGCAGAATCGCCCGCCAGGACAGGTATTCGGTCAGCGCCCCGCCGATCAGGTTGCCCGCCGTGCCGCCGGCCAGGCTCACCGCCGTCCAGATCGCGATCGCGCGGGTGCGGCGCGGCCCCTCGGGAAAGACAGAGGTCAAGATCGTGAGCGTGGCCGGGGCCAGCACCGCCGCTCCCACCCCCTGACCTGCCCGGGCCGTGATCAGCGCGCCCGGCGCGTCGGCCAGCCGCCCGCCGAGCAGCAGCAGAACGCCGAAACTCAGCGCGTAGGCGTTGCCCACCCACGCCAGGTGCCGGGCGTCGAAGCCGAGCGCGTGCTGGATCGGGGTTGAGGAACCCAGGAACAGCCGTTGGCGGCGAGAATGATCTTGCTCGATGTGTGACGTCCGGCTTCGGCGTGTGATCGCTCTACCGGGAGGTTTCTGGCCCGTGGATGATGCGGTGGATGGTGGAGCGTCCGACGCTGTATTCGGTGGCCAGGTCGGCCAGGGACACCTCGCCCTCGGCGTATCGGCGGCGGATGGAGCGCCGGGCGGGTTCGGGCAATTTGGGCTGCTTGCCCTTGAGCTTGCCGTTCTTCTTGGCCAGGGCCATGCCCTCGCGGGTGCGCATGTGTCCGAGGTTGGCCTCGAACTCGGCGACCATGGCGAGGGTCTGCAGGAACAGCCGCCCGAACGGGTCGTTCCAGTCGTAGACGGATGCGCCGAGTCCGAACAGGACGCCCCGTCCGGACAGGTCGGTGAGGATCTCGTTGGCCTCGGCCATGTTGCGAGCGAACCGGTCGAACTTAGTGACCGTGAACACCGTCCCGTCCCAGTCGGCGGCGAGGGCCTGGTCGAGGCCGACGCGGTTGCGGCGGGTGGTGCCGGAGGAGCCGCGATCGATGTAGATCCGATCCTGGGGGACGCCGAGGGCCAAGAGTTACTCGGTCTGGATGATCACATCCTGCTCGTCGGTCGAGCAGCGGGCGTAGCCGACGCGGGTTCCGTTCACGCGCTCAAGTGTTCCGTATAGCCCCCCTTCACCGGAACAGTTCGCGGAACACCTATACAGAACACCTCGACCTGGCGCTCTGTCCCGGCTGGCGGGTGTTCCGGTTGAGGATCCCCTTACGGAACACCAGTTCATCCACCCCTCCGCACTCCACATGAGGTGTGCAGGTCACCGGTGAGGTCGTCGGGTCCGAGTCCCCTGCTGATCCGGGTGCGCAGGGAGCGCAAAGCTTGCCGGAGTTCGGCTGGTTCGATGTCGGTGAGGTCGGCGTCGAAGGTGAGGAGCAGGCCGGCGAGTCCTGGCCATGACCAGGCGCCAAGGGTGAGGCGGCAAGTGGTTTCGGTGTCGTACTTGACTGTTGATCCGCCGGGAGCGAACCGGGCGACGGTGGAGGCGGGCAGGCCGAGGGTGGCCGAGCCGCAGCATGGCCAGTCGGCAGTGGCGTCTCCGCGGTCGGGTGCGGTCATGACGAAGGTGACGGGATCGCCGTGCGGGATGTCGCGCCGGTCGAAGGGGGTGTGCGTGGGCAGGTGCGCCTGGATGCGATCCATGCGCATGGCGCGCCATCGGCCCGCATCCGGGTCGAAGGCGACCAGGTACCAGCGTGCGGCCCACACCACGAGGTCGTGCGGTTCCAGCGTGAGCGTGACGGGTTCTCCGTCGCCGGTGTAGCCGACGCGTACGAGGTGCTGCCGGTTGATCGCGCTGCCGACGGCGCGGACGGTCTCGGTGTCGATCGGCGGGGCGGGGAACTCCCAGTAGTTGCGGGCAGAGGAGACGGTGAACGCTTTGGCGTGCAGGCGGCTGCGCGCGGGCATCGCCTGGTGCAGCGTGGCGAGAGCGCGTGCCGCGTTCTCGCGGATGCCGGACAGGACCGCCGGGACGGTCTGCAGTGCGACGGCCGTGGCGACGGCCTGGTCCTCGTCGAACACGACCGGCGGCAGGCGGGCGGCGTGACCGAGCCGATAACCGCCACCCGCGCCGCGGATGGCCTCGATCTCGTACCCGAGGTCTCGGAGCGTGTCGATGTCGCGGCGCACGGTTCGCACCGACGTTCCGAGCCGGGTGGCGAGTTTCTCGGCGGTCAGGGTCGCGCCGATCCCGAAGATGGACAGCAGTTTGAGCGTCCGCGCGGAGGTGGCAGCCATGATTCTCCGATTCTCTCGCCGATAGCGGTCACTCGATGGCAACTATGCCGACGATGGTGACCGGCATGACCGCTTCACCAAGCCCGCCAAAGGGCTCCTTCAACCCTGAGGTTCCTCCCGTACCCATCGCCGGCGCCGGCGCGACTGCGGCGCTGCTGGTGGTGCTCTTCGGGTCGTTCATGGACCTTCTCGATGCGACGATCGTGACCGTCGCGGCCCCGGCGATAGCCCGGGACCTGGGTGCCGGCGACGCTCAGATCCAGTGGACGATCGCCGCCTACACCCTCGCCCTGGGCGCGAGCCTGATCACCGGTGGACGGCTCGGTGATCAGTACGGCCGCAAGCGGCTGTTCCTGATCGGGCTGGCCGGGTTCATGCTCACCTCGGCGCTGTGCGCGCTGGCCGCCGATCCGGGGATGCTCATCGGCATGCGGGCCGCGCAGGGGCTGACCGGCGGCATCATGGTGCCGCAGGTGTTCGGGATCATCCGGGCGTCCTTCGCGCCGGGTGAGCGGGCCAAGGCGTTCGGCGCGTACGGAGCGGTTCAGGGTCTCGCCTCGGTCGCGGGTCCGCTGCTGGGCGGGCTGCTCGTCGAGGCCGACCTGTTCGGCCTGGGCTGGCGTACGATCTTCTGGATCAATGTGCCCGTCTCGGTCCTGGCCCTCATCATCGGCGCGAAGGTGCTGCCGGAGTCCCGCTCCACCTCGACCGCGCGGCTGGACCTGGCGGGCGCGTTCCTGGCGGCCACGGGCATCCTGCTCCTGCTGCTGCCGATCATCCAGGCCGAGACCTGGGGATGGACCTGGGGCAGCTACGCCCTGCTGGCGGCCGGGATCGTCGTGCTCTCGATCTTCCTCGTCTACGAGCGCCGCCTCACCGGACGCGGGAACGAGCCCGTCTTCGATCCCGCTCTGCTGAGAATCCGGGCCTTCACCGTCGGCCTGGTCGCTTCGGTGCTGTTCTTCGGCGGCCTCGGGTCGTACTTCCTCACCCTCTCGATCTACCTGCAGAACGGGACCGGCCGGACCGCGTGGGAGACCGGCCTGGTGATCCTCCCGTACGCGCTCGGCTCGATCATCACCTCCGGCCTCGGCGTCGCCCTGGCCGCCAAGGCGGGCAGAACACTGCTGATCGCCGGCTCGCTCACGATCGCGGCATCGCACCTCGTTCTGTGGTACGTCGTCAAGGACGGCGACGATCCCGGATACTGGCTGCTCGCCCTGGCGCTGTTCATCGGTGGCCTCGGACTCGGTCTCGCCGCGCCGATCCTCGTCAACGTCGTCCTGGCGGGCGTCCCCGGGCGCAACGCGGGCGCCGCGGGCGGGGTGCTGTCCACTGTCAACCAGATCGGCGGCGCCGCCGGCATCGCCGTGCTCGGCACGGTCTTCTTCACCTCTGCCACCGGTCCAGCCGCCGGGGCGCCGGCGCTGTCCGACTACAGTCATGCGCTCGGCATCGTCCTGATCGTCTCAGCCGCGCTCTACCTGATCACGGCATTCGTGATGCTCGCGCTCCCGAAGACCGCGGCCGAGCACGCCGAGTAGAGAAGCACGCCGCTTGTCAACCGGCATCTCGAGCGCGCCGCCTGTCACCAGGGCAACGGCGCAGGCGAAGGGGGCGCCCTGCCTTCACATCGAGACAGGCTGACCAGAAATGGGTGCGGCCCAGAACGGGCCGGGCGCGGCGGGGGCGGGGGGCCCCCCCCCCCCCCGCCGGGCCGGCCCCCCCCCCCCCCCCCCGGGGGGCGGGGGGGGGGGCCGGGGCGGGGGGGGGGGCGCGGGGGGGGGCGGGGGGCCCCCCGGGGGGGGGGGCGGGCCGCCCGGGGGGCCCGGGCGGCCGGCCCCCCCCCCGCCCCCCGCGGCCGCCAGGAAGGCGCCGATCAGCGCCGGGCGCAGCAGCCGGTCGCGCCGGAGACGC
>NZ_JBIAMC010000022.1:0-123672 GCF_042873875.1 Streptosporangium sp. NPDC004379
GGGGGGGCGCGCCGGGGCCCCCCCCCCCCCGGCGGCGGGGGCCCGCCCCCCCCCCCCCCCGGCGGCCCCCCCCCCCCGCGCCCCCCCGGCCCCCCCCCCCCCCCCACCGCTCCGCTCCGCCCTCCGGGGCAGGCCGGCGTGGACGCCGGTGTCGGGGTGGAGCCGCAGTTCCAGCCCGGCGCAGCCGTGCGCCGCCGCCGTCTCGATCGCCTCGGGCAGGCTCGCGCCGGGCATGCCCAGCGTGCTGACGGACAGCCTCACCGCGCGCCCTCCCGGAGGACCGCGTCGCCGGGTCCACCGGCCGTGCTCCCCGGGACCGGCACCGGTACCAGGACCGGGACCGGCGTACGGCGGGCCGCCGAGGCGTAGGCCGCCAGCACGACCGCGAGGACGTGCCGCCCGTGCGTCCCGGTGACCGCCGGCTCCCGGCCGGTCCGCACCGCCCCGGCGAAGTCGGCGAGCTGGGCGGCGAAGGCCGCGGGCACGTCGTCGGGGCCGGGCCGGTGCAGCCAGGTCGTCACGCCGTCGCGGTGCAAAGCCGTACCGGTGTGGGGGGAGATCGACAGCGTGCCGCGCTCGCCGACGACGACGACCTCGTCGTGCGGGGCGGGCGGGCCGGTGGAGGTCACCGTGATCTGTGCGGCCAGCCCGCCCGACAGCGCCAGCCTGACCAGCGCGTCGGTCTCCACGGGGGAGACGCCCGGTGGACACCCCGGCGCGCCGCCCGCGAGGCCGGCCGGCGGCCCGCCCGCCGTGCCCGTGCCGCCCGCCGTGCCCGTGCCGTCCGCCGCGCCCATGCCGCGCGCCGTACCGGCGCCGTTCGCGGAGCCGGTGGCGGCCGGGCGGACGGTGGGCAGGGAGCTGCTCAGCGAGGCCTCCACCCGTTCGACCCGCCGGCCGGACAGCCACACCAGCCGGTCCACGCTGTGCGCGCCGATGTTGATGAGCACCCCTCCGCCGGACAGCTCCGGGTCGAGGAACCAGCCGGGCCGCGAACCGGGCCGGTAGTCGGAGCCGCGCCGGTCGGACACCATCAGCGGCTCGCCGATCTCCCCGGCCCCCAGGGCCGCCATCGCCGCGGCCTTGTCGGGCAGGAAGCGCTGGACGTGCCCGACGGCCAGCCGTACCCCGGCGGCGGCGCAGGCGGCGATCATCAGGTCGCAGTCGGCGAGCGAGGTGGCCATCGGCTTCTCCACCAGGACGTGCAACCCGGCGGCGGCCGCGTCGCACACGATCTCGGTGTGCAGCGCGTGCGGGGTGGCGACGACCACCGCGTCCACCTCGCCCGAGGAGATCAGCTCGCGGTGGCCGGCGTACACCGGCGCGCCGTGGGGCGCGGCGACGCGGCGCGCGGCCTCCGGGTCCACGTCGCACACCGCGCCCACCCGCACGCCGGGCACCCGCGGCGCCGCCTCGGCGTGCAGCACACCGACGGCGCCCGCGCCGACCAGTCCCAGCCGGAGGTCAGTCATCGGTGGTCTCCCTCGGGTAGGCGCCGCACGACCGGCGCACGACGACGCCGGGGCGCAACCGTATCTGGTGGCGGGGCAGGTCGGGCTCGCCCAGGCGGCGGAGCAGGAGCTCGGCCGCCTGGCGGCCGAGATGCCGCTTGGGCGGGGAGACGGCGGTGAGCGGCACCTCCGCCAGTTCGGCGATCTCGTCGTCGTAGGAGACGACGGCCAGGTCGCCCGGTACGGCCAGGCCCGCCCGCCGGGCGGCGGACACCACCATGATGGCCTCGCGGTCGCCGAAGCAGACGACGGCCGTGGCGCCCTCGGCCATGACTCGGCGCACCTGCGTGTCGGCGACGCCGGGGTTCCACTCGTCGTACGGGACGGAGAACGGCTCGGCGGCCCGCAGACGGAGATCCGCCACGGCGGCGGCGAAGCCCCGGCGGACCGGGGCGCTGGTGGGGTTCCCCGAGCGTGACAGCAGGGCGAGGCGGGTGTGGCCGAGCGAGGCCAGGTGGCGTACGGCCGCGAACGCCCCGGCCACGTGGTCGGTGCGGACGTGCTCGCTGGGGTCGTCGCCGTCGTCCAGGCCGCGCTCGATCAGCACGGTGGGCACCGGCAGGGCGGCGAGGCGGCGGACGAGCGCGGCGGGGTCGGCGCTGCCCAGCAGGGTGGGGACGACGAGGAGGCCGTCCACCCCGGAGTCGAGCATGCGCCGCAGCGCGGCGGCCTCCTCCTCGGGACGGTAGCGGGAGCAGGCCAGCAGCAGCCGCGCCCCGGCGGCGGTCAGCACCTCCTCGACGCCCTCCAGCACCTTGGGGTAGTACAGGGCGGTGTCCGGCACGACCACGCCGATCATCGCGGCCCCGCCGTGGACGGTCATGGTCCGGGGGACCGCGAAGGTGCCCGCGCCCTGCCGCCGGATCACCAGCCCCTCGGCGACGAGTTCGTCCACCGCGCGGCGGACGGTGGTGAGGCTGACCCGGTGCGCCCTGGCGAGCTCCTGTTCGGTGGGCAGTTTCGCGCCGCCCGCCCAGACGCCCGAGCGGATCGCGGTGCGCAGGTCGGTGGCGAGTTTACGGAACTTCAGCTCCCGTGAGTCGGGCACGGCGTCACCCGCCGCCCGGTGCGGTGCCGGGACCGGACGGTCTTCGGAACGGGGGGCCGCCGGGCGTCCGGCGGTGGGGGAGAGGGTGCTCCAACGGGTACTCCTGCGGGATCCGGCCCCCTTCCGCGGAGGAGAGGGGGAGGACATGGGCCCTCTCGGAGGGGGAGAGGGGATGACGGCATCTTGATCATGGAGTCATGTCGCAGTCAACGGATGATTCAAAGAGGAATCCGGTAAATCCCGGGTGACCGGGCTGCGGTCCACGCCAAATCCGGAAAAGTCGGCGATTAGTTCTTTATTCATCTGTTTTTCCTCCCATTGGATACGGCCAGTCCGATCCCAGGGAGGAACCCGTGGTGGAGATCACTCGCAGGACCGCGCTCCAGGCCGGCGCGGCGGGCGTGGCCGGAACCGTGCTCCCGCTCGCCGGCGCGACGCCCGGCCGGGCGGCCGCCCGCGACGCCGCACCCGGGGTCTCCGGAGACCCCGGGGACCTGGAACGGCGCGCCCTGGCCATGGACCCGCCGGTCTTCCTGCTGGAGACCGCCGTCCCGCCGCAGTTCACGGCCGGGCCGGGCTCGGCCCTCACGATCAGCGACCGGGCCTCGATCTGCGGGGACCACTCGCTCCGCTGGGAGCACGGCGGCCGCTCCACGATCACCGTCCGGGCGCCCCTGCGTTTCGCCCCCGACCCCTACCGGCCGCTGGACGACCAGGCGTGGCAGGGCACCGTGGACGCCTTCTCCGTCTGGATCTTCAACGAGACGCCGGTGGACGACGTGGTCCGCTTCGAGTTCGGCCGCGGCGACCGCACCGACGCCTGGTTCGAGTTCCGGCTCGGCTTCACCGGCTGGCGGACGGCCTGGGTGCGCTATGACTACGACATGCGCGGCCGGCCGCGCCCCGGCATGGACACCCTGCGGATCATCGCGCCCCGCCGCGCCGGGGTCCTCCACCTCGACCTGCTCATCCCGAACGCGCCGCTGCGGCCCGACGCCCCCTGCCGCGACGCCCAGGTGCCGGACATCGCCGCCGAGGGCGACGACTACGACGCCCAGCACTGGCAGGCGCTGTACCTGTTCGACCGGTTGCTGGCCCGCGCCCCGATGGACACCTCCCCGCCGTCGGAGCGGGAGACCGCCTCCCTGCGCGCCCTCACCGCCCGCTACCGGGACGAGTACCTCCTGACGCCGGTGAAGGTGGACGACGCCTCGGTCGCCGCGCTCACCGCCCAGGTCACCGCGTACGGCGTGCCCGAGGCGACCGCGACCGGGAAGGGCCGCCCGGTCTTCTCCTACCAGACGCAGATCCACCCCGCCGGGATCGCCGCCGAGCTGAAGGCGTTCATCGACCCGGTCGCGCTGGGCTCCTACACCGACCTCATGCGGAGCCTGGCGCTGGCCCACGCCTCGGCCGGACCGGCGCACCGCACGGCGCTCGCGGCCCTCTACGTCCGCATGGCCGCCCACCTGAGGGACCAGGGCTGGACGCGGGGGAGCTGCCAGGGCACCGTCCACCACCTCGGCTACAACGTCCGGGGCTACTACGACTCCGTGTACCTGATGGGGGACGTCCTGCGGGAGGCCGGGCTGTTCGAGGGGGTCCGCGCGGACCTGACGTGGCTGTGCGGGTTCGGCCGGGTCTTCCGCGACCGGAGGCACCGCCAGGCCCACTGCAGCGTCATGGACATCCTCAACACCACCCTGCGCGGCATGCTCGCCGCCGCGCTGCTGCGCGACACCGAGGCCGAGCGGATCGCCTGGCTGCGGGCGCTGCTCGACTGGCTGGACTGGGCGCTGCTCCCCACCGCGGGCATCCAGGACGGCCTCAAGGTGGACGGGGCCGTCTTCCACCACGTCGGCTTCTTCCCCGATTACGTCCGCGACGGCTTCACCGGGCTGGCCCCGCTGGTCTACGTGCTCAGCGGCGGATCCTTCCGCCTCGCCGACGAGCCGCACGCCTGGCTGAAACGGGCGCTGCTGGCCATGCGCGTCTACGCCAACAGGAACCACTGGCCCATCTCCATCAGCGGGCGCAACCCCAGCGGGCTGACCGCCCTGTCGCCGACGCCGTACCAGTGGATGGCGATCTCCGGCACCCCCGGCGGGACCGGCGACGTGGACCCCGAACTCGGCGCCGCCTTCCTGCGGCTGCTGCCCGCCGCGCCGACCGCGGCGCAGCGGAGGGTCGCCGAACGGCTCGCCGCCCGCGGCGTCACCGCCGAGGCCGCCCCCACCGGCAACTGGGCGATCAACTACGCGGCCCTGGCCGTCCACCGGCGCGACGAGTGGCAGGTCACGGTGCGCGGGCACAACCGGTACCTGTGGAGCACCGAGATCTACGAGGGCGCCAACTGGTACGGCCGCTACAACACGTACGGGCAGATCCAGGTGCTGCACCGGGGCGACCCCGTCGGCAACGCCGCCAGCGGCTACGTCCAGCAGGGCTGGGACTGGAACCGCCGTCCCGGCGCCACGACCGTGCACCTGCCGCTGGACGAGCTGAAGGGCGACCTCACCGGGGCCATCGAGGAGATGCTGCTCACCGACTCGCGGTTCGGCGGGGCGCACACCATCGACGGCCGCGACGGCATGTTCGCCATGGAACTGCGCGAGCACCCCAAGTACGAGGGCTCGCACCGCGCGCTGAAGTCGGTCTTCCTGTTCGACGACCGGATCGTGGCCGTCGGCACCGGCATCGGCAACGACTCCCGGCACGAGACCGAGACCACGCTCTTCCAGACCCACCTGGCCGCCCGCACGGACCCCACCCACGTCGGCGCCGCCGAACCCGTCACGGCCTTCCCCCACACGGCGGCCCCGGACGCCGCGCCGCGCTGGCTGCTGGACGACAAGGGCATCGGCTACTACCTGGCCCCCGGGCAGCGGATCGGCCTGACCCGCTCGGCCCAGACCTCCCGCGACAACGCGACCGAGGCCCCGACCACCGGCGACTTCGCCACCGCCTGGATCAGGCACGGCGTCTCACCCCGCGACGCGAGGTACGAGTACGCGATGGTCGTCGGCGCCACCCCCGAGCGGATGGCCGCCTTCGCCGCCGCGATGGACGACCCGGAGGCAGCGCCGTACACCGTGCTGCGCGCCGACACGACCGCGCACGTGGTGCGCGACCGGGCCACCGGGATCACCGGCTACGCGGTCTTCAGACCGCTGGGGGACGGCGAGGGGCCCGTGCGCGAGGTGGACACGCCCTCCATGGTGCTCGTCAGGGCCGACGGGGACGACGGGCTGGCACTGGCGGTGTGCGACCCCGACCTGCGGCTCTACGGCGGGATCGACCCCGGCCAGTACGAGCGCGGCCGGTACGTCGGCCACTACAGCCCCTGGTCGCGGCCCTGGCTGACCAGCCCGAGCCACCCGCACCTGATGCGGGTGACGCTGCGGGGACGCTGGCGCGCCGACGGCGACCAGCCGTGCGAGGCGCGGGTGCGGGGCGAGGCGACCGCCGTGCGGTTCGAGACCGTCGACGGCCGGCCGGTGCAGGTGCGTCTGCGCCGGGCCTGACCGGGGCCGGGCAGGGCCGCACGGAGCGCGACGGCGTTCGCCGGTCACCCGGGCCGGACGCGGGGAGGGGGATCACGGACGGAGGGTCAGGCGGGGTCGGTCCCGGCGGGCAGCAGGACGCGGAAGACCGTACGGCCCGGCCGGCTGTCCACGCCGGCGGTCCCGCCGTGCGCGGTGACCACGGCCCTGACGATGGCCAGGCCCAGGCCCGTGCCGCCCGAGGCGCGGGAGCGCGCCTTGTCGGCCCGGACGAACCGTTCGAACAGGTCGTCCCGGATCTCCTCCGGGATGCCCGGCCCGTCGTCGGCCACGGTCAGCTCGACCCGCCCGGGATCGGGGCCGCCGGGGCCGCCGGGGCCTTCCGAGCCGGGCGCGGACGGGACGGCGCGGACCGACACGGTGACCGTGGTGCCCGGCGGGGTGTGCGAGCGCGCGTTGCCCAGCAGGTTGGCGACGACCTGGTGGATCCGGTCGGCGTCGCCGACGATCGTGACCGGCTCCTCCGGCAGCTCCAGCCGCCAGCGGTGACCCGGCGCGGAGACCCGCGCGTCGCCGGTCGCGTCGATCACCACGCGCGTCAGGTCCACCGGGTCGCGGGCCAGCGGCCTGCCCGCGTCGAGTCTGGCCAGCAGCAGCAGGTCGTCGACGAGCTTGCCCATCCGGGAGGACTCGGCGTCGATCCGCTCCAGCGAGTGCCGCACCTCCGGCGACACCTCGCCCGGGTCGCGCCGGGCCAGCTCGGCGTGGGCCCGTACGGTCGCCAGGGGGGTGCGCAGCTCGTGGCTGGCGTCCGCGGCGAACGTCCGCATCCGCTGCTCGCTGGCGTGCCGCCGGGCGAGGGCCTCGCCGACGTGGCCCAGCATGCGGTTGAACGCCGCCCCCACCTGGCCCACCTCGGTCCGCGGGTCCTCGTCCGGAACCCGGTCGGGCAGCGCCACCTCGCCACTGGACAGCGGGAGCGTGCTGACCCGCCGGGCCGTGGCCGCCACCCGCTCCAGCGGGCGCAGCGACAGCCGTACCCAGACCGTTCCCGCCACCCCGGCGAAGACCACGGCGGCGGCGAACATCACGATCTCGATGAACTGCAGGCGGTGCACCATGGCGTTGACGTCCTCCATCGGCAGGCCGTTGACCAGGACGTCGCCGTCCTCGCCGTCGACGGCCATGACGCGGTAGTCGTCCAGCGCCGACAGTTCCACGCTGTGGCCGTGGCCGTCCCTGGGCACCGACGCCAGGACGGTCGCGTCGTCGGCCGACAGGCCCCGGCCGGGCCGCGGGTCGTCCTGGCCCGGCACGACCACGGCGGCGTCTGTCATCCGGCCGTCCACCAGGCGGACGCCCAGCGTGCCGGGGGGCTGCCCGCGGCTGTCGCCGTACCCGCCGTACCCGCTGCGCTCCCTGCGGTGCTCCAGGGTGGCGGCGAACCTGCCGACCGTCACCGACAGCTGCTGGTCGAGGCGGTTCACCATGAACCGCTCCATCGCCAGGGAGGTCACCGCGCCGACCCCGGCGCAGACCAGCGTGATCAGCACCAGCACCCCGGCGACCAGCCGGGCCCGGATGGTGTGCGGCACGGGGAGCCTCACGGCCGCGGCGCGCGATGGCCGGAGTCTCATGGCCGCAGCACGTATCCCACGCCCCGCACAGTGTGGATCAGCGGTGGGCGGCCCGCGTCGATCTTCTTGCGCAGGTAGCTGATGTACAGCTCCACGACGTGCGCCTGGCCGCCGAAGTCGTAGGACCAGACCTCGTCGAGGATCCGCGCCTTGCTGAGCACCCGGCGCGGGTTCAGCATGAGGAGGCGCAGCAGCTCGAACTCGGTCGGCGTCAGCTCGACCAGTTCCCCGCCCCGGGTCACCTCGCGCGCGTCCTCGTCCATCACCAGGTCTCCCACGGCCAGCCGGTCGCCCTCGGCTGAGACCCGCGCCATGCCGGCGCGGCGCAGCAGGCCGCGCAGCCGGGCCAGGACCTCCTCCAGGCTGAACGGCTTGGTCACGTAGTCGTCCCCGCCCGCGGTGATCCCGGCCACCCGGTCCTCCACGGCGTCCCTGGCGGTCAGGAACAGCACGCACACGTGCGGCGACTCCGCGCGCAGCCGGCGCAGCACCTCCAGGCCGTCGATGTCGGGCAGCATGACGTCGAGCAGCACCGCGTCGGGACGGAACCCGCGGGCGGCGGCCACCGCGGCCGCGCCGCCGGTGGCGCCGCGCACCTCCCAGCCCTCGCGGCGCAGGACGGCGCAGAGCACCTCGACCAGGTCGGGCTCGTCATCGACGACGAGGACGCGGACGGGGGCGCCGTCGGGTCTCAGGAGCGCGGGAGGGCCGCCGGACGAGGGGAGACCGCCGGGGACGGGGTCATGGGAGGTCGCGTGCATGGTGGTACCAGGGTCCTCCCCGTCGTCCGTGCGGATCCTCTGACCCGCCTATGAGAATCCTATGAATCGTCAGCTTATGGACGGGTTCAGAGGAAAACGAGAGGTTCCGGGGGCACGGTGGATCACGCTCGACGAGAGGAGACACATCCGTGGCCACCACCTTCGCCGGAACGGGCCGGACCGCCGCCGGGCCGCCCCGGGCGGTCCCCGCCGGAGGCGTCCGCGCGCGTCCGGAGGCCGTCCTGGCGGCCATCGCCGCCGGGACGCTCGCCGTACTGGTCCTGTGGTGGGTGAACACGCCCGCAGTCGCCGGCCTGGACGGCTGGCTGACCGAGGCGGGCCGCGTCACCGGCCTGCTCGCCGGGTACGCGATCGCGGTGCTGCTGGCGCTGATGGCCCGCGTCCCCGCCCTGGAGCGGGGCGTCGGGTCCGACAAGCTGGCCCGCTGGCACTCCATGGGCGGCCGCTACGTCGTCGGGCTGGCGGTCGCGCACGCGCTGCTGATCACCTGGGGCTACGCGGTGACCGAGGGCACCGACGTGGTCAGCGAGACGGTGACGCTGAACCTCACCTACCCGGACATGCTCAAGGCCACCGTGGCGCTGCTGCTCCTGGTCGGCGTCGGCGTCGTCTCCGCCCGCGCCGTCCGGCCCAGGATGCGCTACGAGACCTGGTTCCACCTGCACTTCTACACCTACCTCGCGGCCTGGCTGGCGTTCGGGCACCAGCTCGCCACCGGAGAGGAGTTCATCGGGTCGGCCCCTGTCCGGGCCGCCTGGTACGCCCTGTACCTCTCCGTCGCCGCGCTGCTCCTGTGGTACCGCTTCCTCACCCCGGTACGGCAGGCGTTCCGGCACCGCCTTCGGGTCGCCCGGATCACGCCCGAGGCCCCCGGGGTCGTCTCCGTCCACGTCACCGGGCGGAACCTGGACCGGTTGCGGGCCGAACCCGGCCAGTTCTTCCGATGGCGGTTCCTGACCCGGGACCTGTGGTGGTCGCCCAACCCCTACTCGCTGTCGGCCCCGCCCACCGGCGACGGGCTGCGGATCACCGTCAAGGACCTCGGCGACCAGAGCCGCCGGATCGCCCGGCTGCGTCCCGGCACCCGCGTGGTGGCCGAGGGACCCTACGGGGCGTTCACCGCGTCCCGCCGCCGCAGGCGCAAGGTGCTGCTCGTCGCCGGGGGAGTGGGCATCACCCCGGTGCGCGCGCTGTTCGAGTCGATCCCGGCGGCCCCCGGCGACCTGACCCTCCTCTACCGTGCCCGGACCGCCGACGACCTGGTGTTCCGCGCGGAGCTGGAGGAGATCGCCGCCCGCCGCGGCGCGGTGATGCACTCCTGCCTCGGTCCCCGGAGCGGGATCGGCGACGCGTTCGCGCCCGCCAGGCTCCGCGGGCTCGTCCCGGACCTCCCCGGCCACGAGGTCTACGTCTGCGGGCCCGCCGGCCTGACCGCCGAGGTGGTGTCGGCGCTGCGCGCCGCCGGGGTGCCGAAGCGGCACATCCACCACGAGGCGTTCGAGTTCTGAGCGCCGGGCCGCCGAAGCGGATCCGAAGCACCCGGCGCGTCCCGAAGCCGCTTCCGAGCACCGGGTCGCCGAAGCCGCCCGAAGCACCCGGCATATCCCGAAGCCGTCCCGAAGCACGTCACACCCCTAAGGAACACATATGCGCAGAGCGATCGCGGCGGTCCTCGCCACCGCCGTCGGCCTGGTCCTCCTCCTGTCGTTCAAACCCCACGAGGTGGCGACGACCGCCCAGCGGCCCGCCGCGGTGTCGCGCGACGGCTCCGGAACCGGCGCCGGCTCCTCCGGCTCCGGAAACGGTGGCGACACGGACGGCGGGTCCCGCCGGTCGCGGGGCGGCTTCGGCCGGTTCGGCGGCGATGACGACGACGATGACGGTTTCGGCGGCGACCGGGGCGGAGAGGGCGGCGGGAACGGCCGGACCTCGGCGGACCAGGGCTCCTGGACCGGGCCGGGCGCCACCGCCGGGGCCGCCGCCGGCGACAGGACGGTGGCCGGCGACGCGGCCGACACCCGCTGGGGCCCGGTGCAGGTGGAACTGGTGCTCTCCGGCGGGAAGATGGCCGGGATCAAGGTGCTCCAGGCGCCGATGGGCAACCACCGCGACATCGCGATCAACGACGAGGCGCTGCCGATCCTCAACGAGGCGGCGCTCTCGGCGCAGTCCGCCGACATCGACACCGTCTCGGGCGCCACCTACACCAGCGACGGCTACATCCGCTCGCTGCAGAGCGCCCTGGACAAGGCGGGCCTGTGACGACCGGCCCGCGCCGTCCCGGCGTCCCGGCCGCGGCTCCCCGCGCGGGGGACCGGCGCGCCTTCCTCCCCGGCGGCCCGCGCGCCGCCTCCGCCGGGGGTCCGCACGTCATCCCCGGGAACCTCCATGGCTCCTCCGCCGGGGAGCGCCCGGCGGCGGTCCGGCACGTCGAGCACATGATGGGCACGGTCTTCTCCTTCGACGTACGGCCCCCGTACGACGCCGGGGACGCGGGAACCGCCGGGGAAGCCGTCGCCGAGGCCGTGGCGTGGCTGCGCCGGGTCGACGAGGTCTTCTCGACCTACCGGCCCGGCAGCTTCGTCAGCCGCCTGGACCGCGGGGAGATCGGCCCGGCCGACTGCCCGCCGGAGGTCGCCGAGGTCCTCGGCCTGTGCGAGGCGGTGGCCGAGACCTCCCGTGGATACTTCACGGCCCGGCCCGGGGGCCGCCTCGACCCCTCCGGCCTGGTGAAGGGCTGGGCGATCGAGCGGGCGTCGCGCATCCTCACCCGGGCGGGCGCGGTGAACCACTGCGTGAACGGCGGCGGCGACGTCCAGCTCGCCGGTACGGCCGCGCCCGGCCGCCCGTGGCGGGTCGGCGTCGCCCACCCGCTGCGCCCCGGCGAACTCGCCACCGTCGTCACCGGCAGCGGCTCCCCGGCCGGTGTCATGGGCGCCCCGGCGAGCGGTCTCACGGGTTCCGTGGGGAACGGCCTCACGGACGTCACGGTGAGCGGGCTCGCCGTGGCGACCTCCGGCACGGCCGAACGCGGCACGCACATCGTCGACCCGCACACCGGCCGCCCCGCCGCAGGGCTGGTCTCCGTCACCCTGGTGGGCGAGAGCCTGACCCCGGTCGACGCCTACGCCACGGCCGCCTTCGCCATGGGCGGTGCGGCCCGCGAATGGGTGGAGGGCCTCGACGGGGTGGAGGCGTTCGCGGTCACCGCCTCCGGCGGCACCTGGCGCACCCCGGGCTTCCCGGGCGCCGCGCCGCCCGCCGTACGGTGACCCACGGGCCCGCGTCACCGGGCGGGGGGGTTCGCCGGCAGGGTGGTATCTCCGCCGGCGGCCGGGTAGCGACCCCGAGGCGAGGACGCGCCGGCACCCGGCCGGTGCGGGGACGGAGGGGACACCGTGCCGCAGTGGGCCGAGGCGGGACTGTGGGGGCTGGTCGCCGGAGGCGCCCTGGTCATCGGGGCGGCGATCGCCTGGACGGTACGGGTGCCGCCCAAGGTGATCGCCTCGATCATGGCCTTCGGGGCGGGAGTGCTGATCTCCGCGCTCGCGTTCGACCTCGTCGACGAGGCCGAACGCTCCGGGGGGCTGGTCCCGGCCATGAGCGGGTTCCTCGCCGGGGCGGTGGCCTACGTCGCGGCCAACGCCCTGCTGTCCCGGCACGGCGCCCGGCACCGCAAGCGCTCCGGGGACCAGCAGGCGGGTGAGAGCGGGTCGCCGGGCAGCGGCGCCGCCATCGCGATCGGAGCGCTGCTCGACGGGATCCCCGAGTCCGTCGTCCTCGGCCTGTCGCTGCTGCACGGCGGCGAGGTCGGCGTCGCGGTGCTGGCCGCGATCTTCATCTCCAACGTCCCCGAGGGACTCTCCAGCGCCGCGGGCATGAAGCGGGCCGGCCGCGGCGCGCGGTACGTCTTCGGCGTCTGGGGCGGCATCGCGCTGGCCAGCGCCGCGGCGGCCTGCGTCGGCAACCTCACCCTGCAGAGCGCCTCCCCGGCCCTCATCGCGGTCATCACCGCCGTCGCCGCCGGAGCCATCCTCGCCATGATCGCCGACACCATGATCCCCGAGGCGTTCGAGCGCACCCACGTCCTCACCGGGCTCATCACCACCGTCGGCTTCCTCACCGCCTTCGTCATCGAACGCCTCTGACACCGGGCCCCGGGGGGTGATCGACGCGGTGGACGGGGCGTCCACGGCATGGTTAGGATGCGGTCCATGTCAAGCCCCGAGGCGTCAAGACGCTAGCCACCGGTTGTTCGGTGGCCGACCGTGATCCCGTGCCGAAGCGCCGTCGCGTCCGAGACGCCGCGCTTCCCCGCCGTATCCGCCGCTGAGCCTCCGCCGTACGGGCTTTACCCTCCGGGTTCCGCATCGCCGTAACCACCGTCGCGGTCACGCGCGGTGATGCCCCCTGCCCGAGCGTCCTTCCGGAACCTTCCGGGTTCCTCCACGCGGTGTCCCCGCGCGCCCGGCCGCCTCGCCGCTCCGAGCGGCGTCCGGCCGTGGCCGTCGCGGCGGCTCTCCGCGCCCTCATCGCCCCGGGGTCGTCTCGAAACCGCCTCGGAGCCGTTCCGGAACCACTCCGGAACGGCTCCGAAGCCGCCCCGAGTGACCCCGGACATTCCAACCACGAAACGGTTGTGAGTTCTCGTATGCCAATCGTCATCTACATGCTCGGGCTGGCGGTCTTCGCCCAGGGGACGTCCGAGTTCATGTTGTCGGGGCTCATCCCCGAGATCGCCGGTGACCTCGGGGTCTCCGTCCCGGCCGCCGGAACGCTGACCTCGGCCTTCGCCGCAGGGATGATCGTCGGCGCGCCGCTGACGGCCGTCCTCAGCCTGCGGTGGCCGAGACGGCGGGCGCTGCTCGTCTTCCTGGTCGCCTTCACGCTCGTGCACGTCGCCGGAGCGGTCACCACCGACTTCGGCGTCCTGCTGGCCACCCGGGTCGTCGCGGCGCTGGCCAACGCCGGGTTCCTGGCCGTGGGCCTCGCGACGGCGGCGGGCCTGGCCGGGCCCGCCGCCAAGGGCCGCGCCACCGCGGTCCTGCTGGGCGGCGTCACCCTCGCGTGCGTCGCGGGGGTGCCCGCCGGCGCGGTGCTCGGCCAGGCGTGGGGCTGGCGCTCGGCGTTCTGGGCGGTGGCCGCCGTCTCGGTGCCGGCCGTCTTCGCGATCCTGCGCTCGGTCCCGGCGGCGCCGCCGGACGCGGCCGCGCCCGGCGCGCGGCGGGAACTGCGGGCGCTGCGCCGTCCCCGGCTGCTGGTGACCCTGTCGCTGGCCGCGCTCGTGAACGGCGCGACCTTCTGCGCCTTCACCTATCTGGCGCCGCTGGTCACCGACGTCGGCGGGTTCGGGCCGGGGTGGGTCCCGGTCTTCCTGGCGCTGTTCGGCCTGGGGTCGTTCGCCGGGGTGACCGCCGGAGGCCGCATGTCGGACGAGCGGCCGGCGCGGCTGCTGGTGCCCGGCGGCGTGGCCCTGCTGGGCGGCTGGTCGCTGCTCATGGCGAACGCGGACGAGGCGGCCTGGGTGTTCGCGCTCGTCTTCGTCCAGGGCGCGCTGTCCTTCGCCGTCGGCTCCACACTGATCACCCGGGTGCTCTACGAGGCCGTCGAGGCGCCCTCCCTGGGCGGCGCGTTCGCGACCGCCGCCCTCAACGTGGGCGCGGCCGCGGGTCCCGTGCTGGGCGGTGCCGCCATCGGCGCGGGCCTCGGCTACCGGTCCCCGCTGGTGGCGAGCGCGCTGCTGGTGGCTCTGGCGTTCGTCACGGCGGGCGCGGCCTGGGCCGTACGGGGCCTCCGTACGGCGGGCCGGTCGCCGGCGACGGCCGAATCCGGCGATCTTCGTGACCTCCGGGCGCGTGGAGGCGGAGAATCCCCGTCATGAGCTCATCGCGCCACGACCATCCGCTGCCCTCCGCCCGCGTCGAGGAGGTCTCCGACGGCGTCCACGCCTACATCCAGCCCGACGGAAGCTGGTGGATCAACAACACCGGCTTCCTCGTCGGGCGGCACGGGGTGATCTGCGTGGACTCCTGCGCCACCGAGCGGCGCACCCTGGCCTACCGCGAGGCGATCAGGTCGGTCACCGCCCTGCCGGTGACGACGCTGGTCAACACCCACCACCACGGCGACCACACCTTCGGCAACTTCGCCTTCCCCGAGGCGACGATCGTCGGGCACGAACGGACCCGGGAGATGATCCTCGCCGAGGGCGTCCCCGCGTACCGGACGATGGCCTGGACGGCGGTCGACTGGGGCCGGTCGGAGGTCAGCCCGCCCTTCCTCACCTACGCCGACGGCGTCACCCTGTACTCCGACGAGCTGCGCTGCGAGGTCCGCCACGTCGGCCGTCCCGCGCACACCACCAACGACTCGATCGTGTGGATCCCCGAGCGGTCGCTGCTGTTCGCCGGCGACCTGGTGTTCAACGGGGGCACGCCGTTCGTGATGATGGGGTCGGTGACGGGGGCCATCGAGACGCTGGACGAGCTGGAGAAGCTGGGCGCGCGGACGATCGTGCCGGGGCACGGCGACGTGTGCGGCCCGGAGGTGATCGGCCGGGTGCGGGACTACCTGCGGTTCGTGATGGCCACCGCCGAGCTGGGCCGTTCGGCGGGCCTGACGCCGCTGGAGGCGGCGCGTGAGACCGACCTCGGCGAGTACGGCGGGCTGCTCGACCCCGAGCGGATCGTCGGCAACCTGCACCGGGCCTACGCCGAGCTGGACGGCCTGCCCCGGGGCGAGCCGATCGACCTCACCGCCGCGATGACGGACATGCTCACCTACAACGGCGGCCGGCCGCTGACCTGCCTGGCCTGACCGTCCGCGTCCCCGGGGCCGCGGAGCCCGGTGTCCTCTCCGTTGACACCGGGCCGCGACCCGCCCCGCGTCCCCGGGCCGGTGGGCCAGCCCCGCGTCCCCAAGACGGGCGGACCCGCCCCGGGGACGCGGGGTCGCCCCGCGACGGCCTACGCCAGGTGACGCGACCACCATTCGAGGACGGCTTCGAACCGCTGCAGGCGGTGCCGGGGGCGGCCGCTGCGGGTGAGCTCGTGGCCCTCGCCGGGGAAGAGCAGGAACTCCGCCGGGACGCCGTTGCGGCGCAGGGCGACGTACATCCGCTGGGCCTGCTCGACGGGGCAGCGCCAGTCCTCCTCGGAGTGGACCACGGCGAACGGGATGCTGATCTTGTCGGCGTGGTGGAGCGGGCTCATCGCGCGCTGGACCTCGGGGTCGGGGCCGCAGTAGGCGTCGGCGAAGAACCAGCCGATGTCGGAGGAGCCGGTGAAGGAGTCCCAGGCGTTGACCGCCCGCTCGCTCCAGGCGGCCCTGAACCGCTCCCCGTGGTGGGCGGCCAGCCAGCTCGTCATGAACCCGCCGTAGGAGCCGCCCATCACGCCCACCCGGTCGGCGTCGCACTCGGGCCGCTCCAGCGCCGCGTCCAGCAGGGCGAGGACGTCGTCGACGTCCACGGTGCCGAAGGCGCCGACGACCGCCTGGCCGTGGGCCTGGCCGTACCCGCCCGAGCCGCGCGGGTTGGGCAGGACCACCGCGTACCCGGCGCCCGCGTAGACCTGGGTCTCGTCGAAGAAACCCCAGCCGTGGTGGTGGAAGGGGCCGCCGTGCACGTTCAGCAGGACCGGGTGCGGCCCCTCGCCCTCGGGCAGGACGAGCCAGCCGTGCACCGGGTAGCCGTCGGGTGCCACCGCGGTGATCTCCTGGAGCGGGCGCACCCCGGCCAGCGGCCCGGAGAACTCGGCGAGCCTGCCCTCGGGGGTGACCACCTCGCCGGGGCACTCGGGCGTGGAGACCACCGCGACGATCCGCCCGCCGTGCGCGGTGAACGCCTTGACGGCCGCCCGATCGCCGAGCACCCGGCCGAGCTTCTCCAGCGGCATGTCCTCGGCGGTCGCCGGGACGAGCAGCAGCTCGGTGGCGCCGCGCGTGCGCACCGCCACCAGGACGCCGTCCTCGACCGGTACGGGCTCCAGCGCCTCGCAGTCGACGGACTCCTCCTCGGTCATGCGCGTCCCGGTGGCCGGTTCGCCGCCGATCCGCAGTGGGGCGCGGTGGAGGCCGGTGTTGCGGGCGACGGCGTGGATGCCGGAGAAGGCGGTGCCGAGGTAGAGCACCTCCCCGCCGGGCAGCGCCACGGGGTGGTCCGCGCCGCCCTCGCTGCGCACCACGAGGGCGGGCGCGCCGCCCGCCGCCGGGACCGCGTACAGGTCGGTGTGCAGGCTGTCGCCGTCGAGGTCGCGGGGCGCGGAGACCAGCACGTGCTCGCCGTCGGGGGTCCAGGCGGGGGTGTCGACGTCGTACGGGCCGTCGGTCAGGCGCACCGGCTGGGGGATGTCGGCGAGGGCGTTGACCACGAACAGCGACGAGCGCCGGTCGAAGGTGAAGCCCACGCCGTCGCGCCGGTAGTTCAGGCCGGTGATGCGGCGCGGCGCCTCGGCGGGGGCGTCCACGCCCTCCTCGGTGCCGTAGCGGCCCTCCTCCGGGGCCCGCGCGACGAACGCGATCCGGCGGGAGTCGGGGGCCCAGACCGGCGCGCCGGCGCCGAGCGGCAGGTCGGTGACCGGGCGCGGCTCGCCGCCGCGGGCGGGCATCACGTACAGCTGCGGCCGGCCGCCCTCCTTCGCCCGCAGGAAGGCCACCCAGGCGCCGTCGGGGGAGATGCGGGGGGCGATGTCGAGGTCACCGTGGGTGAAGGGGACGGGCGGGCCGTCCTGAGGCACCCGCCACAGGCCTCCGCGGTAGGCGTTGGCCTCCAGGTCGGGGCGGGCGACGTCGACCAGGAGGAGGTCGTCGTGCAGGGTGATGCTTCCGGGGACGTGCAGCAGGGCGAGGTCGTCAAGGCGCATGACCTGGGACGTTATCACCGCCATCGTCGCGTTTGGAGAACGCTGAGGTGGTTTGTCGGTGTCGTTAGGGAGCGAACGGGTCGATCATGGTGACACCGGGCACCGAGCCGATCGCGGCCAGCGCCGGCCCCGCCTCCTCCAGGCCGATCGTGCGGGTGATCAGCAGGTCGGGGCGGAGCAGCCCCGCGGTGACCGTCTCCAGCATCGCCGGGTAGGCGTGGGCGGCCATGCCGTGGCTGCCCAGCACCTCCAGCTCGTGGGCGATCACCCGGCCCATCGGCAGGGCGGTCAGGCCCGGGAGCAGGCCGACCTGGACGTGCCGGCCCCGCCGCCGCAGGCTCCCGATCGAGGAGGCGCACGTCCCGGGGCTGCCGAGAGCGTCGATCGAGACGTGCGCCCCGCCGCCGGTCACCTCCCGGACGCGCTCGGCCACGCCGCCGTCCTCCGGGCCGCCGTCCTCCGGGCCGCCGTCCTCCGGGACGGTGACGGCCGGAGAGGCGGCCTCCCGATCGGCGGCCGGGGACACGAGCCCCGGGCCGGCGGACGGAGCCCCGCCTCCCGGGGCGGCGGTGACGCAGGCGGCGGCGCCGAACCGGGCGGCCAGCTCCAGCGCCCGGGGCGAGACGTCCACGGCGACCACCCGGGCCCCGGCCGAGGCGGCGATCATGACGGCGGACAGGCCGACGCCGCCGCAGCCGTGCACCGCCACCCACTCGCCGGGCCGTACCCGGCCCACGGAGACCACCGCGCGGAAGGCCGTGGCGAACCGGCAGCCCAGGCTCGCGGCGGCGGGGAAGGACACCGTCTCCGGCAGCCCGACGAGGTTGACGTCCGCGTTCTCCAGCGCGACGTACTCGGCGAAGGAGCCCCAGTGGGTGAACCCCGGCTGGGTCTGCCGCTCGCACACCTGCTGGTCCCCGGCGGCGCACGCCGCGCAGGAGCCGCAGGCGCAGACGAACGGGACCGTGACCCGGTCACCGGGCCGCCAGGAGCGCACGCCGTCACCCACCGCCTCCACGACCCCGGCCAGTTCGTGCCCGGGGACGTGCGGCAGGACCCGGATGTCGTCGTCGTGGCCCTGCCAGCCGTGCCAGTCGCTGCGGCACAGCCCGGTCGCCGCCACCCGCACCACCACCCCGCCGGACGGCGGCGCCGGATCGGGCACCTCCCTGACCTCGAGATCGGCTCCGAAGGCGTCGAAGACCACGGCTCGCACCCGGCACACCTCTTTCCCGGCTTCCCCGGCTTTCCCGGCCTTCCGGCCGGCGGGTTCCGCGCCGCCTCCCGGCCTGCGGTTCCCGCGCCGCGTCCGCGGCACTCGCAGGATGCCACGCGGTCGGCCGCGCGTCCCACCCGCCCCCGCCGCGGGCCGCGACTCCGGTCCGGCCGTCCCCGCCCCGCCTGTCCCCGGCCCGTGATCCGGCTCCCGGACCGTCCACGTCACCGGGCCTCCTGCCCCTCCCGTCGCGGACTGTGATCCATCCCCCACCCGCTCGCCTGATTAGAAGCCCCCACCTGGGAGAGTAGGAGGGGGTCACGAGGACCAACTGATCGGATGGTGCGATGGGCCGGCAACTCGACAAGGACCGGTTCTCCGAGGTGGAGTTCATCCGCTTCGGCGAGCGGCTGGCGGAACAGATGGCCACGCTGCGTGAGACCCTGGCCCGGCCCGGCTTCGGGGAGGGCCCGCTGACCGTCGGCGCCGAGCTGGAGCTGTTCCTCACCACCCCCGACGGCAGGCCGCTCCAGCGCAACCGGGAGGTGCGCGAGGCCGCGTCCGACGACCGGCTGGTGTCGGAGCTGGGCCGGTTCAACCTGGAGGTCAACCTGACCCCGCTGCCGCTCGCCGGGCGGCCCTTCACCGCGATGGCCGCCGAGCTGCGCGAGACCATGGACATGGTGGACAAGGCCGCGGCGACGCAGGGCGGCCGGTCCGTGGCGATCGGGATCCTGCCCTCTCTCAGCGAGTTCGACTTCACCCACGAGGCGCTCAGCGACGAGGCCCGCTACCGGGCGATGACCCGGGGCATGCGCCGGCTGCGCGCCGAGCCGTTCCGGGTGCGCATCAGCGGCGCCGAGGAGCTGGAGCTGGAGGTCGAGGGCGTCATCCTGGAGAGCGCCAACACCTCCTGGCAGGTCCACCTGCGTACGGCCCCGGCCGACTTCGCCCGTGTCTACAACGCCGCCCAGCTCGCCATCGGCCCGGTCCTCGCGGTCAGCGGCAACTCGCCCGGTTTCCTGGGCAGGCGGCTGTGGGAGGAGACCAGGATCGCCCTGTTCGAGGAGGCGGCCGACGACCGCGACGTCGAGCGGCTCGACCGCAGGGACCGGCGGGTGGCCTTCGGCTCGGGGTGGGTCGGCGGCGCCGAGGAGCTGTTCGAGGCGTGCGTCCGCGAGTACGAGCCGGTGGTGCCGGTGCTCACCGACGCCCGGGACGCGGCGGGCGAGGCCCCGGAACTGGCCGAGCTGCGGCTGCACCAGGGCATGGTGTGGCTGTGGAACCGGCCCGTCTACGACCCGGCCGACGGCGGCCACCTGCGGGTGGAGATGCGGGCCCTGCCCGCCGGGCCGACCCCCGCCGACATGGTGGCCAACACCGCCTTCATGCTCGGCCTCACCCTGGCGATGGCCGAGGAACCGGTGCACGAGACGCCCTTCGCCGACGCCTACCGCAACTTCTACCGCGGCGCGATCAGCGGACTGGACGCCCCGATGGCCTGGCCGGGCCGGGACGGAGAGGTCCCCGCGCACCGGCTCGTCGAGGACCTGCTGCCCATGGCGGCGGACGGTCTGGTGCGGGCCGGCGTGGACGCGCAGGAGGCGGAGCGGGCGCTCGACGTCATCCGGGAACGCGCCGGGCGGCGCCGTACCGGTGCGGTCTGGCAGCGCGAGAAGCTCGCCGAGCTGGGCACCGACCCGGCGGCGCGGGCGCGCCTGGTGACCCGCTACCAGGAGCTGGCGCTGACCGGGGAGCCGGTGCACACCTGGCCGCTTTGAGGACCTCCGCGAACCGTGCGGACCTCCGTTCCGTGCTCGACATGTCAGACCTGGACTGATTCACCGCCTCATCGGGCTCCTGAATGATCCATATATCGGCATACTCGTGAACTCCACGTCTCGACCCGCCGGGCCCGGCGGCGACCGGAGGAGGAGCGACCCCGATGAGTGCGATGAAGACCACGGCCGTGAAGCCGTTCGAGCTGAGGCGCAACGACGGCGACCTGCCGGCCGGCGCCCGCGCGCTGGGCGAGCGGCTCGGCCGTGTGCCCCTCGCCACCGTCCTGGCCAAGGCCAACCGGGTCGCCGTCAGGAAGGGGGCGTCCGGCGCCGGGGCGTTCTCCGGCATGAAGCCCCGGCCGGTGGACTGGTACTGCTTCGACGACGCCGACAACGCCGTCACCGACTGGTACCCGCAGGGCCTGACCAGCTCCTCCGACGCCGGGGCCCGCGGTGACGTGTTCGTGGTGAGCTGGTACTTCAAGCCGCAGAACGCGCCCGAGCGCGGCATCCGGCTGTCCTTCCTCGACGCCGCGACGCTGCGCTACCGGCACGTCCTGCTCGTGACGGCCAGGCCCGACGGCGGGATCGCCCCCATCGACATCCACGCCGGCGGCGTCGCCTGGTACGGGGACCTGCTGTACGTCGCCGACACCGGCCGCGGCCTGCGCGTCTTCGACACCCGGCACATCTACGAGGTGAACGGCGACTCCAAGACCACCATCGGCAGGAAGGGAGCGACCTACAACGCCTTCGGCTACCGCTACGTGATGCCGCAGACCGGCGCCTGGGCCGCGACGGGCGACGCCCGGTTCTCCTTCGCCTCCGTCGACCGGACGGGCCCGGTGCACACCCTGATCGGCGGCGAGTACGTCGACGCCCCCGGCACGCCCGGCAGGGTGGCCCGCTGGCCGCTGGAGCCCGGCGGCCCGCTGCGCGCCGACGCGGGCGGCGTCGCCGCGGCCCAGGACGCCTACGTGCTGCCCGAGCCCAGGATCCAGGGCGCGCTCTCCCACGGCGGCACCTGGTATCTCAGCCAGGCGGCCGGCTCGACGCGCAACGGCGTCCTGATCGTGGTCGGCGACACGGTCACCAGGCGGCCCTACCCGGTGGGCCCGGAGGACCTCACCTGCGTCCGCGAGCGCGGGACGCTGTGGAGCGTGACCGAGTTCGCACGCCGCCGCGCGGTGTACGGCGTGCCGCTGTGACTCCCGGCCTCCGCTCCCCGGTCCCCGTCTGCCCCCTTCGACCTCTCGACCCCTCGGTTTCCGGTCCCTCGGCTCCCCGGACCTCCGCCAGGCTCCGGACCCGGGCTCCGGACCCAGACCCAGACCCCGGCCACGGCGCCGGACGCCCGATTCCGGCCCCGGGCGGGGAGCCGCCGATCAGTGCAGGGAGCCGCCGACCAGGCGCAGGTCGCCCTCCATGAACGAGGCGGCCGTCACGACCGCGGCCAGTGCCTCGGCGACCAGCGCGGGCGGCATGGACGGCGCGGCCCGGTCGAGGACCTGCCCGGGGGCGAACGGCACGTGCACGAACCCGCCGCGGATGTCGGGCCGCTCCGTGGCGATCAGGTGCATCAGGCCGTAGAAGAGGTGGTTGCAGACGAACGTCCCGGCGCTCTGCGACACGCTCGCCGGGACCCCGACCGCCCGGGCCGCGGCCACGCACGCCTTCACCGGCAGCGTGGCGAAGTAGGCGGCGGGCCCGCCGCGCACCACCGGCTCGTCGATCGGTTGCCGCCCGGCGTTGTCGGGGATGCGGGCGTCGTCGAGGTTGACGGCCACCCGTTCGACCGTCACGTCGGCCCGGCCGCCGGCCTGCCCGACGCAGACGACCACCCGGGGGTCGTGCTCGGCGACGGCCTCCCGCAGCCGATCCACCGCCGCGCCGAACACGCACGGCACCTGTACGGCCCGCACCCCGGGGACGAGACTGACCGCCTCCCACGAGGGGTTGACGGTGTCGCCGTCGAACGGCTCGAAACCGGTGAGCAGAACGGTCATCGGCGGGCCTCCGGCACGGAGCAGGCGGGGGTGCCGCCGGGCAGGCGCCCCCGGTTGGCGGACACGAGCCGGTAGCCCCACCCCGCCGCCCGCCGCAGCAGGGGGAGCCGCATCAGGGACCCCGCGACGCTCCAGGGCGGTCCCGCGCAGATCAGCAGCCTGGCGACGGCCTGCGCCCCGCCGTACAGCCTGCCGTCCTCCGCCCACAGCACCTCGTGCTCGGCGCGCTCCCGGGTGGCGCCGAGCACGGCCAGGTCGGCCGTCTGCAGGGGTACGGCGCGGGCCCGGAGACCGATCCGGCGCTCGGCGAACCGGACGCAGGAGGTGCAGAAGCCGCAGTCGCCGTCGTAGACCAGTATCGGTTGTTCCGTCATGCGGTGACCATACCCATACGAATCACCCAAGAACGGGCGGGAGGTTCCCGGGTGGGCCGTGGAGTCACCCGAGAACGGACGGCCCGTCCCCGGTCGGGCCGTCGAGATGCCGGAACGCCTCATGGGCCGAACGGACGCTGTCGCGCAGCGCCCGCTCCAGCCGCCCGGCGTCCCCGGCCAGCCGGTCGATCTCCGGAACGGCCGCCGAGTCGGCGCCGGTCTCGGCCAGGAGCTCCTCGTAGCGGGGGAGCCGCTCCCGCAGCTGCTCGATCTGCTCGTGGGCGCGCAGCGCCCGCTCGGCCTCGGTCACGTGGCGGGCGTAACGTTCCAGGGCCTCGACGCGGGCGACGACGGCGGCCTCGCTGGCGGCCAGGGCCCGCTCCAGCGGCGCCATGGCGGCGGTCACCTCCGGGGTGCTGCCGCCGTACAGCAGGTCGCGGTGCTCGCCGCGCAGCGCCGACAGCTTGGCCAGCAGCCGGGCGATCTGCCACTCCTCGGCGGGCAGCATCACCGAGTTGCGCACGTCGTCGAGCATGCCCAGGGCGTTGATCCGCGAGCGCATGACGGTGTCGACGGCCCGCCCGGCCCGCTCCAGCAGCGGTCCGGCGGTGTCGTCGAAGTCCTCCGGCAGGAGGTAGCGGCCCTCGTACCAGTGGGCGTGCCGGGAGATCTCGTAGTCGCCGGCGTCGCCGTCCTCGTCACCCTCGCCGGCATCGGGGAACTGCTGGGCGGCGATCGTGCCGATCAGCGCCACGAAGGCGAGCATCCCGATCAGGAAGAAGGGGATCCGCCCGATGTTCATGGCGAGCAGGCCCAGCAGGACGCCCGACAGGATGACGATGCGGACCTTGGGCGCTATGCCCCTGCGGTCCTCGCGGACCGGCACGGGGGCGGGCTGCCAGCCGGCCCTGACCCTGGAGAGCAGCCGGGCGTTCCGGCGGAACAGTTCCGCGACCTCCGCCGGCACCTCCGGGTCGACTACCACCCGCTGCACGGGCTCACCCCCTTCGCACGGTTGGGAATCGTCTCCTCCTTCTCAGCCTTCGAGGTACCGGAACGCCTCGTGGGCGGAGCGGACGCTGTCGCGCAGCGCCTGCTGCAGCCGGGCGGCGTCCTCGCTCAGCGTGCCGATCTCCGGTGCGGAGAAGCGGGAGGCGCCCGTCTCCGCGACGAGCTGCTCGTATTCCGGCAGGTAGGCGAGCAGGGCCTCGATCTGCCCCCGCGACGCCAGCGCGTGGTCGGCCCGCGCCACGTGGCGGGCGTAGCGCTCCAGGGCCTCGACGCGGGCGACGACGGCGGCCTCGCTGGCGGCCAGGGCCCGCTCCAGCGGCGCCATGGCGGCGGCCACCTCCGGCGTCCGGCCGCCGCGGGCCAGGTGCCGGTGCCTGGCCCGCAGGGCCGACAGCTTGGTCAGCAGCCGGGCGATCTCCCATTCCTCGGCGGGCAGCATCACCGAGTTGCGCACGCTGTCGAGCATGCCCAGGGCGTTGACCCGCGCGCCCATGATGCGGTCGATCGCCTTCTGCACCCGGCCGAGCAGGGCCCGCGAGGGGAGGTCGAAGTCCTCCAGGACCAGGAAGCGGCCCTGGTGGAACCGCGAGTGCCGGTACAGCACGCGCTCCGTCGAGTCGGCCGGCAGGGGCTTCCTGGCGAGGTAGACGCAGGCGAGGACGATCAGGTAGACGGTGCCGAGGGTGCCCAGGAACACCCCCGGAGCGCCGACGAGCAGCGTGACGAGGACCGTCAGGAACGTCAGCACCCCGAGGGACACCAGGACGGGGGCCGGGAAGTGGGGACCGCTCGGTTCGGGGTTCCAGCCGGCCCGGTAGCGGGAGAGCAGCGGGCCGTTCCGTCGCATGAGGTCGGCGACGTTCGCGGGCACCTCCGGGTCGACCACCACACGCAGCACAGGCTCGCCCCTTTCGCGATGGTCAAAAGAGCATAAGCGATGAATAGATTCCGGGTTATGCCCCGATGCTGCCTCCTGTCGCCGCCCGGCGCGTACCGGAAACGCGGGAAGCCCGGAAACGGGAGGCGGGGAAAGAGCGGCGGGAGGGGGAGGCCGCGAGGGCGGACGGAGCGGAACACCCGAGGTGGGGCGGCCGGAAGCGGTGCTCCGGAGGCGGCGCCGCGGGCGGGCCCGCCGGAACCGGTTCCCGGAACGGGTTCCGGAGAGGGGGATGCCGGGACGCGCCCGGAACGGCGTGCCCAGGGACGGGCGACCGGCGGCTGGAGCGGCCCGGAAACGAAGAGATCCCCGGGTTCTGGACCCGGGGATCTCTGTTGGTGGACGATACTGGGATTGAACCAGTGACCTCTTCCGTGTCAGGGAAGCGCTCTCCCGCTGAGCTAATCGTCCTTGGAGGATCAGAGCGGAAGACGGGATTCGAACCCGCGACCCTCACCTTGGCAAGGTGATGCTCTACCACTGAGCCACTTCCGCGTGCTCCCCGGCCTGTCGACCGGGGCACGTGCGCCACTTTACCGGATCCTCACGGGTCCGGCGTCCGTGCGCCGAGGTGGAGACGGGATTTGAACCCGTGTACACGGCTTTGCAGGCCGTTGCCTCGCCTCTCGGCCACTCCACCAGCCGGACCCCGGGGGGTCCGCCGAGCGGAAGACGGGATTCGAACCCGCGACCCTCACCTTGGCAAGGTGATGCTCTACCACTGAGCCACTTCCGCGTGCTCCCCGGCCTGTCGACCGGGGCACGAGAAAACTCTAGCGCCTCCGGAGCGTGCTCGCGCGCAACCCGGGGACAACCAGGGGTCGATCGGGGGACGGGAAGGGGGTCCGGGCGGCCCTCGGCCGGGCGTCACCGGCCTCCCCGCGCATCGGGTACGGCTCCTCGGCCGGGCGTGGCTCCCGGCTGAGCATGATCTCCCGGCCGGGTGCGGCTCCTCAGCCGGGAACCACCGTGACGTCCGCCGCCCTGACGAACATGACCCGGTGGCCGAACTGGATCTGGTGGTAGCGCGTCCGGCCCGTGACGACGCGGTGGGACGCCGGGGAGAATCCGCCCGTGTGGAAATAGGACGCGCGGCAGGTCAGGCCGAGGCTGTAGAACTGCCCGGCCGGGAGGGTGTACTGCAGGGGGGCCGGCTGCTGCACCGGTATGCCCGGCGGGTAGGCCGAGGCCTCCGGGTAGGCCCTGCCGTACACCTTGACGGAGGCGAGGCCCGGGCGGGGCGTCACCAGGGGGCCGGAGGCGGGCACGGACCTGCGGGCGCCCGCCGGGTCGTAGAACCAGGCCCGCTGCCCGAGGTACCAGATAGCGGTCCAGTCGCCCCGGCGGCCGGCGAAGGCGTAGCGCTGGCCGGTGGAGGCCCGCCCCGCGTGGTCGTACACGCTGTAGGTGGACTCCCCGGTGGGGTGCTTGCCGGCGTCGCGGACCAGCGGTGAGGCGGGGGAGGGGCGGACGTGCAGCCAGACCGTGCCGGACCCGCGGCGGCACCGGCCCGACTTGGTGCAGCCGCTGAAGAAGGACGTGTTGGCGGCGTAGTCGGGCTTGATCATCACCGAGCGTGCCGCGTGCGCCGGGCGTGACGCGGCCGCCGCCGAGACGAGGGAGACCTCCCGGCCGCGTACGCCGGTCAGCGGGCTGCCGAGCAGCGTGAAGTAGTGGTCCCAGTCCCAGTAGGGGCCGGGGTCCTCGTGCATGCCCTGCACGGTCGCCGGGGTGGCTCCGGGCACGTTGTCGTGGCCGAGGATGTGCGCCCGGTCTAAGGGGACGTCGTACTTGCGGGCGAGGTAGCGGACCAGGCGGGCCGAGGCCCGGTACATCGCCTCGGTGTACCAGGCGCCCCCCCTGGCGAGGTAGCCCTCGTGCTCCAGGCCGATGGAGCGGGAGTTGAAGTACCAGTTGCCCGCGTGCCAGCCGACGTCTCCGGCCCGCAGGTGCTGGGCGATGTGGCCGTCGCTCGATCGCAGGGTGAAGTGCCAGCTCACGTACGTGGGGTCCTTGACCAGCCGGGTCATGACGTCGTAGGGCGACTCCCCGTCGTGGATGACGATGTAGTCGATCGGGCGGGTCCCCGGGTAGCGGTCGTGGTTGCCGTGTCCGCCCTTCTTCAGCCGCCGGTAGGCGGCCGGGATCCACTCGCAGGCCAGGGCGGGCGGGCAGTCGGGGGCGGCGGCCGCCGTCGCGGCGGGCAGCCCGGTCTCCCCGGGCCCCCGTTCCGGCGCGGCGGAGGGGTCGGCGGGCAGGACCACCCGCTCACCGTCGTCGGTCACCCGTGCGGCGCCGGAGCGGATCGTCGCGTACACCTCGTCGGCGAACATCGCCGCGGTCCCGGCGTCCGTGGCGCCGGAGTAGCGGGCGACCGCGCCGTACCAGCCCGCCGGGTCCGCCCCGGGCCGCGCGCCGGCGCGCCGCTGGTGGTCGGCCAGCAGCGCGGCGCCGCCCAGGATGTTGGCGGAGGGGTCACGCCGGAGCTCGGCGGGGGCGAGACCGGTCAGCTCCGCGGCCCGGTGCAGGGTGTCGGCGGGCGGTACGGCCGGCGGCACGGCGGTCCGCTCGCCCCCGGCGGCCTCCCGGACCGTGCCCCCGGAGGGCCGCGCGGTGTCCCGGGCCGCGCCGCCGGAGGGTCCGGTGGTGTTCCGGACAGTGTCTCCCGCGTCTCCCGTGTCTCCCGAGGGGCCCGCGCCGCCGGACGGACGTGCGGGGCGCGCGCCGGCCGGGACGCCCGCGGAGGGGTCGACCAGGTGCATCGGGCCGTACCCCGCCGACACGCTGGGCAGGCCGTTGTGGGTGTCCCACCGGGACTCCAGGTAGGAGACCGCCAGCAGCACGCTCTCCGGCACGCCGTACCTCAGCGCGGCCTGGGCGAAGGCCGCCTGGCGGCCGGCCGGGGACGAGGCTCCCGCGGGAGGGGGCGGGGCCAGCAGGGTCAGGGCGGCAAAGACGGTGGGGCCCGTCAGACGGCGCATGGTGTTCCTCCGGCCAGTTGACTACCCAGCGTTATGAGAGACTACTCACCGTCCCAGGGTGCGGGCGTCGTACGGCATAAGGGGGGATCTCTGCCCGGAAGCGGGCAGGAAAATTGGTAATTGACGTTGGTTATGCGTATGGTCCTGCCCTGTGGCCACGGCATGGCAGCACCATGAGGAGCTGATTACCCATCTGGTCCGGACGAACTCCCTCGGTCCGGGCGAGGCGGCGCGGGTCGTGGCGGACGTGCTGGCCTACTTCTCCGAGCCCGTCGAGGAGTTCGTCCGGCGTCGTCACGCCGAGCTCAAGGCCAAGGGGATGGTCAACGACCAGATCTTCCCCCGGATCGCCGCAGAGCTGCCCGCCCGCCGTGTCGCGGCACCTCGGCTCACCCTGCGCCAGCTGCGCCGGATCGTCTACGGGTAAGGAGTGCGACACATGTGCGGGATCGTGGCCTATGTGGGGCCGAAGGACGCGGCGCCGATTCTTCTGGAGGGCCTCGCGCGGCTGGAGTATCGCGGCTACGACTCGGCGGGGCTGGTGGTCTCCAACAGGGGTCTGAAGACGCGCAAGGTCAAGGGCCGGGTGGGCGACCTGGCCGCCGTGGTGCCCGCGCGTTTCAAGGGCACCCTGGGCATCGGGCACACCCGCTGGGCCACCCATGGCGCGCCCAGCGACGCCAACGCCCACCCCCACCTTTCCACCGACGAGCGCGTCGCGGTCGTGCACAACGGCGTCATCGAGAACGCCGACGAGCTGCGCGCCAAACTGGAGGCCGACGGCGCGGTCTTCGTCTCCGAGACCGACACCGAGGTGCTGGCGCATCTGATCGCCCGCACCGTCGAGGAGTCCGACTCGCTGGAGGAGGCGGTCCGCACCGCGCTCAAGCGGATCGTCGGCACCTACGGCATCGCGGTGATCGACGCCCGGCGGCCCGGTGAGGTGGTCGTGGCCCGCAACGGCAGCCCGATCGTGCTGGGCATCGGCGAGAAGGAGATGTTCGCCGCCTCCGACGTCGCGGCCCTGGTCCGCTACACCCGCCAGGTGGTCCACCTGGAGGACGGCGAGCTCGCTGTGCTGCGGGCCGACGGCTTCACCACCTTCGGCGGCGACGCGCGGGAGACCGCCAAGGAGCCGCTGACCGTCGACTGGGAGGCCGGGCACTACGACACCGGCGGCTACGAGCACTACCTGCTCAAGGAGATCTCCGAGCAGCCCGAGACGGTGGCCCGCACGCTGCGCGGCCGCCTCGACGACCGCTTCCACATCGCCCACCTGGGCGGCCTCAACATGGACGCGCGGGAGAGCCGGTCGTTCCGCCGCGTGAAGATCATCGGCTGCGGGTCCGCCTACTACTCCGGCCAGATCGGCGCCCAGCTCATCGAGGAGCTGGCGCGCATCCCGGCCGACGCCGAGCCGGCCAGCGAGTTCCGCTACCGCAGCCCCGTGGTGGAGCCCGACACCCTGTACGTGGCGATCAGCCAGTCGGGGGAGACCTACGACACCCTCGCCGCCGTCCAGGAGCTCAAGCGCAAGGGCGGGCGGGTGCTCGGCATCGTCAACACCGTGGGCAGCGCGATCGCCCGCGAGTGCGACGGCGGCCTGTACCTGCACGCGGGTCCCGAGGTGTCGGTGGCCAGCACCAAGGCGTTCACCTCGACCGCGGTGGCGTTCGCGCTGCTCGCGCTGCACCTGGGCCGGGTGCGCGACCTGTCCCCGGCCGACGGCCGCCGCGTCTGCGAGGGCCTGCGGCGGCTGCCCGGCCAGATCGAGGAGATCCTCGCGCTGGAGCCGCAGATCAAGGAGCTGGCGGCCAAGTACGCCGACACGGCGAGCATGATGTTCGTGGGCCGGGTCCGCGGCTACCCGGTGGCCCGCGAGGGCGCGCAGAAGCTCAAGGAGATCTCCTACGTGCACGCCGAGGCCTACCCGGCCAGCGAGCTCAAGCACGGGCCGCTGGCGCTGATCGGCCCGGAGACGCCGACCGTGGCGATCGTCCCCGACGACGAGCTGCTGGACAAGAACCTCACCACCCTGGGCGAGATCCGGGCGCGCGGCGGCCGGGTGCTCATGGTCGGGCACCGTACGGCGGACCCGAAGTTGGCCGACGACTGCGTGGTGGTGCCGAAGAACGAGATCGAGCTGGACCCGATCCTGCTGACGATCCCGCTCCAGCTGCTGGCCTACCACGCCGCCGTGGCGCTGGGCCGCGACGTCGACAAGCCCCGTAACCTCGCCAAGAGCGTCACCGTGGAGTGAGCCTGCCGTCCCTCCTCCCGGCGAGGCCGCCATATGTCACAGAAAGTGACATAGGTGTAACCTGAGGTATCGGGGGTCTCGGGGGGAGGGCGCGTCGTGCACCGCAGGCGGTTCTTCTCGTTCGCCGCCGGGCTCGCCGTCCTCGGCTGCTGCGGCGGCTGCGGCGGTCCGGACAGGCCGTTCACCGCCATGCTGACCCTCATCGTGCCCGCCGCCCGCGGGCACGACTGGGATCCCCTCGCCCGCGGCATGGCGGCCGTCGCGGGCGCCGAGGGGCTGGTGCGGGCGGCCGGGGTGGAGAACCGTCCGGGTGGCGCGGCGGGCGCCGCCCTGGAGGCGCTCGCCTCCCATGGGGCGCCCTACGGGACACCGTACGGGTCGCGGTCCGGGGCGCCGTCCGGGACGGCGTCCCGTGAGCGGTCCGCCCGCGACCCGCTCTCCCGCGAGCCGTTCTCCCGAGATGGGAGGCTGCTCCTCGCCGGGATGCCCGCGGTGGCCGGGGCGGAGATCGCCGACACCGCCGCCGTGGTCGACTCCACCACCCCGCTGGCCCGGCTGGCCGGCGACTGGGCGGCCCTGATCGTTCTGCCCGGCTCCCGCCTGCGCTCCTTCGAGGACCTCGCCGCGCTGCTGCGCCGCGACCCGGGCGGGCTGGTGATGGGCGGGCGCCTGGAGGGCGGCTCCGACCACGTGCTCTACGGCATGATCGCCAAATGCCTCGGGGCGGACGCCAGGCTGCTGCAGTACGCGGGATACCCCGCCGCCGCCGACGCCGTCGAGGCGCTCCGCGACGGCCGGGTGGGCGCGATCCTGGGCTCGGCGCGCTCCTTCACACGCGAGATCGCCGCCGGTCGCCTGCGGCCGCTGGTGGTCTCCTCCGCCGAGCGGCTCCCCGGGATCGACGCGCCGACGCTGATGGAGATGGACGTCCGGCTGGAGTACACCGACTGGTGCGGGGTGTTCGGCCCGCGGGGCATGAGCCCGGACGACCGGGACCGGGCCGTGGCCCTGTGCGACGCCCTCGACGCCTCGCCGCGCTGGCGGTCCCTGTGCGAGGCCGGGGGCTGGAGCCGGATCTACCTCAGCGGCGACGACTTCCGCCAGTGGCTGTCCGGCGAGACCGGCCGGGCCCGTGACGTGCTCCGTGATCTCGGTTTGCTCAAAGCCTTCGCCACAACCTGTTGGGGTAGTTGCGTCCGAAGCCACTACATGTAGGATCCTCGTCGTTGCCGGCTCGCCTTCCGCGTGGAGGCGAGGCAAGAGGGAACCCGGTGCGAATCCGGGGCTGCCCCGCAGCGGTGAACGGGAACGACCGCCGTCAGGAGCACTGGGCCATGCGCCCGGGAAGCGACGGCCAGTAGGCATGCGCCAGGCGCCCGTGAGTCCGAAGACCTGCCGGTGACGGGAAAGACGGGAGAAGGGGACCGGGCCGGGCGCCGGGGCCGCGTGAGGCGGCCCGGGGCGCGCGGCGCGGCCGCCTCTCCCGGCACAGATGTCCAGGGCCTCGAGGGTGGGCCCGCGGACGAGGCGGTCCGGCATGCCCGCGAACCGTTCTCCGACGCGTGCCCTTGACCCGGCGGGAGCCCTACGGGAAGAGCACCGAGCACGCCAGGAGGAAGCACGTGGCACCGATCGTGACCGAGGCAGCCGAGACGGCCGAGGGGACCGGGCAGGCACGCGAGGATCTGGCCGGCCGCCGGCTGGCCATCGAGGAGGCCGCCGCCCGGGTGGTCGCCGATCCGGAGAACTCCAGGGTCGCCGCCGGCCTGCTGGCCGGGCTGATCGCCGACGAGGCCGCCGCCCACGGCGTGCGGACCTTCGCCGGGTCCGTCGCCGCCGCCCACGCCGCCGGGCTGCTGCAGGACGGCCTGGCCGCCTTCGTCGCGGCGCACGCCGCCGAGCTGGACGCCCTCGTCGACGACGCCGCCGACGCCCGGTTCGAGTACTTCGGCCTGCGCACGGTCTACGACCGCTACCTGCTGCGCCACCCCGAGACCCGCGGCGTGCTGGAGCGCCCGCAGCACTTCTTCCTGCGGGTGGCGTGCGGCCTGTCGGAGACGGTGGAGGAGGCCGCCGAGCTGTACCGCCTCATGTCCACCCTGTCCTACCTGCCCAGCTCGCCCACCCTGTTCAACTCCGGCTCCCGCCGCCCCCAGCTGTCCTCCTGCTTCCTGCTCGACTCGCCCCGCGACGAGCTGGAGGCGATCTACGAGCGGTACGGGCAGATCGCGCGGCTGTCGAAGTACGCCGGGGGCATCGGCGTCTCCTGGACCCGGATCCGCTCGCGCGGCTCGCTGATCCGCGGCACCAACGGCCACTCCAACGGCGTCGTGCCGTGGCTGCGCACCCTGGACTCGAGCGTCGCCGCGGTCAACCAGGGCGGCCGCCGCAAGGGCGCGGCCTGCGTCTACCTGGAGACCTGGCACGCCGACATCGAGGACTTCCTGGAGCTGCGCGACAACACCGGTGAGGAGTCACGCCGCACGCACAACCTCAACCTCGCCAACTGGATCCCCGACGAGTTCATGCGCCGCGTCGAGGCCGACGGCACCTGGTCGCTGTTCGACCCCAAGGAGGTCCCGTACCTCACCGACCTGTACGGCGAGGCGTTCGACGCCGCCTACCGCGCCGCCGAGGCCGAAGGCCGGTACGTCCGCCAGGTCCCGGCCCGCGCCCTGTACGGCCGGATGATGCGCACCCTCGCCCAGACCGGCAACGGCTGGATGACCTTCAAGGACGCCGCCAACCGCACCTCCAACCAGACGGCCCTCCCCGGGAACGTCATCCACCTGTCGAACCTCTGCACCGAGATCCTGGAGGTCACCGGCGACGCCGAGACCGCCGTGTGCAACCTCGGGTCGATCAACCTCGCCGCCCACCTCGACGGCGGGCGGATGGACTGGGAGCGGCTGCGCTCCACCGTCCGCACCGCCGTACGGTTCCTGGACCGCACGATCGACCTGGGCTTCTACCCGACCCCCGAGGCCGAGGCCGCCAACCGCAGGTGGCGGCCGATCGGGCTGGGCGTGATGGGCCTGGCCGACGTGTTCTTCACGCTGCGGCTGCCGTTCGACTCCCCGGAGGCGCTGGAGCTGTCCACCCGGATCTCCGAGGAGATCGCGCTCGCCGCCTACGCCACCTCCTCCGACCTGGCCGTCGAACGGGGCCGCCACCCCTCCTACGACGAGACCCGCGCCGCCCGCGGCGTGCTGCACCCCGACCACTACGGCGCCGGACGGTCGGCGGAGTGGGCGGCGCTGCGAGCCAGGATCGCCGGGACGGGCCTGCGCAACTCGCTCATGGTCGCGATCGCGCCCACCGCGACCATCGCCTCCATCGCCGGCTGCTACGAGTGCATCGAGCCACAGGTCTCCAACGTCTTCAAGCGCGAGACCCTCTCGGGGGAGTTCCTCCAGGTCAACCGCTACCTGGTCCGCGACCTCACCGAGCGCGGCCTGTGGACCCCGCAGGTCCGCGACGCGATCAAGCGGGCCGACGGCTCGGTCCAGGACGTCCCCGGCGTCCCCGGCGACCTGAAGGCGCTCTACCGCACCGCCTGGGAACTGCCGCAGAAGGCGCTGATCGACCTGGCCGCCGCGCGCATGCCGTACATCGACCAGTCGCAGTCGCTGAACCTCTTCATGGCCACGCCGACCATCGGCAAGCTCTCCTCGATGTACGCCTACGCCTGGAAGTCCGGTCTGAAGACGACCTACTACCTGCGGTCCCGCCCGGCGACCCGGATCGCGCAGACCACCGTGGCCCGCGCTGACGCCTCCGACGCCTCCGACGCCTCCGTTCCGGAGGCCGTCGCCTGCTCGCTGGAGAACCCCGAGTACTGCGAGGCCTGCCAGTAGGGACCGCCCCGGCTCCTCGTCCCACCCGAACCTCTTCACCCGGAACCCACGGAGGGCTCTCCCGATGCTGCTCGACCCCGGAATGGACCTCACGCTGCGCCCCATGCGCTACCCGGACTTCTACGAGCGCTATCGCGCCGCGATCCGCAACACCTGGACCGTCGAGGAGGTGGACCTCTCCTCTGACCTGCCCGACCTCGCCAGGATGACGGCCGAGGAACGCCACCTGATCAACCGGCTCGTCGCCTTCTTCGCCACCGGCGACTCGATCGTGGCCAACAACCTGGTCCTCAACCTCTACCGGCACGTCAACGCCCCCGAGGCGCGGCTGTACCTCAGCAGGCAGCTCTTCGAGGAGGCGGTGCACGTCCAGTTCTACCTGACCCTGCTGGACACCTACCTGCCCGACCACGACGAGCGGGTCCGCGCCTTCGCCGCGGTCGAGCACATCCCCTCGATCCGGGACAAGGCCGAGTTCTGCTTCCGGTGGATCGACTCTCTCGGCGGGCTGGACCGCCTGGAGACGCGCGAGGACCGGCGGGCGTTCCTGCTCAACCTGATCTGCTTCGCGGCGTGCATCGAGGGGCTGTTCTTCTACGGCGCCTTCGCCTACGTCTACTGGTTCCGCTCCCGCGGCCTGCTGGGCGGCCTGGCCACCGGCACCAACTGGGTGTTCCGCGACGAGTCCATGCACATGGAGTTCGCCTTCTCCGTGGTGGACACCGTACGGGCCGAGGAGCCCGGACTGTTCGACGACGAGCTGGGTGAGCAGGTCACCCGGATGCTGGAGGAGGCGGTGGCCGCCGAGCTGGCCTTCGCCGCCGACCTGTGCGGCGACGGGCTGCCCGGAATGGAGGCGGAGCGGATGCGGCAGTACCTTGAGTACGTGGCCGACCAGCGCCTGGTCCGGCTCGGGTTGCCCGTCCGGTACGGCACCGCCAACCCCTTCGCCTTCATGGAACTGCAGGACGTACAGGAACTCGCCAACTTCTTCGAGCGGCGGGTTTCGGCCTACCAGATAGCCGTTGAGGGGAACGTCACATTCGACGAAGCCTTCTGAATACGCGGCGGGCCCGCGGGCAACCCCCATGGGGGACCGACGACGGGAGGAAAGCCGATCTTGTCCAGATGGATCATCATGCTCATCACGGTGCTCGCCGCCGCCGCCGCGGTGGAGGTGGTGCGCCGCGTGCTGCGGTCACGGCTGATCGGCGAGAGATGGGTCCTCGCCGGTCCGCTCGTGCACCGCTGCGCCTGGCCCGCCCTGACCACGGCGATCGTGGCGGCCGCCAAGACGGTCTACGTTCCGAGCATGGCCGAGGGATCGTTCGCCGACGGCATCGAGCAGGTGCTCAGCCTGGCCATGATCGGCGTCGTCTCCTGGCTGGTCATCGAGGCCGCCTACGCGGTCACCGACGTGGTGCTGGACCGGCTGGTGACCGTCCAGGGCGAGCGCAACCGGCGGGCCCGCCGCATCCGCACCCAGATCACCCTGGTCCGCCGGGTGGCCTCCGCGGTGATCATCGTGGTGGCGCTGGGCGCGATGCTCTTCACCTTCCCCCAGGTGCGCGCGCTCGGCGCCGGTCTGCTGGCCTCCGCCGGAATCGCCGGTGTGATCGTCGGCGTCGCCGCCCAGTCGACCCTGGGCAACATGCTCGCCGGGCTGCAGCTCGCCTTCAGCGACGCGCTCCGGCTCGACGACGTCGTGGTGGTCGAGGACGAGTGGGGCCGCATCGAGGAGCTCAGCCTCACCTACGTGGTGCTGCACCTGTGGGACGAGCGCAGGCTGGTGCTGCCGGTCTCCTACTTCACCACCAACCCCTTCGAGAACTGGACCCGCCACAGCAGCCGGGTGATCGGCGCGGTGATGCTCCGCGTCGACTGGTCGGTCCCGGTGGACGAACTGCGCACCGAGCTGTACCACGTCCTGCGCGAGCATCCGTTGTGGGACCAGAAGGACTGGGTCCTCCAGGTCGTCGACACCCTGCCCAACGGCCTGGTGGAACTGCGGGCGCTGATGAGCGCCGCCGACTCGCCCAGCGCCTGGGACCTCAAGTGCGACATCCGCGAGCACATGGTCAGGTTCATCCAGGAGAAGTACCCTGACTCGCTGCCCCGCTTCCGGGTGGACGACCGCGCCGCCTGACCGGCCGCGGCCCCGGGCCCCGTACGGCGGCCTCCCGGCACGGCGGGCCTGGCCGTACGGTGGGCCCCTACGCGGCCTGGCGGCCCGGCGCGGCCCCGCACCGTCATGACCGGGGAACGTCCCGGGAGAATTCACACGTGCGGATATCCGATGGTTTCCAGCTGACCACCGGCGACCATGTCGCCACCCTCCGGATCGACCGGCCCGAGAGGCGCAACGCGATGAGCGCGGCCATGTGGCGGGCGCTGCCGGACCTGCTCGCGCCGCTGGCCGCCGACCCCGGCGTGCGGGTCCTCGTGCTGACCGGCGCGGGCGGCACCTTCTGCTCGGGGGCGGACATCTCCGAGATCGCCGGTCTGGCCGACGGCGACGACGACACCGGGCTCACCGTCGCCGCCGAACGGGCGCTGACCGCCTTCCCCAAGCCGGTGATCGCGATGATCGAGGGGTTCTGCGTCGGCGGCGGCTGCCAGCTCGCCGTCGCCTGCGACCTGCGGGTGGCCGCCGAGGGCAGCCGCTTCGGCGTCACCCCGGCCAGGCTCGGGATCGTCTACCCGGTCAGTTCCACCCGCCGCCTGGTGGACCTCGTCGGACCGTCCGCCGCCAAGTTCCTGCTCTACTCCGCCGAGCTCATCGACGCAGGCCGGGCGCTGCGCACCGGCCTGGTGGACGAGGTCGTCGCCCCCGGCGAGCTGGCCGGACGGGTGTACGGCCTGGCCAGGACCCTGGCCGCCAACTCCCGGCTGACCCTGGCCGCCGCCAAGGAGATCGTGGAGGGCCGGGCCGGTGAGGCGCGGGTCCGCGAATGGCAGCGGGCCGCGCGCGAGGAGTCCGCGGAAGGGATCGCCGCCTTCCTGGAACGCCGCCCGCCCCGCTTCACCTGGACCCCGCCGGGACCCGGCGCCGTCCCCGGCGACGCCCGGGACGGCGTCTCCGGCGGCGGCCCGGACCGAGCCTCGGAGGGTGTCTCCGGTGATGTCCCCGGCGGCCTCTCGAACGGAGCCTCGGAGGAAGTCCCCGACGGCGTCTCGGACGGCTTCTCCGGCGACGCCTACTCGGGGGACATGACCTCGTAGAGGTTGCCGGAGTCGTCGCGGAAGAACAGGCCGCGCGGGCACAGCGGATGATCGACACGGCCGTTGGCGGGGTCGGCGGGGTGGCTGCCGTACGGCACGCCGCGCTCCCGGAGCCGGGACAGGACCGCGTCGAACGTGGCCGGGTCCACATCGAAGGCCAGGTGGTGTCCCTCGGGGTCCTCGACGGTCATGTAGTCGAGGGTGAGGGAGTCGTTGACCCGGACGGGCGCGAAGTGGCCGCGCATCCCGGCCGGGGGCAGGCACGCAAGGCCCATGACGTCGGCGAAGAACCGGGCCGCACGCTCGTTGTCGCAGGCGGGGACGATGGTGTGGTTCAACGTGACGGTCACTTCGGGCCCTCCTCGGCGGAGCCTCGACGGTTCGGGGCGGCGGTCATCTCGCGGTCCTCTCGGTGGAGTCCGGGCGGGCCAGCGCGCCGTGCACGAACACGTCCACGAGTTCGGCGACGTCCGGCGCGGTGTCGCCGGCCGGTCGCCTGCTCCCGGCGAACGTCAGGTCCATGAACAGCGCGGCCAGCCGTTCCGGGGGAAGGCGCAGCGCCTCGCGGTCCGGCTCGAACAGCTCGGTCAGCGCCTCGCGGGTCCGCCGGAGGGACGCCTCCCGGCCGCCCGGGGCGTGCGGCCCGCCCGGCCGGCCGGCGGCCGTCCCGTCGGCGGGTTCCCGGCTCGCGGCACCGGCCGGTGCGTCCGTACGGTCCCCGCCCGTGTCGTCGGCCGGTGCATTCGTACGGTCCCCGGCGGGGGAGGGGCGCCGGTCGTGGGACGACCGGTGGCCCGAGGCGTGCAGGGCGCCGAGGACCGTGCCGATCCGCGTCATGTGGGCCCGCATGGCCTCGGCCGCCTCGGTCAGGCGGACGGCGAGCGGCTGGTCGAGCGGGACGGCGGCGAGCTGTTCCAGCACGTGGTCGGGGCGGAGCGCCTCGGCCACGCAGGCGTCCAGCAGCTCGTCCTTGTCGGCGAACACCCGGAAGATCGTGGCCTCGCCGATCCCGGCGGTCCTGGCGATCTGGCTGGTGGTGACGGCGGTGCCGTACTCGGCGACCAGCGGGAGGGCGGCGAGCACGATCATCTCCCGTCGCCGCTCGGGGCTCATTCCCGGCGCTCTGCGCCGGGGGGATGTGGTTTCCATGCCTCTCAATCTATGGAGTGAGTACTCACTCCGTCAATGGAAAATCATGAACGAACTTTCGCGGGGAAGGCACGAGGATGCCGGATGACGCGGAGGATGTTCAGCGACATCGGTGTTTCGGAGAACCTTTCGCATCCCTGGTTCCGCGTGTCGCCGCCCCCGGGAGAGATTCCTCATCCTGCCCCGATTTCCTGCGGAAACGGTTCCCCGAACACGCCCCGTGACGGCTGATCACCCTCCATGATGTTCCCCACGAGGACTCGTCCCCTGCCTCCGATCCTCGACGGCGCGACGCGCCTACGCTGAACCCATCCCCCGAGGAGAAGAACCATGAGCAAGTTGGAGGACCGCGTGACCCGACTGGAGAACGACTTCAGGAGGCTCAGCACCGAGTGCGGACGCACGGCCTCACAGCGCGCCTACGAGGCACTGGACCCCGTCTACGCCCAGCTGAACACGGCGGATGAGCGGATCAAGCGGGTGGACGACTGGTTCAAGGGCCTGGACGACAAGGTCGTCGACCTAGGTGTCCAGACCGGGGAGCTGAAGGCCGTGGTGACCGGCCTCGACACCAGGGTCACGGGCCTCGACCGCAGGGTCGGCGAGCTCGGTACCAAGGTCTCCACGCTCGGCACGCAGGTCGTCACGCTGGACAAGCGTGTCTCCGATCTCGGCACGCAGGTCGTCACGCTCGACAAGCGTGTCTCCGATCTCGGCACGCAGGTCTCCGATCTCGGCACGCACGTGTCCAAGCTGGACGGCAAGATCGCCAGGTTGGACATCAGGGTCACCATGCTCGACGACCGGGTCTCCACGCTGGACGACAAGGTCTCCAAAGTGGACAAGCGCGTCTCCGTGCTGGACACCAGGGTCTCCATGCTGGGCGACCGCGTCTCCGAACTCGGTGAGCAGGTCTCCAAGCTCGACAAGCGGGTCTCCGTGCTGGACACCAGGGTCTCCAAGCTGGATGATCGGGTCTCCAAGCTCGACGATCGCGTCTCCAAGCTGGATGATCGCGTCTCCAAGCTCGACGATCGGGTCTCCGTGCTGGACACCAGGGTCTCCAAGCTGGACACCAAGGTCGATCTCCTCCGCGAGGAGATGAACGCCAAGTTCGCCGCCGTCGACGAGCGCATGAACGGGCTGGAGACGCGGATGGGTGAGATGGCCGCGTTCAACGCGACCATGTTCCAGGCGATCCTCGACCGGCTTCCGGAGAAGCCCTCCGTCAACTGATCCGCCCCTCCGGGCACCGGGCCGCTCCGCGCGCGGCCCGGCACCCGGGACGCCGGTCAGCCGACGCGGCCGGGGTCCGGTCCGGACGCCGTTCAGCGGCCCGGCTCCCAGGCCGCCCGTCAGCGGTCGATGATCTCGTTCTTGCCGATGACCACGATCCCGTTCCTGGTGACCGCGAACCGGCTGCGGTCGTACTCGGGGTCGAAGCCGATCCGCGCTCCGTCGGGGATGACCACGTTCTTGTCGATGATCGCCTTGCGGACGACGGCGCCCCGGCCGATCTTCACGTTGTCCATCAGCACCGAGTCCTCCACCCGCGAGTGCGAGTGCAGCACCACGCCGGGGGAGAGGATCGAGTGGTCCGCCAGGCCGCCGGAGACGATCACACCGGCGGACACCAGGGAGTCGATCGCCCGCCCGACCCGGTCGCCCTCGTTGTGGACGAACTTGGCCGGCGGGAGCGGGTCGTGCCAGGTGTAGATCGGCCACTGCTGGTTGTACAGGTTGAAGACCGGGTGCGGCGAGATGAGGTCCATGTGGGCCTCGTAGAAGGCGTCGAGCGTTCCGACGTCCCGCCAGTAGCCCCGGTCGCGCTCGGTGGAGCCGGGCACCACGTTGTCGGCGAAGTCGTACACCTGGGCGCTGCCGGACTTCACCATCATCGGGATGATGTTCCCGCCGAGGTCGTGCTTGCTGGTGGGGTCGAGCGCGTCCTCGCGGAGCGCGTCGAGCATCGCCTGGGTCTTGAAGACGTAGTTGCCCATCGACGCGTACACCTGGTCGGGGGCGTCGGGCAGCCCCACCGCGTCCTTGGGCTTCTCGCGGAACGCGACGATCCGCCGCCCGGCCGGGTCGGCCTCGATCACCCCGAACTGGTCGGCGAGCGACAGCGGCTGCCGGATGGCCGCCACCGTCACGTCGGCGCCGGAGTCGATGTGCTGCTCCACCATCTGCCGGGGGTCCATCCGGTAGATGTGGTCGGCGCCGAACACGATGACGTGCTCCGGCATCTCGTCGTAGATGAGGTTCAGGTTCTGGAACAGCGCGTCGGCGGACCCGGAGAACCAGTGCGGGCCCAGCCGCTGCTGCGCGGGCACGGGCGTGACGTAGTTGCCCAGCATGGTCGACAGCCGCCAGGTACGGGAGATGTGCCGGTCGAGGCTGTGGCTCTTGTACTGCGTCAGCACCACGATCTTCAGATACTGGCCGTTGGCGAGGTTCGACAGCACGAAGTCGACGAGCCGGTATATCCCCCCGAACGGCACCGCCGGCTTGGCCCGGTCAGCCGTGAGCGGCATCAGCCGCTTGCCTTCGCCGCCGGCGAGGACGATCGCGAGGACTCTCATGCACCCGACCCTAACCTGATGAACAGGGATGAAACACTACGCTGATCATATGCGCGTTGATCTGCTGAGCCGCGAGTATCCCCCAGAGGTGTACGGCGGCGCCGGTGTCCATGTCGAGTACCTCGCCCGCGAACTGCGGAGGCTGGCCGAGGTCCGGGTGCGCTGCTTCGGGGCGCCCCGGACCGAGGAGGGGGTGGCGGCCTACCGGACGCCGGCCGGGCTGGAGGAGGCCAACGCCGCCCTCCAGGTCCTCGGCGTCGATCTGGAGATGGCGGCGGCCTGCCAGGGCGCGGACCTGGTGCACAGCCACACCTGGTACGCCAACTTCGCCGGTCATGTCGCCAAGATGCTGTACGGCGTCCCGCACGTGGTGACCACCCACAGCCTGGAGCCGCTGCGGCCGTGGAAGGCCGAGCAGCTCGGCGGCGGTTACACCCTGTCGTCCTGGGCCGAGCGCGGCGCGCTGGCGAGCGCCGACGCGGTCGTCGCGGTCTCGGAGGGGATGCGCCGCGACGTGCTGGCCGCCTATCCGGAGGTGGCGCCGGAGAGGGTCAGGGTGATCCACAACGGGATCGACACCGCCCAGTACGCCCCCGACGCCGACACCGGCTTCCTGTCCAGGCACGGCATCGACCCGGCCCGGCCGTACGTGGTGTTCGTGGGCCGGATCACCCGGCAGAAGGGGCTGGTCCACCTGCTGCACGCGGCCCGGAGCCTGCGGCGCGACGCCCAGCTCGTGCTCTGCGCGGGCGCGCCGGACACCCCGGAGATCGCCGAGGAGGTGACCGGGCTGGTCCGGGGGCTGGAACGCGAGCGCGAGGGCGTGGTGTGGATCTCGGAGATGCTCCCGCGCCCCGAGGTGATCCAGATCCTGACCCACGCCACGGTGTTCGTCTGCCCCTCGGTCTACGAGCCGATGGGCATCGTGAACCTCGAGGCCATGGCCTGCGAGACCGCCGTGGTGGCCACCGCCACCGGCGGCATCCCCGAGGTCGTGGCCGACGGGTCGACGGGCCTGCTCGTGCCGATCGCGCAGTCCACCGCCGACGGCTCGCCCGACGATCCCGAGCGGTTCGCCGCCGACCTCGCCGAGCGGGTCAACCGCCTGCTGGACGACCCGAAGCTGGCCGCCGAGCTGGGCGCGGCCGGGCGCGCGCGGGCCGTGGAGCACTTCTCCTGGTCCAGGATCGCCGAGCGGACGATGGACCTGTACCGGTCGGTCGCCGCCCCCTGACGACGTCGTCCCGGCCCGGACCGCGCCGCCGCGCGGTCCGGGCGGACGGCCGGGACGGCCGAGCGGACGACGGACCCGCGCCGGCCGGTCGCCGCCGCCGGGCCGCCGCCGGGCCGCCGCCGGGTCAGCGGCTTCAGCGGCTGATGAAGCTCAGGATGACGTTGTGGGCGTGGTGGGCCTTCTCGTCGCCGCGGAACTCCACCTCGTAGGTGTGGGTGCCCACGTGGACCGCGATGGCGCCGGAGGAGAAGAACCCGCCCGCGAGGGACTTGTTGCTCACCACGCTGACGGCCGAGATCTTGCTGTAGGGGATGCTCGTGATGGCGATCTTCTTGCCCACGAACGACTTGTCCTGGACGATCACCCGCCTGTCGGTGAGGCCGAGGAACCCGGTGCCGGTGCCGATGGCGTCGTAGACGGCGATGATCTGCTCGCCGGGCATCAGGCCGCTCTCGATCTGGCGGAGCTGCTCCTTGCGGTCGTACGCGATCTGCGTCATGAGCTTCCTCGCGATCTGTCGGGGGAACCGGCGGAACGGAAGGTCCGCGCCGCCTGTGAAACGAACGCGGAGGGGGAGGGGTTCCGCCGGGTAGGTAAGGTCGGGGCCGTGAACGTTCAGATGAGGATCACGGACCGTCACGGAGGCGTGAGCGCCGCGCCGTACGACACCCGCAACCTCGGCGGCGCGTGCGGGGACGACCCCGCGTCGGTCGCGGCCAACCGGGCCCGTACGGCGGCGGAGTTCGGGCTGGAGCGGGTCGTGTTCATGCGGCAGGTCCACAGCGCCGACGTCCGCTACGTCACCGAGCCCTTCGGTGACGACCCGCCGCCGCTGGACGGCGTCTGCACCGACGTCCCCGGCCTGGGCCTGACCGCGCTGTGCGCCGACTGCGCGCCCGTCCTGCTGGCCGATGCGGAGGCGGGCCTGGTGGGCGCGGCGCACTCCGGGCGGGCCGGCACCGTCTCGGGCGTGGTCCCGGCGCTGGTGGCGGAGATGGCGGCGCACGGTGCCGAGCCGGGCCGGATGACCGCCCTGATCGGCCCGATGGCCTGCGGGAGCTGCTACGAGGTGCCGGAGGAGATGCGCGCCGAGGTCACGGCGGTCGTCCCGGAGGCGTGGTCGATCACCCGCCGCGACACCCCCGCCCTCGACCTGCGGGCCGCGATCAACTCGCAGCTCGCCAAGGCGGGCGTCGGCGAGATCACCCACGACACGCGCTGCACCATCGAGAGCCCCGAACTGTTCTCCCACCGCCGCGACGCCGTGACCGGCCGCTTCGCCGGCTACGTCTGGCTGGAGGAGGACTAGCCGGCGGTCGTTCACCGGGCCGGTTGTCCTGCCTTCGCGGCGGCATGGCGGCTCCATGCGCCGCCGCTCTCGTCAAAGGAGCCGGGGCCGGCGTCGTACCGGCCTGCGGGGGGCCGCCGGCCGGTCAGCGTCCGATGGGGATCCCCGGGTAGGCGCCTCCGTTCAGCACCTCCAGCGTGATGCTCGTGCGGTCGTCGGGCGGGGCCGGGTAGTAGACGTAGGCTCTGCCGGTCTCGCCCTCCTCCAGGGCGGGCACGTAGTTCTCGACGAACTCCGTGTACATCTTGAGCGGGTGGTAGCGCGCCTTGGTGGCCGGATCGACGAGGATGAACGCGCCGAAATCGGAGCCGGAGGAGAACTCGTGGTCCCACCCGGAGAAGGGGGCGGGGACCGGGATGAACGTGCCCTTGTTGACCTTGGTGATGTCGAAGGAGGCCACCACGTAGGCGCCGTCGCGATAGAGCGGCAGCACGTCCACCTTGAGCTGGTCCGTCTGGTTGTGGAATGACCAGGTGAAACCGGCCGCCCGCGCTCCCGGATCGGCGCGGAAGGGGGCCAGCGCCACGGTGGAGCCGCGTACCAGGTCGGTGGACGGGCCCGTGGTGGTGGTCACGTCCGGGCCCTGCCGCTTGATGGAGTAGGAGATCTCCACGCGGCGGTTTCTGGCCCGCCCCGCGGGATTGTCGCTCCCGTCCTTCTTCTGGTTCTTGGCGATCGGCTCGCTCTCGCCCTTGCCTTCCGGTTTGTACTGATAGTCGGTGCCGAGCCTGGCGGCCAGGTACTCCTGCACGGCCCGGGCCCGCTTGACCGACAGTGTCTGGTTGTAGCCGTCGTCGCCCTTGTCGTCGGTGTGGCCGATGATCGTGATGGGCGGTTTGGCGGGGTCGGCCCGTCGTCTGGTCTCCTCGGCCACGTCATCGAGTACGGCCGCCGCCTTCGCGCTCAGACGCGCTTCGTCGAAGGCGAACAGCACGTCGGTGCGCAGGCCGATCGTCTCCTTGTCCCCCTCCTGCGTGGTGCTCCTCACCGGCGTCTCCACCAGTTCGTTCAGGTCGGAGACGCCCGACCAGATCTTCCCGTTCGGTACGACGACGGGCCACTGGAACGTGTCGCCGGCCTTCGGCTCGGAGGAATCGCGTTCACGGGCGGCCGGTTCGGCGCCTCCGTCGGTGACCGGGATGCCGGTCATCGGGCCCATCGGCATGTCGGGCACGATCGACACCGCCTCGGCGGTGGCGGGAAGCGGCGGGAAGTAGACCTCGACCGGGTAGCGCACGCTCGGCACGAAGTCATCGGGGTAGGCGCCGGCGGGCGGGAGGTGCCTGGTGCCGAAGGCCTCGCCGTCGCCGTCGTTCTCGCGCAGGGTGAAGTACACCTTCCTGCCGACCGGGTCGAGCAGCCTGAACCTGGCGAAGGAGGCCGGCAGGATGCCGTAGCCGAAGTCGCCGATGGCGTTGGAGGTCGCGGTGGTCATGATCTCCATGCGTAACACGGTCAGCCCGGCGTGCCGCTCGATGGCCCGCACCTCGATCCTGAACGGGTTGGTGGCGTTGGCGCCGACCATGCCCTCGCTCACGTGACTTCCCGCCGCCGCGACCGGGGCGGAGGGCGGCGCCGAGGAGGTGGCGCCGGAAGCCGGGGCGGAGGGCGACGCCGGGGGAGCGGTGCTGGAGGCGGCGGCCGACGGGGTGCCGGGCACCGGCTGATCCTCCGGCCCGCATGCGCAGGCCAGGGCCGCCGTGACCAGGAGAGCGGTCGCTTTCAACAGGCGCATGCCAAAAAGCCCCTCTCTGTCTGACAAGTCAGCACTTCAGGGTATAGATCATCTGTGTGGCACGCCTGTAGATCGGTCGAACTCGCACGTCGGCACGCTGGGCCGACCCGCCGGGCGCCCGGTTCCCGGTACCGGTCAGGACGCGCACCGGCCGCGGCGTTCCCCCGGACGGGGGAGGAGCCTCCCCCGCACACGGGAGGGACGGGCGCCCCGCCGGTCCTACGGTCGGATCATGGTTGGTTCCGAGGTTGACCACGATCGCCCGCGACGATGGCCGGCGTACGCGATGGCGCTGCTGATGCTCGGCTACGCCGCGGGGAAGGCCGTCTTCGCCCTGCAGGCCCGGCTCGGGTTCCCGGGCGGCCCGCCGGTGTCAGCGGCCGAGGCCGAGGGCTACTTCCTCGATCCGGCCCTGGCGCAGTGGACGGCGAGCGCGTCCGGCGTGCTGGGCGCGTGCGTCGCCGTCGTCACCGTCACGGCGCTGGGACGCAGGGCGCCCAGAACGCCGATGCTGCTCGTGCTGGCCGCGATGACGCTGGCCGTCCTCGGCGGCGGCGGGATCATGGCCCTGGACGGGTTCGTCGGCATCGGCGTGGGCTGGCGGTGGTATCACGGCGTCCTCGGCGTCGCCGCCATCGCTCTGTCCGTGGAGATGTTCCGGTCCTACGCGGCGGCGACGAGACGCGCCGCGGGCTGACCGGGACCGGCCGGGCGGGTACGGCACGGCGGCGGGTTCCGGCTCCGGACGCGGGACGCCGGAGTCGTGGTGCCTCCCCCGGCTTCACGCGCGCGCCCCCTCCCGGCCGTCCCGTGCGCCCCCTTCCGGCGGGGCCGCGCCGGAAGGGGGCGCGTGCGTGAAGCCATCAGGCGTCGGCGGCTCCCGGCCGCCGGCCGTCCTCGATCGCCGGTATCCGTGCCCGGCCGCCGATCGTCAGGCGTCCTCGGCCAGGACGCTTCCGTAGGCACGGGCGGCGAGGTCGGCGATGAGGCCGTGCGCGCCGAGCGGGTCGGCGCACTCGGCGCCGATCCGCGCCGCCGCGTCGCCCGCCAGGCCGGGGCCGGCCTCGGGTCCGATGAGACAGGGGGAGAGGGCGATGCGCCCGGCGCCGACGTCGCGGAGCCGCTCGGCCGCGGCGGCGACGTCCGGGCCGCCGTCCAGGGAGGCGACCAGCACGGGGAGGGTCAGCCGTGAGGCCAGCAGGACGGCCGTCGGCTGGGCCTCGGCCGCCCCGTTCGAACCGCCGACCGTGGCGAGGACGACCGCGTCGATGGGGCTTCCGACGTTGAGCAGCCGCATCCGGTCCGCGCGGGCCAGGTTCTTCTCGGCCAGGCGGATGTGCAGCGCCTCGGCGAGCAGCGGGTGCGGCCCGAGCGACTCGGTCACCCGCACCGCCGCCCCGCTCGCCGCGACCGCCGCGGCGATCACGCCGTCGGCGACCGGGTGCGGGCCGGTCAGCAGGGGAACCACGATGGCGGCCTCGCCGTCCGCGGGACGCTCGCGGGCCGCCGCCTCCAGCTCGGAGGTCAGCTCCTTGCCGTCCTCGCCGAGACCGGCGAGGCGTACTTCGATCTGTGGGTTGTCCACCCGGATCATGGACGCCAGCTCGGCGGCGACGCCTGACGCGTCGCCGAGCGTGGCGAGCACCAGCGCGGGTGCCTCGGGTGGGAGCTGGGAGGGCACGGGTCTGCGGTGCCGGCCGGAGGGCCGTACGGCGCGCCCGCGTACGGGGAGGCTGGAACTCTCACTCACAGGGGCGGACTCTAGGGGTATTTCTCCACCTTTGTTATTGAAAATGGCAGCAATTCCGTCACGACCTCCGGCATGCGGGCCGTACGGACGTCTCCGGATCCGGTTTCCTGTCGGGGCCGGTCCGGACGGTCACGGACCGTGGGCGACGGACCGTGGCCGCGGTCGGCGGGTGCGTGCCCGGGACTCTGACGGGTCGGCGGGTGCATGCCGGGGGACTCGAACGGGTCGGCGGATGCGCGTCCGGGGACTCGGTCGGGTCGGCGGACGCGTGCCCGGGGCCGCGCGGGTCGGCGGGTGCGTGCCGGGGGTCCGCGCGGGACGGGTCAGACGTCGCGGTACCCCTCCCACTCGTCCTCCAGGGCCGAGTGGATCACGGAGTCGCGCCAGGCGCCCCGGGCCCGCACGTGGTGCCTGATCCGGCCCTCCTCGACCATCCCGGCGACCAGCATCGCGAGCTGGGCCGCGGTGTTGGCGGGGGAGCGCGCGCCCCAGACGCGGTGCAGGCGCAGGTCCCGGAAACCGAACGCGAGCATCAGCCGGATCAGGTCGGTGCCGATGCCGCGGCCCCAGTGGTCGGGCCGCAGACCGAGGCTCAGCTCCGCGCTGTGCGGGTGGTCGGCGTCGATGCGCAGACGGGCCACGCCGATGGCGTCGTCACGGTCGGTCTCGGTCACGGCGAGCACGTACAGCCGCCGGGGCTCGACGCCGGCGGCGTCCGTCGCCTCGGCGACGATCTCCTCGACCTCCTCGCGGGTGCGCGGGTCGAACGGCAGGTGCTCGGTGGCGGTGGGATCGCCGTACACGGCATGGAACGCGTCCACGTCCGCGGCGGTCACTTCCCTCAGCCGGAGCCTCTTGCCGGAGATCTCAACGTGGCGCATGGGCAGACGCTAATGCCTCAGCTGTCCCAGAAGCTAGGGACCGACACCCCGATACCACCCCAAAAACCATGAAATACGCCGCGAGCCGGGTTCAGGGTGAAAAAAGGGTTGTTATCCCCCTCGTGGTCGCCCGCTCGCCCGGTCGCCCCGACGACGCCGGACGGTTCCCGCCTCCGGCCTGGATCCCGGACGCATCCCCGTACGACCATTCGGTGGATAGTGGACAATAAGCGGATGATCTTCGCTTCCGAGGTGCTCGTGGTCACCGGTCCCGCCCTGGTAGCCGACCTCCGGCTGCTCACCGAGGTGGCCGACCGTGAGTTCGCCGCACTCGGCGTCCAGGGCAGGGTGTCGCCGGCGGCCGACCTGGCCGCCTTCCGCGAGGCGCTGGAGTCGCCCGGCCCGGTGGTCGCCGTCCCCGGCCCCGACCCCGAGGCGCGAGCCCTGTTCGCCGGGCATCCGCGGGCCGTCTGGGTGGACCTCACCAAACCGGCCGCGCCGGGCGACCGGCTCCCCCCGCCCGCCTCGGGCCCCGGCGCGACGTACCTGTACGGGCGCGGGGTCGGCGGGCTGACCTGGGCGATCAGGCACGCCGTACACCGGCTGCGGTGGCCGGCCCGGCGGGTCCCCTACGGTGAGCACCCCGACCAGTGGGCCGACGTGCGCCTTCCGGAGGGCGGCGACGCCGGGCGGGCGCCCGTGGCGGTGCTGATGCACGGCGGCTACTGGCGCTCCGTCTGGGGCGCCGACCTGATGGACGCGCTCTGCGTCGACCTGGCCGGACGCGGCTTCGCCACCTGGAACCTGGAGTACCGCCGCCCCGACCTGCACGGCTGGGCCGCGACCACCGAGGACGTGGCGCGCGGCGTCGCACTGGCCGCCGGGGACGCCCCCGGACCGGTCGTGGTCATCGGCCACTCGGCGGGCGGCCAGCTCGCCCTGCGCGCCGCCGCCGACGACCGCCGGATCACCCTGGCCGTCTCCCTGGCCGGCGTCGTGGACCTCGTGGAGGGCGAGCGCAGGGACCTGGGGGACGGCGCGGTGGCGGCCGCCCTCGGCGGGACGGCCGACGAGGCACCCGAGGTCTACCGCGACGCGAGCCCGATGGAACGGCTGCCCCTGGGCGTCCCCCAGCTCGTCGTGCAGGGCGGGGGCGACAACCTCGACCTCCTCGATCTGGGCCGCCGCTACGCCCGCGCCGCCCAGGACGCCGGGGACGACGTGACGTACCTGGAGATGTCCGGCGGCCACTTCGACGTCATCGACGCCGCCTCCCCGATCTGGCGCGCCACCGCCGGCGCCGTCACCGGCCGCGTCCTCCCTCCCGGCCACGCCTCCCGCGGCCTCCCCCCGGAGGCGTGAGGGCGGGACCTACGGCGTCAGGGGCCGCCAGGGGACCGGGCTGGAGAGCACCATCATGCTCGACGGGTGTCCGTACGGCGCGAGCCGGTCGATCAGATCCTCGAACGCCGTCATCGACGAGGCGGCCACCCGCAGCAGGCAGCAGGTGTCGCCCGTCACCCGGTGCACCTCCAGGATCTCCGGCCAGGCCAGCGCCTGCTCGTCGCGCAGCACGCAACGCGGCCCGTAGCAGGACATCCTGATCAGCGCCGCCACCCCGCGCCCGGCCAGCGCCGGATCGATCCGCGCGTGGTAGCCGATGATCACCCCGGTCTCCTCCAGCCGCCGCACCCGCTCGGCCACCGCCGGGGCCGACATGTGCACCCGCCGGGCCAGCTCGCTGTAGGACAGCCGCGCGTCCCGCTGCAGCTCGCCCAGCAGGGCCCAGTCCATGGCGTCCACGGTCACACTCCGTCATGTCGCAAACCGAACCGGCCGGACGCCTTCCGTTCCGAAGGCGGAAGTCGCCCATCGCCTTTGGTTGATTATTTCGCAACACGCGACTCCGGAGCACCATGGAAGTGGATCGGAAACATGCGAGGAGTACACGATGACCGCCACCAGGCAGCTCAGCGAGCATGACCGCGAACTGCGGTCCATCGCCAACGAGGGCCTGCCCACGCTCGCCTTCGACAGCGCCACGCCGTACGACGACTACGTCGGGACGGCGATCCTGCACCGGCTCCAGCGCACCGTCACCGACGCCCCCGAGGAACTGGCGTTCCTGGTGACCACGCAGGTGATGGAGCTGTACTTCGGCCTGCTGCGCGCGGAGTGGCAGCTCGCCCAGCGCCAGCTCGACGAGGACGACGCCGACGCCGTGACCGCGACGATCAGGCGTTCCGTCCGGCACTTCGAGGCGCTCAACGCCGCCTGGGCGTCGCTGAGCTGGCTCACCCCGGCGCAGTTCAACCGGTTCCGCGACGCGCTCGGCGAGGCGTCGGGCTTCCAGTCGGCGGCCTACCGGCACGTGGAGTTCCTGCTCGGCAACAAGTCCGAGGCCCTGACCCGCCCGCACCGCCGCAGCCCCGAGACCTACCGGGAGCTGGTCAAGGCCCTCTCCGAGCCGAGCCTGTACGACTCGGTGCTCGCCTTCCTCGCCCGGCGGGGCCACGCGGTCCCGCGGGAGGCGGTCGAGCGCGACTACGCCGCCGACTACGAGCCCAGCCCCGAGGTCGAGGCCGTCTGGGTCGAGGTGTACGGCGGGCCGCTCGCCCCGCTCGGCGAGGCGCTGACCGATCTGGCCGAGAAGTTCTCCGACTGGCGCTACCGCCACGTGATGGCGGTGCGCCGCTCGATGGGCGCCAAGCCCGGATCCGGCGGGTCCAACGGCCTGGCCTGGCTGGAGCGCAGCATGCAGCGCCAGATCTTCCCCGAACTCTGGACCGCCCGCACCGTCATGTGAGCCGTACGGCCCGCCTCCCCGCACGGTTCGCGCTTTCCGGCGGTTCGCGCGGGGACGCGGACCATGCCGTGCCCACCCCGGGTGCCGTCGCGTCAGGCGCGGGGGTCCGCCGGAGTCGAGGAGCGCAGCGCGGCGACGAAGGCGGCGATGGCCGGATGGTCGCCTGACCCGCGGCGGAAGGCGATCAGCGTACGGCGGCGCATCGGCAGCTCCGCGAGCCGGACGCCGCCGGGCGGGTCGGCGGCTCCCAGTTCCGGCACGAGCGCGACGCCCTGGCCGATCGCGACCATCGCCAGCACGGTGGTGAAGTCATCGACGTGGTGCCGGATCCGCGGGGCGAACCCGGCCGCCTGGCAGGCCCGCACGGTCATCGCGTGGCAGAGGGTGCCGGGGGTCGAGGTGATCCAGGGGGCGTCGCGCCACCTCGCCAGTGGATCACCGCCGGTACCGTCTCCGGTCCCGCCGCCTCCGTTCCCGCCCGCACCTCCACCTGTTCCGTCGCGCCCGCCCGCGTCGCCGTACGCGTCCGCCCGCTCCGCCGGGAAGCCGGCGCCGTCCGGGAAGCCGGCGCCGTCCAGGGAGGCGGCACGGCCTGGGGAGGCGAGGAACATCGACTCCTCCAGCAGCGGCCGGGAGTCGAGGGCCAGGTCGGGGGCGGCGGGGACGAAGTCGTACTCGTGCACGAGGGCCACGTCCAGGTCGCCCGCCCGCAGGCGCGGCGCCACCTCGGCGGGGTCGATCTCGTCCACCATCGGCTCCAGCCCGGGATGGTCGCGGCCCAGGGCGGCCAGGGCCGCGGGCAGGATGGCGCGGGTGGCGGTGGGGAAGGCGCCGATCCGGACGGTGCCGGTCAGGTCGGTCCGCGCCGCGGCCAGCTCGGCCGCGGCCTGCTCCAGCCGTTCCAGCACGGCCTCGGCGTGGCCGACCAGCGCGATCCCGGCGGGGGTCAGCCGTACCCGGCGGCCGGTCCGTTCCAGCAGCGCCGTCCCGGCCTCCCGTTCCAGTACGGCGAGCTGCTGGGAGACGGCCGAGGGCGTGAAGGCCAGGGCCTCGGCGACCGCGGCGATCGTGCCCCGGTGGGCCAGTTCGCGCAGCAGGCGGAGACGTCGCACATCCAGCATCAGTTCAGCTTAACGTTCTCGGAAGAAAAGCGAACTGGACCTGCACGGTCGGCGGCCGGGAAGCTGGAGGCATGAACCTGAACGGTGTCCTCGTCCCGCTCGTCACCCCGTTCGCCGAGGACGGCGAGATCGCCCTCGCGGCGCTCGAAGACCTGGCGTACGCCGCCCTCGACGAGGGCGCGACCGGGCTGGTCGCCCTCGGCACCACCGCCGAGGTCGCCACCCTGGCCCCCGACGAACGGCAGGCGGTCGTCGAGGTCTGCGGCCGGGTGTGCCGGGAGAGGGGCGCGACGCTCGTCGTCGGGGCCGGGTCGAGCGACACCCGCGGATCGGCCGCCGCCCTGCTCGCCCTCAAGGACCGCGCCGACGCCGCGCTGGTCACCGTGCCGTCCTTCGTCCGGCCGTCCGAGGCCGGGGTGCTCGCCCACTTCGCCGCGCTGGCGCAGGAGACCCCGGTGCCGCTCGTCGTCTACAACATCCCCTACCGGACCGGCCAGTCCGTCGGCGCCGCCACCCTGCGGCGGCTGGGGGAGCTGCCCATGGTGGCCGGGGTCAAGCACGCCGTCGGCGGCGTCGACCAGGACACCGTCACCCTGCTGGCCGACCCGCCCGAGGGGTTCGCGGTGCTCGCCGGCGACGACCCGTTCTTCTCCGCGCTGCTCGCGCTCGGCGCCTCCGGCGGAATCCTCGCCTCCGCCCACCTGCTCACCGCCCGGTTCGCCGAGCTGGCGCGGGCGTGGCACGCGGGCGACGTCGCGCACGCCCGGACCCTGGGGCACCGGCTGTCCGTCATGTCGGCGAGCCTGTTCACCGAACCCAACCCCACGGTCCTCAAGGGCGTGCTGCACGCCCAGGGCCGGATCCCGACCGCGGCCGTCCGGCTGCCGCTGATCCCGGCCTCCCAGGCGTCGGTCGACGCCGTCCTCCGGCTCCTCTGACCACGCGGCCGGGGCGGTCAGGAAGGCCAGGAGGTCAGGAGGTCTGGCAGCCAGGGCACCAGAACAGGTTGCGGCCGGAGAGGACCCCGGTGCGGACCTCCGCCCCGCACAGGAGGCACGGCATGCCGAAGCGCCGGTAGACGTAGACCTCGCCGCCGTGGCCGTCCACCCGGGGCGGGCGGCCCATCGCCTCCGGGGTGTGCTCGGGCCGGACCGTGTCGATCCGGCCCACGCGCACCCCCTCGGCCATCAGGAACACCAGGTCGTCCCAGATGGCGGCCCACAGCTCGCGGGTGAGGTCGCGGCCGGGCCGCGCCGGGTCCACCCCCTGGCGGAACAGCGCCTCGGCGCGGTAGATGTTGCCCACGCCCGCCACCACCGACTGGTCCATCAGCAGGACGCCGATGGAGGTGCGGCTGCGGCCGATCCGCCGCCAGGCGAGCTCGGGGTCGGCGTCCGCGCGCAGCGGGTCCGGGCCGAGCCTGGCGTGCAGAGCCTTCTTCTCACCCGGGTCGAGCAGCTCGCAGGTATTGGGTCCGCGCAGGTCGGCGTGGTGGTCGGGGCCGGTCAGGCGCAGCCGCACCGCGCCGACCGGGGCGGGCGCGGGCACCGGGCCGAAGGCGTACTTGCCGTAGATGCCCAGGTGCACGTGGAGCCAGGTGTCGTCGTCGAAGCCGAGCAGCAGGTGCTTGCCGTGCGCGTCGGTCTCGCGCAGCACCCGCCCGTCGATCCGGGCGGCCCCGGCGGCGAACCGGCCCTGCGGGCTCTCGGCGCGGATCGCCCGGCCGCCGAACAGCTCGCGGTGCCGCGCGGCCAGACGGTGGATGGTGTGTCCCTCAGGCATGATGCGCACAGGATACGGCGCGTCCGGCGCCCACCCGTACGGAGCCGGTTCAGCCGGGCCCGGGGCCGATGCCGGTGGGCCGCGCGGAGCCGGCGACGGTGGGACCGAGCCACGCGAGCGGGTGGGGGCCGGCGACGGTGGGACCGAGCCACGCGGCCGGGTGGGAGCCCGCGCGGTCGGGGCCGGGTGCGAACGCGCCCGAGACGAAGCCGATCGACATTCCGAGGACGGCCGCGCCGAGAACCGCCGCGGTGAGACGCCGTGAACGCATTGTTTCCTCCATCGGGATCGATCGCGGGTGCCACGTGGCGCCCGCGTCCTGCCGGTCGGATCGGGGACGCGCCAGGTGAACGCGGGCTCTTCTCCGCCCCGCCTCGCGGTCTCTCCGGAAAGCCTCCCGGCCGTTCGACGGGTGGCTTTTCCGGAGACATGTCCCATCGTGGACCGGTCCGCTCAACGGACTGTTGCAGGCGGACGCAGCGGACTGTTGCAGGGGGATTGCCGCCTCAGAGCCAGCCGTACTCCTCGGCGATCAGCGCCGCCTCCGCGCGGGTGCTCGCCCCCGTCTTGCCGATGGCCGAGGACAGGTGGTTGCGCACCGTGCCGTTGGACAGGGACAGGGCTCTGGCGATCTCGGCCACCGTGCCGCCGCCGCGCGCCTGCCGCAGCACGTCGCGTTCCCGGGCGGTCAGCGGACCGGCGCCGCTGGCCAGGGACTCGGCGGCCAGGGCCGGATCGACCACCCGCAGCCCGGAGTGCACCCGCCGCACCGTGTCGACCAGGTGCTCGGGGGAGGAGTCCTTCACCACGAACCCCGCGGCGCCGTTCTCCATCGCCCTGGCGAAGTAACCGGGCCGTCCGAAGGTCGTGCAGATCACCACGCGGCACGAGGGAAGCGCCGCGCGCAGTTCGGCGGTGGCGGCCAGCCCGTCCATCCCCGGCATCTGCACGTCGATCAGCGCCACGTCCGGGCGGGCGCGGCGGGCGGCCTCCACCACCTCGTCGCCCCACCCCACCTGGGCGACCACCTCGATGTCCGGCTCCAGCGCGAGCATCGCGGCCAGCGCGCCCCGGACGAGCGCCTGGTCGTCGGCGAGCAGCACCCTGATCACGATCGGCCCGCCAGCAGCCGGAAACCGCCCTCGGGCAACGGGCCCGCCTCCAGCCGCCCGCCCGCCGCGCGCAGCCGTTCCGCCAGGCCCACCAGGCCGTTCCCGGGCCCGTGCGAGCGGGCGGGGGACCGGCCGTCGTCGCGGATCTCCAGCGACGACTCGCCGAGCCGTACCTCGCACCGGGCGGCGCCGCTGTGCCGTACGACGTTCGTGACCCCCTCGCGCAGCACGTACGCGAACGGTTCCCGCAGGTCGGGGGAGACGTGGTCCATGGCGTGCGGCAGCGTGGCCCGGATGCCCGCCGCCCGCAGCGCCGCGCGGGCCCCGGCCAGCTCGACGGCCAGCGACGGCCGGCGGCGGCCGGAGACGGTCGCGCGGACCTCCGCGTGCGCCTCCCGGGAGAGCCGTTCGGCGTCGCGCAGTTCGGCCACCGTCCGTTCCCGGTCCGCCCCGCTCTCCAGCAGGCGGCGGGCCAGACCGGTCTTCGCGGTGATCGTCGTGAGGGTGTGCCCGAGGACGTCGTGCAGGTCCCTGGCCAGCCGGGCCCGCTCCGCCGCGGTCGCCAGCGTCGCGATCTCGTCGCGGGCCTGGCTCAGCTGGACGATCAGCCGGACCAGCATCATGATCGCCACCGGCGTGACGGTGCCCGGGATGACCGCGATCCCGGCGTCCGCGTCCACCGAACCGGTCACCGCCCAGACCACGGCCAGCCGCCCCGCCGCGGCCACCAGGCCCAGCAGGACGCCCCAGCGGGCGGGCAGCAGCCACACGGCCGCGGCGAGCGCGTAGACGAGGCGGTCCAGACCGGCCAACGGGTCGTCCTGGAGCAGGACCAGGCCGCCGCCCAGCGCGAACAGCCCGCAGAGCAGCGCGATCCGCGCCCGGGGCGGCCACCCGGTGCCCATCGCCACCCCGGCGACCCAGACCGCCGCGTAGCAGACCGCCAGCACCGCGGCCGCGGCGCTGGCCGGCCCCGCGTCCGGCCGGACGGCCTCCGCGACGGCATGCCAGACCGGCCAGGCCGCGGCCAGGACCAGTACGGCGACGCCCCGCGCCGCCGTCCACCGGCCGCCCCCGCTGCCGACGCTCCGGACCGGCCACGCCGCGGCGGCGAACAGGCCCTGATCTCGCATGGTGATCACCCTAGTTCCCCGTCGGGCGGCGGACCTCCGCCCGACGCCCTGTCTCCACCCGGCCGCCGCACCCTGAGCCCGCCGTCGCCACGGACCCGCCGTCACACCCGGGACCGTGGTCATCCCGGGGCCGCCGTCACCTCGGAGACGATCCCGGGACGGCCCTTGTCCCCGAAGGGACCGCCGCGCCGGTCAGGTGCGCGCACTGTCCCGCCGGTAGCGGGCGACGACGGCCGCGCCCAGCACCACCGTGTAGAGCGCCAGCACCGCGACCGCCGTGCCGAGCCGGGCGTCGCCGGTCGCCGCCGCGTGCCCCAGCTCGGCCAGCCAGTAGCTCGGCAGCACCTGGGCGACGGCCACGAGCCCCGTGGGGAACACGGAGGCCGGGATGAGCAGCCCACCGAGGAAGCTGAGCACCAGTGCGAGCCCGCCGTAGACGACCTGCGCGTTCCGCGCGGTGACGAGCTGCCCGGCCAGCAGGCCGAGCAGGGCGAACGGCACGGTTCCCAGCCAGCATCCGAGAACCGCCCAGGCCCGGCCGCCCGCCGGCAGCTCCACCCCCGACACGGACGCGGCCAGCACCACGCCGACCACCGGGGGAAGCGCCACCAGCATGGCCACCGATGCCTTCGCCACCAGGTAGCCCCCGCCGGAGAGCGGGGTCAGGCGGAGCTGGCGCTGCCAGCCCGAATTCCGCTCCACCGCCGTGCGGGCCCCGGTGTCGAGCGCCGCCTTGAGCGCTCCGAAGGCCGCGAGCCCGCCCATCGTGTACGCGGCGGAGCCCCGGCCGGCGGCGCCGGTGGACATGCCGGCCTCCAGGAGGAAGAGCCCGACCGGCAGGACCACGGCGAACAGGAGGAACTTCGTGTCGCGCAGCGCCCGCCTGATCTCGAACGTCAGATATCCCGCCATGGTCACACCTCCTCCGCGAGAGGCGCGGTCAGCCGGAGGAACGCCTCTTCCAGGCTCAGCGCCCGGACCTCGACGTCGTGCGCGGCGGGGAAACGCGTCATCAGCTCCCGCAGCAGCGCGGCCGAGTCCGCGCAGCGCAGCTCGGCGCGGTCGCCGCGCAACTCCACGGCGGTCACCCCGGGCAGCGCCAGCAGCTCCTCCGGTCGGGCGCCCGGCACGGCGGCGCGAACCGTCCAGCCGCCGGCCTCGGAGACGACGGCGGCGACCGGGCCGTCGGCCACGACCCTCCCGCCCCGCACGAGGACGACACGGTCGGCGTGCTTCTCCGCCTCCTCCAGATGGTGGGTGGCGAACAGCACGGTACGGCCGGCACCGGTGAGGGAGCGCACCGCGGCCCAGAACTCCCGGCGGACGCCCACGTCCATCGCCGAGGTCGGTTCGTCGAGCACCAGCAGGCCCGGGTCGGACACCAGCGCCATGGCGAACCGGACCCGCTGCTTCTGACCGCCGGAGAGCCTCGCCGAGCGCCGCCCGGCGAGGTCCTCCACCCCGGCCCGGCGCAGCGCCTCCGCAACCGGCAGCGGCGCGCGGTGCAGCGAGGCGATCATCGCCACGATCTCGCGGACGGTCACGTCGTCGAGCAGCGCCGCCTCCTGGAGCATCACGCCCACCGCGCCGTCGCGCACCGCCTCGGCGGGCGTCCGCCCCAGCAGCCTGACCTCGCCGGAGTCCGGCCTGGTCAGGCCGAGGAGCATGTCGATCGTCGTGGACTTGCCCGCCCCGTTGGGCCCGAGCAGCGCCACCACCTCACCCGGCTCGACGAGAAGGTCGATCCCGTCCACGGCGCGCACGTCGCCGTAGTGTCTGCGGAGGCCGTGTGCGGCCACCGCGTGTCGATGCGTTCGTTCCATGCCGCAAGCCTCCGCCGCGGACGGGTCCTTCTCCTCGGCCGTCTGTCACGACCGGCCCACGACAGATGTCACGGGTCACTCGGCACGGGCCGTCGGCGCGGGCCGTCGGCGCGGCGAGGGACCCGCCTGTCCCGGCCGGTGCCGGAGCCGGAGCAGATCAGTCCGGCCGGTCCGGTCAGACGGTCCGGTGACCGTGGCGCGAGTGGACGGCGACCGCGGCCGTGTGCGCCGTCGCGGCGAGGAGCGCCCCGGCGGCGTAGGCGGCCAGGTCGGCCGCGCCGAACGTGCTGCCGAGCACCAGCCGGGCGAGCACGCTCGCCTCCGACAGCGCCGCCGGGACCGGGGTGAGCTGGGCGAACTCCACCGCCCAGCTGAACGCCAGCGCGCAGGCCGCCGCACGGAACGGCGAGACCCGCGGAACCGCCGCGACGACGAGCGCGTGCACGAGCACGGTGTACAGGGCGTCCCCGGCGTACTTGCCGAACCAGCCGCCGGTGAGCGCGCGGACCCCCAGCCCGGCGGCAACCGTGAGGGCGACCGCGAGGACGGCGGGCAGCCGCGCGCGGACCGCCTCGAACCGGCGGGGAGGGCCGGCGGTGGGCGGGGTGTCCGGGGAGGTGCGGGGGGCGGCGGGCACGGCCACACCATAGCGGCCGCACCGCACCGCACCGCGCGGCACGGCACCGCACCGCGCGGCACGGCACCGCGCCGCGCCACACGGCACCGTGCCGCCCGTGCCGCCCGTGCCGTTCGTGCCGTTCGTGCCGTTCGTGCCGTTCGTGCCGTTCGTGCCGTGCGGCGCCGTCCCGCGAGGCCGGGGCGGGCCGCCGGCGCCGGTGCTCTCGTGGCCGGCGGTCAGGAGGGCTGGAGCTCGTCGAAGAGGGCGAGGGCCTGGGCGGGGTCCGGGCTCACGAGGCGTTCCAGCCCGGCCGCCGTCATCTCCGCCCACCTGCCGGCCCGCGCCTGCATCCGTTGCTCGAAGGCGCGGACGGCCTCGTCCAGATCGCCGGGGGCGGCGACGGCCTCGGCGAGTTCGGCGCCTTCCAGCAGCGCGAGGTTCGCACCCACCCCCAGCGGGGGCATCAGGTGGGCGGCGTCGCCCAGCAGCGTCACCCCGGGGACGTGGGCCCAGGTGTGGGACACGGGCAGGACGTGGAGGGGACGGTGGAAGAAGGCGGTGCCGTGGCGCAGCAGGTCGAGGACGGGAGCGGCCCAGCCGTCGAACAGCGCCAGCAGGGCCGACCGTACGGCCTCGGCGTCGGTCAGGTCCAGGCCCCCGTCTAGGCTCGCGCCCATGCCGGTGTTCAGGCCCATGTGCCGGTCCGGGTCCGTGTGCCAGTCCAGCGGCGCGCGGAACTGGGCGTACACCTTGACGTGGCCGCCGCTGTTGCGCTGGGCGACGAGGCCGCGGTTCACCCCGTACACGGCCACGGCGCCGTCGCCGATCATCCGGGCGAGGCCGGGGTGGCGGGTGTCGACGTCGTCCAGGGAGGTCTCGACCGCGGTGATGCCGGTGTAGTGCGGCGTCGCGGACGAGACCGCCGGACGGACCCGGGACCAGGCGCCGTCCGCGCCGACCACGAGGTCGAACGTCTCCTGCCGCCCGTCGGCGAAACGGACCAGCGCGCCGTCCCGGGTTCCCGGCGTCACCTCCGTCACCTCCCGGCCCCACCGGACGTCGAGGGGGCCGAGCAGCAGGTCACGGAGCTGCCCACGGTCGATCTCGGGGTTGGCCCGCTCATCCGGGCGGGGCCGCCAGTCGCGGAGGACGGTTCCGTCGGTGTCCAGGATGCGCATGGCCTGCCCCTCCGGGCGGGACAGCGCCTGGAACCCCGCGAGCAGCCCCGCCTTGTCCAGCGCGAGCTGGCCCATCTTCTCGTGCAGGTCCAGCGTGCCGCCCGGGGGGCGGGCGTCGGGGGCGGGATCGCGTTCGAGGACGGTGACGGGGTGACCGTGTCGATGCAGGACGCGGGCGAAGGTGAGGCCGGCGGGTCCGGCTCCGATCACAGCGATACGGTGTCTCATATCGATACACTGTATTGATCTGTTGCACTGTATCGCAACAGTACGATGTGGCCATGACCGTGTGGGATCGTCCGGAGCCGCCGGCCCGCCCCGTGCCGCTCGACCGGGAGCGGATCGTCGCCGCCGCCATCGCGCTGGCCGACGAGGGCGGGCTGGAGGCGGTGTCGCTGCGCAAGGTCGCCGCCCGGCTGGACGTCGGCCCGATGCGGCTGTACGGATACATCTCCACCAAGGAGGAGCTGTTCGACCTCATGGTGGACGAGGCCTACGCCGAGATCCTCCCCGAGGAGCGGCCCGGTGACTGGCGGGAGGCGCTGCGCCTCCTCGCCTGCCGCACCAGGCGGGCCGCCCTCCGCCACGAATGGCTGGCCGACCTGCTCGGCGGCCGTCCGGCCCTGGGCCCGAACGCCCTCGCCGTGAGCGACACCACGCTGGACGCCCTCGACGGCCTCGCCGGCCTCGACACCGTCATGCGCGCCGTGGAGACCGTCAGCGCCTACTTCATCGGCGCGATCAGACGCGAGGTCGCGAACCTGCGGGCCGAGCGCGCCACGGGCCTGTCCGACCGCGACTGGCAGCGCGCCTCCGGCCCGCACGTGACGAGGATGCTGGCCACGGGCCGCTTCCCGGCGCTGGCCAAGTTCGTGCACGACGGCACGGAGGTGGACGCCGAGACGTCCTTCACGACCGGCCTGGACTGGGTCCTCGACGCCGTGGCCGCCAAACTCGCCCCGCCGCCGATCGACGCCGTGGCCGCCAAACTCGCCCCGCCGCCGATCGACGCCGTGGCCGCCAAACTCGCCCCGCCGCCGATCGACGCCGTGGCCGCCGGACCCGCCCCGCCGCCGTCGGCTGACGCCGGGACGTCAGCCGGTGACGGGCCGGGCGGGGAGGCCGTGCGGGCGGGCCTTCGCCAGGACGGTCTCGGCCGTCCCGCAGAGCCGTACGGCGAGTAGGAAGCGGTGCCGGTCGCCGATCCGGCGCGGCTCGAAGGAGATGTGCGCGAAGGGCGCCCGCGGCGTGCTCGTCCTCGCCAGCCGGTCCAGCTCCCGCTCGACCCGGGCCCACTCCTCACCCCGGACGTACTGGCGCATGATCGAGTGCCAGACCACGGTGAGCGTGCCGGGCTCCGGCCGTACCCGCGCCAGGAAGTCGGCGGCGCCGATGGCCTCTACCTGAGCGGGGACCCGCGCGGCCACCCGCAGGGCGCCCTCCAGCCGGGCGAGGCGCGCGGTCTGGTCGGGCCAGACGTAGGCGCGCAGCGCCAGCGCGCCGCCGGGGGAGAGCGGGTCGATGGGCGCCGGGTCGCAGCCGCGCCGCTCGATGAAGGTCAGCTCCGGGCGCTCGGCCGCGGCGTCCAGGAGCCAGACGGGCGGGGCGTCCGCCCAGGCGTCGTCCAGCACGACCGGGGAGTCGGCGGGCCCCCAGGCGAAAGCGCCGGCGGTGTAGCGGAAGCGGTCGGCGCGCAGGTTCAGCCCGGCGCTGGCACCCAGCTCGAACAGCCGGATCGGCAGCGGGGCCGCCCCGGTGACCTCCAGCAGCCCGGCGATCAGGAGGTTGGACCTGCCGACCTCGTTGGTCTGCGGCGGACGGGTCATCCAGTCGCGGACCCACCCCGGCTCGGCGGCGACGGCGTCGCGGAAGGCCCGCCAGCAGGGCTCCGGGTCGTCCGGGTCGAACGAGCCGCCCGTGCTGGGGTAACAGGCCGCCAGGTCCGGGGCCCGGCCGGTGAGGGCCAGGGCGTGCACGCCGCCCAGCAGTCGCAGCGCGACGGCGTCGGGCCCGGGGGCGTCCTCGTACCCGGCGAGCGCGGCGGCGCAGGGACCTCCCTCGCGGACGTCCTCCGCCACCCGCTCCAGCAGGAACGCGTACAGCGGTGAACCGAGGCTCCGGCAGGCCCGGGCCTGGTGCTCGACCATGACGGCGGCGCGCTCGCGGGACATCGGATCCCTCCTGACCGGGCGCCGGTCCACCCGATCGCCCGACCGGGCGCCGACTCACCCGCATACCGACGAGCATGCACCCCCGCCGATCCGCGCGGCCGGGCGGGGGCGGGTCAGGTTCGGTCGTGGCGCGTGCCGGAGTCGGGGCCGGTCTCTCAACGGCGCAGGGCGAGGACTCTGCGCAGGGTTCTGCCGATCTCTTCCAGCTCGTGCAGGGAGAGACGTCCGGCGAAGTCGCCGAGCCGGGACACATCGGCGGCTCTGATCTGATCGACCAGGACCCGGGTTCTCTTACCGTTCAGCTCGATCTCCGGGCGGTAGAGGGCGGGGCCGGCACTCGTGGAGGTCGGTGCGACGATTTGGGTGGACAGCGCGGACAGGAAATCGGCCTGCAGCAGCACCGCGAAGCGCTCACCCCGTTGTTCGTGACCCACGGTGTCGCGAAGCACCCGCAGGCGATAGACGTCACCACGCATCGGCGTCACCCAGCGCTCGTTGGATGGCGCGGATCTCGGCCAGATCGTCAGGGTCGGAGGCCAGTCTTTCCGCGTCGGCGCGGGCCTGCTCCATCCATCGAAGCCGTCCCGCGATGTGGATGGCCTCGCGGACCACCTCGTTCGTGGACCTGCCGTCGGCGGTCAGCTCGGAAAGAACCCTCTCCGTGTCCGGATCGATCTCGACTGTCAGCATGCCCATATCTTCACTGTACGACGGCTGGTCTCGCAGGCGTTCGAGCGATTTCCGTAACTGATTAGGCACTTAATGTGATCGATGGGGAACGGTCAGAGCCCGGCCACCTCATGGGAGGGGACCCGGCCGAGCAGCCGCCGGACCGCCGCGGCCACCCAGATCGTGCCCAGCCCCGCCCACATGACCAGCAGCGGGACGCTCTCCGGCCGCTGGAGGGCCGGCCACAGCGCGGGCAGCGCCGGTGACACCGCGATCGTCAGCGCCAGCAGCCCCGCCCACCCGGCGAGGACCTTGCGGGCGCGCGGCGCGGCGGTGTGGGCCGCCTCCTGGACCGGGGTGACCAGCGCCAGCAGCGCCGCGCCCGCCGTGCCCGTCACCGGCTGCGACAGGGCGACGCCCGTGCCCAGCAGCGCCGCGCCCGCGAGGAGTACGGCGCAGCACAGGACCGCCGACCGCACCTCGCCGCGCCGGAACAGCAGCCGGGTGTACGAGCCGCGGGCCAGCCCGAGCGTGACCAGTGACTCGGCCACCCACATCGTCCAGTGGGCCACCGCGGCCAGCACGAAGACGACGATGAGCGGGGGGATCAGGGGCAGCGCGAGCATCCATCGGGCGCTCAGGCCGCCCGGCAGCCGCGACACCGCCCGGTACAGCGGGTTGCGCCGCTTGAGCGCCACCACGAGCAGCTCCCGCGCGTGGTCCGCCCCGGGACTGAGCCGCAGCACCTCCCGGAACGCCCGCGCCGCGTCCAGGGCGGCGCCGAAGGCCAGGTGGATCCGGCCGTACACCAGGTGCGCGGCCGGCGACTCCGGGTCGAGCCGCACCGCGTCGGAGGCGGCCGCCAGCGCACCCGGCCGGTCTCCCAGCTCACCGAGGGCCACCGCGAGGAGACCGGTGAGCCGGCTGCCGTGCGGGTCGAGGGCCAGGCCCCGCCGGGCGGCCTGCGCCATCAGCGGCCACTCCTCGCGGTCCCCGTGCACCCGCGTCAGCAGCTCCCAGATCTGCGCCTGGTCATGGTCGATCGCCAGCGCGGCCCGCGCGGCGCGCAGCGCCTCCTCCGAGCGGTCCGCGTGGTAGAGGACCTGGCCCGCCGTGTGGTGCGTGTACCAGTGGCCGGGGGCCAGCCGTACCGCCTCGACGGCCTCGGCGACGGCCTCGTCCACCGCCCGCCGGGAGATCAGGGCGAGCGCGAGCAGGCAGTGCGCGGCCACGTGCCCGGGGTCGAGGGCCAGCGCGCCGCGCAGCTCCCGTTCGGCGGCCTCGGCGCGGCCCAGCTCCAGCAGGGTCCGCGCCCGCTCCACGGCCGCGGCCGGGCCGTCCCCCGGGGAGGCCGCCGGACCCCCGGAGCCTCGAAGTCCCGGGCCGTGCGGCCCGGGACCGTGTGAACCGGGGCCCCGCGGGCCGGATCCCTCGAAACCGGTCGTGCTCACCGCAGATCACGCAGCCAGGGCAGCAGGTCGTCCCACACGCCGCTCTCGTTGGCGTGCAGCACGTAGTTGCGCGCCGTGCCCAGCCACTCCCGTACGGCGGTGGGCCGCATCGTCCTCGCGGCGGCCATGAGGTCCGGGGTGGACAGCGGGACCGGCCGGCCCGCCCGGATCGACTCCTGCAGCTTGGCCTCGACCGCGCGGTCCACCAGGCCCTTGAGGTCGGCGCCGACGAACCCCTCGGTGGCCTTGGCCACCTTGTCGAAGTCGATCTTCTCCAGGGGCTTGTCGCGGCACATCAGCGAGAGCATCGCGGCCCGCGCGGCGACGTCCGGCGGCGGCACGAACACCATCTGGTCGAACCTGCCGGGGCGGCGGAAGGCCACGTCGATGTACCAGGGGGCGTTGGTCGCCGCCAGCACCAGCACCCCCTCGTTGGCGTGCTCGTCCACCCCGTCGAGCTCGGCGAGGAACTGGTTGACGATCTGCCGGCTGTGGGCCTGGCGCATGTCGGAACGACGGGCCGCGAGCGCGTCCACCTCGTCGAAGAACAGCACGCACGGGCGGTTCCGGCGGGCCATCTCGAAGGTCGCGCGCAGGTTGCGCTCGCTCGACCCGGTCCACATGTCGAGGATGTCGGCCAGCCCGACGTCGATGAACGCCGCGCCCAGCTCACCGGCGGCGGCCCGCGCCAGGTGCGTCTTGCCCGCGCCGGGCGGCCCGTACAGCAGCACCCCTCCGCCGGCCCGCTTGCCGTACGCCGCGAACAGCTCCGGCTGCATGACCGGCAGCAGGAGCTTCATCCGCAGCGACTCCTTGACCTCCTCCATCCCGGCCACGTCGGAGAAGTCCACCCGGGAGCGCTCCACCTCCGCGGTCGGCTCCGCCTCCGCCGAGCCGTACGGCGCGCCGTCCGCGGGCTGCGGCGGCGTGTACGGGGGCGGCGGCGAGGCGGGGATCAGCGGGGGAAGCGGGGGCGCGGACGGCGAGGCGGGGGCCGGTGCGGCGGGGATCAGCGAGGGCGGCTGCGCGGCCGGGGCCGGAGCCCGCGGTGCCGGAGCGGGCGGCACGGGAGCCTGCGGCACCGGGGCGGCGGGCGGGGCGTCCTCCAGGCCGAGCCGGGCGGCGAGCTCGGGGTCGGCCTGTGACGGGTCACGGCCGACGGCGTGGCGGTACCAGTGGACGGCGCCCGGTCTGTTGACCGGAAGCGCCGCCCTGACCATGAGCATGTCGACGCGTATCGGGCGGTCGGGCATGGACACCAGCGGGTCGAGTGTTCTCAGCGCCCGGTTGTACTCGCCCAGCCCGACGTACGCCTCCGCCAGGCCGATCGTGAGATCGACGTCGCCGGGGGAGAGCGCGAGCGCCGCCCGGTGCTCGTCCGCGGCCTCGGCGAAGCGGTCCGCCGCCAGCAGCAGGCCGGCCAGGTGCCGCCGCAGCGGGAGGTTCTCCGGGGAGAGGCGGGCCGCCTCGCGCAGCGCGTTGAGCGCGGTCTCGTCGGTCACGTGACGGGTCCTTTCACAGCCGGACGTGAGCTTCGTGTCGGTTCCGGGGATTCGCCCTTTTTGGAACCGGGCACGATCTCACCACCAACCCGGCGGTTACGCGACTCGGCGGGTGTCCCCGTGGCGTCTGCCGGCGGCGGGGAGGAGAACCCGCCCGAACCACGCGATGCCTGATACGGCGCGTCTCATGATGACGAAGCGGGGCGCCTCATCGTGACGGCGGAGCCGGCGGGCGGCGCATCGCCCAGACGCGCGGGCCGCCGCCGGGCACCCGGATCTCGCCCGTCACCTCGAACCCCAGCCGCCGGTAGAAGCGCACGTTGCCCTCGGACGAGGTCTCAAGGACGGCGGGCAGGCCGACGCGGTCGGCCTCGGCCAGGCCGGGGCGCAGCACCGCCGTACCCGCCCCGCCGCCCTGCCGCTCCGGAAGCACGCCCACGGTGGCCAGCACGAACGACGGCTCACCGGTCCGCAGCACCGCGCAGGCGGACTCCGCCGCGAGCATCGCCGCGTGACGGTCTCCGGACAGCTCCTCCTCCCGGTCGGCGAGCCCCTGCCAGACCTCGCCCGGCACCGGGCGGTCGGGCCGCAGCCACACCGCCACGGCCGCCATCCGCCCGTCGCCGCCGTCCGCGGCCCACACCTCCCCGTACGGCAGGCCGACCTCCTCGACCGTGATCCGGAACAACCCGGCCAGCCGTTCCCGGTGCCGGTCGGCGGCGACCGTCCAGCTCGTCCAGGCGTACCCGTCGAAGGCCCGTGCCAGCACCCCGGCGGCCTCGGCCGCCTCCCCGGGTCCGATCCCGCGCACCGCCATCCCAGGTCCGATCCCGCGCACCTCCCGCACGGCACAACCACCTCTCCCGTCGTTCCGGACGCCGCAGGCGAGCGTATCCCCATGCCCGCCCCCGGCGGGGCATGGCTCTTCCGCTGTTCATCGCCCCCACCGGCTTGAATCCTCCCCGTTCCGGGCCGGCGTCCTGAGCGTGAATGTTTCAGAGACGTCGCGGCTCTCCGTCGATATCCGGCGAGGTCACGATTTCGCAGGAGCGCCGCGAGAATTCCGGGACTCGCCGGGGGTGGGCGGCGCTGTCATTCTTTCCAGGATGTCCGTCGCGAGACCCGAGGGAGAGTCAAATGGGCAGAGCTCGATCGCTGGCCGTCACCGCGGCACTGGCCACCGGCCTGGCGCTGTCGGTGGGAACGGCCCCCGCCCAGGCCGACAGCATCAGGTACGTCTATTACCTCTACTCCGACTGCCTCAACGGCGGAAACCTCGGTATCCAGTGGGGATGGTGGACCTCCTACAATTGCGTCTACACGGAAAGCTACGGGCCGAAATGGGCGTTGTGGGCCTGACCGTCGGCTGACGGAATTCCTTTCATGCTTCATCCGCGATAAAGGCCGATCCCGTACGCCGGCGGCGCGGTCCGGAGCTCAGGGGGCGGTCCCCGGAGCCCAGGAAAGCGGTCCGGAACTCAAGGAGAAGAGGGCCGCTGCGCCTCGTGCCGAGCGGCTTCGCCGTCCCGGCGGCTGCTCAGCACGGCGTCGAAGACCTGAGCCAGTTCGGCGGCGTCCTCACCGGCATGGTGCGTATGCGGAAGGTCCGTGATCCTCAGGCGCTGCTTGATCTCGCTCTTGCGCGAACCGGCCCATTCGCAACCGGTCATCCCCATCCAGTAACTCCGCAGGTCAAGACCGGCTCCCGAGGCGTTGAAGGGACTCTTGCCGAGAAAGCGGAGGAAGTACCAGTGGGTGAACATGCCGTCGAAGACGGCGGGGCCGCCCAGGAAGACCGGCCGGCCGATCCGGCGCAGGCCGTTGACCCAGCGCGCGGCCGCGGCCATGGCGTCCTCGGCCGCCGGAGCCTCCCGCACCAGACGGTCGCGGTCGAGCCCGGAGACCGCGAGGGCCTCCGGCACGAAGTCGTCGGAGATGGGCCTGAGCTCGGTGTAGAAGGTCAGCTGGGGACGGCCGACGACGGCCATCCCCAGCGAGATCATGCTGTAGGGGCCGGGAATGGGCCCGTCCGCCTCCACGTCGACGGCCACGTAGAGCTCGGGGAGTCTCGTCACCCGGATCACGTTAGCGGGGCGACCGGGAGGCTTCACCGGATTCACGCCCTCCTGCGGAGATGCCCGGCGAGGACGTCCGCCACCGCGAGCGGATGACCTGGCCGGGAACGGTGCGGCCGCCTCTCACCGGGCAGCGACTGCACCTCCGGGTGAGACCGGGAAGTCGAGACCTGGTGGCGGTACCGGCAGGGCGTCGCCGAGGCGCTCGCGGCCGTGAGGTGCTCCGCGCGCGGCGGCATGACGTCATGCCTCACCCGACGCCCTGATCCGCGGGGGAGGGGAATAGCCTTGATTGCGGATGTTTTCGTCATCCGAAATGGAGCGGATCAATGTCCCGGACATATGACCCCCGCCACACCGCCGTCCTGCTGGTCGACCCCTACAACGACTTCCTGTCCGAAGGCGGCAAGATCTGGCCGCGCGTGGAGTCCGTGGCCAGGCAGGTCGGGCTGCTGGACCATCTGCGTTCCGTGATCGAAACGGCCCGGGACGCCGGCGTACGGGTGGTGTTCGTCCCGCACCGCCGCTGGGAGCCGGGCGACTACGAGACCTGGAACCACCCCAACCCCACCCAGCGCGCCATCATGGAGCGGCACAGTTTCGCCCGCGGCACCTGGGGCGGGGAGTTCCACCCCGAGTTCCAGCCGCAGCCCGGCGACGTGGTGACCGGGGAGCACTGGGCGCAGAGCGGGTTCGCCAACACCGACCTCGACTTCCAGCTCAAGCAGCACGGCGTCACCCACGTCGTGCTCGTCGGCCTGCTGGCCAACACCTGCATCGAGTCCACCGGCCGATTCGCCATGGAGCTCGGATACCACGTCACGCTGGTCCGGGACGCCACCGCGGCGTTCCTCCCCGAGATGATGCACGCCGCCCACGAGCTGAACGGCCCCACGTTCGCCCACGCCATCACCACCACCGGCGAACTCACCGCCGCGCTCGGGGGAACGCGCGCATGACACCGGCCGGAGGGCCGCGGGGCGGGACGGCCTCCTCCGAATCCACGAACCTCTCGTTCTCCTTCACGCGTACAGTTCCGAGCATGAGCACTCACACATCCGGCGTGTCGGCCTGCACGACGCGAGGAGGCCGGCCGGCCTTCGTCGTGAACGTCGAGGTCTTCCTGGAGAGGGACGGCCGTTGGCTGCTCATCCGGCGTGGGATGGGGGAGTCCCATGCTCCCGGTGCCCTCGCCGGTGTCGGCGGCAAGGTCGAACTCGACGGAGCCGGAGCCGACGTGCTGGAGGAGACGACGCGCCGGGAGGTGGCGGAGGAGATCGGCGTCGACATGACGGGAGCCGCGCTCGTCTATGCGGGAAGCGGATTCTTCGTGACCGACGACGGCGACCCGGTGATCAACGTGGTGTTCCGGGGCGAGCTGCCGGCGCACGCCGAGCCCGTGGCCGCCTCGGCGGAGGAGGTGGCCGGGTTCGTCTGGCTCACCGTCGCCGAGGCCGAGTCGACCGCGGACTGCCCGCCGTGGGTTCTCCGCGGTCTGCGGCGTGCGGCCTCGTAGGACGGTTTCGCCCCTTGGCCGCCCTCGCAGCGGCGTGACGGCTGCCTGAAGCGAGGGAAGAGGACCTCACCGGCGCGGGGCGGGAGAGCCGGCGATCGACGGCGGGGGCTCAGTAGTAACCCTTGGTGCCGTCGAGCAGTTCCCTGACGGTGTCGAGGTGGCCCACGTGCCGGGCGGTCTCCTCGACCATGTGGATCAGCATCCAGCGCAGGGTCGCGCCGGCCGACCGGTATTCGGGGTGCTTGCCCACGTCGTCCAGTGCGTGGGCGGCGATGATCTCGTTGGAGATCCGGCACTGCCGCTCGAACTCGTCGAGCAGCCGGGCGAGCGGGACTCCCTCGACCCGCATGTCGGCGTCGTCCACGTCCTCGTCGAACTGCGGGTTGCCGTCGGCCGGGCGGCCCAGGAAGAGGACCTCGAACCAGCAGTGCTCGGTCCAGCGCATGTGGGAGACCAGCCCGGCCACCGTCATCAGCGGCGAGGTGGGCAGCACCGGCCGGTACGCGTCCTCCTCCGGCAGCCCCTCGCATTTCCATCGGACGAGTGCGCGCTGCATGTCGAGCCAGCCGACGAGCTGGGTCCGCTCATCGGCGACGAAGGGAGGACGAACGCGGGGAAGGGTCATGGCCGCCGACGATACTTCGGTCTCCCGCGACGCCGCACCACGTTTTGGCCGGAGACCGCTCCCCGGACGCGCCGTACCGGGCGAGGCGCGTGTCCGAAAACCCCGCGCGCCGCCCGGCGAGGAGAGGAGCCGGGGGAGCGTTTGACCTTCCAGCGGCTGGAGACTCGACGATGGGCCGCATGGATTCGATTCCCGCGGAGATCACCCGCGACATCTACGGCATGCCCGCCTTCGTCTCACTGACCGTCGCCGACCTCGACCGCACGGTCGACTGGTACGTCAACGGGCTGGACTTCATATCGCTGTTCACCATGCCCGGACCCGGCGGCGAGCCCGCGCTGGTGCACCTGCGCCGCTGGCGGTACCAGGACATCCTGGTGCGTCCCGGCAAGGCCGAGCCGGGGGAGCGCTGGACGATCGGCGTGATGGCCGAACTGGAGCAGCTCGACGCCCTCGCCGACCGGGCCCGCGCACACGGCGGCGGCACGGTCGAGGGTCCCGTCGACACCCCCTGGAACACCAGGGACCTGCGCGTCACCGACCCGGACGGGTACACCGTCGTCTACACGGCCCGGCGCGCGGAGGGCGAGCGCGACGCGCGCTTCACCGCGATGATGGAGAAGGAGGCCCGCCGGCAACTCGGCGGGTGAGGCCGGGCACCGGCCCCCTCGGAGTTCCCTGCCTCGCGGATGGGTGCCGAGGGGTTTCCGGCGCTGTCAGAATCAGTGCCGACGACACCTCGGCCCCGTACGGAGGACGGCATGGCACGTGACCTCTTCGTCGGCATCCCCGTCACCGACTGCGCCGCGGCGTTGCCGTGGTACGAGCGGCTCTTCGGCCGGGGGCCCTCGTTCCTGCCGAACGACGTCGAGGCGGTGTGGGAGGTGGCCGAGAACCGGTACGTCTACATCGTTCAGGACCCGGAACGGGCGGGGAACGCCCTGGTGCTGTCGTTCGTCGACGACCTGGATGACCGGGTCGCCGAGATCGCGCGGCGAGGCGTCGAGCCCGCCAGGCGTGAGACGTACGACGGCGGTGTGACCAAGGTGACCTACCGGGACGCGGAGGGCAACGAGATCGGCTTCGGCGGCGTTTCCGGGTGACGCCCCTCGGGCCCCACCGGAGATCTGGGGCGTCCCTTCCGTGGGTTCGCGGCCGGAAAACTGTCGTCGTGGTGCCCTAGCCTCCTGACCGGTTGATCGAACTGGGCTTACCTGGAGAAAACGGCTATGACGTACCTTGAGCTGTCCGAGGACGGCGGCGGAGCGCACAAGTTCTACGAAGCGACCGTGTCCGGGACGCAGGTGACGATCACGTACGGGCGCATCGGCGAGGCCGGGCAGACCAGGGTCACCGACTTCCCGACAGCGGAGAAGGCCCGGGCCGCGGCGGCCAAGAAGGTCGGCGAGAAGATGCGCAAGGGCTACGCGCCCGCCGTGCGCGGGATGCGGCAGCGCAGGCCCGTCACCCGGAGGATCATCGTCAGCACCCGCTCCACCGCCCGGCAGGCGCCGGTCCTGTGGCGCTTCGACAGCGGTTCCGCCGCGTTCGGCATCTTCGTGGACGAGGAGCGCTGCTGGGTCGGGAACCAGCGTGGCGACGTCTACACCGTCACCCATTCCGGCACCGTGACCGGCCGTTTCCGGCTGCCGGAGGGCGTCAAGTGCATCGTGGCCGACGACTTCTGGATCTACGCGGGGTGCGATGACGGCACGGTGTACGACCTGAGCGGCAAGGTGCCCAGGGCGGCCTACGAGATCGCCGCCGACGTCGACATCTACTGGCTCGACATCCACGACGGCGTCCTCGGTGTCTCCGACCGGGCCGGGCGGATCACCACGATCGACTACGAGGACGAGCTCCAGTGGGCGCGCGCGGGCCGCGGCGACTCCGCCTGGATGGTCCGGTGCGACGAGGACGCGGTCTACCACGGTCACTCGGACGGCGTGGCGCGCTACGACGCCGACGGCACCCTCGTGTGGCAGACGCCGGAGGTGCGGGACGTGCTGTTCGGCTGGCAGGAGAGGGACGCGGTCTACGCCGGCACCGCGCGCCGTACCGTCCACCGGCTGGCCAAGAGCGACGGCCGCGTCGAGGCCGTCTACCGGTGCGACGGTCCCGTCTACTCCTGCGCGACCTCGCCCGGAGGCCGCTACGTCTTCGCCGGTGACGGCCACTCGTCGGTGTACTGCTTCGCCGCGTCGGGGGAGCGGCTGTGGAAGCTCGGCACCGGCTGCGGGTCGGCCTTCTCCATGCAGTTCTTCGACGAGCGCCTGTACATCGTCACCACCGACGGCTCCCTGGCGTGCATCGACGCGAGCGAGGCGGCGATCGCCGCCGCCTGCGGGGGCAGCGTGCCCGAGCGCGTCGACGTGAAGGCGGCCGCCTCGCTCACGGCGGTGGAGCCGTCCGTCGTGCTGGAGACGGTCACCCACCCCGGGGACGGCGTGGTCGTGGAGTGCGTGCGCGAGGGCGAGCGCCTGCGCGTCCACGTGGTCAGCCCCGGCTACGAGTCGTGGAACGTGCAGTTCCCCAAGGCCATCCGCGAGGCGGGCGCCCGCTACCTGGTCGAGGACGTGCGCCCCTCCGGCCGGGGCGGCTTCTACCGCACCTACGGCGAGATCAGGCGCCTGATCTGAGCCTCCGCCCAGGTCCGGGCCCTGCGGCCCGGCCGGGACGAATGCGGCGGGGGCCGTACCCGGAATTCGGTGGTCTTCAGCCCGGTCGTCGTGCAGCCTGAACTCAGAGGAAGATCGTGGGAGGGGGCCGATGGACTGGGGAGATCTCCCGCATGATCCGGTGGAGTGCGCGGCGCGGGTCGATGCGGCCTTCGAGCGGAGCGACCCCGAGATCGGCAGGGTCGTGGTCGGGTTGTCCCTGTGCCATCCCGACGCCGAGGCCATCGCCCCTCGGGCCCGAAGAGCACTCGCCTCCGATCAGCGTGAACTCCGTTGCCTGGGGCTGACCGCCGTGTCGCACATGGTCCGCCGTACGGGCGAGATCGATGACACGACGCTGGAGACCGTCCGCGGACTGCTGCGTGACCCCGCCCGGGAGGTCCGCGAGTACACCGGCACCGTCCTCTCCGACGTCTGGATCTTCGTGTCGCACTCCCGTCTGCCGGGCTGGCTGAGCAGGCGGGAGCGGATGCAGGGGATCAAATGGTGGTTCGTGATGAGGTGGACGGGTGTCAGCCGACGTCTTCGGCTTCGATGAGGTGACCGGACATCGGCGGCTTCTCACCGGACCGCGTTTCCCGAAGTGGAGCGCGTTGTCGTCGTGGAGGAATGGGACGTGTCCGTGAACGGCGGTTCTGATGGTCCGTACATCGCGGTTCTGGTCTTTAGGACCGAGGTCGGCGGAGGCTACGACCCTCCGCGGTTCAGCGAGGACATCGCGCTGATCCGTGCCGGATCCCTCGACCTGGCGCGCGCGGCGGCGGAGGCGCAGGGGCGGGAGGAGGAGACGTCCTACGCCAACGAGTACGGCGAGACGGTCACCTGGACCTTCGTCGGCGTGGCCGATGTGCGGGCCGCCCTGGACGACGCGCTCGACGGGAACGTAACCCTCTACTCCAGGAGCTTCGACGACCTGGAGTGGTACAGGCGGGTCTTCTCCACGGACCTCGCGCCGTACGGAAGCGGGTCGTGACCCCGGAGGCGAGCCCTGGCTCCGGGGTTCGAGGGACCGTCGTCAGTTCGCTGAACCGGCCCGTTCCGCGGTCGCCCGTGCCTCACGCGTCCGCCACTCCTCGGCCAGTACCGACCAGATCTGGATGTCGATGCGGCCGCCGTCGCCGGGATACACCTGGCGCAGGGTGCCGTCGAGCGACATGCCCAGCCGCTTCGCCGCGTTGACGCTGCGGGTGTTGCGGGCATTGGTCCGCCACTCCACGCGCTGGATGCCGCGTTCCGTCACCGCCCAGTCGATGATCTGCCCGGCGGCGCGGCTGACCAGCCCGCGCCCCTCGGCGGCGGGCTCCAGCCAGCAGCCCGCCTCGCAGAGCCCCAGCGCCGCGTCGAACGACACGAACAGCACGCCGCCGACGAGCGTTCCCTCCAGCCAGATCCCCCAGATGCCGCCCGCGTCCTGGGCCCATCTGTCGGCGTAGCGCTGCAACAGGGCGCGGGCCCCGGCGACGTCGGAGGCGGCGAACAGGGGCGAGACCCACGGCGTGATGTGCTCGCGCGCCCGATCCAGATGGGCGAGGAACTCCTCGGCCCTCCAGGGGTCGAGCGGCCGCAGCTCGGCGTGCTCGGTGAGGGGCAGGGCGAACATCGGGCCTCCAGGGGGTTCAGGACGGGTGCCGGGTACGAACGCTAACGGATCATGATCCTGGATCACACCGGTTATGACGCCCGCCGCCCCGGCACCCGCCGTCGCGCCGGCACGCGGGCCGGCTCCTCTCGCGGAACCTCAGGAGGGCGGCACCGGGGCGGACGGCGCGGCGGGCGCGGCGGGCGCCCCCGGAAGCCGGGAACCGGCCGGCAGCAGCGGCTCGCAGGCCTTCACCGCCGCCCCGTACTTCTGGGACACGGCGTCGACGCGCTCTCCCTTGATGTCGAGGTTGACCAGCCCGTCGGAGGAGAACGAGACCTCCGGGAAGCCGGGCGACCCGTGCGAACGCATGCACGCGGTGAACGTCCCGCCGCCGTCCGCGGGATCCTCGGCGGAGGTGACCACCGCCCAGCCCGCTCCCGCCGCGAGCACCGCGGCGGCGAGGACCACCTTTCCGATCGTCGAACCGAACATGATCGCTCCCTTCGTCTCCATCGATGGGTCCAGACAAGCCGAGGGCCGGTTACAGGACCGCAACGGTGACGGTCACCCCGCTGTAACCGGGCGACGAGGATGCTGGAGATCATGAGGGTGCTGATCGTCGAAGACCACGAGGAGCTGGCCCTGACGGTGGCCACGGGGCTGCGCCGTGAGGGCATGGCCGTCGACGTCGCGCTGGACGGCCACGCCGCGCTCGACCGCGCCTCGGTCAACCACTACGACGTGGTCGTCCTGGACCGGGACCTGCCCGGTCTGCACGGCGACGAGGTGTGCAGGTCGCTGGTCGGCACAGGCCATCCGGCGCGGGTGCTGATGCTCACCGCCGCGGGGACGATCGAGGACAGGGTGACCGGGCTGGGCATCGGAGCCGACGACTACCTTCCCAAACCGTTCGCCTTCGCCGAGCTGGTCGCCCGGATCCGGGCGCTGGTCAGACGGGCGGGCCCGGCGCTCCCGCCGGTGCTCGTCCGTGGTGACCTGCGGCTGGACCCGGCCACCAGGATCGCCACCCGTGACGGGCGCCGGCTGTCGCTGAGCCCCAAGGAACTCGCCGTACTGGAGCTGCTCATGGCCGCAGGAGGCGCGGTGGTCTCCGCCGAGCAACTGCTGGAGCGGTGCTGGGACGAGTTCGCCGACCCGTTCACGCAGACCGTGAAGGTGACGGTCAGCAGGCTGCGCCGCAAGCTGGGCGACCCGCCGCTGATCGAGACGGTCCCGCAGGCCGGATACCGGATATGAGACGGACGGTACGGCTGCGCCTGGCCCTGCTCTACACCGGCCTGTTCCTGGTGGCGGGGGTGCTGCTGGTCGCCCTCATCTACGTCCTGGTCGAGTTCTCCCCCTTTCCCGGGGCGCCCGTCGCCCCCGCGTCGCCCGGCGGACCCGTACCGCCGGCCCAGGCGTCCACGACGGCGCAGGCCGGGCACCTGCGCCGGCTGCTGGTCAACTCCCTGATCGCACTGGTGGTCATGGCGTTCGCGGCGGTGCCGCTGGGCTGGCACATGGCCGGCCGCGTGCTGCGGCCGCTGGGGGAGATGACCGCCACGGTCCGGCGCATCACGGCCGACCGGCTCGACCGGCGGCTGGCCGCGTCCGGACCGGACGACGAGCTCAAAGAGCTGGCCGACACCTTCGACGAGCTACTGGACCGGCTGGAGGCCGCGTTCACCGCTCAGCGGCGGTTCGTCGCCAACGCCTCCCACGAGTTGCGCACCCCGTTGACGCTGCAGCGGGCCATGGCCGAGGTGGCGCTCGCCGACCCGGCGGCCGACGCGGAGTCCCTGCGGAAGGTCCTGGAACGCGTGCTGGCCGCGGGCATGGATCAGGAGCGGCTCATCGAGGCGCTGCTCACGCTGGCCCGCAGCCATCAGGGACTGCGTCACCGGCAGTCCTTCGACCTGGCCGAGATCGCCGGTCGGGCCGTCGGCCACCGTGAGGGTCCGGACCCCCGCGTCGAGTCCGATCTCCGGCGGGCACCCGCCTCCGGCGATCGCGCCCTGGTAGAACGTCTGGCCGGCAACCTGCTGGACAACGCTCTGCGGCACAACGTCCCCGGCGGGTGGGTGAGGGTGGAGACCGCCGTACGGTACGGACGACCCGCCCTCAGGGTCGCCAACAGCGGTCCGGTGATCCCGGCCGACCGGCTTCCCGTGCTCCTGCAGCCCTTCCAGCGCCTGGACGCCGGCAGGAAAGCCGGTGGCGACGGCCTGGGGCTGGGCCTGTCGATCGTGGCCGCCATCGTCGAGGCGCACCGGGGCACGCTGGAGATCCGGCCCCTCCCGGCGGGAGGGCTCGACGTGAGCGTCACCCTCGATCCTTCCCGAGCTCTCGACTGCTCCTGAGCTCTCGACTCTCCCTGAGCTCTCGACTCCTGAGCCTGGGCGAACCCGTGACGGACCCCTGGCCGTCATCCCGGGCGACCGCTGACGCCTCCGACGCCGGAGGGGGCTGACGGGAGGGGGACAGGGAGGTCACCGGGGGCGGTCCCACCGGTAGCGGCGTTCCGGGCGTCCCGCGGCACCGTACTTCAGGGAGACGTGGACGTGTCCCAGGGTGACGAGGTGCTCCAGGTAGCGGCGGGCGCTGACCCGGGAGATGCCCACGCGGGAGGCGCACTCACCGGCCGACAACGTGCCGTCCGCCGCGCACAGCTCCCGCCGGACCAGCTCCGCCGTCTCCACGCTCATGCCCTTGGGCAGGACCGGGGAGGGCGACGGCCCGGCCCCGGCGAGGACCCGGTCCACGTCGGCCTGGCTGCTGATGACCACGCCGCCCAGCTCGGTCCGCCGGGCGGCGTACCGCTCCAGCCGTACGCGCAGGTCGTCGAAGTCAAACGGCTTGAGAAGGTAGTTGTTCACCCCCCGCCGGGCGGCGCCGCGGACCGCCTCGATCTCGCGCGCCGCGCTGATCACGATGATGTCGCAGTCGTGGCCCCCGGCACGGATCCGGCTGATGACGTCCAGCCCGAAGACGTCGGGCAGGTAGAGGTCGAGCAACACGAGGTCCGGACGCAGCTCACCGACGCGGGTGAGGGCCTGCTCCCCGGTGCCGGCCGTACCCACCACGCGGAACCCGCCGACCCTGCCGACGAACCCGCTGTTGATCCTCGCGACCATGAAATCGTCGTCGACGACGAGCACGTCGATCACAGGGACGCCTCCAGCAGTTCCCGGGGCACGCGGCCGACGGACATCCGGGCGGTGAACATCGCCCCGTCGGCGGTGTTGGTGACGGCCACCTCACCGCCGCGGCGGCGGCAGACGAGCTGCGTGAGCGCCAGGCCGATCCCTCGTTCGCCCCCCAGCGCGGCCTTGGTGGTGAAACCCCGGGTGAAGACCTCCCGGGCGAGCTCGGGGGCGACGCCCGGACCGGAGTCGCGCACCACGATCTCGACACTGGAGGCGTCCTGACGCAGCTCGACCTCCACCCACGCCTCCGGTTCGCCGCCCGCGGCGCCCGCCACGTCGACCGCGGCCTCGATGGCGTTGTCGACCAGGTTGCCCGTCACCGTCGCCACGTCGGCAGCGTCCACCGGGTCCAGCCGGTCCAGGGTGGTGCGGTCGGACAGGCGGAGCTCGACCCTGCGTTCGGCCGCGAGCGCGGACTTCGCCGTCAGCAGCGCGGCGACCGCGTTGTCACGGACCCTGGTGGCCAGGGCCAGGTCGAGGGACTCGCGGTGCTTCCTCAGCGCCCGGATGTACCGGACCACCTCGTCGTGCTCGTCCACCTGGATCAGTCCCGAGATGACGTGGAGCTGGTTGGCGAACTCGTGGGCCTGGGCGCGCAGCAGCTCGGTGGAGCTGCGGAAGGACCCCAGCTCGCGCTCCAGCTGGGCCAGCTCGGTCCGGTCGCGCAGGGTGGTCACCGAGCCGAGGCGCCGTCCGTCCTTGACGACGCTCATCCGGTTCATGACCAGCACCCGCCCACGGTGGATGACGATCTCGTCGCGGGCCTCCTCGTTCCCGGCGAGCACGTCGTACAGGCGCCCCTCGACGCCGAGCGCCCGCAGGGTCATCCCCACGCAGTGGCCGGGGAGGTCCAGCAGCGTCCGGCCCATGTCGTTGACCAGCGTGAGCCGCAACTGCGGGTCGAGCGCGACGACGCCTTCGGCGATGCCGTGCAGCATGGCCTCCCGGTGTTCGGCGAGCCCCGCGATCTCGCGCGGCTCCATGCCGAGGGTCTGCCGTTTGATGCGCCGGGCCAGCAGCCAGGAGCCCAGCACCCCCAGCGCGCTGGCGACCCCCAGGTGGACCAGCAGGTAGGACGACGCGCCGACCAGACGCTGCCATGCGGTGGGAGCGGCGACCCCGATCATCACGGTCCCGAGGTGGCGGCCGTGGTCCTCCGGCTCGGCCCCCAGCACCGGGACCTGGGCGACCAGCTCACGGGTCCCGCCGACCGGGAGGTAACCGGACCAGCCCCGGGTCCGGGCGGCTCCGGGAGCGCTCAGCGGCAGTGGCGTCCCGAGCAGCGTGGCGTCCGAGGAACCGACGATCCTGCCGCCGACGTCGGCGATCGAGACGGAGGTGACGCCGGACTCGGTGAGCGTCGACTGCACCAGCGGGGCGAGCACCTCGGCGGGCGCCGGCTGGTCGATCTGGCTGCGGACCAGAGGGTTCCACGACAGCTGCTCGGCCAGCGCCGTCACCCGGCGCCCCTCGACCCGGTCGAAGGTCGCCTCGGACTGGGCCAGCGAGATGGCGCCGACGGCGAACAGCACCACCACGACGATGACGAGCTGCAGGGCCAGCAACTCGCCCGCCAGGGTCGGGCCACGCGATCTCATCAACTACCTTCAGCGTGAAGACCCGGTCCTTCAGGGCCGATGGGAAACGTGGCACGGTGCCGCGCTTCGGGCTCAGCGGTGTAGCCGTAGCCATCGGCGCGCTGGAGCAACCGGACATGCCGATGGCTGATGCCCTGCACGGTGCCGTGCCGGGTAGTGATGTTGAAGCTGCCGGTGGAGCGGACCGCGACCCGGCCGATGTGCGTCCCGGTGTTTCTGCCACTCGGCACGGCGGCGCGGACCAGGTCGCCGGTGGCGAAACCCTTGAAGCGTTTGGTACGGGGCAGCCGCAGCCGGGGGAAGCCGTAGCGGTCGGTGCGGGTGCGGCAGTAGACGCCACGGCCGGTCGCGCGCGCGATGAGGACCATCGACGGCCAGGTGATGACGGTTTCCAGGTCGCCGACGTGCAAGGCGTCGAGGGTGTGGGACTTCGGCGCGCCGGTGCGGGAGCGGTTCCACTTCGTACGGCCACCCGAGGCGGCGTGCACCGGCAGCCCGGTCGTCTCCAGCGCCCGCCACAGCGCCCACCGGGTCGCGTTGACCGCCACCGCGTCCCGCAGCGAAGTCTTCGCCTGCGCGAGGATCCTCGCCAAGAGGGCGGGCTTGGTCTTGAGGAACTCTCCGATCGGGGTGGTGTTCTTGGCCTGATTGCACGCGATACAGGCCAAGGTGAGGTTGCTGAGGCGGTCGGAGCCGCCCCGGCTGCGCGGATGGATGTGGTCGAGGTTCAACGGCACACCGCTCGCGCCGCAGTAGGCGCATATTCGGCCCCATTTGACCAGGAGATACTCGCGTACCTCGTATCCGGCCAGGGCGCCCCGCTGATACTCCGCCCCCTCCAGCGGCCGGCCCGCCGACAAAGCATGGGTGTCGAAACAGACCCGCTCGACGTGGACGGCCCGTACCGGCGCCCAGGGGGTCAGCCGTCCCACCCACGACATCGTGGTCTCCACCCGGTGGCGCAGCGACGGCGCCAGCCACCCGGTGGATTTGGTGCGGTTGAGGAAACGGGGGGCGCGGTAGCGCAGGTTGCGGGAACGTCGCCCCCGCCGGTAGGCGGCGCGGGTGGCGAGCTTGTCACGAATCGCCGATCCCCGATGGCCGAGCCGGATGCTGTACTTCCCGGCTCTTCTCCCGCCATGTTCGGTGAACACCGCGATACCGGTGTGTCGGGAGCCGGGATCGACTCCGACCGCGACGCCCTGGACGGCCGACTCGGCGCGGGTCCGATCCTTCAGCCGGATCACCACGGCCCGCCCCGCGGCCAGCAGGCGGCGAGCTCGGGCCGGATGACACGGATCAAGCGGACGACCGTGCTTATCAAGAACGAACACGGCCGGGTGAACCTCACGGTTCGCTCCCTCCGGCGCTGAAATGCCGTCGGGGTGACGCCGGTCCGGGCGGGTGCCACCCGGACCGATCTCCCCTCGCCCCTGTTCCACGCCGGTGCCCGGCACAGCCGGGAGTCCGCGAGCCGTTTCGTCCCCACCCCGGGGGTTGTCTGCTCCCGCGGATTCCAGAGCAGGCCGCTGAGGAAGCACGGCCTGGTGGGTCCGCTCACCTGCGTGAAACGCCGTCAACCGAAGGCACCTCCTTCACCATGATCGACACGGGCTGGTCAACACAGGGCTTCCAGGCACGGTGCCGCATCTGGAAGCCCCCTCCCTCAGGAGGGGGTCGTTGACGACCACAATGAACTCAATCTCCGCTGCTCACAGAAGGAAGACGGCCTGCCGCCCGACTCGCATAATCATGGCCCGAAACCTCTCACCAGGAAAGAGACGATTGTGAGAAACCGGATCAGCGTTCTCCTCGCCGCCCTCGCGGCGCTGTCGGCCCTGGCGGCGGGGGGCTGCGGCGCGACGGCGGAGAAGGGAACCGGCGCGGCGGCGGGCGGCGGCCCGGTCACCGGGCTGCGCCTCATGGTGCCCAACACCCCCGGCGGGGGATACGACACCACCGCGCGGACGGCGGCCAAGGTCATGGAGGACGCGAAGATCGCTTCGGGCGTCCAGGTGTTCAACCTTCCCGGCGCGGGCGGCACGGTGGGCCTCCAGCGGATGATCAACGAGAAGGGCAACGGCAAGCTGGCCATGCAGATGGGCCTGGGGGTCGTCGGCGCGTCGTACACGTCCAAGTCGGAGGCGACGCTGTCCCAGACCACCCCCCTCGCCAAGCTCATCGAGGAGGCCGGGGCGATCGTCGTGTCGAAGGACTCGCCGTACCGGACGATCGAGGACCTCGTCGCCGCCTGGAAGAAGGACCCGAAGAAGGTCACGGTCGGCGGCGGCTCATCGCCGGGAGGGCCGGACCACCTGCTGCCGATGCGGCTGGCCAAGGTCGTCGGGATCGACCCCCGGCAGGTCAACTACGTCTCCTACGACGGCGGCGGCGAACTGCTGCCGGCGATCCTCGGCGACAAGGTCGGCTTCGGCGCGAGCGGCTACAGCGAGTTCCTGGACCAGGTGAACGCCGGTCAGCTGAGGGTGCTGGCGGTGACCAGCACGGAGCCGGTCCCGGTGCTGAAGGACGTCCCCACCCTCAAGGCGTCGGGCATCGACCTGGTCTTCACGAACTGGCGCGGGATCGTGGCCCCGCCCGGCATCGGCGACGCCGACAGGCGGATGTGGACCGACGCGCTCATCCGGATGCACGACTCGCAGCAGTGGAAGGCCGAGCTGACCAAGCGCGGCTGGACCGACTCCTTCGTCACCGGTGACGCGTTCGCCGCCTATCTGGCCGAGCAGGACAAGAGCGTCGCCTCCATCCTCGCAGAGCTCGGACTGGCATGAGCGGGGGAAACGAGCCCGCCCGCGAGCCCGGGGAGGGGCGCGAGGACGGCCACGTCGGCGTGCGGGCAGGTGAACGGCTCTCGCTGAGCGAGAGGCCCTCGCCGGACGGCGGGCCCCGGGACGGGGACCGCGCGCAGTACGGCGTGTGCGCGTTCCTCGCCCTGCTGGGCGCGCTGGTGATCGTCGACGCTCTCAGGATCGCCCCTCTGACCAGCAGCAACGATCCCATCGGCCCCCGCCCGGTGCCGGTGCTCCTGGGCGTGGCCCTTCTGGCGGTCGCGGTCGTGTACGGCGTGGACGTCGCGAGGGGAGGCCGCGGCGAACCCGAGGCCGGTGAGGACGTGGACCTGTCCACGGCGGTGGACTGGCGGACGGTCCTGCTGCTGGCGGGCGCCTTCGTGGCCAACGCCGTACTGATCGAGCCCCTCGGCTGGGTCATCAGCGGGACCGTCCTGTTCTGGGGGGCGGCCTTCGCCCTGGGCAACAGGCACCACGTGCGCGGACTGGTGATCGCGATCGTGCTGTCGCTGGCCACGTTCTACGCGTTCGCGATCGGCCTCGGGGTCAATCTGCCGGCCGGCGTGCTGCAGGGGATCCTGTGATGGACAACCTCGGCAACCTGCTCGACGGGTTCGTCAACGTGCTGTCCCCCGGCAACCTGCTCATGGCGCTGCTCGGCGTGGTCGCCGGGACCGCCGTCGGGGTGCTTCCCGGCATCGGCCCGGCCATGACGGTCGCGCTGCTGCTCCCGGTGACGTACGGCATGGACCCGACCCAGGCGTTCATCCTGTTCGCCGGCATCTACTACGGCGGCATGTACGGCGGCTCGACGACCTCCATCCTGCTCAACACGCCCGGCGAGTCGTCCTCGGTCGTCACCGCGATCGAGGGGAACAGGATGGCCAAGGCGGGGAGGGCGGCGCAGGCGCTCGCGACCGCGGCCATCGGCTCGTTCGTCGCCGGCACCATCGCCACGCTGCTGCTCGTGTTCGTGACGCCGCTGGTGGTCGCGTTCGCCATCGGCCTCGGCGCGCCCGACTACTTCGCGATCATGCTGCTGGCCTTCGTCGCGGTGTCGGTGACGCTCGGCTCCTCGCGCGTGCGCGGCTTCGCCTCGCTGCTGCTGGGGCTCGTGATCGGCCTGATCGGCATCGACGGGGTCACCGGCCGGCAGCGGCTCACGCTGGGCATCCCGCAGCTCGCGGACGGCATCGACGTGGTCGTCGTCGCGGTCGGGATCTTCGCCGTGGGAGAGGCGCTGTGGGTGGCCGCGCACATGCGGCGCACGGACATGCCGGTCATCCCCGTCGGCCGGCCCTGGCTGGGCGCCGAGGACTGGCGCAGATCGTGGAAGCCCTGGCTGCGCGGCACCGCGCTGGGATTCCCCTTCGGGGCGTTGCCCGGCGCCGGGGCGGAGATCCCGACCTTCCTCTCGTACGTGACGGAGAAGAGGCTCGCCAGGCGGCCCGAGGAGTTCGGTCACGGCGCCATCGAAGGCGTCGCCGGGCCCGAGGCGGCCAACAACGCCTCCGCCGCGGGAACGCTGGTGCCGATGCTGGCCATCGGCCTGCCGACCACGGCGACGGCCGCGGTCATGCTCGCGGCCTTCGAGTCGTACGGCATCCAGCCCGGGCCGCTGCTGCTGGAGCGGCAGCCGGCTCTGGTCTGGACGCTGATCGCGAGCCTGTTCGTCGGCAACCTACTGCTGCTCGTCCTGAACCTGCCGCTCGCGCCGGCCTGGGCGAAGCTGCTGCGCGTCCCCCGGCCCTACCTGTACGCGGGCATCCTGTTCTTCGCGTCCATGGGGGCCTACGCGGTCAACTCCCAGCCGCTGGACCTCGTCCTGCTGCTCCTCCTGGGCCTGCTCGGCTTCGCGATGCGGCGCTTCGGGCTGCCGGTGCTGCCGTTGATCGTCGGCGTGATCCTCGGTCCGCGTGCGGAGCTCCAGGGCCGCCGGTCGCTGCAACTGTCCGGCGGCGACCTGTCGGGTCTGGTCGGCGGCCCGCTGTCCATCGCGATCTACGTCGTTCTCGTGGTCCTCCTGGCCTGGCCGCTGATCAGACGGCTCGTCCCGCGGAAGGCGTCGTGACGGTTCCGGTGCGGGGCCTTCTTCCCATGGGAAGGTGAGCCGGAACCGGGCGCGCCGTAATGCGGAATCCTCCCCGACGCCTCCGTAGCCCCCGGCCAGAGGCTGAATGCCCAGGTGAATGTGACTTTCGACCCATGAATGAGGTAGACAGGAGAGGCAGCTTCCCCCGTCCGGCCCACGGCCACCGCCCAGCATCCGCCGACAGGCGTGGAAGAGCCCGTATCCGTGGTCCGGCATCCGCCGAAGGCACGGAGGAACCCGCGCCCGGCCGGGGTGTCCAATGACCAACCGGAAGTCGATCCGTCATGAGCACACACGTTCACGTCCGCCTCAGTCATGGACTGTCCATGAGCGAGGAGGGAGAACTGGTCCGGCTGTCGCGCTGCCGGTGCGGCGCCGCATGGACCACCACCTACTGGGCCGAGGAGGCCGACGCCGAGTAGCCGCCGCGGCGGTGTGAGACGCGGCCCGAGGACGCTCCGGGTCAGCTGGTGATCGCCATCATCACCTCGGCCGCCGTCGGCCGTTGCCGTGGGTCCTTCGCCAGGCACCGCTCCACCGCGCCGCGCAGGGCCAAAGGCAGCACCGACAGGTCCGGATGGTGGCTGACGAGCATCCGGTGGACCTGCGGCAGCGACCCGCCTTCGAAGGCGTCCCGCCCGGTGGCGCCGTAGAGCATGGTCGAGGCCCAGCTGAAGATGTCGGAGGCCGGACCGACCCGCTCGCCGGAGATCTGCTCCGGCGACATGTACGGCAGGGTGCCTCTGAGGTTGTCCGCCGAGGCCATCGCCATCCGGTCCAGCGCCCCGGCGAAGCCGAAGTCGATCACCCGGGGGCCGTCCGGGCCGAGCAGGACGTTGGCCGGCTTGAAGTCCCGGTGCACGATGCCCGCGGCGTGGATCCCCTTGAGCGCCGCGATCGTCCCGATCGCCAGCCGGGTCAGGCTGTCGCCGTTCCGGGGGCCCTGCTCGTAGACCAGCTTGGCGAGGGAGGGGCCGGGCACGTACTCGGTGACGATGTAGACCAGATCGTCCATGACCCCGGCGTCGAGGATCCGCGCGGTCGCGAAGGGGCGCACCCGCCTGGCCATCTCCGCCTCCCGGAGGAAGCGTTCGCGCTGGTCCGGGCCGCCGACCAGCCTGCCGTGCAGGACCTTGACCGCCACAGGCCCGCCGTTCGGGCCCTTCGCCAGGTAGACGGAGCCCTGGCCGCCCGAGCCGAGCAGCCGCGTCGGCAGGTACGGCCCGATCGGCGGGAACGGGGCGTGCACCGGACCGCCGGGCGCGCTTTGCGGCGGCAAGGGTGCGCTTTGCGGAGGCGGAGCCGGGGAGGCCGGGGGAGGCGCGGGAGCAGCCTGAGCCGGGGGAGCCATCGGAGGCGGAGGAGCCGGCGAAGGTGAGGAAGCCGGCGGAGGCGCCGGAGCGGCCTGAGCCAGGGAAGCCATCGGAGGCGGGACGGCGGATGCCCGGGGCGCCGGCGACGGCGGTTGGGGCGCTTGGGGCCGCGCCGACGGCGGTCGGGGTGCTTGGGGCTGTGCCCGCGGAGGCTGCGGTGTCTTGGCCTGCGGTGTCTGGGCCTGCGGCGACGGGGGACGAGGCCGGCGCGGTGGCGGAGGATACGTCTGGCCGGGATGCGCGGGGCGACGCGCCGCGGATCCGGGGCGGCTGAGATGCCCGGAGTCGTCGAGGGGCCGGGAGAGATCAGGCTGTCCGGGCTGCCCGGGGCGGCCGGCCTGTCCAGGACGGCCCGGAGGTTCGAAGCGTGCCGGACCCGAGGGGCGGGAACCCGGCGGACGTCGCCGGATAGCCGTGGGAGCCGGGCCGGGCGCGAAGACGGCGGGCCGGAGGACCAGCGCGTGCGCCGTGCCGCCCAGCCAGCCCACGAGGACCCAGATCGCCGTGGCCAGGACGTACCGGGAGCCTCCGCTGCCGGGGAGGCCCGCGGCGACGACGTAGACGAACAGCAGCAGGCCGTACGCGCCCGCGGCGAGGGCCGCCGTGCGGCTCCGGAGCCTGACGGCGGCGTGGCCGATGACGAAGGGGGTCGCGAGCCCGCAGGTGTACAGCGGGGCGAACGCCCACGCGAAGCTCAGCGGGGTGATCCGCGGCGCGGGCCCGCCGGGCATGTTCCGCCTGCCGGACCCACCGGGCACGGGTCCACCGGGAGCGCCGGAACCGCCGGGCACCGGTCCACCGGAAGCATCGGGTCCCGGTCCACCGGGGCGGCCGGGTACGGGCCCGCCGGGCGCGCGTTCGTCGGCGTCGCCGTGGTGGGGGACCGAGGGACCGCTGGCTGGGGGCACGCTGTGAATGATACGGCTCGTGCCCCCGCGCGGGCCTGCTCACGACCCGTTCGGCGCGCTGGCCGTCCGGCTCGGTCCGGTCCGGTGCGGCCCGGGGACGGGTGGGTGTCCGGCGGGCGTCCGCCGGGCCGTGGGGTCCGGCTCAGCCGAAGCCGGGGGCGGACTGCCAGAGGCTGATCACGGTGCCCTGGTCGTCGGTGATGGCGCAGCCCCGCCCCGACTTACTGTCGAAGATCTCCTCGGCGGTGCCGCCGAGCTTACGGACCATCTCCACGGCCGCCTCGACGTCCTCGACGGAGTAGTACAGGTTGGGCTGCGATGAGGGTCCGTTCGCGTTGAGGCCCATCGGGACCGCGGTGTTGGTGACGTGCAGGTACGTTTCGTGTTCCCGCCTGAACTCCCAGCCGAACAGCGGGCCGTAGAAGGCCGCTCCCCGGTCGAGGTCCGTGACGGACAGCGTGTAGTACCCCAGTTCGACGGCCATGTGCCGGCCTCCGTGATAATCGTCGTTGTCGTTAACTGTTAACAGATTAACGAAAGTGGGCAATAATTAACAGTACCGTGAACCAATTGGACGCCACCCTGGCGGCGCTGGCCGACCCGACCAGGCGCAAGGTGATCGAGTTGCTGCGTGAGAGGCCCCGGCCCGCCGGGGAACTGGCGCAGGCCGTCCGGATGAGCGCGCCCGCCCTCAGCAGGCACCTGCGGGTGCTGCGGGCGAGCGGCCTGGTACACGCCGAGTCCGGTGACGCGGACGCCCGGGTGCGGCTGTACGCGCTGCGCCGCGAGCCGTTCACGGACCTGCAGTCATGGCTGGACCAGGTGCAGGCCTTCTGGGCCGAGCAACTCGGTTCGTTCCGGGATCATGTGGAGCGCGTCGCCTCCTCGGCCGAGCGCTCCTCGACCGAGTACCTCCCGGATGGGCGTTCGCCCGGCGAGTCGGGTGGGCGCTGTGAGCCCGCCGGGCGGCCCAATCCGGCCGGAGACGACACGGAGGACAGCGCGGAGGACGGCGTGGAAGGTGACGCGGAGGACGGCGTGAAGGACAGGGCGGAAGACGGCGCGGGGGGCGGCCGGTGAGTGGCTCCGTCCAGGCCGGGGTCACCGTGCCGGTGGACCGGGCCGCGGCGTTCCGGATCTTCACCGAGGAGATCGACGGCTGGTACGTCCGCGGACCGCACAGCTGGGTCGATCCCGGCCGGGCGGTCGGCATCCGTTTCGAGGACGGTTTCCTGCGCGAGCTGTGGTCGGACGGCGGACACGTCGACCTCGGCAGGCTCGTGGCCTGGGAGCCGCCGCATCGCCTCGTGTGGGCGGACCTGGTCAACCCCGGCGGGCGGATGGAGATCGAGGTGACCTTCCATCCCGTCGAAGACGGCACCGAGGTGCGGCTGCTGCACCACGGCCTCGACACGCTGCCGGCCGACGTGGCCGACCGGATCCGCCGCGGCTACTCGTGGAACATCGCGCTCCGGTGGTTCGCCGGGCGATGGGACTCCGGACGGTCCACCGAGCCGGCCGGTCGCCCGCCGGTGTGAGCGGGCCGCCGAAGCGGCCGGTCGCCCGCCGGTACGAGGGGAGCGTCGAGCCGGCCGGTCGCCGTGGCGGACCGGCCGGGAGACCTGGCGGATCGGCCGGGAAAACAGAGAATCCCAGGCCATCGGCCTGGGATTTCTTGAGTGGACGATACTGGGATTGAACCAGTGACCTCTTCCGTGTCAGGGAAGCGCTCTCCCGCTGAGCTAATCGTCCGTGCCGTGGTCGGAACATCGGGCGGTCTCCCGGATCCGCCGCCTCGCCCCCGGAGGGGGAGGCTTCCGAGCGGAAGACGGGATTCGAACCCGCGACCCTCACCTTGGCAAGGTGATGCTCTACCACTGAGCCACTTCCGCGTGTTTCCGCCGGGGCTCTCCGCCCCGCGGCGACGAGAGAACTCTAGCGGGTTTTCCGAGTGGTTGCGTAACCGTCATCCCACGGCTCCCGGCCGGCCTCTGCCCGGCCGGGAGCCGTCGCGGCCGGGCAGAGAACGGAGCCGATTCGTACCGCCGCGCGCCGTACGGTAGAAACACGAGGTGGAGTCGTTGAAGCTGGGAGCGCTCGAGGTCTGGCCGCCGGTGGTGCTCGCGCCCATGGCGGGGATCACGAACGCGCCGTTCCGCACGCTCTGTCGTGAGCAGGGCGGCGGGCTGTTCGTCTGCGAGATGATCACGACGCGGGCGCTGGTGGAGCGCAACGCCAAGACGCTCAAGATGATCCGGTTCGGCCCGCGGGAGAAGCCCCGCAGCATCCAGCTGTACGGGGTCGACCCGGTGACCGTCGGGCGGGCCGTCCGCATGATCGCCGACGAGGACCTGGCCGACCACGTCGACCTCAACTTCGGCTGCCCCGTGCCCAAGGTGACCCGGCGGGGCGGCGGCTCGGCGCTGCCGTACAAGCGCAACCTGCTGCGGGCCATCCTGCGCGAGGCGGTGCGCAACGCCGGGACGCTCCCGGTGACCATGAAGATGCGCAAGGGCATCGACGACGACCACCTGACCTACCTCGACGCCGGGCGGATCGCCGTTGAGGAGGGCGTCGCGGCGATCGCGCTGCACGGCCGCACCGCGGTCCAGCACTACGGCGGGACGGCCGACTGGTCGGCCATCGCCCGCCTGAAGGAGGCGGTTCCGGAGATCCCGGTGCTCGGCAACGGTGACATCTGGAGCGCCGGCGACGCGATGCGGATGATGGCCGAGACCGGGTGCGACGGCGTCGTCGTCGGCCGGGGCTGCCTGGGCCGTCCGTGGCTGTTCGCGGACCTGGCGGCGGCCTGCGAGGGCCGCGACGACCGCGTCCGGCCCGCGCTGGGCGAGGTGGCCGCGACCATGGACCGGCACGCGACCCTGCTGGCCGAGGCGTTCGGCAACGAGCAGCACGCCGTGGCGGACTTCCGCAAGCACGTCGGCTGGTACCTCAAGGGATTCGTCGTCGGCGCCGACCTGCGCCGCAGCCTGGCCACCTCCTCCACCCTCGCCGGTCTGCGCGAGGGGCTGGCCGGGCTCGACGCCGCCCAGCCCTGGCCCGACGGGGCCGACACCCCGCGCGGCAAGACCAACCCGCGCGACCGGGTCCACCTGCCCGCGGGCTGGCTGGACGACCCGTACGAGATGGCGGTCCCCTGCGCCGACGCGGAGACCGACACCTCCGGCGGCTGACCGACCGCCCGCCTTCCCCGGGTCCGCCCGGCTCCGTCCCCTGCCTCCCCGTTCGCGCGCGTGCGACCGTCCGCCCGCCGTACGAAGCCGCCGGCCGAAGGTCCTCGCCGTGCCGCGGACGGAGGAAGTGATCATAATGTGATCTTCCCTTGACTGGCCGCCGTCGGCTCCCCGGGTATCCACTGTCAGTGACCCGGCGGCTCACGGCTGGAGACGGCGTTTGACGGAGACCACGCCCACGGGGACCGGCACGACCGACGACCTGATCGCCGAATTCGACGCCGAGCGGCCCGCCCGGCGCCTGACCGGCCGATTGGCCGCGGCCGTCACGGTCGTCGCGCTCTGCCTGTCGCTCTACGCGCTGTACCAGGTGTTCCGTCCCGGGCAGGTCCTGCCGTACCGGATGCTCTTCCTCGCGGTCGCGCTGCCGCTGACCTTCGTCTGCTACCGGCCGGGGCGGCGCGGCGGGGCCCGCCCGGGGATCGCCGACTGGACGCTCGCCGCGCTGTCGCTCGCCGCCTGCCTCTACCCGCTGGTCGTGTTCGACGGGTTCATCCGGCGGGCCGCCGACCCCACGAGCCTCGACGTGGCGGTGGGCGCGGTCGTCGTGCTGCTGGTGCTGGAGGCGTGCCGGCGCACCGTCGGCTGGATCCTGCCGGTCGTCTGCCTGCTCTTCCTGGCCTACGCCTACTACGGCGGCTACCTGCCGATCGACTGGGTCGTCGGGCACCGCGGCTACGACATCGACCGGATCATCGTCGCCTCCGTGATGGGCACCGACGGCGTGTACGGCGTGCCGCTGGACGTGGCGGCCACCTACATCATCCTGTTCACGATCTACGGGGCCGTCCTCGACCACTCCGGCGCGGGAAGGTTCTTCGTGGACGTCTCCCTGGCCGCCTTCCGCCGCTCCCGCTCGGCGCCGGGCCGTACGGTCACCCTCGCCGGGTTCCTGCTCGGCACGGTCAGCGGCTCGGGCGTCGCGACGACGGTGAGCGTGGGCAGCGTCGCCTGGCCTATTCTGCGCCGGGCGGGCTACCCGCCGGAGCAGGGCGGGGGTGTGCTCGCCGCGGCGGGCATCGGCGCGATCCTGTCGCCGCCCACGCTGGGCGCGGCGGCGTTCATCATCGCCGAGTACCTGCGGGTGAGCTACCTGACCGTGCTGGTCTACGCGACGATCCCCACGCTCCTGTACTACCTCGGCATCTTCCTGGCCATCGAGATCGACGCCCGCAGGTACGGCACGCGGACGGTCGAGGTGGACGCGCCCCGGCTGTGGCCGCTGCTGCGCCGCTTCGGCTACCACTTCAGCTCGCTGTTCGTGATCGTCGTGCTGATGGCGCTGGGCCAGTCGCCGTTCCGCGCCGTCGTCTACGCCACCCTGCTGGCGTTCGCGCTGTCGTTCCTGGACCGCGAGCACCGGCTGACCCCGCGCCGGGCGGCCGACGCGCTGGCCGCGGGCACCACGGGGGTGCTGCCGGTCGCGGCCACCTGCGCCGCGGCCGGGCTGATCGTCGCCGTCGTCACCCTGACCGGGCTGGGCCTCAAGGCCGGCTCGCTGATCGTCGGCGCCTCCGGCGGGCAGCTCCTCCTCACCGCGCTGCTGTGCGCGCTGGCGGTGCTGATCCTGGGTCTGGCCGTGCCGGTGACCGCGTCGTTCGTCATCGCGGCGGTGATCATCGGGCCCGCGCTGACCGGCCTCGGGGTCACCCCGGCCGAGGCGTACATGTTCATCTTCTACTACGCGGTGCTGTCGGAGGTCAGCCCGCCCACGGCGCTGTCGGCCTTCGCGGCCTCGGCGATCACCGGCGGCAACGCGCACCGGACCATGCTGGCCACCTGGAAGTACACGCTTCCGGCGTTCCTGGTGCCGTTCGCGTTCGTGCTGACCCCGGCGGGTTCGGCGCTGCTCGCCCAGGGCGAAGCAGGGGAGATCCTGGCCGCCGCGGCGGTCTCGGCGCTCGCCGTGGCCGCGCTGGCCGCCGCCACCGGCGGCTGGCTGGCCGGTCCAGCCGGGCCGGTCGAACGGGCGCTGTGCGGGGTGGCCGCGGTCCTGCTGCTGTTCCTGTCGCCTCTCCCGGCCCTGGCCGGGGCGGGCGTCCTCGCTCTCGCCATCGCACTGCATCTCGTCACACGAGCACGGGAGAGACGATCATGACATTCAGACGGGTGGCGGCCGTGCTGGCCGCCGGGACGCTGGCGCTGACGCTCGGCGGCTGCGGCGGCGACCGGTCGGCCGAGCGGGGGACGGGCGGGACCGCCGCCCAGGGCGGGCGGCTGTCGATCGCCACCGGCAACACCACCGGCGTCTACTACGTCCTGGGTGGCGGACTGGCCGACCAGATCGGCAAGAACCTCCCCGGCTACCAGGCGACGGCCGAGGCGACCGGCGCCTCGGTGGAGAACATCCAGCGGGTGGTCAAGGGCGACTCCGACATCGCCTTCAGTCTCGCCGACTCGGCCGCCGACGCGGTGGCGGGTAAGGGGGCGTTCACCTCCCCCCAGCCGATCCGCGCGCTCGCCCGCCTGTACGACAACTACACGCAGGTCGTGGCCACCACCGACTCCGGGGTGAAGTCCGTCGCCGACCTCAAGGGCAAGCGGGTCTCCACCGGATCGCCCAACTCCGGCACCGAGGTCATCGCGTTGCGCATGCTCAAGGCGGCGGGCCTCGATCCCGAGGCGGACGTCACCCGCCAGTCGCTGGGCCTGCCCGAGAGCGTGCAGGGCATCAAGGACGGCACCCTCGACGCCCTGGTCTGGTCCGGCGGGCTGCCCACCCCCGGCATCACCGACCTGCTGACCAGTATGAAGGGCGAGGTCGTCTTCGTCCCGCTGGACTCCGTGCTGGAGCCGATGCGGGCCGAGCACGGCCCGGTCTACGCCGCGGGCACCATCGCCAAGGACGTCTATGCCACCCCGGCCGACGTGTCCACGATCGTCGTGCCGAACCTCCTCGTGGTGAACGAGAAGATGGACGCCAAGCTGGCGGGAGACCTGGCCAGGCTGCTGTTCGACCACAAGGCCGACCTGGAGAGGGTCCACCCGGCCGCCAAGGCCATCACCCGGGAGAACGCCCCGAAGACCGACCCCGTGCCGCTGCACGACGGCGCGAAGAAGTACTACGGCTGACCGGCCCACGGTACGGCGGGCCGTACCCACGGCGGGCGGCTCGCGGTACGGCGGGCCGGCCGGTCCGGTGTACGGCCCGCACCCGCGGGCGGCGGCGCGTCAGCGCGATCGGGCCAGGTCGCGGCGCAGCTCCTCCGCGGTGACGGAGCCGGTCGCCTCCAGCAGCGCCCGGGGCGTGCCCTCGAACACGACGGCGCCGCCCTGGTCGCCGCCGCCGGGCCCGAGGTCGACGACCCAGTCGGCGCTCTTGACCACGTCGAGGTCGTGCTCGATGACGATGACCGTGTTGCCCGCGTCCACCAGCCCGTCGACGATTCCGATCAGCCGGTCCACGTCCGCCATGTGCAGGCCGGTGGTGGGCTCGTCCATCACGTAGACACCGCCGCTCCTGCTGAGTTCCCCGGCGAGTTTGATCCGCTGGCACTCGCCGCCGGACAGGGTGCTGAGCGGCCGGCCGAGCGTGAGGTGGCCCAGCCCGACCTCCTCGACCGAGCGCAGCACCCGCCGCGGCTTCGGCTCGGTGAGGAACCCCGCGGCCTCGCTCACCGTCATCTCCAGCACGTCCGAGATCGACCTGCCGCGCAGGGTGTGCCGCAGCACCTCCTCCTGGAAGCGCCGCCCGTGGCAGGTCTCGCACACCGACGTGACGCCGTCCATGAACGCCAGGTCGACGTGGACGACGCCGAGGCCCCGGCACGCCGGGCAGGCGCCTTCGGAGTTGAAGCTGAACAGCGCCGGGCTCACCCCGTTCGCGGCGGCGAACAGCCTGCGGATCTCGGTCATCAGACCGGTGTAGGTGGCCGGGGTGGAGCGGACCGACGTGCCGACCGCGGACTGGTCGACGACCACCGCCTTCGGGTGCGCGGTCAGGAACGCCTCGTTGACCAGGCTGCTCTTGCCGGACCCGGCGACGCCGGTGACGACGGTGAGCACCCCGGCGGGGAAGGAGACGGTGACGTCCCTCAGGTTGTTCACGTTCGCGCCGGTGACGGTCAGCTCGCCGGTCGGCGCGCGGAACCTCTCCTTGAGCGGCCGGACGCGGCGCAGGTGCCGTCCGGTGACGGTGTCCGCCTCGCGCAGGCCCGTGACGCCGCCCTCGTAGACGATCTCGCCGCCGTGCGTCCCCGCGCGCGGGCCGACGTCCACCACGTGGTCGGCGATCTCGATGACGTCGCGGTCGTGCTCCACGACGAGGACGGTGTTGCCCTTGTCCCGCAGCGCGCGCAGCAACGCGCTCATGTTCGCCACGTCGCGCGGGTGCAGCCCGATGGTGGGCTCGTCGAAGACGTACGTCATGTCGGTGAGGCTGCTTCCGAGGTGCTTGACCATCTTGATCCGCTGCGACTCCCCGCCGGAGAGGGTCGCGGTGGGCCGGTCCAGGGTGAGGTAGCCCAGACCGATGCCGGCCATGTGCCGCAGCCGGTCCAGAAGGGGCGGGACCACCGCCGCCGCGACGGGGCCGTCGATCCTCTCGATGACCCCGGCGAGGTGGCGGACCTCCATCGCGGACAGCTCGGCGATGTTGCGGCCGTCGATCCGGCAGGCCAGCGCCGCCGGGTTGAGCCGGGCGCCCCGGCACGCCGGGCACGGCCGGGAGGAGGTGAACGCCATCACCTCCTCCCGCCTGGAGGTCTGCTCCCCGTCCCGGTTGACGTAGAGGCGGTCGAACTTGACGACCAGTCCCTCGAACCTCTGCGGGGCCGTGCCGCTCCGCATCTCCATGGAGACCGTCGTCCCGCCGCCGTACAGGAACCGGTCCCACTCCTCGGGGGTGTAGCCGGTCAGCGGCCTGTCGTTGTCGAACAGGCCGGAGGCGGTGTAGGTCTTCCAGTACCACGTGCCGACTCCGAAGCCCGGCAGGAGGATCGCGCCCTCGTTGAGGGACCTCGTCCGGTCCAGCGCCCGGTCGAGGTCCAGCGCCACCTTCCGGCCGACGCCCTCGCACTCCGGGCACATCCCGGCCGGGTCGTTGAAGGAGAACGCGTTGGAGTAGCCCGCGGGCGGCGTGCCGATCCGGGAGTACAGCAGGCGCAGCAGGGGGTGGATGTCGGTGACCGTTCCGACGGTGGAGCGGGAGCTGCCGCCGATGCGCTGCTGGCCGATGACGACGGCGGCCGACAGGCCCTCGATGTGGTCGGCGTCCGGCCTGCCGTACTTCGGCAGGCGGTTGCGGACGAACGCGGGGAAGGTCTCGTTGAGCTGCCGCTGCGACTCCGCGGCGATCGTGCCGAACACGAGAGACGACTTGCCCGACCCCGAGACGCCGGTGAAGACCGTGATCCGCTGCTTCGGGATCTTCAGGGAGACGTTCCGCAGGTTGTTCTGCCGGGCGCCGGTGATCTCGATGTGACTCATGCGGACGACGCTACGAGGGGTCGCGGTCAGATTCCGGCCGCGATCGGTGGGATCGTGGAGGCATGAGCGACACCACGGGACGGACGCTCCGGCTGCTGTCACTGCTCCAGGCGCACCGGGAGTGGCCCGGGGCCGAGCTCGCCGGGCGGCTCGGGGTCAGCCCGCGCACGCTGCGCCGCGACGTGGACCGGCTGCGGGAGCTGGGGTATCCGGTCCGCTCCGTCAGCGGCCCCGCCGGGGGGTATCGGCTGGAGGCCGGGACCGCGATGCCGCCGCTGCTGCTCGACGACGAGGAGGCGGTGGCCATCGCGGTGGGCCTGCGGACCGCGGCGGCCGGTACGGTGGCCGGGATCGAGGAGACCTCGGCCCGCGCCCTGGCCAAGCTGGAGCAGGTGCTGCCCTCCCGGCTGCGCCGCCGGGTCGCCGCCCTGCACACCCAGACCGTGGCGCTGCCCGGCGCGCTGCCCCGTCCCTGGCCGACCGTCGACGCCGAGACCCTCGCCGTCCTGGCGCAGGCCGCCCGGGACCGCGAGCGCCTGCGCTTCGGCTACCGGGGCCGCGACGGCGCCGAGAGCGCCCGCCTGGCCGAGCCGTACCGGCTGGTGTCCACCGGGCGGCGCTGGTACCTCGTCGCCTGGGACGCCGGGCGGGAGGACTGGCGGACCTTCCGGGTGGACCGGATGAGCGGCGCGCGGGCGGTCGGCGTCCGCTTCACCCCGCGGGAGCCGCCCGAGGGTTACGTCGAGCGTTCCGTCGTCGCGCCGATCAGCCGCCACCGGGCGGTGGTCACCCTGTACGCGCCCCTGGCCGTCGCCGCCGAGCGGATGTGGCCCTCCGAGCACGTACGGCTGGAGGCGATCGACGAGCACAGCTGCCTGCTGCGCACCGGGGGCGACTCACTGGAGTGGCTGGCCCTGGTCATCGGCCTGCTGGACCTGGACTTCACCGTTCACGAGCCGCCCGAGCTCATCGGCCGGATGCGGCGGCTGGCCGACCGGCTGCGCGTCCCCGCGGGGTCCGGCGGGGACGGGTCCGGCGGGGACGGGCCCTGCGGGCCGGGTCCTGCGGAGGCGGGGACGCCCCCGCAGGACCCGGCCGGGGTGCGAGCCTCCGCGGAGGAGGCGTGACCGGCCGGGTGCGGGGACCGGCCGGCCGTACGGCGGAGCCGCCGGACGCCGCTCAGGGCTCGACCGAGCCGCCGGTGCGCCAGTAGACGTTGTTCTCCCTGCCCAGCATCCCCTCGTCGACCAGGTAGCGGCGCAGCGCCGCGAAGTCGTCGTGGAAGGCGCGCAGCGCGACGTCCACCTCCTTCTCCGGGTAGCGGACCCCCGGCTCGAAGACCTGGGCGATGTAGTCGAGCACGATGATCTGCTTGTCGCGCTTGGTGGGGATCGCCCGCAGCCGCCCGTCCACCAGGAACGACCGCAGCACCTTCTCCTCGGGGGAGGACGGCTCGGCGGGCCTGGCCGTGGTGTGCAGCAGCTCGCGGAACCGCTCCCTGCGCACCGTCCACCGGCCGTCGTCGTCCCGTACGGCCAGGCCCCCGCGTTCCAGCCGGTCCAGCGCCCGGCGTAACGCCTCCTTGCCGAGTCCCGAATCCTCGGGTTCGCCGTTCAGCGTCAGCGCCGCCAGCGTCCGCAGCGTGTCCTCCTGGTAGAGCAGGCCCAGCACCTGCCTGATCGCGTCGTCACTCATGCCCCTATTCTCTCGGCCCCGCCGGGTGTTTCCGGCCGCCCCGGAACGGCCGGAGGACCCACGCGGAGGACCGGGACCGGCCGCCGGAGACGGTCAGGGCCGGGTCAGAGCCGGTTGAGGCCGGTGACGTGGACGACGGCGCGGCCCTCCTCGTCGGAGGCGGCGAGGTCCACCTGGGCGTCGATGCCCCAGTCACCGTCGCCCGCCGGGTCGGCGATGACCTGGCGGACCCGCCACAGCTCCTTCTCCTCCTCGATGCGCAGCAGCGCCGGGCCGCGGGCGTCGGGGCCGGTGCCGACCTCCTCGTGGTCGTCGTAGTAGGCGTCGAGGGCGGCCGGCCAGTCGACGTCGGGGGCGAGCTCGGCCAGCTCCTCCTCCTTCTCCAGGGCGACCAGCTCGACCAGGCGGAACATCGCGTTGCGGACCAGCACCCGGAACGCACGCGGGTTGGCGGTGACCGGCCGCGGCTTCGTCTCGATCTCCTGCTCCGCGCCCTCCTCGGTGGTGGGGTTGGCCAGCTTCTCCCACTCGTCGATCAGGCTGGAGTCGACCTGGCGGACCAGCTCGCCCAGCCACTCGATGAGGTCGACGAGGTCCTCGGTCTTGAGGTGCTCGGGGATGGTCCGTGACAGCGTGCGGTAGGCGTCGGCGAGGTAGCGCAGGATCGTGCCCTCGGAGCGGGACAGGTCGTAGAACTGCACGTAGTCGGAGAAGGTCATCGCCCGCTCGTACATGTCGCGCACGACGCTCTTCGGGCTGACCGTGTAGTCGCCGACCCAGGGGTGGCCCCGGCGGTAGGTCTCGTAGGCGCCCAGCAGCTCGTCGGCCAGCGGCATCGGGTGGGTGATCTCGGCGAGCAGCTCCATCCGCTCCTCGTACTCGATGCCGTCGGCCTTCATCTGCGCCACGGCCTCGCCGCGGGCCTTGTTGAGCTGCGCCGACAGGATCTGGCGGGGGTCGTCGAGGATGGACTCGATGACCGAGACCGCCTCCAGCGCGTAGGTCGGCGACTCGAGGTCCAGCAGGTCGAGGGCGGCCAGCGCGAAGGTGGACAGCGCCTGGTTCAGCGCGAAGTCCTCCTGCAGGTCGACGGTCAGACGCGCCCGGCGGCCCTGCTCGTCGGGCTCGGCGAACTGCTCGACCACGCCGCCGGCCAGCAGCGACCGGTAGATCGCGATGGCCTGGCTGATGTGCCGCCGCTGCCACCTGCGGTCCTCGTGGTTGTCGGTGAGCAGGTGCTTCATCGCCGCGAAGCAGTCGCCGGGGCGGTTGATCACCGCGAGCAGCATCGCGTTGGTGACCTTGAAACGGGAGCCGAGCGGCTCCGGCTCGGCCTGCTGGAGCTTCTCGAACGTCTCCTCGCTCCAGCCGACGAAGCCCTCCGGCGGCTTCTTGCGGGCGTAGCCGCGCCGCCTCTTCGGGTCGTCGCCGATCTTGGCCAGCGCCTTCTCGTTCTCGATGACGTGCTCGGGGGCCTGGCAGACGACGTAGCCGATCGTGTCGAAGCCCGCCCGGCCGGCCCGCCCGGCGATCTGGTGGAACTCCCGGGCGCGCAGCCGGCGCACCTTCGTGCCGTCGTACTTGCTCAGCGCGGTGAACAGCACGGTCCTGATCGGCACGTTGACGCCGACGCCGAGGGTGTCGGTGCCGCAGATGACCTTCAGCATGCCCGCCTGGGCGAGCCGCTCCACCAGCCGGCGGTACTTCGGCAGCATCCCGGCGTGGTGGACGCCGATGCCGTGCCGTACCAGGCGGGACAGGGCGCGGCCGAAGCGGGTGGTGAAGCGGAAGTTGCCGATCAGCGCGGCGATGGCCTCTTTCTCGGCCTTGGAGCACATGTTGATGCTCATCAGCGCCTGCGCCCGCTCCATGGCCGAGGCCTGGGTGAAGTGGACGACGTAGACCGGGGCCTGGCCGGTCGCGAGCATCTCCTCCAGCGTCTCGTGCAGGGGGGTGAGGCGGTAGGAGTACACCAGCGGGACCGGCCGCTCGGCGTTCTTGACGACCGCGGTGGGCCTGCCGGTGCGCCGGGTGAGGTCCTCCTCGAACATGCTGACGTCGCCCAGCGTCGCCGACATCAGGATGAACTGCACGTGCGGCAGCTCCAGCAGCGGCACCTGCCAGGCCCAGCCCCGGTCGGGCTCGGCGTAGAAGTGGAACTCGTCCATCACGACCTGGCCGATGTCGGCCGCCGCGCCGTCGCGCAGCGCGACGTTGGCGAGGATCTCCGCGGTGCAGCAGATGATCGGCGCGCCCGGGTTGACGCTCGCGTCGCCGGTCATCATGCCGACGTTCTCGGTGCCGAACACCGCGCACAGGTCGAAGAACTTCTCCGACACCAGCGCCTTGATCGGCGCGGTGTAGAAGGTGCGCACGTCCCGGGTGAGGGCGGTGAAGTGGGCGCCGGCCGCCACCAGGCTCTTGCCCGACCCGGTGGGCGTGGCCAGGATCAGGTTGTTCCCGGAGACGACCTCGATCAGCGCCTCCTCCTGGGCGGGATAGAGGGTGAGCCCCCGCTCGGAGTTCCACGCGACGAACGCGTCGAAGATGGTGTCGGGGTCGGCGTCGATCTCTTCTGGCAGGCGATCTACAAGGCTCACGGTTCAATACTGCCGAAGAACCGGCGGTGGTCGGACCAGTGGGGGGCGGATCGGGTCACGTTTCGGCGGGAACGCCGGCCGTACGGGCCCCGCGGATCACCGCCGGGTCCCGGGGGCGGGCGCCGCGTTCCGCCGGGCGGGCGCGGCCGTACGGCCGAGCAGCAGCGCCGAGAGCAGCAGCCCCGCGCCGGCCAGCGGCGCCGGTCCCGGCACGAAGCCGAACGCGGTGAACAGGAGCAGGCCCGCGGTGGCCAGCCCCGCCGCCACCGCGATCCGGACCGTCCCCCCGGTGTACGGCGTGGCCGGCCGTGGCGTCTCGAACCGGGAGAAGGCGCGCAGCAGCGGCCACAGCGCCAGGACGAGCAGCAGCAGCCAGTGGGGCCAGCCCGCCAGCCAGGCCGGGCCGCCCGGCTCCGGGGTGGAGATCCCCAGGCCCACCACGACCATCGCCGTGACGACGCACAGGGCGCTCATGTGCCACAGGTAGACCGTCATCATCCGCGGGCCGGTCCAGGCGAGCACCCTGGACACCGCGGGGAGGCGGGCGAACGCCATCGCGCAGGGACGCAGGGCCAGGGTCAGGCCGACCTGCCCGGCGCCCACCGCCAGCAGCGCGAGGGTGGGCGGCGCCATGTTGGAGACGGCCGCGCCCGGCATCCCGATCATGCTGCCGGGGTAGGGGCCGGCGGCCACCAGCACCGCGGCCGCGCCGTACCCGGCCAGGGCGATCAGCCAGGGGCGGCGCGGGCGGCCCGCGGCGTACCGCAGGCCGAGCTGGTGGATCGCGGGCCAGACGAACGCGATGTTGAGGTACCCGGCCGCCTCCAGGCCGCCGGCGAAGCGCACGAGGTCCACCACGACGGCCCCCGCCGCCATCGCCGCGGGCACCCGGAGCCCGTACGCCGCGTCCAGCCTGACCAGCAGCGGGGTCAGCGCCACCACGGCCACGTACACCGCCAGGAACCACAGCAGCTGCCCGGCCAGCCGCGCGGCCGTCAGCACCGGCTGCTCCGGCAGGCCCATCGCGAGCAGCAGGTGGGGCAGCGGCAGCCAGACCGCGGCCAGCGGCACCACCGGCAGGACCAGGCGGCGCAGCCGGGCGGCGACCCAGGCGGGGGCCGGAAGACCGCGCCGCGCCGCGCGGCCGAAGGAGATCGCACCGGCCGCGCCCCCGGCGAAGAAGATCAGCGGCATGACCTGGCTGACCCAGGTGACCAGCCACATGTTCCCGGACGCGAGCGCGTTGCCGGTGGTGATCCTGCCGTCGCCGAAGGACAGCACCGGCATGCTCCAGTGCTGCAGCACCACCAGCGCCATGCCGAGCAGGCGCAGCACGTCGACGAACAGGTCGCGGCCGGGCTCCGCGCCGGGCGCGGGGCGACCGGGCGGCGGCCCGGACGCCGTGCGCCGGGGCGGCACCGGACCGGGTGCGGGACGACCGGCCGGCGCGGTCACCGGCGCGGCCGCGGGTGCCGTCGCCGGGGCGGTCCGCGGCGCCGTACGGCCCGCGAGGAGGGGGATCACGGCGGTCAAGGGAGGGCCTCGATTCCTCGAAAAGGGGATGTCCCGACCCTCCCGCGCGGCCCCCGCCCGGCGCAGTGACGCCCGCAGCAGTCTTCGGGTGCGGGCCGCCTCCGCGCCGGGGGTAGGGCAGGCCCCACCCCCGTACACCTGCACACCGGCTCGATCGGCCATGCCCCCCGCACCTACCGTTGGCCGTATGAGACCGCTCCTGCGCCGGGCCGGCGCCGACACCCGCTACCTGCTCGCCGGCTTCCCCATTTCGATCGTCTTCTTCTCCCTCATGGTCGCGGGCTTCGCCGCGGGGGTGGGCACCGCGGTGGTGTGGATCGGCGTGCCGATCCTCGCCACGACGCTGCTGGCGGCGCGCGGGCTGGCCGACACCGAGCGGAGGATGCTGCCGGAGGTGCTCGGCCGCCCGCTGGCCCGGCCCCGCTACCGGCCCGCCCCGGAGGGCGCCGGGCGGCTCCGCCGGATCGTCAACCCGCTGACCAGCGGGCAGTCATGGCTGGACCTGCTCTACGGCATCGTGTCCTTCCCCATCGCGATCGTGACCTTCGTCTTCACGGTGACCTGGTGGGCCGGGACCATCCTCGGCCTGACCTATCCGATCTACGGGTGGGTCATCGCCGCCATCCCGGGCAACGAGGGACTGCCCTACCTGCTCGGGCTGGGCGACGCCATCTGGCTGGAGGTGGCGTTCAACACCGGCATCGGCGTGCTGTTCGCCCTCACCCTGCCGCTCGTCCTGCGCGGCTGCGCGCTGGTCCGGGCCGGGCTGGGCCGGGCGATGCTGGTCAGCGTCGCCGAACTGCACGAGCGCATCGACGACCTGGCCGAGGGGCGGGCCGCGGCGGTGTCGGCGGAGGCCAACGCGCTGCGGCGGCTGGAGCGCGACATCCACGACGGGCCGCAGCAGCGCCTGGTCTCCCTGGCCATGGACCTGTCCCGGGCACAGCGCCAGCTCAGGCGCGACCCCCAGGCGGTCGAGCAGATGCTCGGCCAGGCCATCACCTCCACCCGCGAGACCCTCGACGAGCTGCGCGCCCTGTCGCGCGGCATCGCGCCGCCGATCCTCACCGACCGGGGCCTGGCCCCGGCGCTGGCGGCGCTGGCCGGCCGCTGCACGATCCCCGTCGAGCTGGACGTCCAGGTGACCGGGCGCTTCGCCGCCGCCATCGAGAACACCGTCTACTTCGTGGTCGCCGAGTCCCTTGCCAACGCCGCCAAGCACAGCCACGCCACGGTGTGCTCGGTCACGCTGGCGCGGACCGGCGGCGTCCTGATGCTCACGATCGGGGATGATGGGGTGGGCGGCGCACACGTCGCCAAGGGGCACGGCCTGTCCGGCCTCGCCGACCGCCTGAGGGCGGTGGACGGGGAACTGACGGTGGACTCACCGGTGGGCGGGCCGACGGTGATCGTGGCGGAGGTTCCGTGCGGGTAGTGGTGGCCGATGACGCGGTGCTCATCAGGGAGGGCCTGATCCGGCTGCTGGAGGAGTTCGGCTGCGAGGTCGTCGCCGCGGTGGGGGACGGCGACGCCCTCGTGCGGGCCGTCGTGGAGCACCGGCCGGACGTCTCGGTGGTGGACGTCCGGATGCCGCCCGGCTTCACCGACGAGGGACTGCGGGCGGCGGTCGAGGCCCGCCGCCGGGTGCCCGGCGCGCCGGTGCTGATCCTGTCGCAGTACGTCGAGGTGTCCTACGCCGACGACCTGCTCGCCGACGCCAGGGGAGCGGTGGGATACCTGCTCAAGGACCGCGTCGTGGACGTGGACGACTTCATGGGCGGCCTGCGCGCGGTGGCGTCCGGCGGGACGGTCTTCGACCCGCAGGTGGTGTCCCAGCTGATGGTGCGGCGCCGCCGCGACGACCCGCTCGGCTCCCTCACCCCCCGCGAGCGCGAGGTGCTGTCCCTGATGGCGGAGGGGAGATCCAACCCCGCCATCGGACGGCACCTCGTGATCAGCGAGGGGGCGGTGGAGAAGCACATCCGCAACATCTTCGCCAAGCTCGGCCTGTACGCCGAGGACGGCGACCAGCACCGCCGCGTCCTGGCGGTGCTGGCCTACCTGCGTTCCTGACGCCGCGGCCGGGGCTCCGGTCCTGGCGGCCCGACGTGGTTCCGCCTCATCCGGCCCCGCATGACCGGTCTCACCCGGTCCGGCCGCGCCGTCTCATCCGGTTTCGCGGCCCCGGGTCACGCCGGCACGTAGATCCGCTCCAGGTAGCCGTTGGCGACCAGCCAGCTCACCGGCAGCTCCGCAGGGTCCTGCGGCGCCTCGGGGATGTACTTGCTGAGCAGGTGGTACTGGATCCCCCCGCCCCGCAGCTGGAACGCCGGGGCCGCCGGGCCCGCGTCCACCCGGAACGCCTTCAGCACCTGGTAGGCGTGGTAGCTGCACGGGTACTCCGGCGCCGCCGGGAAGGTGTTGAGGTTGCTCGGGGGCAGCGCGCGCCCGACGTAGGAGCCGCCGAAGGGCGCGAGGAACGAGCCGCCCTCGCCGCCGAAGCGGTCGAGCTTCCGGCCCACGGGCAGCGTCACGGTCGTGACCAGCGGCCTGCCGTTGGGCCAGCCGCCGGAGGTGGCGAAGCCGAAGTACGGTGGGTAGCGGTAGAACCCGGTCGTCTCGTCCTGGTAGCGGTAGAGGAACTTCCACGGCGGCAGCCCGCCCAGCGGGGTGTAGCCGCGCAGGATGCTGCCGAGCAGCCCTCTCCTGGGCAGGTACACCGGCCCCAGTTCCGGCTTGTCGGCGATGTACGGCGGGCCACAGAGCTGTCGCGGCTGCGGGCCCGGCGGTGGTCCGGGCGGCGGTCCGGGCCTGACGCCGGGCCTGGTGTGGGGCGGCGGTACGGGCCAGGTGCCGGTGCCGGCGGCGTTCGCGCCGGCGACGGCCGGTGGGGCCTGGACGGCGTCCGTCCGCGGCGCCGGCACGGTCACCGGAGCCCGGTCCGCCCGCGGCGCGGCCGCCCCGGCCGGGGCGGCGGGCGGGACGGCCGGGACCGAGGCCGGGGACATGGTGTCCGTGGCCGGTCCGGAGCGCGGAGCCGCGACCGGGTCCGCGCACGGGACGCCGGGGGCCGAAGCGGCCGTCCCGCCCGCCGGCGCCGGCCGGCCGGTCGCGGGCAGACAGTACGCCCCGCCGGGCGCGGGAGCGGCGCCGGAACGGGTGTCGTCCTGTGCCGCCGCGGCGGCGCCGGACACCGTGGCGAAGGCGCCCATGGTGCTCAGGGCGGCTGCCAGCAGCGCGCGTCGTGGTGAGTACCGCACGATTCCTCCCGAGGAATTAGCGCATGGCTGAATGGCGGCTTCGCGCCGCATCAGCGGATGAGCGGGGAAGGCGCGCGGAATACGGCCGTTCTCCCGTGAATTTTCCCGGGCCGGGCCGTCCGGAGGCGGCGGCCTCTGCGCCCGCCGCCGTCCGTTCCGGACGGACGGCCGATCCGGGGCTTACCCGGCTATTCGTCAGGGGCAGTGCGTGAGAGTTAATCTAATGACAAAAGTAGGACGACATAAAGGGCTTCCGCTTGTATCGCTAATCAGTTTCCTAAAAAGCCCTGGAAGCTATTAATGGCTATATATCCCTTTTTCGGAACAGGGGGGTGTCCTCCCAGAGCGCGGCGGCGGCCTCGGCGCACGCCACGTCCTGGGCGACGGTGCCTCCGCTGACGCCGACCGCCCCGGCCACCCGCCGCTCCTCGCCGGGGTGGCGCAGCGGCACGCCGCCGCCGAAGCAGACGTACCTGTCCCCGGGGAGGCCGTACAGCTCCCCGCCGGGCCGGACCAGGCGGGCCAGGTCGGCGGTGGTCATCCGGTGGGCCACCGCGGTGTACGCCTTGCCCGGGGCCAGCGTCACCCCGGCGATCTCCGCCCCGTCCATGCGCTGGAAGGCCACCAGGTGGCCGCCCGCGTCCACCACGGCCACCGAGACGAGGGCGCCCTCACGCCCCGCCTGCCGAACCGACGCCTCACACATCCGCAGCGCGAGTTCGATGTTCACCGGGCTCCTTCGGCCGTGGCACCCTTTTGCGGGACAATTCGGTTTGTATCCGCCACCGCCCGGCGGTGCAAGATCCCATACGGGATCCGAAGCCTTCGCAGCGCGGCTCCCGCGCACCGCCAGGTCCTGTTTCGTGGATCTTCGCCGTGGCGAGGGGCCGCCTGGGCGACCGCGGTAGGCGAAAGATCCACAGAACAGGACCTACGGAGGATCCATGCACGACGGCCGCCCGCCGTACCCGGACCGGCCGGAGCGGGTCCACGACCTGTCGGCCGGCGACGGTGCGCTGGCCGCCGCGCACCGGGCCGCCCGCGAGGCGGCGCGGCTCCACGGGATGCCCCGCGCCGGGGTCACGCTGATCAACGTGTCGGAGAACGCCACCTTCCGGCTGGACGACCCGGACACCGGGGAGCGGTCGATCCTGCGGGTGCACCGATCCGGCTACCACTCCGTCGCGGCGATCCGCTCCGAGCTGGCCTGGCTGGAGGCGCTCCGCGAGGAGGCGGGGGTCCGCACCCCCCGGGTGCTGCCCGCCCCCGACGGCTCCCGGGTGCTGACCGTCCCCGGCGCGCCGCCCCGCGCCTGCGTGCGGTTCGAGTTCCTGCCCGGCGCCGAGCCGCCGCGGGACCGCCTGGTGGCCGGGTTCGGGCGGCTCGGCGCGGTCACCGCGCGGATGCACCGGCACGCGCGCGCCTGGCGGCGCCCGGCGGGCTTCACCCGCTTCCACTGGGACCACGCCGCCGCGCTGGGCGCCGGGTCGCGCTGGGGCCGCTGGCAGGACGGCCCCGGCGTGGACGCCGAGGCGCGCGCCGTGCTGGGGCGGCTCGACGCGGAGCTGCGCCGCAGGCTGCGCCGGTTCGGCCGGGGCCCGGACCGCTACGGCCTGATCCACGCCGACCTGCGCCTGGCCAACCTGCTGGTGACCGGCGACGGGCCGCCCAGCGTCATCGACTTCGACGACTGCGGCTTCGGCTGGTACCTGTACGACCTGGCCGCCGCGCTGAGCTTCATTGAGCACGACCCGCTGGTCCCCGAGATGATCGCCTCCTGGCTGCGCGGCTACCGGGACGTGCTGCGCCTGCCGGCCGAGGACGAGGCGGAGGCCTGGACCTTCGTCATGTTCCGCCGCCTGCTGCTGGTCGCCTGGATCGGCACCCACTCCGGCGTGGACATCGCCGCCGAACTGGGTGCGGGCTACACCCGGGGGACCTGCGAGCTGGCCGAACGCTACCTCGGCGGCACGCTCGCCTGACCGCCGCGGGCCGTCACGGCCCGGCCCCACCGTGGCGGGCCGGTCCGTGGCGGGCCGCTCCATGACGGTGTGGCCCCTGCCGGGCCGTCAGTCCTCCAGCTCCCGGCGGACGTCCTCGTCGTCCGGCGCCAGTTCGAGGGCGCGCCGCAGGTCGGCGGACGCCTCCCCGGCACGGCCCGCGGCGCGCAGCGCCATCGCCCGGTTGTACAGCAGCGCGGGGTCGTCCCCCGACTCCAGCGCGCGGGTGAAGTCGGCGATCGCGCCCGCGGGGTCGCCGGTCTCGAACGCCAGAGCCCCCCGCCCGGCCCACGCCGCCGCCAGCGACGGCGCCCGCTCCAGGGCGCCGTCGAACGCGGCCCGCGCCCGGTCCGGCCGTCCCCCGGCCGCCTCGACCTGCCCCAGCGCGCACAGCAGGTACGGGTTGCCCGGATCGATCGCGAGCCCGGCCTCGATATCGGCGCGGGCCCCGCCGTACTCGCCGAGCGCGGCCAGCAGCCCGGCCCGGTTGGCCAGCGCGTCCACGAACCCCGGGTCCAGCTCCAGCGCGTGGTCCAGATCGTCGAGGGCGCCGCGGTGGTCGCCGGCGGCGAAGCGGATCTCGGCCCGGTTGTAGTAGGGCTCGGGGAACGGCGGGCCGGCCCGCATCGCCGTCTCGTAGTCGGCGACCGCCTCCTCCTCCCGGCCCAGCCGGTGCAGCAGGTTGCCCCGGTCGATGTAGTAGTCGGGGTAGCCGGGGTCGGCCGCGATCACCGCGTCGAGGTCCCTGAGCGCCTCCTCCGGGCGGCCCAGCATCACGGCGAGCTGCGCCCGGTTGGCCAGCAGCACCAGCCGGTGGATCGGGTGCTCGTCCGGCCCCAGGTCGCGCCCGGCCAGTTCGACGGCCTCCTGGACCAGCTCCAGGGCCCTGGCCGGGCGGCCGAGCCGTACCTCCACCAGGGCCCTGCCGTTGAGGTCGAAGCCGAGCTTGAAAGCCCGCTCGCGCGGGTCGGGCAGCAGCGTGGAGATGGCGATCGCCTGGTTGACCCAGGCCAGCGCGGCCTCCGGGTCGCGGCGCGCCGGGTCGTGGTGGCGGACCTTCAGCATCGCGGTGGAGTAGGCGGCGGCGGCGTGGACGGCGGGGGAGACGCTCTCACGTCTGGCCCGGTCGAACAGGGCCTCGGCCTCCTCCTCGCGGTTCAGCGCGCCGAGCGCGGTCGCGGTGCTGTGCAGGAAGCGCCACCAGACCTCCGGCTCGGCGGCCGGGTCGGTCAGCGCCAGCGCGCGGGTTCCCAGTTCGGCCACCGCGTCGTGGCAGCCGGCGTCCAGGCACCATCGGACCGCGAACCGCAGCGCCTCCACCGCCCGGCGCGGGTCGGCGCCGCGCTCGCGGTGGTAGGGGATCGCGCCGAGGCGGGCGCCGACGGTGCCCTCCCGCTCCAGCTCGTCGGCGATGGCGTCGTGCTCGGCGGGGGTGAGGGCCTTCCAGGGATCCCCGGGATCCCTGGGATCCCCGGGCCCGGTCGGCTCCGCGGGTCCGGGGGGCTCGCCGGTCATGACGGTCAGCGATCCCGGGTCGATCCGCCGCCGCAGCACCGCCAGCAGCTCCCGATCGGTGGGGTCGGCCAGGTGGACGTTCTCCACCACCAGCGTGCGCGGCCCGGTCTCCGCCAGGTGCTCGCGGACGAACTCGGCGAACCCGTTGGCCAGCCGCAGCGTGCGCCGGGGGGCGTGGACCAGGATCCGCTCGGCCCGCGGCAGGTGGGCGGCGAGCGACCGGCGCCTCTCCGGGATCAGCTCGCCCATGTCGGGCGCCATGGCCCGCAGCTCGATGTCGTAGCGGGCGACCAGCTCCGGCCGGGCGGCGGGCACCAGCGCGGCGACGATCGCGCCCCCGGCGGTGTACGGCCCGCGCAGGCGCCGGTCGGCGTCGACGGGGGGCAGGAGCAATGGCGGAAGGGGCGTGTTCTCCGGCGGTGACTGTCCCCGGCTCACCGTTCTCCTCTGCGCGTTCTTCGGGAACCGGCACCCGTCTCTGGGCGCCGGTTCCACGTTTTTTCGGATTTTTCCGGCGTCAGCCTACGTGCTTGGGGCTCGCGGCCCCCGTCAGCGCCACTGTGCCGGGCTTGTGAACAATGATGAGTTTCATTGCGCGGGGCCTTCCTCGATACCAAGAACAAACCGCAAGTATTCGCACTGATCACCGAGGCTGACAAGATCTTTTTCTTATGGTGGCCGGATCAGGACACTCACTGGACAAAAGGCCCCTGGAAGGTTCCACGGCTCACGGGCGCGGCTGCTGCTGGGTGATGCAGTGGATCCCGCCGCCGAGGGCGAAGATGGGCCGGGCGTCCACGGTCTCGATGGCGCGCCCGGGGAAGAGCCGGGCGAACACCTCCGCCGCCGCGGCGTCGCGCGGATCGCCGAACGAGCACAGCAGCGCCAGGCCGTTGGCCAGGTAGTGGTTGATGTAGGAGTAGTCGACCGGCTCGCCGTCCACCTCGCGGGTCTCCGGGGCGGGCAGCTCGACGACCTCCAGCGCCCGGCCCCGGGCGTCGGTCGCCGACCGCAGGACCCGCAGGTTCTCCCGGGTCACCTCGTGGTCGGGGTGGTCCGGGTCGGGCTGGACGTGGCAGAGCACCAGGCCGGGCCGGGCGAAGCAGGCCAGCAGGTCCACGTGCCCGCCGGTGCCGTACCGGCCGTAGTCGGCGGTCAGGCCGCGCGGCAGCCAGATCACCTTCCGCGCGCCGATCCGGTCGCGCAGCTCGGCCTCCACCCGCTCCCTGGTCCAGCCGGGGTTGCGCCTCTCGTCGAGCTGGACGGTCTCGGTGACGATGACCGTGCCCTCCCCGTCGACGTGGATGCCGCCGCCCTCGTTGACCATCTCCGAGCGGAACCGCCGCGCGCCCACCCGCTCCAGTACGGCCGCCGCCACCAGGTCGTCCTTGGCGTGGGCGTGCCATCCCCAGCCGTTGAACGTCCAGTCGACCCCGGCCAGGCCGCCGGCGCCGTCCACCAGGAAGGTCGGGCCGTTGTCGCGCATCCAGCAGTCGTCCAGCGGCTGTTCCATCACCTCGACCTCCGGCGCCAGCCACCGGGCGGCGGAGTCCCGCTCGCCGGGATCGACGACCATCGTGACGGGCTCGTAGCGGACGATCGTGTTGGCCACGGCGGACCAGGCGCGGTGCGCGGCCTCAGGTCCGGCGTCGAGGGTGTAGCCGGGGACCGGCCAGGACATCCAGGTGCGCTCGTGCGGGTGCCACTCCGGCGGCATGAAGAACAACGTGGGGCTCCTTCCAGGGCGGGGAGGGGGGCGTGGGATCGCGTGTCCGGACCCTCCCGGACCCTCCCGGACGGGACGGGACGGGACGGGAGGGCCGGGGCGGTCAGAGGAAGTACAGGCGGCTCAGCGAGACCGACTCGGCGGGTTCCGAGCGCACCGGGTCGCCGTCGAGGGTGACCAGGCCGGCCGCGTCCACCCGCACCTCGCCCAGGCGCGCGTTGCGCACCAGGTCGGCGGGGCCGATGCCGCGGGTGCCGCGCACGGCGACCCGGCGGCGGCGGGTGGTCATGCGGTCGTCGCCGGACTCGACCGCGGCCCGGCTGACGAACGCCACCGACAGGTCGGCGGCGGTCGCGCCGTGCGCACCGAACTGCGGGCCCAGCACCAGCGGCTCACAGATGTCGGTGGAGGCGTTCGGGTCGCCGGTGACGCCGTAGGCGGGGAAGCCGGCCTTCAGCACGAGCTGCGGCTTGGCGCCGAAGTGGTCCGGCCGCCACAGCACGATGTCGGCCAGCTTGCCCGGCTCCAGCGAGCCGACCTCGTGCGCCAGGCCGTGCGCGATGGCCGGGTTGATCGTCAGCTTGGCGAGGTAGCGCAGCACCCGTTCGTTGTCGTGCCGCTCCGGGGCGCCCAGCTCGGCCTTCATCTTCCCCGCCATGGCGAACGTCCGGCGCACCGTCTCGCCCGCCCGGCCCATGCCCTGGGCGTCGGAGGAGGTGATGCCGATGACCCCGAGGTCGTGCAGCACGTCCTCGGCCCCCATCGTGCCGGCCCGGATCCGGTCCCTGGCCAGCGCGGCGTCCCCCGGCAGCTCGGGCCGCAGGCCGTGCACCGAGACGATCATCCCGTGGTGCTCGGCGACCGCGTCGCGGCCGAAGGGCAGCGTCGGGTTGGTGGAGGAGCCGATGACGTTGGGAACGCCGGCCAGCCGCAGCACGTTCGGCACGTGGCCGCCGCCGCAGCCCTCGATGTGGAAGGCGTGGATCGTGCGCCCGTCGAGCACGGCCAGGGTGTCCTCCACCGACAGGCACTCGTTCAGGCCGTCGGTGTGCAGGGCCACCTGCACGTCGTGCTCCTCGGCGACCCGCAGCGCGGTGTCCAGCGCCCGGGTGTGCGCCCCCATGTCCTCGTGCACCTTGAATCCGCTCGCGCCGCCCTCGGCGAGGGCCTCCACCAGCGGGGCCGCGCCGGAGGACGAGCCGCGCGCCAGGAACCCGATGTTCACCGGCCAGGCGTCGAAGGCGTTGAACGCGTGGCGCAGCGCCCACGGCGAGTTCACCCCGACGCCCCAGACCGGCCCGAACTCCTGGCCGATGATCGTGGTGACGCCGGAGGCCAGGGACGCCTCCATGATGCGCGGGCTGAGCAGGTGCACGTGGGTGTCGATCGCCCCGGCCGTGGCGATCAGCCCCTCGCCGGACACGATCGCGGTGCCGGTGCCGACCACCACGTCCACGCCGTCGAGGGTGTCGGGGTTGCCGGCCCGGCCGATCGCGTGGATCCGCCCCTCCCGGACGCCGATCGAGGCGGTCCGCACGCCCAGGAACGGGTCCAGGATCAGGACGTTGCTGATCACCAGGTCGCAGGTGTCGCGGACCGAGGCGGCCTTCAGGTGCAGCCCGTCGCGCGCGGTCTTGGCGAATCCGGCGATGAACTCGTCCCCCGGCCGGTGGGCGTCGTGCTCGACCTCCACCACCAGGCCGGAGTCGCCCAGCCTGACCCGGTCGCCCCTGCGCGGGCCGTACACGCTCACCTGCCGCCCCCCTCGCCCGTTCCCGCCGGTCCGGCCGGCCGGGGGTGTGCGGGGCCGCCGGCCCCGCCCGTCTCCTCGCCGCCGAGATACCCGCAGGCCCGCGCCTTGTCCATGGCCCGCTCGAAGGCGCCGGGCGCGTCCAGCGGCCCGTCCACCAGCCCGGCGAACCCGATCGCCACCCGCGCGCCGCCGATGGGCGTCAGCCGGACCGTACGGCCCTCGCCCGGGTCGAAGCGCACGGTCGAGCCCGCGGGGACGGCCAGGCGCCGCCCGTAGGCCGCCGCCCGGTCGAACCGCAGCCGCGGGTTCACCTCGAAGAAGTGGAAGTGCGAGGTGACGCTGATCGGCACGGTCGCGGTGTTGACCACCTCGACCTCGACGGCGTCCTCCTCCGCCGGCGCCTCCCGGGGCGCCTCGATGACCGCGCCGGGGGCGGCGTCCCCGAGGGAGCCGCCGCCGAACGGGTCCGTCACCACGGCCAGCCGGGTGCCGTCGTCGAAGACCGCCTCGACCATCACCTCGGTGACGACGTCGGCCACCCCGGGCAGCACGTCGTCCGGGCCCAGCACGGCGCGGCCCGCCGCGACGGCCTCGGCCAGCCGGGCGCCGTCGCGGGCGGCCTCGCAGACCGCGTCGGCGACCAGCGCGGTGGCCTCGGGCACGTTGAGCCGCAGGCCCCTGGCCTTCCTCGCCCGCGCCAGCTCCGCCGCGGTGAACAGCAGGAGCCGGTCGCGTTCCGTCGGTGTCAGCCGCACGCGATCTCCCTTAGAACGGATTTCAAACTTAGAACGGCATTCTAAACAGGTACGGTGATGAGCCATGACTGCGAAGCCGGCGCGCCCCGACGTGCGAGCCCACGTGCTCCGGGCGGCGCTGCAGGCGATCGACGAGGTGGGGCCGGAGCGGCTGCGGGTCCGCGACATCGCCGAGCGGGCCGGCATGAGCAGCGGCCACGTCATGTACTACTTCGGCAGGCGCGACCGGCTGATCGTCTCGACCCTCCTGCTCAGCGAGGACGAGCTGGCCGAGCGCCGCACGGCCGAGCTCACGGCCGTCGCCGACCCGGTCGAGGCGGTCCGGCGGCTGGTGGAGCTGTACCTCCCCGGCGGCGCGGGCGACGTCCGCTGGCGGCTGTGGGCCCAGATCGTCGCCCAGCCGCCCCGGGACGAGGAGACGCTGACCCGGATCGCCTCCTTCACCGGCACCTGGGTCCGCGAACTGGCCGCCCTCGCGGTCCGGGGGGCGGGGGAGGGGGTGTTCCGCCCGCTGGACGACCCGGAGGACTTCGCCGGGCGGATCTGCCGGATCATGGACAGCCTCGCGGGCGACGTGTTACTCGGGCTGCCCGGCCGCGACGCCGGATGGGCGCACGAGCAGGCCATGCGGGCGATCTCCCGGGAGCTGCTGCCCTGAGCGCGGCCCGGACACCAGGTAGACCAGGGCGGCCAGGAGTTGCACCCCGGCCCCGGTCAGCAGGGCCGCCGGCACCGAGTGCTCGGCCAGCGGCCCGGCGACCGCCGAGCCGACCGCGAAGGCGCTGATCTTCAGGCTCGCCGCCGTGGTGAAGACCTGCCCGCGCAGCCGCTCGGGCGCGTCGCGGTGCCGTACCACGAGCACCGCGATGAGCTGCGGCCCCTGACCGAGACCGGCCAGCACCGCGGCGACCACCGCCGTCGCCGGGGAGCCGGCCACGGCGGCCAGCACCGAGCCCGCGGCGATCGGCAGCGTGCCCAGCAGGATGACCCGGTCCGGCACGGCGGGCGGGCGGCGGGCCAGGACCATGTTGGCCACCAGCGCGCTCGCCGCCAGCGCGGACAGCAGCAGCGTGCCGTAGCCGTCCTCCCCGGTGAGCCGGGCGCCGAGCAGCGGCGCGCAGACCGTCAGGACGCCCGCCCCGGCGAAGGACACCGTCGTGGTGAGGGTGGCCCGCCGCAGCCGGGGGTGCCGGGTGATCGCCGACAGCCCCGCGGCCATGTCACGCCACAGCGGCTCGCGCGCCGCGCCCGCCGCACCCGCGTCCCCGGCCTCAGGCGCCCCCTTCGAGCCCTCCCGCGCCGCGTCCTCCCGCGCGGCCTCTCTCCGCGCCGCGTCCTCCCGCGCGGGGGAGCGGGCCGGGAGCGTCCAGGCCGCCGGTACGGCCAGCAGCACCAGCCCGATCGACACCGCGACCGCCGCCGGCGCCCCGGCCGCCGTGGCCAGCGCCCCGGCCAGCGCGGGCCCGCCCAGGCTCGCCACGTTGTACGTCAGGCCGTCCAGCGCGCTGCCCCGCCGCAGGTCGTCATCCCCGGCGACCAGCGGCAGCTGGGCCGTCCAGCCGCCGGTCAGCGCGGGCCCCAGCACCCCGGCGAGCACCGCGACGCCGACCAGCGCCGGTGTCGGGACATGCCCCAGGGCCAGCAGGATGACCAGGAGCCCGGCGGCGTAGGCCGCCAGCGCCCCCGCCAGCATGCGGCCCGGCCGCGGGGAGCGGTCCAGCAGGGCGCCGAAGACCGGGCCGCCCACCGCCGAGGAGATCGTCAGCCCGGCGAGCAGCGACGAGGCGACGGTCACCGACCCGGTCGCGGAGAGCCCCAGGAGCAGCAACGCGGGCCCCGACGTGTCGTCGCCGGTCCGGGCCGCGACGGTGCCCGCCAGATATCCGGCGAGTCTGTAACGGCTTCTCATTCATAAGACGTTACACTAGGGGGCGTGCTCAGATCCACGAGGAACACGGCCGACCGCGCGGCAGACCTGGTCGCGGTGCTGCTGGACACCCCGGCCGTCGAGAACGTGAGCGAGGTGCTCCGCGCGTACGGCGAGCGCGGCCCGGGTGGCGACCTCGGCCTCACCGCCGGCGACGTCGCCGCCATGCGGGAGGCGGCGGCCCGGCTGCGCGAGGTCTTCGCCGCCGCCGACCTCGACGAGGCCGCCGGGCTGCTCAACCGGATCCTCGCCGAGTCCGCCCGGCCGCCCCGGCTGACCACCCACGACGGCACCGCCGACTGGCACCTGCACGCCGACGGCGAGGACGACGCCCCCTGGGCCGAGTGGTTCCTGGTCTCCTCCGCCATGGCCCTGGCCATGCTGCTCACCGAGCACCGGCGGATGCCCGGAGGCATCTGCGCCGCGCCGGGATGCGACCGCCCCTTCGCCGACTCCTCCCCGGGCAGCCCCCGGCGCTTCTGCTCCTCCCGCTGCGCCACCAGGGCCCGGGTCGCCGGGCACCGCACCCGCCGCGCCGTACCGCCGGCCGCCCCCGGCGGGCCGCACGGGGCGCAGGCCCGTCTGCCGGAGAGGCCGTCTAACGGCTGAGCGGGGAGGCGGCCCCCTGCGGTCACGGCGCCGGCTCAGGCCATTGCTCAGTCCGCGGCACCCGGCCTGAGCAGGCCGGTCTCGTACGCCGCCGCCACCGCCGCCGCCCGATCCTTCACCTCGAGTTTGGCGAAGACGTGCAGCAGATGCGTCTTCACCGTGGCCTCGGTGACGAACAGTCTCGAGGCGACCTCGCGGTTCGTCGCGCCACGGGCGACGAGCCCGAGCACCTCCAGCTCCCGGCGGCTCAGCGCCCGAGGTCCGGACGCCCGTGGCCCGGTCGCGTGCGGGCCGGACGCGCGCGCCCGGTCCGCCAGCACACCCGCCACGGTGGCCGACAGCACCGTCTCGCCCCGGGCCGCCGCCCGTACGGCGCGGCACAGTTCGGCGCGCGGGGTGTCCTTGAGCAGGTAGCCGGTGGCGCCCCGCTCGATGGCGGGCAGGACGTCGGTGTCGTCGTCGAAGGTGGTCAGGACCAGCACGTGGACGCCGGGCGCCTGTTCGCGGAGCCGCCGGATGACCTCCGCGCCGCTCATCTTCGGCATGCGCAGGTCCAGGAGCACGACGTCGGGGGCGGTCCGCAGGGCCACGACGAGCGCCTCCGGCCCGTCGGCCGCCTCACCGACGACCTCGAAGGCGTCGTCCCCGGCGAAGATCCCGCGCAGCCCGTCACGGACGACCGGGTGGTCGTCGACGATGACCAGACGGATCGGCATGTCTCACCGCGCCTTTCCGGAGCGGCCGGACGATTCCGGATCCGCGCCCGCGGGGATGGCCGGAACGGTGGCGGAGATCCCCGTCCCCTGGCCGGGGGCCGTCTCGACCTCGAAGGCGCCGGCCAGACGGATGATCCGCTGGCGCATCGCGATGAGGCCGAAGCCGCCCGCCTGCGAGGGGTCCGTCGCCCCGGGAACGAAGCCGGAGCCGTCGTCGCGCACGTCCAGCACCGCCACATCCTCCATGTAGGACAGGGTGAGGCCGACCCGGGTGGCCGAGGCGTGCTTGCCGACGTTGGTCAACGCCTCCTGCGCCACCCGCAGCAAGGTGATCTCCACTTCCGGATGCAGCGGCCGGGGGTCGCCGGTGACCGACACGGACACGGGAACGCCGGCGGCCCGTGACCATTTCCCGGCGACGTCGTGCAGGGCGGCGACGAGCTGGGCCTCGTCCAGCGGCGCGGGGCGCAACGCCTGAACCGAGCGCCGGGCGTCGTTCAGGCTCTCCCTGGCCAGGGTCCGCACCGTGTCCAGGCGCGCGCGGACGGCGGATGCGTCACCGATCACGGCGTCGGCGGCTTCGAGCTGGGTGATGACGGCGGCCAGCCCCTGGGCGACGGTGTCGTGGATCTCCCTGGCCATCCGCTGCCGCTCCGCGAGCACGCCGGCCTCACGGGCGCTGGTCAGCAACCGGGCCTGCAGGCTCGCGTTCTCCTCCGCGAGGGCGGTCAGTTCGGCCCCGGCCTCCCGCAACCTCGCGATCATCACCCTGCGGTTCTCGTTCTGCCGGCGGACGGCCTGGCCGACCAGGCCGATCGCGGAGGCGACCAGCAGCGCGGCGAGGAAGGCGAAGAGCATCTCGCCCGGGGTCCGTTCATGCCCCGGACGGGCGACGACCAGCACACCGGCCGTCGCGGCCACCCCCGCGTACGCCCACCACCCCGGGATCAGGGTGAAGGACTGGACGAACATCACCAGGGCCGTCACCGTGAACAGCGTGTCGATCCTGATCAGCATCCCGATGACGGCGAGCATCACGACGAAATAGACGATCACCGCCGCCGGCCGTCCGGTCCGGCCGGGGCGTGACGTGACCATGAACCAGTGCCAGGCCGCGACGAGCAGCACCAGGAACGGCACCTCCGGCCTCCAGCCCCGCGGCAGGGCGAAGACCGCCGGAAGCAGGATGAACAGGTACGGCAGGGCGATCCAGACGCGATCCCCCCGTGCGACGGTGGGATCGTCGGCCGCTACCACCGGAACGCCCGGAGGGCGACACCGCCGGCGACGATCGATATCGCGACCATGACGCCCAGGGTAACCGGGGAGGTCGCGCCACCGGCCCAGCCGTCACGGATCGCCCGCACGGCGGGGGCCATGGGGGTCAGGTCACCGATGGCACGCATCGAACCGGACATGGTCTCGCGGGGGATGACGGCGCCGGATACGAACCCCATCGGGAAGAAGAGGCTCAGTCCGATCACCGTCGCGGTGCGGCCGCCGGGGGCGAGCGCGCCGACGAGGAGGCCGATGGAGCCGAGGCTCAGTGCGCCGAGCGTCCACGCCAGCAGGACGCCCGCCGCGTTCGCGGGCGCAGCCAGTCCGTAGAAGGCCAGGCCGGCGACGACCAGCAGCGCCGTTCCGAGCGCGGCCAGCAGCATGTGGGCGGCCCACTGGGCGGCGAACAGCATGGTGGGCGAGGCGGGGGTGGCACGCAGCCTCTTCAGCACCCGGCGTTCCCGGTACCCGGCGAGGGTGGCGGGGAGGATGACCAGCGCGGCCAGGCCGATGACGAAGACGCTCAGCATCGGCACCGTGGCGTCGACGGCCGGCAGGCCGCCCGGCAGCGGCCGGCCGGTGCGCAGCTTGACCCACAACATGATCGCGGGGAAGGCCAGGGCGAAGAACGCCGACATCGGGTCACGCGCGATCAGCCTGAGCTCGACCGCGATGACGTGCCCGGCGCCCTTCACACGCCGTCCCCTCGGGTCAGCGCGAAGTACGCCTCGTCCAGCGAGCCGGATCGCCCCTGTGCGATCAGCTCGCACGGGGTGCCCGCGGCGATGACCCGCCCGTGGTCGATGACCGCGAGACGGTCGCACAGCGCCTCGGCCTCGTCCATGAAGTGGGTGACCAGCACGACGGTGACGCCGCGTTCGCGCATGGCGCGGATCAGGCCCCAGGTCGTACGGCGGGCGGCGGGGTCCAGGCCCGTGGTGAGCTCGTCGAGGAAGACGACCTCGGGGTCGCCGACCAGGGCCAGTGCGATGAACAGCCGCTGCTTCCAGCCGCCGGACAGGCTCGCGAAGCCGTGGCGTCTCTTCGCCGTCAGCCCCCACTCGTCCATGAGCGTCCGCCAGTCGGCGGGCTCGTCATAGAAGGAGGCGTACATCCGTAGCGCCTCATCGACCTTGATCGCGTCGGGCAGGGCCGCCTCCTGCAGCTGGGCTCCGACGCGTTGCAGCAGCTCACGGCGATCGGTCCGCGGATCCAGTCCCAGCACCCGCAGGGTGCCGCCGTCCCGGTCCCGCAGTCCCGACGCGCACTCCACGACCGTGGTCTTCCCCGCCCCGTTGGGGCCCGCGACGCCGAAGATCTCGCCGCGCTCCACCGTCAGTGAGACGTCCTCCACCGCCCTGACGGTCCGATAGCTCTTCCTCAGGCCCTCGATCTCGATGACTGTCATGCTCCGAGGGTCACCGAGGGACGGCGCCCCCGGAATCCACCGAACGGTTGATGGGGGAGACCTCCGGACCCGGGCCGGCGGAGCACTCGCCGGAGGCGGGACCGTGCGCCCGGAGGCGGTGCGCCTGCCGTGGGTGCTCCGCGGAGGTGCGGTCGCCGCGGTGTGCCCGTCCGCGGTGCGTCGCGGCTCCGGAAAACAGAAGACCCCAGGCCGCCGGCCTGGGGTCTCTCCTGGGTGGACGATACTGGGATTGAACCAGTGACCTCTTCCGTGTCAGGGAAGCGCTCTCCCGCTGAGCTAATCGTCCTCGTCGAAGCCAGAGGTGGAGACGGGATTTGAACCCGTGTAGACGGCTTTGCAGGCCGTTGCCTCGCCTCTCGGCCACTCCACCGAGTGAGGGCCCGCAGGCCCCTTCCGAGCGGAAGACGGGATTCGAACCCGCGACCCTCACCTTGGCAAGGTGATGCTCTACCACTGAGCCACTTCCGCGTGCGACTTCCGGGCCGAGGCCCGGTCTCACGGGTAGAACTCTAGCGAATGGCGGCCGACTCCCCAAACCGGAGCGCGCCGGGGCCCCGGAAAGAGGGCCTTCCGGCTCCCTGAATGAGGCACTCCGGCGAGTGGTGGAAGACGGCGGACCGGGTGACGATGGCGGGGCGGCCACCTCCGCTTGTAAGGGTCTAACATCACATACACCAGTTACCATCCACCGCGAGAGAGTGACACCATGCGCGACAACGAGGTCGTGAACGTCGGGACCGAGCCGCTGAGCTTCGACGACGTCGTCAAAGTGGCCCGGCACGGGGCGACGGTGCACCTGACCGACGACGCCGTGGCGGCCGTGGCCGCGGCCCGTACCCGGGTGGACGAGCTGGCCGAGAGCCCCGTCCCGGCCTACGGGGTCTCCACCGGGTTCGGAGCCCTCGCCACCCGGCACATCGAGCCCTCGCTGCGCGCCAGGCTCCAGCGCTCCCTGATCCGCTCGCACGCCGCCGGGTCGGGGCCCGAGGTGGAGACCGAGGTCACCCGGGCGCTGATGCTGCTGCGCCTGCGCACCCTGGCGACCGGCCACACCGGCGTGCGCCCGAAGACCACCAAGGCGCTCCAGGGCCTCCTCAACGCCGGCATCACCCCCGTGGTCCACGAGTACGGCAGCCTCGGCTGCTCCGGAGACCTGGCCCCCCTCTCCCACGTGGCGCTCACGATCATGGGTGAGGGCGTCGTCCGTGACGCCTCCGGGCGGCTGACGGACGCCGCCGAGGCGCTGAAGCAGGCGGGCGTCGAGCCGGTGGAACTGGCCGCCAAGGAGGGCCTCGCCCTGGTCAACGGCACCGACGGCATGCTCGGCATGCTGATCCTGGCCATGGACGACCTCACCCGGCTGTTCCGCGTCGCCGACGTCGGCGCGGCCATGAGCATCGAGGCGCTGCTGGGCACCGACCGCGTCTTCGCCGCCGACCTGCAGGCCCTGCGCCCGCATCCCGGCCAGGCCGCCAGCGCCGCCAACCTCCGCGCGCTGCTGGCCGGATCGCAGATCATGGACTCCCACCGGGACGGCACCTGCACCCGTGTCCAGGACGCCTACTCCCTGCGCTGCGCCCCGCAGGTCGCCGGGGCCGCCCGCGACACCCTGGCACACGCCGCGTCGGTCGCCGCCCGGGAACTGGCCTCGGCGATCGACAACCCGGCGGTCCTGGCCGACGGCCGGGTGGAGTCCAACGGCAACTTCCACGGAGCCCCCGTCGGATACGTGCTGGACTTCCTGGCCATCGCCGCCGCGGACATGGCGAGCATCTCCGAGCGCCGCACCGACCGCATGCTGGACGTCGCCCGCAGCCACGGCCTGCCGGCCTTCCTGGCCGACGACCCCGGTGTGGACTCCGGCCACATGATCGCCCAGTACACCCAGGCGGCGATCGTCTCCGAGCTCAAGCGCCTGGCCGTGCCCGCGAGCGTGGACTCCATCCCCAGCTCCGCGATGCAGGAGGACCACGTCTCCATGGGCTGGTCGGCCGCCCGCAAGCTGCGCCGGTCGGTGGACGGGCTCACCCGGGTACTGGCGGTGGAGATCCTCACCGCGGCCCGCGCGCTGGACATGCGGGCGCCCCTGCGGCCCGCCCCCGCCACGGCCGCCGTGGTGGCCTGCCTGCGCCAGGCGGTCTCCGGCCCCGGACCCGACCGCTTCCTCGCGCCGGAGATCGAGTCGACGGTCCGGCTCGTGGCCGACGACTCGGTCGTCGCGGCGGCCGAGGCGGTCACCGGCCCCCTGGCCTGAGCCCCGCCGTCACCCCGGGACGGGCGGCGGCCGGCTCACCGGAGCCGTCAGGCGGCCGGGGCGCCCCGGTCCGCCGCCCCCGCGCGCGGCCGGAGGCGTCCGCCCGGCCTGCCGTACCCGGTGTGGCCCCGCGGACCGGTCACCGCTCCGCGGGCAGGGCGGCGATCACCTCCACCTCGATCATCAGCCCCGGCCGGAACAGCCGCGACACCTCCACGGTGGTGCTGGCCGGAGGCTCGCCGGTGATGTACCGGCCGCGGACCGCCGCGTACTCCAGCAGCCTCGACATGTCGGTCAGATGGGTCCGGATGTGGGTGACGTCGTCGAACGTGCAGCCCTGGTCGGCGAGGATCCGCGCCAGCAGTTCCATCACGTGCTCCGACTGGCGGGTCATGTCGTCCTCGCCGACGACCCGTCCCTCTCCGTCCAGCGCGACCTGCCCGGAGACGAACAGCAGGCCCGCCGCCTTCGTCGCGTGCGAGTAGCGGCCGTTGGTGGCCGGTACCGACGCCGGGTTCACCTTCGCCACGCCCCTGCTCGGCCTCACCCCTCCGGCGGCGGCATGATCGAGGATGTCCGCGCCGCCCGCCGTACGGTCCTCCGTACGGCGGGCCGCCCGCAGGTGGCCGAAGACCGCCGTCAGGTCGGCGCCGCCCAGCCCCGCCGCGGCCGCCTCCAGCAGCCTGTCCCTGGCCGCCGCCGTGATCGTCCCCGTCCCGGGGGACGCCAGCGTCAGGTCTTTGGCGGCCAGCCCGAGGGCGTAGCGGGTTTCGAAGGGGCCGTTCTCGGCCGCGGGCCGCACCCGCTCGACGAGCCCGCCCAGCGGGGTGCCGCCCAGCACGTCCAGCAGCACGCCGGGGTCCACACCGCCGGCCTCCGCGCGGGCCAGGGTCTCGGCCAGCAGCACCTGGGCGGGGACCAGCGCGCTCATCACCGCCACCTTGAGCGCGGCCCCCGCGCCCGGCCCACCGGCCTCCCGGACCCGGCCGAACACCTCCAGCACCTCACGGCAGCGCGCCAGGTCCTCCGGCGCGCCGCCGGCGAGCACGGTCAGTGTGCCGTCCCGCGCGGGCCCCACGCTGCCCAGCACCGGAGCGTCCACCAGGCCCACCCCCACGGGGAGCAACGCGCGGAGCCCGGCCACCGCCTCCGGCCCGATCGTGGACATCTCCGCCACCAGGGTCCCCGGGCGCAGGCCGGGGAGCGCCTCGGTGAGCACCCCGCGGACCGCCTCGGGATCACTGAGCATGGTGACCACCAGCTCCGCCTCCGCCACCGCTGCGGCGGGGGAGCCGGCGACGGCCGCCCCCTCCAGCGTGCGGGGGGTGCGGTTCCACACCGTGACCTTGTGCCCGGCTGCGACGAGGCGGCCGGCCATGGGGGCGCCCATGCGCCCCAGACCGAGGAAAGCAATCATGGGTGTCACCGTACGGACGCGCGTGCCATTCCACCAGCGACTACATTTCATGTCATCCATGCGTAGGAGGAATGTGTTCGACACCGACGCGCTGCGCCTGCTGGACGCCGTGGCCGCCACCGGCTCGTTCACCGCGGCCGCGGCCCGGCTCAACTACACCCAGTCGGCCGTCTCCCGGCGGATCGCCGCCCTGGAGACGCAGGCGGGCGGCCCGCTGTTCGACCGCCTCGCCCGGGGCGTCCGGCTCACCCCGGCCGGGCAGGCGCTGCACCACCACGCCCGGGTGGTGCTGAACCGGCTGGCCCGCGCCGAGGAGGAACTGGCCGGCATCCACGGCGGGCACCGGGGCACGCTGCGCGTCGGCGCGTTCGCCACCGCCAACGTCGCACTGGTCCCCGGCGCGCTGCGCGCCTTCGCCGACCGCTTCCCCGACGTGGCCCTCACCCCCGTCGAGGGCCCCAGCGGCGGCCTGCTGCGCCGGATGCGCGAGGGGGAGCTGGACGTCGCGGTGGTCAGCGACTACCCGGCCGGACTGCCCTACGACGAGGACGTGGAGCTCACCGGGCTGGTGGAGGAGGAACTGCTGGTCGCGCTGCCCCGCGGGCACCGGCTGGCCGGGCTGGAGGTCGTCGACCTGCGCGAGCTGCGCGAGGAGACCTGGATCGAGGCGCCGCCGCCCGGCGGGACGACCCTGCTCGCCCAGGCGTGCGCCCGCGCCGGCTTCGCCCCCCGCGCCACCGTCAGGATCGCCGAGTGGACCGGCAAGTTCGGGTACGTCGCGGCGGGGCTCGGCGTCACCCTGGTGCCGGCCCTGGCCGCGCCCGCCGTACCGGCCGGCCTGGTGCTGCGCTCCCTCGGCGGGTCCGCCCCGCGCCGGACGGTCTCCACCGCCCTGCCCCGCACGCCCCTGCCCGCGGCCCGCGCGCTGGTGGGGCTGCTCACGGAGACGGTGGAGACGGTGGGACGGCAGCCGCACGCATCAGCGGGACAATAGCCGCATGCACGACTCGTTCGCCCACGCCGGGGGGTTCCTGGCCACCCGGCTCCGCGACGTCACCACCGACGTGTCCGCGCTCGACGGCGAGGGCTGGTGGGCCGTCGTGCTCGACTACGAGGGCAAGGTTACCTGCGCGCGGTTCGACGACGTCCGCCGCGCGCCGCTGCCCGCGCCCCGCCGCCCCTGGCGCGGCCCCGCCCCCTCGGCGTGGCGCAGCTCCCTCGACCGGGCCGCCTACGAGGAGGGGGTGCGCCGCATCCGCGCCCGCATCGAGCGCGGCGACGTCTACCAGGCCAACCTGTGCCGGGTGCTGACCGCGCCGCTGCCCGGGGACGCGGACCCGCTGGCGCTGGCCGTACGGCTGGCCGAGGGCAACCCCGCCCCGTACGCCGCCACGGTGTGCCTGCCCGGCCGCAGCGTGGTGTCGGCCTCCCCGGAGCTCTACCTGTCGCGGGACGGAGACACGGTCGAGTCCAGGCCGATCAAGGGGACCGGCGCCACCGCGGACGACCTGCTGGAGAAGGACCGCGCCGAGAACGTGATGATCGTCGACCTGGTCCGCAACGACCTGGGCCGGGTCGCCGAGGTCGGCTCGGTCACCGTGCCGGCCCTGTGCGAGGTCGAGGAGCACCCCGGCCTGGTGCACCTGGTCTCCACGGTCCGGGCCCGGCTCGCCCCCGGATACGGCTGGCCGGAGCTGCTGACGGCGACGTTCCCGCCCGGTTCGGTGACCGGCGCGCCCAAATCCACCGCGCTCGGTGTCATCGATGAACTCGAACCCGAACCGCGGGGGCCCTACTGTGGTGCTGTGGGCTGGGTCGACGCCGACCGGGACCGGGCGTCGCTGGCCGTGGGCATCCGCACCTTCTGGATCTCCTCCGGCGAGATCCGCTTCGGCACCGGCGCGGGCATCACCTGGGGCAGCGATCCACGACGCGAATGGCACGAGACCGAGTTGAAGGCCGCGCGGCTGGTCGCGCTCGCCTCCACATCCGGTTCGGCAGGTTCAGGAGGAAACTGATGAACACCCCCGTATGGGTCAACGGGAAACTCGTTCCGGCGGACAGCGCCACGGTGTCGGTCTTCGACCACGGGCTGATGGTCGGCGACGGCGTGTTCGAGACGATCAAATGCGTGAACGGCGTCTCCTTCGCGCTCACCCGCCATCTCGACCGGCTCCGGCTCTCCGCGCGGCGCATGGACCTGCCCGAGCCCGACACCGAGGCGATCGCCGAGGGCGTGCGGGCCTGCCTCGCCGAGGCCCCCGCCTGGCCGCTCGGCCGGATCCGCGTCACCTACACCAGCGGCCCCGGGCCGCTCGGCTCCGACCGCGGCGACCAGGGCTGCACCGCCGTGGTGATCGTCGGCGAGCAGAAGCCCTTCCCGGCCGCCGCCGACGTCACCGTCGTGCCCTGGCCGCGCAACGAGCGCGGCGCGCTCGCCGGGGTGAAGAGCACCTCCTACGGCGACAACGCCAAGGCCCTCTCCTACGCCAAGGCGCGGGGCGGCGGCGAGGCGATCTTCGCCAACCTCGCCGGGAACCTCTGCGAGGGCACCGGGAGCAACGTCTTCATCGTCCGCGACGGACGGCTGATCACCCCCACCCTGGCCTCCGGCTGCCTGGCCGGGGTCACCCGGGCGCTCACCCTGGAGTGGTGCGGCGGCACCGAGGAGGACGTCCCGCTGTCGGCCCTCCACGAGGCCGAGGAGGCGTTCCTGACCTCCACCACCCGCGACATCCAGCCCATCCGCGCGGTCGACCAGACCGTTCTGCCGGCCGCGCCGGGCCCGATCACCTCCAAGGCGATGCGGGTCTTCGCCGAGCGGGGCGCCGCCGACCTCGACCCGTGATCCGCCGCCGGGCCGCTTCCTGCGGCCCGGCCGCGACGCGTCCGGTCCCCGGGGGCGGCCCCGGGCCGGGGGGCCCCCCCGGGGGGGGGGGGGCGGGGCGGGGGCCCCCGCCGGGGGGGGGGGGGGCGGCCCCCCCCCCGCCCCCCCGGCCGGGGGGGGGCGGGGGGGCGCCCCCCCGGG
>NZ_JBIAMC010000023.1:0-111213 GCF_042873875.1 Streptosporangium sp. NPDC004379
CCCTCGGAGGTGCCCGTCTCCAGGTAGGAGGCGACCTTGTCGCGGTGCGCGGCGGTGACCAGCGGCCCCATCTGGGAGGCCGGGTCGTCCCCGGGGCCGACGGTCAGCTCCGCGACCCGGGAGGTGATCTTCTTGACCAGTTCGTCGCCCACCGGGTCCACGGCCAGCACGACCGAGATCGCCATGCAGCGCTCGCCCGCCGAGCCGAAGCCCGCCGACACCGCCGAGTCCGCCACCAGGTCCAGGTCGGCGTCGGGCAGCACCAGCATGTGGTTCTTGGCGCCGCCGAGCGCCTGGACGCGCTTGCCGTGCGCGGTCCCGGTCTCGTAGACGTGGCGGGCGATCGGGGTGGAGCCGACGAAGGAGACGGCCCGTACGCCGGGGTGGGCCAGCAGGCGGTCCACCGCGGTCTTGCCGCCCTGGACGACGTTGAAGACGCCGTCGGGCAGGCCCGCCTCGCGCCACAGCCGGGCCATCAGCAGCGACGCCGACGGGTCACGCTCGGACGGCTTGAGCACGAAGGTGTTGCCGCAGGCGATCGCGATGGGGAACATCCACATCGGCACCATGACGGGGAAGTTGAACGGGGTGATCCCGGCGACCACGCCCAGCGGCTGGCGGATGGAGTAGGAGTCGACGCGGGTGGAGACGCCCTCGGAGAAGCCTCCCTTGAGCAGGTGCGGGATGCCGCAGGCGAACTCCACGACCTCCAGCCCGCGGGCCACCTCGCCCAGGGCGTCGGAGTGGACCTTGCCGTGCTCGGCGGAGACGAGCCGGGCGAGCTCGTCGCGGTGAGCGTGCATCAGCTCACGGAAGCGGAACAGCACCCGCGACCGCTTGGCCAGGGAGGCGTCCCGCCACGCCGGCCAGGCCGCCGCCGCGGCGGCCACGGCCGCGTCCACCTGCTCGGCCCCGGCCAGGTGGACCTGTCCGCTGACCTTCCCCGTCGCCGGGTCGAAGACGTCGGCGGTGCCGTCGCCGCCCTCGACGGCGGCTCCACCGATCCAGTGGGTGATGTTCTTCACGATCCCGCTTCCCGCGCGCCCACGGCGCGCTGTCCTCCGCGCGCCCGCGGCGCGCCGGTCTCCACGTTGACGAATCCAGGTGCCGGGCCGGGGCGACGGCCGGTACCCGCCGCCCCGGTGCCGGGGGTGCCGGGGCCTGACGGTGCCCGCCGCCCCGGTGCCGGATGTTGGCGGGCGCCCCGGGCCCGGTCTCAGGGCCGCGCGCCGGCCCTGAGCGCCATCTCCACCACCTCGGCGACGGCTCCGTCCGCGCACGCCCCGACCACGACGTCGGCCGCCGCCCGGACGTCGGGGTGCCCGTCACCGACCGCGGCCCCGAGCCCGGCCGCCGCGATCATGTCGATGTCGTTGGGGTTGTCCCCGACGGCCGCGATGTGCGCCATCGGCACGCCCCGGGCCGCGGCCAGCTCCCGCAGAGCGGTTCCCTTGGTCGCGTCCGGCGGCAGCACCTCCAGGTAGGTCGCCTCGGACCGCACCATGACGGTCCCCTCGATCCGCCAGTCGGGCAGCCGGTCACCGATCAGCATGCACTTGGTGACCCCGCCGGGCGGCACCGCCGCCCAGTCACCGGGGTCGCGCAGCGTGATGCCGTCCCGCCGGGCGAAGTCGCGCAGCTCGGGCGCGTCGTGCACGGCCAGCGCCTCACCACCGGAGAACACCACCGGGTGGACGCCCTCGGGAAGCTCCCCGAACATGCCGAGCAGCGTCTTCCAGGCCGTCTCCGGCAGGTGGCGGGAGCGCAGCACGGATCCCATGGCGAGGTTCACGGTCCGCGCGCCGTTGTAGAGGATCGCGGCCCCTTCCAGGCCGAGCTCGTCGTAGTAGCGGCGCGCCGACCGTTCCATCCGCCCGGTCGCGATGACCACCTCTCCGCCCGCCTCGCGGAAGCGGCGCAGGGCGTCCCGGCTGGCGGGCACCATGGCCAGGTCCCGCCCGACGAGCGTGCCGTCCAGGTCGGTGACGATCCAGCGGATCACGCGTCCCACCCCTCCGGGGCGACCTCGGCCATCACCGAGCCGGCGAGGTCGAACCCGCCGACGCAGGCGAGGTAGCCGCCGGGGACGAAGACGCTGCCGGCCAGCGGGATGTAGACGCCCCCGGCCTGCCTGACCAGCAGCGACCCGGCCGTCACGTCCCAGGCGTTGACGTGCGTGCCGTAGGCGACGTCGGCCCATCCGGCGGCGACGTGCGCCAGCTTCAGCGCCGCGCTGCCCGGCCGGCGGGTGGAGGCGAAGGCCCCGACCATCCGGGCGAAGCGGTGCAGCGCCGCGTCCCCCTCCCATCCCAGGTCGCGCGGGCTGGGGTAGCTCGACAGCAGCATCGCCTCCCGGTCGGTGCGCGCCCCGGAGCTGCGGATCGGCTCGCCGTTGCAGAAGGCCCCGCCGAGCCAGGCGGTGAACTCGTCGTCGCGGACCGGGTCGTAGACGACGCCCGCGACCACCTCGCCGTCCACGGCCGCCGCGATGGAGGTGCAGAAGAACGGCAGGCCGGCGGCGAAGTTCGCGGTGCCGTCGATGGGGTCGACGTACCAGCTGACCGCGCCCTCCCCCCGGGACCCGCCCTCCTCGCCCACCACGACGCTGTCCGGGCAGCGCCGGTCGAGGATCTCGCGGATGTGCTCCTCGGCCGCCTTGTCGTGCTCGGTCACCGGGTCGTGGAAGTCACGCTTGGTCCGCACCTCGGGGCGGGAGCGGAAGGCGCCCCTGAGGCGGTCGCCGACCGCCCTGGCCGCCTCGACCGCGATGGCGGCCAGCTCTCGCGAGGTGTTCACGTCCATGTCTCCTCCAGGAGGCTCAGCAGGCCGTACGGGTTCTCAACGGTGGCGTGGGGACGCTGCCGCACCGGGTACGGGATCTCCTCCGTGCTGCGGGACACCATCAGCACGGTGGCCCCCGCCCCGGCGCGGGCGCCGCAGACGACGTCGCGGTCGTGGTTGTCACCGACGTACCAGACGTCCCCGGGGTCGACGCCCAGCGCCCGGCAGGCGATCCAGATCATCTCGGGGTTGGGTTTGCGGACGCCGACCTCGTCGCTGTAGACCTGCACGGCCATCTCGCGGTCGAGACCGCCTGCGGCCAGATAGTCGCGGTGGACGGTCCCGCACAGCGCGTTGCTGACGACCGCGGGCCGGACGTCGTGCTCCCGGCAGGCGGCCAGGAGGTCCTCCATGCCGGGGCGGATCTTCCGGTCGCTGCGCAGCTCCCCCATCCGCCGGCACAGCGGGGTCGCCTCGGCCGTCACCAGCGCGCGGGCCTGCTCCGGCCAGTCGGCCGCGACGTAGTCGGCCCAGAACCCGCGGTGCGTCATCTCCCGGGGCGCGAGCTGCCGGGAGGTGGAGTCCTTCCAGTAGGAGTCGGCGCGCGCGCCCGCTCTGATGTCGCTTTCGACCTCGTCGGCGCGGAGGCCGGTGAAGCCGGCCCGGCCGAGCATCTCGTGCACCTCCGCGGCGAGCTCGGCCGCCCAGGAGGGACGCCTGGCGGTCTCCACGATCACTCCGCCGAAGTCCAGCAGCAGCGCTTTGGGCCGGATCACGCGCCGGCCTCCACCCTGTCGGCGGAGGAGTCCCCGGCAGAGTCCCCGGAGGGACCCTCGGCGGGGTCCTGGAAGGGGATCCGCACGCCGTCCGCGTCGAACAGGTGCATCTCCTCGGTCCAGCAGGTCAGCACGTCACCGGGGACGGCCTGGACCGGGGTGTAGGAGAGCGCGTACAGCTCGGTGTCCATGACGCGCAGCCGTACCGTCCAGGAGGAGCCGGCCGGCAGCACGGCCTCGACCAGCGCCTCCTCCCGCCAGGCGGAGTCGGGTGGGGAGTCCAGCCGCAGGGCCTCCGGCCGGATGCCGACGGCGGCGGGCGGGACCCGCGTCCCCCGGGACTCCGCGAAGCGCAGCAGGGAGGCGGCCAGCCCGGTGGGCGAGGGGCCGGCGTCGACGATCGCCATCGGCGGGCTGCCGACGAACTCGGCGACGAACCGGTTGGCCGGCCTGGCGTACATGTCCATCGGGGCGGCGAGCTGCTGCAGCTCGCCCTCGTTCATGACGGCGATGTCGGTGGCCATGGTGAGGGCCTCCAGTTGGTCGTGGGTGACGAAGACGATCGTCGCGCCGGACTCCTCGTGGATGCGTTTGAGCTCGGCGCGCATCTCCAGGCGGAGCCGGGCGTCGAGGTTGGACAGCGGCTCGTCGAGCAGCAGCACCGAGGGGTTGACCGCCAGCATCCTGGCCAGTGCGACGCGCTGCTGCTGGCCGCCGGAGAGCTGGGAGGGGTAGCGGTCCATGGCGGCGTCGACGTGGACCATCCGCAGCGCCGCCTCGGCCCGCGACCGCCGCTCGGCGGCGGGGACCTTGCGCATGCGCAGGCCGAACTCGACGTTCTCCCGGATCGACAGGTGCGGCCAGAGCGCGTAGTTCTGGAAGACCAGCCCCATGCCGCGCTTCTCCGGGGGGACGTAGAGGCCGCGTTCGACGGAGTCGAGGACCCGGTCGCCGACGGCGATGGTGCCCGACGTCGGTTGTTCGAGTCCCGCGATCATCCGCAGCGTGGTGGTCTTGCCGCAGCCGGACGGGCCGAGCAGGCACATGAACGCGCCGTCGGGGACGGTGAGGTCGAGGTTCTTCACTGCGTAGTCGCCGCCGCCGTAGCTCTTGGCGACTCCGCGCAACGTGATGGCCGGCATCTATCCTCCTAGACCGGACGCCAGGCTGCTGTTGGTCAGGCGCTGGGTCAGGTACGTCATGGTGAAGGAGACCAACGCGATCATGAGCACGACCGCGTTGGCGAGCTGGGTGTATCCGTAGTCCACGAGACCGATCGAGAGCGTCGTCAGCAACTGCGTCCCCGTGGTGGTGAGCATGATCACAATGCTGAGCTCCTTGAGTCCGGAGATGAACGGCAGCACGACGCCGGTGACGAGGGCGCCCTTCTGGATCGGGAAGACGATCCGGCGCATCCGCTGCCACCAGGACGCCCCGGCGATCTGCGCGGCCTCCTCGGGCTCCCGGCCGAGCTGCGTCATCGCCGCGATGCCCGAGCGCGAGCTGTACGGCAGGTGCGTCACGGCCATCACCAGGATCAGCAGGAACGTCGTGCCGTACAGCGCGGGGACCGGACCGCGGGCGACGGCGAACAGCGACAGCGAGGCGGCGGCGAACGCGATGCCGGGGACGAGGTAGGGCAGGAAGGAGACCTGGCGCAGGAAACCGGCGATCCGTGGGGCCGTCCCGCGCACCACGACGTACCCGACCAGCAGGCCGGCGACCGCGCAGACCAGCGAGGCCAGGCCGACGACGCGCAGCGAGTTCCAGGCCGCCTCCCACAGCTCGGAGCCGCGCAGGACCCCGTGCGGGAAGCCGACCGCTCCGGGCAGCCGCTCGGCGAACCAGTAGTCGAGGGTGAAGGTCGACAGGTCCAGCGGGGTGCGGGTGACCGTGGACAGCAGCAGCGTGAGCACCGGCACCAGCACGCTCACCACGAAGACCAACAGGCCCAGCGCGAAGGCGGGCCAGCGCCGGCCACGCAGGTCGCTCAGCCGGTCCATCGCCCCCTTGCCGCCCACGGTGACGAACCGGCGGTGCTCCCGCATCAGCCGCATGTCGGTGAAGACGATCAGCACCCCGATGATCACGATGACGGTGGCGATCACGGAGGCCACACCGGTGCTGCGATCCCGGATCGACTGGAAGAGCCCGGTGGACAGCACCCGGTAGTCGGCGGGCAGACCCAGGACGTACGGCGTGCCGAACGTTCCGAGCACCCGGCCGATCACCAGCAGCACGGCCGAGGACAGCGCCGGGAGCATCAGCGGCACCACGATCCGCCGGATGACGACGCGCCGCGGGGCGCCGAGGACCCTCGCGGAGTCCTCCAGCTGCACGTCGATGCGGCGCAGCGCGTTGCCGACCAGGAGCAGCACGAACGGGTAGTAGTGCAGCCCCAGCGTGACGATGATCGGCAGCGCGCCGTAGGCGAGCCAGTCGGGTGTGTGGACGCCCTGTGCCTGCAGGAAGCCGACCTGTCCGCCGGCGCGCTCGTTCTTGAACAGTGACAGCCAGGCCAGGGAGAAGGTCCACGACGGCAGCATGTAGGGGACCACCAGCGCGCCGGCGAGCCATCTGCGGCCCGGCACGTTGGTCCGCGTCACCAGCCACGCCATGCCGCCGCCGAGGATCAGCGCGAACAACGTGGTGCCCACCGCGACGACCAGTGTGTTGAGCAGCGGCTCCCAGAACAGCAGGCCGCTGATCTGGGAGCGGAAGACCCGCCACAGGTAGTAGCCGGTCCACTCGCCGGCCCGCTGCCCGGCGTGCACGTCGTCGCCGTACTGCAGGCGGAAGGCGTCGGAGATCACCGCGATCAGGGGCGCCACCACGAGGTAGGCGAGCAGGATGACGAGGATCAGGCCGAGCACGGCGGTGGGGTCGTGGCGCAGTACGCGGAGCCGGTACACCAGCCTGCGCCGTCTCGGCGGGGCGGGCGGCGGCTCTGTCTTGGTGAGAACAGCCATGGAAACTTCCTTCGGGGGGTCACGGGGGGCACCGCGGTGTGTGGTCCGCCCGTCTTGCGGACTTCGCTCCTTGGCGGGGTCTGTCGTGGTCAGTGACTTCGTTTGAGCATCGCGTCGGCGAGCGCGTCGGCGGACTCGCCCAGTCGCCGGCCCACCGCGTCCAGGCGTGAGAGCAGTTCACGCTCACGTAGCGTGTCCATCTCCAGCGGTCCGGCGAACAGCTCGGTGAGCCGGGTCTGGTAGAGCTGGCGGACCCGGTTGCACGCCTTCCGCGTGGCCAGCACGGCCACGGTGACCGAGCCGGGGTCGTCGAACACCTTGGGCAGGGCCCGGTCCAGCTCGTCGAGTCCGCCGATCACCGCCTGCAGCGGTTCGGCCGCGAAGGAGAGGTCCGCCGGGCCGAACAGGTCGGCCTCGCGCACGTAGTCGCGCAGGTGGTCCAGGACGTCGTCGACCGAGCGGGAGAGCCGGAACAGGTCCTCCCGGTCGATGGGGGTGGCCAGGGTCCGCCGCAGGGCCCGGATGAGCTCGGCCCGTGCCGCGTCGCCCTCGTGCTCCACCTCGGCCATCCGGGTGCGCGCGGCGGACCGGTCGGTCTCGCCGGAGGCCGTCGAGCAGGCGAGCACGGCCCCGGTCCGCGCGACGACGATCTGCCTGCGGACCAGGTCCATCACCCGTCGTCCCGACCGGCCCCGCAGGTCGTCCCAGACCCGGGTGAACCGCCGGGCTCGCCCGGCCGCGCCGCTCACAGCAACCTCAGCGCGAGTCCGGCCAGGCACCCCAGCGTCATCGACGCCGGGAGCGTGACCAGCCACGCGGTGCCCATGCCCAGCACGCTCTGCCATCGCACCCTCCTGCTTCCCTCGCTCGCCGCCACGCCGATGACTCCGGCGGTGATGGACTGGGTCATGCTCACCGGGCTGCCGAGGGCGGAGCTGCCCAGGACGGCACCGGTGGCCGCCGCCTCGGCCGAGACGACGTGCAGCGGCCGGGTGATGACCAGCCCGCGGCCCAGCCGTTCCCCCACGCGGGTGAGGCTGCTCAGGGAGCCGGCGAGGAACAGCGCCACCAGGACGGCCATCCACGCCGGGGGGACCTCGACGGGCCCGACCGCTCCCGGCCCGTCGTGGCCCACGCGGACCGCGACACTCACCACCGCGATCATCTTCTGGCCGTCGTTCACCGCGTAGGCGGCGCACTGGGCCGCGTAGGCCAGCAGGTGGGCGGCGAGCACGAGCCGGGGCATCCCCTCGCTGGACGGCACCCGGCGCGAGACGGCCCCCAGCGCGTAGCCCAGGACCAGGCCGACCAGGGGCGCGCCGAGCCCGACCGCCAGCACGGCGGCCAGCCCCGACCACGACACCGGCAGTCCTGAGCCGAGCCCGGCCCCGGTGATGCCGCCGATCACCGCGAGTGTCAGGCTGGTCGGCAGTCCCCGGCCGGACAGGACGGCGACCACGGCCACCGCGATCACCACTCCGGCCAGGAACGCCGCCGCGCCGCCGGGGGCGTCCAGCTCGGTGAGCCTCCCGGTGAAGGTCCGCGCGACCGCGACGCCCATGACGTACGGCCCGGCGAACAGCACCGCCGCGAGGAGCGCGGTGACCGCCCATCCCGGCGCGCGGGGGAACCGCAGCCCCAGCCCGATCAGGGTGGCCCCGTCGTTGGCCCCGCTGATCAGCACGAAGAGGATCGCCGTCGCGGCGAACGCCGCCGTCCAGCCCATCACAGGTAGGGGCGCCGGTCGCGTCTGGCGTCCTCGTAGCGCTCCCGCGCGGCCCGGGTCACCGGGTCCCGCGACACCTCGGCGATCGGGACGTCCCACCAGGCGGTGGTCTCCGGCGCCGGGCCGGGGACCGTCTCGACGTACACGACGGTGGTCCGGCCGGCCGCCCGCGCCGTGAGCAGCGCCTCGCGCAGCGACTCCCGGTCGGTGGCGCGCAGCACGTCGGCGCCGAGGCTGGCGGCGTTGGCCGCCAGATCGACCGGCAGGTAGGGGCCGTCCAGCTCCCCGGCGGGGCCGCGCATCCGGTGGGCGGTGCCCAGCCGGTGCGCGCCGACCGCCTCCGACAGGTTCCCGATGGAGGCGAAGCCGCGGTTGTCCACCAGGACCACGACGAGCTTGACGCCCTCCTGCACCGCGGTGACGATCTCCTGGGACATCATCAGGTAGGAGCCGTCGCCCACCAGCACGAACACCTCCCGCTCCGGCGCGGCCAGCTTCACCCCCAGCCCGCCGGCGATCTCGTATCCCATGCAGGAGTAGCCGTACTCCACGTGGTAGCGGCCCGGATCGGCGGCCCGCCACAGCTTGTGCAGGTCGCCGGGCATCGACCCGGCGGCGTTGACCACCACGCCGTCCGCGGCGATCTCGTTGAGCACGCCGAGCACCACCGGCTGGGTCAGCTCGGTCCCGCCGTAGATCCGGTCGGTCTCGGCCCGCCAGTCGTCGGCCAGGCCCGCCGCCCGGTCGGTCCAGCCGGCCTCGGCCCGCCAGCCGTCCGGCCGCAGGGCCTCCAGCGCCTCGCGGGCGTCGGCCACCAGCATCTCCCCGGCGTGCTTGGCGGCGTCGAAGGCGGTGACGTTGACGTTGAGGAACGCCGCCCGGCCGAACAGGGTGCGCGAGGCGGTGGTGAAGTCGGTGTAGCGGGTGCCCACCCCGATGACCAGGTCGGCCTCGCGGGCCAGGGCGTTGGCCGCGGCGGTGCCGGTGTGCCCGATCGCGCCGACCGCGCACGGGTGGTCGTGCGGCAGCGCGCCCTTACCCGCCTGGGTCTCGGCCACCGGCACCCCGTGCCGGGCGGCGAACGCCGCCAGCGCCTCGCACGCCCCGCTGTGCGCGACGCCGCCGCCGGCCACGACGAGCGGCCGCCGGGAGCGGCGCAGCATCTCCAGCGCCCGCGCCAGCGCGGCCGGTTCGGGCACCGGCCGCGCCACGTGCCACACCCGGCGGGCGAACAGCTCCTCGGGCCAGTCGTACGCCTCGGCCTGCACGTCCTGCGGCAGGGCCAGGGTGACCGCGCCGGTCTCGGCGGGGTCGGTCAGCACCCGCATCGCGGACATGAGCGCCGTGGGCAGCTGCTCGGGCCGGTCGATCCGGGCGAAGAACCGCGACACCGGCCGCAGGGCGTCGTTTACCGACGCGTCCGGGCAGCGGGGGTCCTCCAGCTCCTGCAGGAGCGTGCCGGCGGCGCGGGTGGCGAAGACGTCGCCGGGCAGCAGCAGCACCGGCAGCCGGTTGATCGTGGCCAGCGCCGCGCCGGTGACCATGTTGGTCGCGCCGGGGCCGATCGAGGTCGTGCAGGCCAGGGTGGACAGCCGGTTGCGGGTGCGGGCGAAGCCGGCCGCGGTGTGCACCATGGCCTGCTCGTTACGGGCCGGGTAGTAGGGCAGCGCGCCGCCGACCCCGGCGCCCTGCTCGACCAGGGCCTGGCCGACGCCGGCCACGTTGCCGTGGCCGAAGATGCCCAGGCATCCGGCGACCAGGCGCTGTTCGAAGCCGTCGCGCTCGGACCACTGACTGGCCAGGAACCGCACCAGCGCCTGCGCGGTGGTGAGCCTCATGGGGTACCTCCGGTGAGTCCGCTCCGGATCTCGGTGACGCGGCGCGCCACGCGCGGGTCGATCGTCTGCTCGGCCCAGGAGGAGCGGACCCAGGCGTGCCGGGGATCGTCGGCGCAGGCCATGGTCCGCTTCTCCGCGGGGCCGGCCAGCACGTTGAGGTAGTACAGGTCGTAGCCGGGGGCGGCCATCGACGGGCCGTGGTAACCGCGCGGCACGAGCACCACGTCCCCGCCCGCCACCTCCGCCAGCGTCTCGTGACCGCCGTAGACCCGCTGGTAGCCGGGCCCGCCCTCGAAGTAGTAGATCTCCTCCAGCACCGCCTCGCACGCCGAGGCGGTGTCGTGCTTGTGCGGCGGGTAGGACGACCAGTTGCCGCCCGGGGTCAGCACCTCCACCGCGACCAGCCTGTCGCACTCGAAGGCGTCGGGCGCGCAGAAGTTGTTGACCTGGCGGGTGGCCTGCCCGGCCCCGCGCACCTCGACGGGCACGTCGCGCGCCGCGCCGTACCGGACCGGGAGGGAACGGGTGGCGCGGGCGGCGGGGAGCGCGAAACGGCCCGAGCCGGTGATCCGGACGGACGTCCCGATCGGCAGGTAGGCGAAGTCGGTCACCCCGTCGAAGACCGACGTGCGCCCGGACAGTGACAGCCTCCGGCCGGCGGCGACGACCTCGCAGGAACCCGACAGCGGCAGGACCAGCATCTCCTCGTCGCCGGTGTCGAACTCCACGGGACCGTCCGTCAGATCGGCGACCCGCAGTCCCGCGTAGGTCCAGCCGGCCGTCCGGGGAGTGATCTCCACCGTCCACGGGGGCGCGGCGGCGGAGCCGCTCGGGATGTACGTCATGCCGTCTCCAGAAGGCTCACCGCGGCGTCCACGGCCGCCGCCACGTCGCCGTCGGGCGGGTAGAGCAGTGCCCGGCCGACGACCAGGCCCCGCACACCGGGCAGGCGCAGCGCCTTGTCCCAGGTGTCGAGCATCCGGTCGGGCCCGGGGTCGCCTCCGAGCAGCATGACCGGCAGCGTCGTGGCGGCCAGGACGCGTTCCATGTCCTCGACGACCGGAAGTTTCAGCCAGGTGCGGGCGGAGGTCGCACCGAGCCCCTGGCCGACGCTGATGGCGTGGATCATCGCCTCCGGTGACAGGTCGTGCCGCACCACGCCCTCGACGCGCTTGGACCAGAACGGTTCGACCATCGCCATCAGGCCGTTCCGGGCCAGCCGGGTGACGGCCTGCCCGCAGCTCGCCAGCGTGGCCGCGGTCGAGGCGTCCTCCAACGCGATCCGGCAGAGCATCTTGCCGCCGTCGAGGCCCATCTCCACGAGAGAGTCGGCGTCATAGGCGGTGAAGCGGTCGTCGAACTCGAACGCCGCCCCCTGCACACCGCCCCGGTTCATCGAACCGATGACGATCTTCTCGTCGAGGGCGCCGAGCAGCAGCAGGTCCTCGACGATGTCGGGGGTGGCCAGCAACCCGTCCACGCCCGGCCGCGCCAGCGCGGTCATGAGCCGGTCCAGCAGGAGGGTCCGGTTCTCCATGGCCATCGGGTGGCCGGCCGCGCCGAGAGCCCCCCTGGCCGGGTGGTCGGCCGCGATGATCAGCAGGCGGTCCCGGTCGGTCAGCAGCGGTCTGCGCCGACGCACGGCGGCCGCCTCGGCCACCCGCTCCGGGTGCCAGGCCCGGTCGTCGCGCAGGCGGCGGTAGTGGTCCTCACGCATCCGCGACGCCTCCTCGCAGGGAGCCGGCCAGCGGCTCCGGGGATCCGCCCGCCAGGACGGCCTCGATCTCCTCCACCGTGGGCATCGCGGGGGCGCACGCCAGCCGTCCGGCCACGATCGCCCCGGCCGCGTTGGCGAAGCGCAGCGTCCGCGCGAGCGGCCAGCCCGCCAGCAGACCGTGGCAGAGGGCGCCGCCGAAGGCGTCGCCCGCCCCCAGCCCGTTGACCACCTCGACCTCGACGGGCGGTATCTCCACCGTCGTGCCGGCGGTCATGCCCAGCACCCCGGCCGCTCCCTGCTTGATGATCGCCAACTCCACCCCCGCGTCCAGCAGCGCCCGGCCGGCCGCGCGGGGATCGCGCGTGCCGGTGGCGACCTCGGCCTCGTCCAGGTTGCCGACCGCGACGGTCACCTGCCCCAGTGCCGCGCGCACCCGTTCCCGGGCGGTCTCCGCGTCCGGCCAGAACATCGGCCGGTAGTCGAGGTCGAGCACGGTGTGCCGGGCCCGGCCTCGCGCCCGCCAGGCGGCCAGGTGCGCGCCGAGCGACGGCTCGGCCGACAGCCCGGTCACGGTCGTCCAGAACAGCGCCGACGCGGTGACCGCGGGCAGGTCGAGCTCCTCCGGGAGGATCTCCAGGTCGGGGGCCTTGGGGTAGCGGTAGAAGTAGAGCGGGAAGTCGTCCGGCGGGCGGATCTCGCAGAACGTCACCGGGGTCGGCAGGTGCGGCACCGCCGTGACGTAGCGGTCGTCGACGCCGTACTCGGCCAGCGCGTCGTGGACGAACTCCCCGAACGGGTCGGCCCCGGTGCGGGTGATCACCGCGCTGGAGCGGCCCAGCCGGGCCGCGGCCACGGCCACGTTGGTGGGGCTGCCGCCGAGGTACCTGCCGAAGGACGTGACCTTCCGCAGCGGCACGCCCACCCGCAGCGGGTAGATGTCCACCCCGACCCGTCCCATGGTCAGCACCTCGAAGGCGGGGGCCGGTGTACCGGGCCCGTGCGCGGGGGCGCTCATGCGGTGATCCCCCGCAGGAAGGCCAGGCTCGCGCGGACGTCGCCGGCCGGGTCCGCGTCCTCGGAGGCGAGGACGACGTCCTGCTCCATGACGTACCAGCCGGCGTATCCGGCCGCGGTCAGGCCGGTGACGATGCCGGTGACGTCGACGTCCCCCCGGCCGAGCGGGCGGTAGATCCCCGCCCGCACCGCCTCGGTGTAGGTGATCTCCCCGGCCCGGACCCGCCCGGCGAGCGCGGCGTCGACGTCCTTGAGGTGGACGTGGGCGATCCGCTCGGGGGCCCGGCGGACGACGTCCAGCGGGTCGGTCCCACCGGCCAGGAGATGACCGGTGTCCAGGCAGAGGGGGACCCCGCTGCCGTCCAGCACCCGGTCCACCTCCGCGCGGGTCTCCACCATGGTCCCGACGTGCGGGTGCAGGGTGACCGGCCGGGACGTCTCGCGGTGGATCCGGTCCAGGTTGCCCAGAAGCGTCCGCCAGCCCTCGGCGTCCAGGACGGGGCGGGCGTCGTAGCCGTCGGCGCCGGTGGCGGCGGCCAGGACGACCACCGCGTCCGCCGGGAAGGAGTCCAGTACGGCCGGCAGCTCCGCGAGCGGGTCCCGGCCGGGATCGTGCAGGACGACGGGAACGAATCCGCCGATCGCCCGCAGGCCGTACCGGTCGAGCAGCCGGGCGCGGTCCTCCGGTTCCGGGGGCAGGAACCCGTCGGGGCCCAGTTCGGTCGCGGTCAGGCCCAGCTCGGCCATCTCCGCCAGGACTCGGTCCGGGGTGAGCTGGAGGCCCCAGCCGGGCACCTCGCACACACCCCAGGAGATGGGGGCGGCGGCGATCCTCACTTGGCAACCTCCAGAAGACGAACCGGATTATCGGTACGGCGGGACAGATCCGCCGCCTCGGCGATGTACAGGGCGGCCAGGGCGTCCTGGACCGTGCAGGGGCTCTCGCGCTCACCGCGCACCGCCGCCAGGAACGCCTCCATCTCCGCGACGTAGGCCGCGTCGAACCTGGTGAGGAAGTCCGGCCACGGCTCGCCGCCCGGGGTCAGGCCCTCGACCGAGCGCAGCGGGGCCCGATCGCCGAGCCCGACCGCCCAGGTCGCGAGGGTGCCGGCGATCTCCATCCGCACGTCGTATCCGGCGCCGTTGTGGCGTGAGCCCTGCAGGGTGACCAGCGTGCCGTCGTCCATGGTCATCAGCGCGGAGCTGGTGTCGACGTCACCGGCCTCGGCGAAGAAGTCCTCACCCCGGTTGGCGCCCGTCGCGTAGACGACGTCCACCTCGCGTCCGGTGACCCAGCGCAGGATGTCGAAGTCGTGGATGTGGCAGTCGCGGAAGATGCCGCCGGAGAGCGCGACGTATTCGGCGGGCGGCGGCGCGGGGTCGGCGGTCACCAGGTGGACGCGGTGCGCCTCACCCAGTTCACCGCCGTGCAGCGCCTCGCGCGCGGCGGCGTAGCCCGCGTCGAAACGCCGCTGGAATCCGATGTGCACGAGGGTGCCGCTGCGTTCGACGGCCTCGACCACCCGCAGGGTCTCCGCCACACCGGGCGCCACGGGTTTCTCGCAGAACGCCGGCACTCCCAGCTCGCACGCCCGGAGCAGCGCCTCCGCGTGAGTCGACGTCGGGGTGGCGATCACCACCGCGTCCGCGTCGAAGGGATCGCCGACCCGGGCCCCGAGCCGCGCCGCCACATCCTCGGCTCTGGCCCGGTCGACGTCGGAGACGACGAGTTCGTCGGCGAGCGTCGAGAGGGTGGTGGCATGGAAGAGGCCTATCCGACCAAGGCCCAGCAAACCCACACGCATGATGGCTCCTCGTCCAGGGGACTCCATTTCTAAAGGACCATCAAGAGCTAGTCAATAGTTTGTCCTGACATTCGGATGAACTGACATCTGGCAGAGCCACTGGGCGCCACACGGCCGGCGCCCCGCCCGGCCGTCCCCGGCGCCCCGCGCCCCGGTGCCCTCAGCGCCCTCAGCGCTCTACGAGCGTGACCTCCAGCGCGTAGTGGGAGGCCCGGTAGACGTGCGAGCCGTGCTCCACGGCCCGGCCCTGGTCGTCGTAGGTCGTGCGGACCATCGTCAGCAGGGGGCAGCCGCGGCGCTCCTCCAGCAGGCGGGCCTCGGCCGGGGTGGCGGCACGGGCGCCGATCCGCTGGTTGGCGACCCTCATCCGGACGCCGGCCGAGCGCAGCAGTTCGTAGAGCCCCCTCGACTGGAGCGCCTCGGCGGTCAGGGACGCCGCACCGGCCGGCAGCCAGTTGTGCAGCAGGGCCAGCGGCTCCCCCGAGGCGTATCTGAGCCGCTCCAGCCGGAGCACCGGAGTGCCCGGCGCGACGCCGAGGACGCCGGCGATGTCCTCCTCCGCCGGGACCGTGTCGATCGACAGCACCCGGGTCTCCGGCTGCTGACCGGCACGGCGGAGGTCGTCGTAGAGGCTGGTGAGCTCGACCGCCCGCTTCACCTGCCCGTGCACGACCTGGGTGCCGACGCCGCGCTTGCGGACCAGCAGCCCCTGGTCCACGAGGTACTGGATGGCCTGGCGGACGGTGGGGCGCGACAGTCCCAGCTGGTCGGCGAGCTGCACCTCGTTGTCGAGCCGGGTGCCCGGGGACAGCTCGCCGTTCTGGATGGCCTCCGCGATCCGCTCGGCCATCTGGAAGTAGAGCGGAACGGGGCTCGATCGATCGAGGTCGATGTCCAATCTCGTCACAGTCACAGGAAAACGGTAACTGACATCAGAATGTCCTGACCAACGGTCAAACCGTCCGGCCTCGCCTGGTTACGGAAGTGTTCCGGATACCGCAGGCAAGTAAGTATGTCTTGACAAAATATTCACATGACGTTCATCGTTGAGCAACCGCGGCGCCGGATCGGGGGCTCTGGGCGGCGCCCATCACCCCGAGAGGCAAGAGGAGTGACGCCACTTGAGGCGTACCCGGAAGATCGTGCCCATGGCACTGCTGGCGCTGGCCGTCGCGGCCTGCGCCCCCTCCACCGCCACCGACGCCCCGTCGGCGGCGGCGACGGCCGCCCAGCCGCTTCCCGCGGCCTCGATGGACGCGACCCTCGACCTGGACGCCCTGGTCGCCGCCGCCAAGAAGGAAGGCAGCCTGCTGGTCTACGACTCCAGTGGTGACATCGAAGAGGTGGCCAAGGCGTTCACCGCGAAGTACGGCATCACCATGGAGGGGGTCAAGTCCGACACCCCGCAGACCGCCGAGAAGATGATCAGAGAGCACGCCGCGGACAACGTCACGATCGACGCGGCGATGTACGAGGACGGCGGGGTCCTGGTGGGCCAGCTGATCCCGCAGGGCGTGGCGCGGACCTGGGTGCCCGCCGACCTGAAGGAACAGATCCCGGCCGAGAGCCGGAATCCGCTGCTCGCCCTCTCCAAGGCGACGGTCTTCGCCTACAACCCCAAGCTCTCGCCTGAGGGATGCCCGGTGAAGAACGTGTGGGACCTGACCGAGCCGGAGTGGGCCGGCAAGCTGGTGATGCAGGACCCCCTGGGCAAGCCCACCGTGTTGTCGTTCTTCACCCAGCTGGACGCGCACGGCAACCAGGCGCTGCAGGAGGCGTACCAGGCGAAGTACGGCAAGCCCCTGGAGATCAAGGAGAAGAGCGCCGCCCACGAGTGGATCAAGCGGATGGCGGCCAACCGGCCGGTGCTGACCGGCTCCGACGAGGACATCTCCGGAGCGGTGGGCGCGCCCAACGCCACCGACAAGAAGATCGGCTTCATGTCGATCTCCAAGTTCCGCAACAACGAGGACAAGGGGTACGCCCAGAAGACGTGCGAGGGCATGGCGCCGTTCGCGGGCTTCAGCTATCCCAAGTTCGTCGGGATCGCCACCAAGAGCAAGCATCCCAACGCGGCCAAGCTGTACGTCCACTTCATCATGACCGAGGAGGGCGTCAAGCACGAGATCGGCGAGGGCGGCGTCTCCGGCAACAGCACGGTCAAGCCGCTGGTCGTCCCGCCCGGTCTGCCCGACTGGCAGGGACAGCTCTTCCACACCGATCCCGCCGCGCTCCTCGGTGACCTGCGCGGCCGCCAGGCCATCTCCGACTTCTGGCGGGTCAACCACGGCTGATCCGCCGGCGGGCGGCGCACGCGCGAGGGGAGCACCCCGATGGGGGTGCTCCCCTCTTGGCGTCCGGCCCCGGCCTCGGACCTCTTGGCGTCCGGCCCCGGCCCCGGCCTCGGACCTCTTGGCGTCCGATCCCGGCCTCGGACGGACCTCCGGCGTCCGGCGAACCTCCCGGCGCCCAGCCCTGACCTCCCGGCCTCCGCCCCGGCTCCGGGCCGTACGGCTCCGGTCTCCCGGCGTACGGCCCTGAACCGGGGCGGGCACGCGAAGGCCCCCGGCACCAGGGCGCCGGGGGCCTTCGTCCCTCAGGTCACTCAGTCACGCGGGTCCCAGCCGTCGGTGTCCACGTCCAGGTCGAGCGGTTCGGCGATGTCCTCCCAGGCGGTGAACTTGAAGTTCGTGATCTCCCGGCCCGGCTCGGCCGGCGTGTTCTCGCCGTCGTGCGCGACGAAGAGCCCCTCGTCGAAGTCCCCCAGCGGGACGTTCAGCACGGTCGAGCCGTCGCTGTGCTCGACGCCGTCGATGCCGTCGTGGTCACCGACCCGGAACTGCCCCAGGTAGGCGTTCGACCCCTCCCTGCGGTAGGCGGCGAAGGTGCTGTCGCCCTGGCTGGAGGCCAGCAGGTAGCCCTTGCCGTCCTCGCGGTAGTAGATCGTGAGTCCCTCGGCGTCCGCGGTCAGGTGCTTGCCACCGTAGCCCGGGTCCGCGCCGGGGGTGCACTCGTCCGTCACCGGGTCGTAGGTGCCCGGCACGCCGTACTCCCGGACCTTGTCCACCAGTGTGGGGGTTCCGGTGAGGTCCGCCCGGATCCGCCAGATGCCGACGTCCTCCTGGGCCGCGTAGAGAACGTCCTTCTCCTGGTCCACGACCATGCCCTCGACCTGCGGCTGCACGCCGGGCTCCAGGCAGGGCGTCCACGTCCGGCCGTTCGGCAGGGTGAACGACGCGGGGAGGTCCAACGTCCTGACGAGCTGGTATCCGATCTTGCCGCCCGGCTTGGAGATGAGCTTGACCAGGCCGACCGAGGTCTTGTGGCGGCGGCTGACCAGCGCGTAGGTGCCGGTCGAGTCCTTCCAGGTGGTCAGGCCGTAGGCGGTCTCGGCGTCGTTGACCTGCTGCTGGGTGGCGTTGAACACGAACGGCGCGGCCGGGTCGGTCACGTCGGTGAGCCGGCCGTCCGAGATGGCGTAGATCCGGAGTCTGTCCTGGCCGCGGTCGGAGACGACGGCCAGGTCCCGCCCGCCGAAGCCGTAGGTGACGTCGACGTTGTTGAACCGCCCGGCCTCGTCGTCGGGCCCCGGGGCCGCGGGCGCGGGAATGTGCTGCAGCTGCCGCCCGTCGAGGTCGTAGACGAGGAGTCCGGCCTTCTTGGCGGTGGCGATCACAACGCTGTCTTCGTCGTCGGAGGGGTCGACCCAGATCGCGGGGTCGTCGCCGTTGGCCTCGCCGCCCGCCTCGTCGTCGTACAGGGCGGGGGTCTCCACCTTGGCTGCCACGGATGGGACGGCCCGGCCGGACGCGGGCATCGCCAGCCCTCCCGCCAGCGAACAGGTGAGGGCCGCCAGAAGAAGCCTGGACAGGGGACGCATCGCGCCTCCTCGGTTGGGGGATGTTCTTGCCCATGAAGGTAACGACAGATTTACTTCAAATCAATAGGACGTACATATGTCATGACATAAAGACGCGAGGCGATCCCTGGTGAGCCGGGTGATGGGATGGGAAAGCCCGTCACCGGAACGTCACCGGCCCGCGTGTCGCCCCCGTCCCGGGACGGCGTCCTCCGTACAAAGGTCCGGTGGGGGGCATCGACGCGGCGGCTTCGGCGCCGCACCGGTGGGTAAGACGACGTGCGGCCCGGCGGCCGGGGAACGGCCGCCGGGTCCTCGCCATGCTCGCCGCGACCGTGACGGCCACGACGGTCACGGTCTCCGCGCCCGCCGCGCCCGCCTCCGCCGCGTTCGGCCCCGTCCCAACCGCATCCGGCCCGGTCTCGCCCGTGCCCGGCGCCGTTGTCGCACCCGACCCAGCCGCACCCGGCTCCCCTGTGCCCGGCCCCGTCGCGGCGGGGAACTGCCGGATCCGCGCCTTCGTCACCAACTTCGGCTCCAACACCGTCTCGGTGATCGACACCGCCACCAGCCGCGTCATCAGGACCATCCCCGTGGGTCTCGGCCCCAGCGCGGTGAAGGTCACGCCCGACGGCACCCGCGCCTACGTCGCCAACTTCGGCGCGGGCACCATGTCGGTGATCGACACCGTCGACGGAACCGTCATCAAACCCATCACCGTCGGCGCCACGCCCATAGCGGTGGAGATAACCCCCGACGGCTCCCGCGCCTACGTCGCCAACTTCGGCACCGGCACCGTCTCGGTGATCGACGTCATCTCCGGGAAGGTCGTCGCCACCGTCCCCACCGGCCTGGCGCCCATAGGAATGGCGATCACCCCCGACGGGAGGCGCGTCTACACCAGCGACGCCGTCGCCAACACGGTGTTCGTGATCGACACCGCCACGAACAGGGTCACCAAGGCCGTCCCCATCCCCGTCGGGCAGGAGCCGTTCGGGCTGGCGCTCACCCCGGACGGCAGGTTCCTCTACGTCACCAACCTCCGTTCCAGCACCATGTCGGTGATCGACACCAGGACCGACACGGTCGCCGCCACGCTCGACACCGGGAAGTCCCCCCGCCAGGCGATCTCCTCCCCCGACGGGAACTTCATCTACTTCAGCAGCGCCTACTTCAACATCGTGTCGGTGATCGACAACAAGACGCTCACCCCCATCAACGTCGTCCAGGTCGGGAACGAGCCCCGCGGCCTCGCGATCCTCCCGAACTCCACCCGGATCTACGTCGCCAACCAGGGCTCGGACACGGTCTCGGTGATCGACTCCGTGAACAATGACGTGGTCGCCACCATCGACGTCGGTGACAACCCCATCGGGCTGGGCATCGGGTGCGTTCCCCTTCCCTCCGCCGTGCGGGGCGAGCAGTCGCCGGGTGGGAGGCCGCGGCCCGCCTCGCCGGGACGCGGCACGGATCGGAGGCCGCGGCCCGGCGCCGGGAAGACGGCGGAGGGCGACGGCCGGTCACCGGCGGAACAGACCGGCGGACAGAGCGGCGGGCAGCGGGAACACGCCGGGGGCGAGATCCGCTCCGTCCAGCGGCAGCGGCAGGTCGTCCGCCTGGACCGGACGGCCGTCCGCCGGCCGCACCGCGCCGTGACCGGGCGGCCCCGGGGACGGGCGGTCCCGCGGGCGTCGCGGAGGCCCGGCCGGGCCCGGTGACCGGCCGGGCCGGGCGGCCGGGCAGCCGGGCAGCCGGGCGGCCGGACGGCTTCGGTGACCGCGCGGCTGCGGCGGCCGGGGCGGGCCCCGTGGGTCACGTCTTCGTGATCACCGGCCGGTAGTGGCGCATCTCCTCGATGTCCGACACGTAGGGCCGGATCTCGGCGAAGAACTCCCCGAAGAACTCGCTCCCGCGGAAGCCCCGCAGGTGGTCCTCCTCCGAGGTCCAGACGATGCGAAGGATGTAGGCGTCCGCCGCCTCGGTGCACTTCGACAGCTCGTAGTCCAGGCACCAGGGCGACTTGCCCAGCGGCACGACCGCCCGCTGGTAGGCCGCCTCGAACTCCCCGGGGTCGGGGACGCGGTAGCGGATGTACTCGACGATCATCTTCGAACCTCCGGTGGGATGCGGAGCGGCCCGGTTCCGTCCCGCGTCCCCGGCCGGGCCGTACCGGGGACGCGGGGGGTGGTGCCGGGATGGCCGCTCGGGACGGGAGCCGCGCCGGGGACGCGGGGGAATGCGCCGGGGCGGCAGGTCAGGCCGGGTCCCGGTCGCGGGCGCGGGCGACGGCCCGCCGGGCGAGCACCCTGGCCAGGTGGGCCCGGTACTCGCCCGAGGCGACGTCGTCGGACTCGAAGACGCCGTCGAGCCGGGGCTCGGAGCCGTTCCCGGAGGCGGCCGCCGCGGCGTCCTCCAGCTCGGGGACCCGGCGGGCCGGGCCGGGCCCGCCGCAGACGGCCACCCGGCAGGCGCCGACCGCGCCGCCGGGGCGGAAGGTCAGGCTGACCGCCACGCCGCAGAGCGAGGAGAGCGCCGCGGGCTCGGCCAGCCTCTCGTAGGCGCCCCGGGCCGTCGTCGCGGGGATCTCCACGGCGACGATCACCTCGTCGCCCGCGGGTCCCTCACCGGCGAGGAACCGCTCGACGGAGACGCGGCGGGACCGCGCGCCCCCGCCGCGCAGGTGCAGCCCGGCCTCCAGGGCGATGAGCGCCGCGGCGACGTCGGCCCCGGCGACCACCGCGCCGCCCACCGTCGCCCGGTTCCTGACCTGGGCGTCCGGCATCGCCGCCGCGGCGTCCACGAGCAGTCCCCCGGCGTGGGAGCCGCGCACCAGCGGGTCGGCGACCAGGTCGGTGATGGTGGTCGTGGAGCCGATCTCCAGTCCGCCGTCCGGGCCGCGGCGCACGCCCCGCAGCTCGTCCAGCCGTCCGAGGTCGACCAGCAGCGGGATCCGCCGGGCCCGCCGCTTCATGTCGAGGATCAGCCGGTGCCCGCCGCCCATGGGGCGGGCGCCGGGGGTGGCGCGCAGGGCCTCCAGCGCCTCGTCGAGGGTGGCCGGCGCCGTGTAGTCCAGCAACTCCATGATCAACCCTTGGCCTCTCGGATGGCCCGCCAGATCTTCTCGGGGGTGTACGGCATGTCGAGGTGCCGGACGCCGACCTCGCGCAGCGCGTCGCACACGGCGTTGGCCACGGCCGCGGTCACCGGCACCGTCGCGATCTCGCCGGCGCCCTTGACGCCGAGCGGGTTGTGCGGCGACGGCGTCTCCGTGGTGTCCATGACGAACCGCGGGATGTCATGGGCGCGGGGCATGGCGTAGGTGGTCAGGTCGGCGGTCAGCAGGGCGCCCGTCTCGTCGTAGCGGGCCCGCTCCATCAGGGCCTGGCCGAGGCCGTGCGCGATGCTGCCCTCGAACTGGCCGTTCACCACCAGCGGGTTGCCGATGGGGCCGACGTCGTGGACGGCGACGTAGCGGACGATCTCCACCTCGCCGGTGGTCTCGTCGATCTCGACGACGGCCAGGTGCGAGCCGTACGGGTAGTTGAAGTCCGGTGGGTCGAAGAAGGTGGTGACGTCGAGGGTGGGCTCCATGCCGGCGGGCAGGCTCCAGCCGTACCACAGCGCCATGGCCATGTCCTGGAAGGTCTTCGACGCCCCTTCCCTGCCGGGTACGGAGAACGTTCCATCGGCGTACTCGACCTGGTCCTCGGGCACGCCGAGGAAGTGGGCGGCGGCCGTCCTCATCTTGGCGATGACCTGCCGGGCCGCCAGGGCGAGGGCGGGGCCGCCGACGCTGTAGGAGCGGCTGCCGTAGGTGCCCTGGCCGTACGGGGCCTTCTGGGTGTCGGCCTGGAAGACCGTGACCGCGGACGGGTCGATGCCCAGCTCGGAGGCGACGATCTGCGCGAAGGTCGTGGTGTGGCTCTGCCCGGTGGAGGTGGACCCGATGGTGGCCGCGACCTCGCCGTTGGGGTGGACGCGGATGTTCGCGCTCTCCCAGGTGCCGCCGAGCATGCCCTCGGCCTGCATCCGGGTGGAGGGGCCGACGCCGCAGATCGCCACGAAGGAGCCGATGCCGACCCCGAGCAGCTTGCCGCGGTCGCGCGCCTCGCGCCGGAGGACCTCCAGCTTGGAGTAGTCGGCGAGCTCCAGGGCGCGGCGCAGCGCGGTGGGGTAGTCGCCGGAGTCGTAGGTCCAGCCCAGGCCGTTGTCGTAGGGGAACCGGTCCGGCGGGACCATGTTGCGCAGCCGGATGTCGGCGGGGTCGGCGCCGATCTCCTTGGCGTACAGGTCGAGGACCCGTTCGGTGATCGTGGTCGCCTCGGCGCGGCCCGAGCCGCGCTGCGCGCCCAGCGGGACCGTGTTGGTGAAGACCGCGTGGACCTCGCAGAAGGCGTTCGGGATGGCGTAGGGGCCGGTGACGCTGCGGCCCATCAGCGCGGTGGCGACGCCGGGGCCGATGGTGGAGGGGTAGGCGCCGAGGTTGGCGTAGCTGGTGCAGCGCAGCGCCGTGATCCGGCCGTCGCGGGTCCCGGCGAGGGTGACGTGCTGGAGGTGGTCGCGGCCCTGGACGGTGGAGCGCATCAGGCCCTCGCGGGTGTCGGCCCACCGCACGGGCCGGCCCAGCGTGCGGGCGAGGAAGAGCACCAGCGGCATGTCGGGGTAGAGGTAGCCCTTGGTGCCGAAGCTGCCGCCGATGGGCGGGGCGATGACGCGGAGCTTGTTGAACGGGATGCCGAGGACCAGCGCGGACAGCAGGAAGCGGTGGTTGTGCGGCGACTGGGTGGTGGCGTAGAGGGTGTACTCGTCCTTGACCGGGTCGTAGTCGCCGACGGCGGCGCGGGGCTCGATCGGGTTGTTGATCGTCCGCTGGTTGTACAGGTCGAGTTCGACGACGACCTCGGCCTCGGCGATGGCCGCGTCGGTGCGCTCGGCGTCGCCGCAGGTCCACAGGGCGTTGAGGTTGCCGGGCACGGTGTCGTGGAGCTGCGGGGCGCCCTCGGCGAGCGCCTGCCGCGGCGTGGTGACCGCCGTCAGGGGCGTGTAGGCGACGGCGACCTTCCGCGCGGCGGCCCTGGCCTGCTCGGCGGTCTCGGCGACGACGGCGGCGACGGGCTCGCCGATGAACCGCACCACGCCCTCGGCGAGGACGGGGCCGGCGCCGGGCACGCCGTACGGGTGGGGCGGGAAGTGGCTCTCCACGCCGCCGGGGATCCAGATGCACGGCATCGGCATGAGCTTGCCGGCGAGGTCCTCGCCGGTGACGACGGTGACGACGCCGGGCATCTCCCTGGCCCCGGCGGTGTCGATCCCGTCGATCCGCGCGTGGCCGTGCTCGCTGCGCACGAACTCCATGTGCAGCATGCCGGGGAGGCGGAGGTCGGAGGTGAACGTCGTGTCGCCCCGGAGCATCGCGGGGACGTCGCGGTCCTTGAGGCCCGCGCCGAACGTCTCGGTGGTCATGACTTGTCCTTCACCTTCTGTACGGCGCGCACGACGGCGCCGTACCCGGTGCACCTGCAGAGGTTCCCCGCGATCCCGGCGCGGATCGCCTGCTCGTCCGGTGCGGAGTCGTGTTCGAGGAGGTCGGTCAGGGACATGACCATGCCGGGGACGCAGAAGCCGCACTGCGCTCCGTGCTCCTCCCACAGGGCCTCCTGAAGAGGGGTCAGCTCGCCGCCCTCGGAGAGGCCCTCGACCGTGGTGACCTCGGTCCCGTCGGCCTGTACGGCCAGCATCTGGCAGCTCTTGACCGAGCGGTCGCCGAGTCGTACGACGCAGGTGCCGCACTGGCCGGTGTCGCAGCCGACCTTCGCGCCGGTGAGGTCGCAGGTGTCGCGGAGCAGGTCCACGAGGAGGACGTTCGGCGGGACGTCCAGCTCGACGCGGTCTCCGTTCACCGTCAGGGTGATCCGCACGGCCGTCACCGCGCCGTGGACAGTCGCTTGGCGAAGGCGTCGGCCAGCGCCGTGGACGAGTAGGGGTTCTGGCCCGTGATGAGGTTGCGGTCCTCGACGACGCGGGAGTCCCAGATCACCTCCGCCTTCTCGTAGCGGGCGCCGAGCCGTTCCAGCTCCATCTGCAGGACGAAGGGGAGCTGGCCGGCCATGTCCGTGACCATCTCCTCGTCGTGGGAGAAGGCGGTCATCCGGTAGCCCTCCAGCGGCCAGCGGCCGTGGGAGTCGCGCAGCGGCAGCAGCGCCGACTGGCCGTGGCACACGACGGCCAGCGGGAGGTCGAGTTCGAGGATCCAGCGGACCACGCGGGTCAGGTCGGGGCTGTGCGGCATGTCCTCCATGGCGCCGTGGCCGCCGGAGATGTAGACGCCCGCGTATCCGGCGAGCCGTTCCCGGGTGATGTCCCCGACGTCCATCGGCGCCTTCAGCGCCGGCAGGGAGCCGATCACCTGTCTGTAGTGCTCGACGTTCTCCTCGTCGTGGTCGGGTGAGCCCTCCGGCCTGGTGAGGCCCAGTACGTAGGGCGTGAGGCTGCCTTCGTCGGGGGTGGGCGCCTCCCCGCCCACCGTGGCGATGTCGACGTTGTGGCCCTCGGCCACGAGGCGCTCGTACGGTACGACGAACTCCTCGGCCCAGAACCCGGAAGCGTGCTGTCTGCCGTCCAGCAAGCCGAGGGTCTTCGCCTTGGTCATCAGAATGAGGACGTCGGCCATCTCGGTCACTCCTTCTCTTTCCGGGCATTTCAAGCACACGATGGCGGCAGTTCCGGAAGGCGGCAATGGCGGGACGGAGCGGCGGGCGCACTTGATTATCTAGAACGCCGGACTTTATGACCTCGGCAAGATACTCCCATGAATGACCTGGGCGGGATTGGACCCGGGGGAACACTCCCCCGACAATCGTCCCCATGAACATTTCGCTCCCCCAATGGTTCACCGAACGCGTGGACCCCGTCCCCGACCACGAAGAGCTGCGGGTTTCCACGATCGAGCTCTTCTTCGACCTGGTGTTCGTCTTCACGGCCACCCAGCTCACGGTCCTGCTGGCCGCCGACTTCGGCAGCATCCCCCAGGTGCTGCTGATGTTCGGCGTCCTCTGGTGGATGTTCGCCAGCTATGCCTGGGTGACCAACGCCGTCCCCCCGCTGCGGGTGGTCCGCCGGTTCTTCATGCTGCTGGCGATGGCCGGCTGGCTGGTCATCGCGCTGGCCGTGCCCGGGGCCTTCGCCGAGAAGGGCACGGGCTTCGCGATCGGGCTGCTCGTGGTCGTCGTCGTGCACGGCCTGCTGTACCTGCAGTCGACCTGGCGCTTCCTGCGGATGTTCACCACGAACCTCGCCGGCGCCGTGCTGATCCTGTTCGCGGCGGGGGCCGACGGCGGGCTGAAGTACGCGCTGTGGGGGGCCGCGCTGCTCGTGATGTGGATCTCGCCGTACCTGACCGGCCAGGAGGGGTTCCCGCTGCACCCCGGCCACGTGGCCGAGCGGCACGGGCTGGTGGTCATCATCGCGCTGGGCGAGTCCGTCGTCGCCATCGCGGTCGGCATCGGCAACGGGCACGGCCCGCTGGACGCGCCGACGATCGGGACCGCGCTGATCGGGCTGGCGCTCAGCGCCAGCCTGTGGTGGGCGTACTTCCACGCCGACCTGGAACGGGCGGAGAACGCGCTGGTCATGGTGACCGACCAGGTACGGCGCACCCGCCTGGTGCTGTTCGGCTTCTTCTACGCCCACATGCCGATCCTGCTGGGCATCATCGCGGTGTCGGCCGGGGTGAAGAAGGCGGTCGCGCACCCGGGCGACCCGCTGTCCGTCGGCGCGGAGCTCGCCCTGGCCGGTGGGGTGGCGGCCTTCCTGCTCGGGTCGGCGGCGTTCCGGATGATCCTGGGCCTGCCGGGCGGTCTGGCGCGGGCGCTGACCGCGCTGCTGGCGCTGGCCACGATCCCGGTCGGCGGGGTGTCCGCGGTGCTCCAGCTGAGCCTCCTCGCGGTGCTCCTGGTGGCCGCGCTCGTCATCGAGGAGAGGGCCGGCCACCTGCAACCCGCGTGAGTGTAGGGGCAAACCTCCAGAAGTATCCCCCTATTTCTAGACAAGCTCCCCTAAACCGCGTTTCCGTGAGGAAGCACGACCGATGCGAAAAACGGTCATCTCGAAGCGCCGCCGGTTCGGGTCTCAACCGGCGTGAAGCGCGCTACCCACTGACAGGTAGGGGAGAGAAATGTCTGCTACGCAACTTCCGGCGCTGCTCGACAAGCAGATCGGACAGCTGAAGGCGCACGACCTCGACGCGATGATGAACAATTACCACGAGGACGCCGTCGTGATGCGGCCCGGCGCCGTCGCCCGGGGCCGCGAGGAGATCAGGGACTTCTTCGCCGAATACCTGAAGATGAACCCGCAGATCGAGGACATCATGACCGCCGACGGCAGCGAGGACATCATCCTCTACTACGCGACGATCAGGATCGGCGACCAGTCCCACAAGGACGTGGGCACCTGGGTGCTCAGGGACGGCCTGATCTGGCGGCAGACCGCGGTCCTCGTCTCCGAGGACTAGCAGCAGGAACCCCCACCCCGCTCTCCGGGCGGGACCGCGTGAGCGGCCCCGCCTGGTGAGCCCTGCCCGGAAGTCCCCCGACACGCGGAGTCCACCGTGACCAAGAAGATCCTGATCATCCTTTCCGAGTACGGCTACTGGGGCGAGGAACTCGTCGGACCCCTCGGCGTCTTCGACGACCACGGGTACGAGACCGTGATGGCGACGCCCACCGGCGGGCGGCCCCGGGCGCTGCCGCCCAGCATGGACCCCGGCTTCCTCGACCCGCCGCTCGGCCGGTCCGTCACCACCGAGGACATGGCCCGCCGCGTCCGCGAGGTGGACGAGTCCGACCGGCTGGCCAAGCCCGTCGACATCTCCTCCTGGGTGCCCGAGCGCCCCTACCTCAGCTCGCCCGGCTACCTGCGCGAACTGGAGGCCTACCACCGCGCCCGCACCGAGCTCCAGGCGACCGTCGCCGACTACGACGCCATCCTCATCGTCGGCGGCAGCGGCCCGATCGTGGACCTCGCCAACAACGAGCGGGTGCACGCCCTGATCCTGGCCTTCCTGGAGGCCGGCAAGCCCGTCGGCGCCGAGTGCTACGGCGTCGCCTGCCTCGCCTTCGCCCGCGACTGGGACGACCGCAAGAGCATCATCTGGGGCAAGCACGTCACCGGGCACTGCAAGGAGTACGACTACAAGGACGGCACCGGCTTCATCGGCGTCGACTTCAACATGGGGCCGCCGCCGTACCCGCTGGAGTACATCCTGCGCGACGCGACCGGTCCCGAGGGCCGCTACCACGGCAACGTCGGCCACCCCGTCTCGGTGATCGTGGACTACCCGTTCGTCACCGGCCGCTCCACCCCGGACTCCATCACCACCGGCGAGAAGATGGTGGCGGTCCTGGAGCACGGCCTGCGGCGCTACGGCTGGTAGCCCGTGGCCGCCACGCGAACCGGCACCTCAGCGCTCCTGGAGCAGCTCCGCGCCGACGGGATGACCACGGTCTTCGGTAATCCCGGCACGGTCGAGCAGGGTCTCCTGGACGCGCTGAGCTCCGCCGGAGACTTCCGCTACGTCCTCGGCCTGGCCGAGGCCCCCGTCGTCGGCCTCGCGGACGGCTACGCCCGCGCCACCCGCAGGCCCACCCTGGTGCAGCTGCACTCCGGCGTCGGACTCGGCAACGGCATCGGCATGATGTACCAGGCGATGCGCGGCCACGCCCCGCTCGTCGTGATCGCCGGCGAGGCGGGCGTGCGCTACGACGCCTTCGACGCCCAGATGGCCGCTGACCTGGTCGGCATGGCGCGGCCGGTGACCAAGTTCGCCACCCGCGTCGTCGAGCCGGGGTCGGTGCTGCGGGTCCTCCGCCGGGCCGTCAAGATCGCGGCCACTCCCCCGTGCGGCCCCGTCTTCGTGTCCCTGCCCCTCGACGTGCTGGACGCGCCCAACGACGAGCCCGCCCTGCCCACGGTCATCCCCGACACCCGTACGGTCCCCGTGCCCGAGCTGGTCGCGCGCGCCGCCGGCCTGCTGGCCGGGGCCGAACGGCCGATCATCGTGGCCGGTGACGGGGTGGCCGAGGCCGGCGCCCAGTACGAGCTGACCCGGGTCGCGGAGCTGCTCGGCGCCGAGGTCTGGCTGGCCGACAGCTCCGTCGTCAACATCGACGCCGCCCACCCCCTGTACCGGGGGCAGCTCGGGCACATGTTCGGCGAGGCGAGCGAGGCGGCCGTCCGGGAGGCCGACGCGGTCCTCATCGTCGGCACCTACGTCTTCCCCGAGGTCTTCCCCTCGATGCGCTCCCCGTTCGCGGCGGGCGCGCGGGTGGTGCACGTCGACCTGAACGCCTACGAGATCGGAAAGAACCACCCCGTGGACCTCGGCCTGGTCGCCGACCCGCGGGCCACCCTCACCGCCCTCGCCGCCGACCTGGTACGGCGGGGCGCGCCCCCGGCGCCCGCCCGCCCCCGCGTCCAGGCCGCCCCGGCCAGGGGCGACAGCGTCTACGAGCTGTTCCTCGCCGAGCTGGCCGCGCAGCAGCCCGACGCGGTCGTCTTCGACGAGGCGCTCACGTCGAGCCCCGCGCTGGTGCGGCACTTCCCGCCGCGCCGCCCCGGCCACTACTTCCTCACCCGGGGCGGATCGCTCGGGGTCGGCATCCCCGGCGCCATCGGCGTCAAGCTCGCGATGCCGGACGAGACGGTGATCGGCTTCACCGGCGACGGCGGCAGCATGTACACGATCCAGGCGCTGTGGACCGCGGCGCACCAGCGGATCGGCGCGAAGTTCGTGATCTGCAACAACGGCAGGTACGAACTGCTCAACGAGAACATCTCCGTGTACTGGAGGGAGCGCGGCGTCGCGCCGCACCCCTTCCCCTCCTCCTTCGACCTGAGCGGCCTGCCCCTGGGGTTCACCGACCTCGCCCGCGGCATGGGCGTGCAGGCCGTACGGGTGGCCGAGCCCGAGGACGTGGGCCCCGCCGTCAAGCGCATGCTCGCCGACGACGAGCCGTTCCTGGTGGACGTCGCGGTGGACGTCCCCCCTCCGCCGAACGGAAAGGACTGAGCACGTGAAGCAGATGACCCCGCCCGACTGGGTGGTCGAGGAATGGGTGGCCAACTGGTACCGCGCCCTCGACCGGCACGACGACATCGAGCGGCTCTGGTACTACCTCGCCGGCGACGAGGACCTCGTCATGGTCTTCCCCGAGGCCACCGCCCGCGGGCACGACGACTTCCGCAAGTGGTACGAGACCGTCACCAACCGCTTCTTCGACGAGCAGCACCGGGTCACCTCGGTGAAGGTCGGCGCGTGGCGGGACGGCGCGGCCACCCTCCAGGTCGTCGTGAACTGGCAGGCCCGCGTCTGGAACCCGCCGGCGCCCACCAGCCTCTGGATCGGCTTCGACGCCTACCAGACCTGGGAGGTCACCGCCGACGGACCCGATCACCCGCGGATCAGGAAGTACGTCGTGGACCGTCTGGAGCCGATGCCGGGGAGTGCCGAGCTGTGAGCACACGAGAGACGATCGACCTTTACTACGAGTACGCCAACGCCGGCGACTGGTCGAGCTGGTGCGACCTGTTCACCGAGAAGGCCGTGGTCGACGAGCAGCTCGCCGGCCGCCTGGAGGGCCAGGACACCCTGCGCGAGGCCGTCGCCGGCTTCCCCGCGATGTACCGCTCGTTCAGGAACGTCCCCCGCCACGTCGTCGTCGACGGCGACCAGGCGGGCGTGGTGTCCCACCTGAGCGCGGTCACCGCCGGCGGCGAGCCCATCGAGGCCGAGGTCATGAACTACTTCCGGCTGGAGGACGGCCGGATCTCCTACATGGCCAACTTCCACGACACGCTGCCCTTCCGCGGGCCCCTCGGGATGGAGGGCTGATGGCGGAGGAGGAGTTCGACTACGTCGTCGTCGGCGCGGGGGCGGCCGGCTCGGTGCTGACCCGCCGCCTGGTGGAGTCGGGCGCGGGCTCGGTGCTGCTGCTGGAGGCCGGCGGGAGCTGGATCCCCTCCGGGGTGGACGCCGCGCCGCTGTGGTTCACGCTGCTCGGCTCGGACATCGACTGGGACTACCGCAGCGTGCCCCAGCCGGGACTGGGCGGGCGCAGCACCCACGAGCCGCGCGGCAAGGTCGTCGGCGGCAGCAGCAACTTCTACATCATGATGCACATCCGCGGCCACCAGTCGGACTTCGACAACTGGGCCTACCAGGGCGCCGCGGGCTGGTCGTACGCCGACGTCCTGCCGTACTTCCAGCGCCTGGAGGACCAGGAGGACAAGACCTGGGAGGGCACCGGCAGCGGCGGCCCGCAGACCGTCACCAACGCCGGCCTGCACGACCCCAACCCCTACTCCCGGACCTTCCTCGACGCCTGCGCCGAGCTGGGCCACCCGATCATCCCCGACTTCAACGGGCCCGCCATGGCGGGCGCGGGCTGGCACCACATCAACGCCGAGGGGGGCCGCCGCCGGGGCGCGATGCACTGCTTCGTCGAGCCGATCCTCAACGACGGGCGGCTGACCCTGCGGCCCCGCGCACGGGCCACCGGCCTGCTCTTCGAGGGCGAGCGGTGCACGGGCGTGGAGTACGTCCAGGAGGCGCCGGCCCCGGAGAGCGGCGAGGGCCGCAGGCTCGCCGGGCGCGCGCTCGACGAGTCCGGCGGCACCGGCCCGCGAAGGGTCCGCGCCCGCCGCGAGGTCATCGTGTGCGCCGGGGCGATCGAGTCCCCCAAGCTCCTGATGCTCTCCGGCATCGGCGACCCCGGCCACCTGCGCGAGGCCGGCGTCGAGGTGCGCCTCCCGCTGCCCGGCGTCGGGGCGAACTTCCACAACCACGTGCTCACCGGCGTCATCCGGGAGACGAGGGAGGCGGTCCCGCCGGGGGCGAACAACCTGTCCGAGGCCGCGCTGTTCACCTTCTCGCAGAGCGGCCTGCCCGCCCCCGACCTGCAGATCGCGTTCGTCCACGTGCCCTTCGACATCATCGTCGGGCAGAGCCACCCCAACGCGGTCAGCATCCTGCCGGGCGTCGTACGGCCCGCCTCGCGCGGCTGGGTCCGGCTGGCCTCCGCCGACCCGTTCGCGCCGCCCCTGGTCAACCCCAACTACCTGGGCGACCGCTCCGACGTCGACCGGCTGGTCCAGGGCGTCGAGCTGGCCAGGGAGATCTTCGCGACCCGCGCCTTCGGCGAGGTCCTCGGCGACGAGCTCCTGCCCGGCCCGGCGACGGCCGACCGGGAGGCGCTCACCGCGTTCGTCCGCGAGCGCGCCGACACCTACCACCACCAGGTCGGCTCGTGCCGCATGGGGAGCGACGACGACGCCGTCGTGGACCCCAGGCTGCGGGTGCGCGGCATCGAGGGGCTGCGCGTCGCCGACGCGAGCGTGATGCCGGCGGTGACCTCGGGCAACACCCACGCCGCGATCCAGATGATCGCCGAGCGGTGCGCCGACTTCATTCTGGGAGGTTCCCGTGGCTGACCTGCGCGGAGCGCGCGTCGCGGTCCTGATGGAGAGCGACTACTACGAGCCCGAGATTTTCTACTACCAGCGCCGCTTCGCCGAGGAGGGCATCCGCCTCGACCTGCTGACCCGGCTGTGGGGACAGCAGGAGATCACCTTCACCGGCCACGAGTACCGGGCGCCGCTGACGGTGAACGGGTCGCTGGAGGGACTGGACGACGACGCGCTGCGCTCCTACGACGCGATCGTCGTGCCGTCGGGCATGGTCGCCGACCGGCTCCGCTTCAGCGAGAAGCCGCTCGACCCGTCCCCGGCGACCGAGCTGATGCGGCGGGCGTTCGCCCTGCCCGAGGTGCTCAAGGGCGTCATCTGCCACGGCATGTGGCTGCTGGCCAAGGCGCCGGAGACGGTCCGCGGACGCCCCGTCACCTGCCACAACAACCTGGTCGGCGACGTGCTGAACATGGGCGCCGAATACCGCGACGAGGACGTCGTGGTCGACGGGGACCTCGTCACCGGCCGCAGCGGCGCCCACTGCCACCTGTTCGCGCGCGCCCTGCTCGGCGAGCTGGCGGCGCGCAGGAGCGGGGAGCGAGCCGTATGAGGTGGTCGCGCACGGACCTCACGGAGCGCCGCATGAGGTGGTCGCGCACGGACCCGCGGAGGACCGCATGAGGTGGTCTCACACCGCGCTGAACTGCAACGACGTGGACGTGACCGCCGAGTTCTACTGCCGGTGGTTCGGCTTCGCCCGCGCGGCCGACTTCCCCGTGGGCGACTCCAAGATCCTCTTCCTCCGCAAGGGCGACGTCTACCTGGAGCTGTTCCAGGCCGGGGACGGCGCGCCCGGCGGCGACGGGCCGACCGCGGCCGGCACGCTGCGGCACATCGCCCTGCAGACCGACGACATCGACGAGGCCCTGGCCGGGATGGGCCCGCAGGCCCAGGTGTCGCTGGGCCCGCTGTGCTTCGACGACTTCATCCCTGGCTGGCGCACGGTGTGGGTGAAGGACCCCGACGGCACGGTCGTGGAGATAACGCAAGGTTTCAAGGACCAGACTTCCGAAGGCGGAGCAGATGCCGAGTGACGTGAGCTTCCGGTTCAGCGACCTGATCGCGGGCAGGGTCACCACCCCCATGGACGACAAGGGGACGTTCGGGCTCGTCACGGCCGACGGCCGCGAGTTCGACGTCACCGTGGACGACACCACCTCCGCGGAGGTGCTGCGCAACCTCGAATACCCCTACCTCGACGCCTCCGACCACCGCGACGACATGATCAGGCCGGGTCAGGACCTCTTCGCCTACGGCGTGCACGCCCCGCAGGACCGCGGCTGGGAGTTCGACGCCAAGCGGCTGGTCTTCGTGGGCCGCCGGCCCGGCGAGTACCGCTTCGAGGAGCCGGACTGGTGGATCCACCAGCTCGACCGGATCGCCGCCTTCTACCGCAAGGCGCAGTTCGGCTCCGGCCCCGTCGACTACCGCGACTACCGCACCGTCCTGCGGCTCGACGGGCGCAAGACGTCGAGCCACGTGCAGGAGACCGACACCATCTCCCGCCTGGTGTACGGCATGGCCTCGGCGTACATGCTCACCGGCAAGGACGACTATCTCGACACCGCCGAGCGCGGCGTGGACTACCTGCGCGAGCACATGCGGTTCGCCGACCCCATGCACGACGTCACCTACTGGTACCACGGCATCGAGGTGCAGGAGGACCGGCCGGAGAAGAAGCTCTTCACCTCGGAGTTCTCCGACGACTACGACGCGATCCCGATGTACGAGCAGATCTACGCGCTGGCCGGGCCGACGCAGACCTACCGGGTCAACGGGGACCCGGCGATCCTGCGCGACGCCGAGGGCACGATCAGGCTGTTCGAGAACCACTTCCGCGACACCAAGGGCGGCGGCTACTTCAGCCACATCGACCCGATCTTCATGGACCCGCGGCACCCCTCCATCGCGCCCAACGACGCCAGGAAGAACTGGAACTCGGTCGGCGACCACGCGCCCGCCTACCTGATCAACCTCTACCTCGCGACGGGCCGCGAGGAGTACGCCGACTTCCTGGAGCGCACGTTCGACACGATCGCCGAGCACTTCCCCGAGGACGACTACAGCCCGTTCGTCCAGGAACGTTTCAACGAGGACTGGAGCCCCGACCGCGGCCACACCTGGCAGCAGGACCGCGCGGTCGTCGGCCACAACCTCAAGATCGCATGGAACCTCATGCGGATGAACTCCCTGCGGAGCAAGAAGGACTACCGGGAGCTGGCCGAGCGGATCGCCCGGCGCATGCCCGAGGTCGGCAGCGACCAGCAGCGCGGCGGCTGGTACGACGTCGTGGAACGGACCAAGGCCGCCGGCGACCGGTGGCACCGGTTCGCCTGGCACGACCGCAAGGCCTGGTGGCAGCAGGAGCAGGCGATCCTCGCCTACCTCATCCTGTCCGGCGTCACCGGCGACCGGGACTTCCTCCAGGAGGCCCGGCGCGCCTCCGCCTTCTACAACACCTTCTTCCTCGACCACGACGAGGGAGCCGTCTACTTCAACGTGCTCGCCGACGGCATGCCGTACCTCCTCGGGACCGAGCGGTTCAAGGGCAGCCACTCGATGAGCATGTACCACTCCTCCGAGCTGTGCTACCTGGCCACCGTCTACACGAACCTCCTCGTCGAGAAGGAACCGCTCAACCTGTGGTTCAAGCCCGTGCCGGGCGCCTTCCCCGACCGCACGCTGCGCGTCGCCCCCGACCTGCTGCCGCAGGGTTCGATCCGGATCGAGTCCGTGGAGGTCGACGGGAACCCGTACCACCGGTTCGACGCCGAGGAGCTCCAGGTGGACCTCCCCGACACGCAGGATCGGCTTCCGATCCGCGTCACCCTGACCCCCGTGTCCGAGAAGTAAGGACGAGAGACGAGATGCCCACGCGAACACTCGACGTCACGGTCTCGAAAGAGGGCGAGCTTGCGGTGGTCGCACTCACCGGCGACCTGGACAGCAGGACGGCCCCCGTGGTCCAGGAACATGTCGGCAGGGCGCTGGCCGAGCACCGGCTGCTGGCGCTCGACCTGTCGAACCTGCGCTACATGTCCAGCGCCGGCCTGAGAGTCATGCTGCTGTCCTACCGGCAGGCGCAGTGCGCCAGCGGCCAGATGGCCGTGGTGGGACTGTCGGAGGAACTCCGGATGCTCATGAGCGCCGTCGGCTTCCTCAACTTCTTCACCGTCGCCGAGGACCTCGGCAAGGCGGCCGAACTGCTGACGGAGACACCATGACCAGTCCGATGCTGGACCGGATCGACTCCTACCCCACCCACCGCATCTCCGGGTTCCCCGTACGGCACGGCAACCCCCTGCTGCCCGGAGCGACCTTCCTGCACGGCGGGGTGAACTTCGCCGTCTGCTCCGAGAACGCCACCGCGGTCAGCCTGGTGCTCTACCACCACGGTGAGCGCGAGCCGTACGCCGAGCTGCCGATCCCCGACTCCTTCCGCACCGGGCACATCTGGGCGCTCATCGTCTACGACCTGGACGGCCTGGACGACCTGGAGTACGGCTTCCGCTGCAAGGGGCCGGCCGGCGAGCCGGAGCGGGTCCTGTCCGACCCCTACGCCAAGCTCGTGGTGGGCCGGGAGGTCTGGGGCCGGGAGCCCGACTGGTCCGAGCCCTACCAGCACAGGTCGCGGCTGATGTTCCACGACTTCGACTGGGGTGAGGACGTCGCGCCGCGCATCCCCCGCGAGGAGCTCATCATCTACGAGGCGCACGTCCGCGGGTTCACCCGGCACCCCAGCTCCGGGGTGAGCGCGCCGGGGACGTACGCGGGGCTGCGAGAGAAGCTCCCCTACCTGAAGTCGCTCGGCGTCAACGCCATCGAGCTCATGCCGATCTTCGAGTTCGACGAGTTCGAGAACAGCCGGATCAACGCGGAGACCGGCGAGCGGCTGTACAACTTCTGGGGCTACTCCACCGTCTCCTTCTACGCCCCGAAGTCCGGCTACGCCGCCAGCGGCAAGTACGGCATGGCCGGCGACGAGCTGAAGGCGCTGGTCCGCGAGTGTCACAGCAACGGCATCGAGGTGATCCTCGACGTGGTCTTCAACCACACCGCCGAGGGCAACCACGACGGACCGACGATCTCGTTCAAGGGACTGGACAACGACGTCTGGTACATGATGACCCCCGAGGGGTACTACTACAACTTCAGCGGCACCGGCAACACGATGAACTGCAACCACCCGGTGGTCCGCAAGTTCGTCCTCGACTGCCTGCGCTACTGGGCCGTCGAGTACCGCATCGACGGCTTCCGCTTCGACCTCGCGGCCATCCTGTCCAGGGACGTGGACGGCACCCCGCTGCCCAACCCGCCGATCCTTCAGGAGCTGGCCTTCGACCCGGTGCTGCGCGGCTGCGTACTCATCGCCGAGGCGTGGGACGCGGCGGGCCTGTACGAGGTCGGGTCCTTCCCCAACTACCACCGCTGGTCGGAGTGGAACGGCCGCTACCGCGACACCATCCGCCGGTTCGTCAAGGGCGACACCGGCGTGGCGGGGGAGATGGCCACCCGCTACGTCGGTTCCCCCGACCTCTACGCCGGGCGGGCGACGGCCGCGTCGATCAACTTCGTCACCGCGCACGACGGCTTCACCCTCTACGACCTGGTCTCCTACAACGAGAAGCACAACGAGGCCAACGGAGAGGACAACCGGGACGGCGCGAACGACAACAACAGCTGGAACTGCGGCGCCGAGGGCGAGACCGACGACAAGGAGATCAACGACCTGCGGCGCCGCCAGGTCAAGAACTTCCTCGCGCTGCTGCTCACCAGCCAGGGCATCCCCATGATCCTGGCCGGGGACGAGCGGGGCCGCACGCAGTGGGGCAACAACAACGCCTACTGCCACGACAGCGACCTGAGCTGGGTCGACTGGACGCCCAACCCGCTCACCGACGAGCTGGTGAGGTTCACCGGCGACCTCGCCAGGTTCCGCGCGGCCCACCCGGCCGTCCGCACGGCCGAGCACCCGACGGGCCGCGAGGTACGGCCGGGCCTGCCGGAGATCAGCTGGCACGGGGTGACCGCCTACGCGCCCGACTGGTCGGAGGGCAGCCGGCTGATGGCCGTCATGCGCTGCGCCCCGCTGGGCGACGCCGTCGACTGCGTGTACGTCGTGGCGAACGCGCACTGGGAGCAGCACGACGTCGAGCTGCCCCTGCTGCCGGACGGCGCGCTGTGGCGCCTGGCCGCCGACACCGGGGCGGTCGACTGCAGTTTCCCGCTGGGAGAGGAGCCGGCCCTGGACGACCAGCACGTCCTGCGCGTCGGACCCCGCTCGACGGTCGTGCTCTGCGCGCAGACCGTGTGACGAACCGGATGACAGGGGATACGAGATGTTCCAGGCAGATCTGATCACCAGTGGCGACACCGTCACCATCCAGATGAGCGGCGACCTCGACGCGCTGTCCGCGCCGAGCTTCCACGAGATCCTCCAGCAGGTGGCGACCCGCTCGCCCAAGAAGCTGTGCCTGGCGATGCACGGCCTCTCCTACATATCCTCCGCGGGGGTGCGGGGGCTCGTCTTCGCCCGGCAGAAGATGGGCGACGACATGGAGGTGATCGTCGAGGGCGCCAACGAGAACGTCGCCGAGACCATCCGGATGACGGGATTACAGCACGCCATCACGATCCGAGAGTCGTTCTCCGCCTGACCCGCCGCCCGCATGGAGACACTACGGGTGCCCGCGACCGTCGCCTCGCTGGCGGCGGTCGCGGAGTTCGTCGGCGGCGCCGTGTCCGTCGCCGGCCTGGGCGACAAGGACGCCTACCGGTTGCGGCTCGCCGTCGACGAACTGATCACCAACGTCATCACGCACGGCTACCCGCCCGCCTCGGCGGGTGAGATCGAACTGCACTCCTCGGTCAGCGACGGCTGGGTGCTGTTCCTCATCGTCGACTTCGGGACGGAGTTCGACCCGACGTCCGGACACCGTCCGATCCCCGTCGTCGACCCCGACGACCTGCCCGTGGGAGGGTTCGGTTTGAGCCTCGCCAGGATGAGCGCCGACCGGCTCATCTACGAGCGCGTCGGAGAGCTGAACCGGACGATCGTCGTCGTCCGCCGCTCCGGTCGCGACCTGGTCGCCCACGACGACCGCCGGGCGCCATGGATGAGCTGACGCTCCTGATCGTGGGAGGACCCGAGGAGGGCGCCGACGGCGCGACGCACGAGCTGACCGGCGCGCTGGCCGGGTGCGGCAACCGCCCAGTGCTCTCCTCGGGTCCCGAGGTCCTCGCGGGGGCGCACGACGCCCTCGAACCGGACCTCCTGCTGCTGCACGCCTCGCTGACCGCGCAGGAGGTGGCGCTGGTCGGCCAGAAGTGGCAGCACCTGCGCACACCTCCGGGGGTGCTGCTGTTCTGCGGGCCCGACCACGTCCCGCTGGACGCGCACCTGGGCCACGAGCTGGGCTTCCTCGTCCCGCCGTTCACCCCGGCGCTGGTCCGCAACCGGCTCGAACGCGAGCACCAGCGCAGGCTGCTGGTCCGCACCGCCGCCGAGCTCGGTCCCTTCCCCGCCTTCAGCTTCCTCCAGCAGGACCGTGACCTGAAGATCGGCAGGCAGATCCAGCAGGGGTTCCTGCCGCCGGAGCTGCCCTGCCCCGACGGCTGGGAGGTGGCGGCGGGGTTCGAGCCCGCCCGGGAGGTCTCCGGCGACTTCTACGACGGGTTCTCCATGGCCAACGGGCGGCGGACGGCGTTCCTGGTCGCCGACGTCTGCGACAAGGGCATCGGGGCCGCCCTGTTCATGGCGCTGGTGCGCACCCTGCTGCGGTTCTCGGCGCAGAACCCGTGGGCGGGCGGGGCCCTGGCGCCGTTCCTGCTGCCCAGCCAGCAGGTCTTCCTCAGCTCGCCCAGCATCGGCGCCCTGCCGTTGCTGTCCACCGTGCACGCCGCCAACGGCTACCTCACCGCCAACCACCTCCAGCAGGCGTATTTCGTCACGCTGTTCTTCTGCGTGACCGACCCGGGCTCCGGCCGGCTCCTCTACATCAACGCCGGGCACAACCCGCCGATCCTGCTGCGCGGCTCCGGGGGGCACCGGCTGCTCCGGACGACGGGGCCGGCCGTCGGGCTCTGGCCCGACGCCGCCTTCACCATCGCCGGCGTCACCCTCGGGCCGTCCGACACGCTCTTCCTCTACACCGACGGCGTCACCGAGGCGAGGAACGGAGAAGGGGAGCTGTTCGGCCTGCCCCGCCTGGTGCGGCTGCTGAGCGGCATGCCCGGCGCCGGGGCGGCCGACATGGTCGGCGGGACCCTCGCGGAGGTCCAGGCGCACACCGGCCGGGCGCCGCAGTCGGACGACATCACCATGCTGGCGCTGCGGAGGCGCCGGTGACGGGGATGCGGATCGTGAGCGTCTCCTCCTCGTACGGGGGGACGGGGAAGACCACGCTGGCGGTGAACATCGGGGCCGCGGCGGCGCGGAGCGGCCTGCGGGTGTCCATCGTGGACACCGCCATGCAGTCGCCCGGCCTGGCCGACGCGCTCGGCGTGCCAGCGACGTGGTCGCTGGCGGACTACCTGTGCGGCGACTGCGACATCGCGCGCGCGGCCCACCACCTGCCGACGGGGGCGGCCGGGGGCGAGGGCGCGCTGTTCGCCGTGGCCGCGATCCGCGGTCCCCAGGACGCGGCCGGCGCGCTGGTCGGAGGCTATGACCCCGGCCTGCTCGTGGAGGGGTGCCGGCGGCTGGTCGACGCGCTCGACCTCGACCTGCTCCTGCTGGACACCCCCGCCGGGCTGACCACGGAGGCGGTGGTCTGCGCCGGCATCGCCGACGTCAGCCTGCACGTGGACCGGATCCGCGGCAGGCCGCCCCTGCGGCTGTCGCCCTCGTTCCTGGTGGTCAACATGGTGCCCGTGTCGTTGGCCGAGCCCGGCATCCTGAACGAGGCCCGGTCGGTCCACGGAGACGTGCCCATGGCGGTCCTGCCGTACTCCCCGGAGCTCGCGGAGTTCGCGCTCGCCGGCGACGGGGAGGCGTTCGTCACCGCCCACCCCGAGCACGGGCTGTCCTCCCGGATCCGGGCGCTCACGCGGGCGCTGACCGGGCAGCGGCTTCCCTGAAAAAAGATTCACATCATTTGTTCATCCGGTTGTCACCGTCCGTGTCATGGACGGCGAACCGGTTCTGTTCTGCATTTCCCGGAGAATAAGGCCGGGCCGGTTCTCCGTCCGCAAGAGGGCCCAAAACAACGGAGCGCCACCCTTCTCCGGTCGCGGTGACAATCGGTGATCGATTTAGAAAATTTTTCGCGCTTCTCGACACGGACAGACCGCAGATGTACTTTGATCTGTGGCCGATCCGGCATCGGCAAGACGCACCAAAGGGCACGGAAGGGGTCACGGGTGCCGTCAACAAAACAGGGGCAAAGCCGGCTTGGATCATCGTCCCATATCGCCCCCCTGGTAAGGGAGGAGATCTTGGAGGAGTTCTGCAGAGAACTTCTGGGCTCACTGAGCCGGCGAGATCAGCGCAGGTGGGGGTGGATGTATATCCGAGGACTTCTCGTCTCCGACGGGCGGAAATCAATGCGCAGCATAGCCGCCACCTGTCGCCAGCCCGCCTCCCAGCAGAACCTCCAGCAGTTCGTCAGCAACTCCACCTGGCAATGGATGGAAGTCCGCCGTCGGCTGGCGAGGATTATCTGCGGAAATCTCAAGGTCTCCTCGTGGGTCATCTCACCGCTTGTCATTCCCAAGGCGGGCAGCAATACCGTCGGAGTTGACACACAGTTTGTCTCTCATTTAGGAAAATCTGTCAACTGTCAGCGCGCGCTCGGCATATGGCTGGCGCAGCCCGGGATGAGCTGCCCGATGGACTGGCATCTCGTCCTGCCGCCGAGTTGGGCCGACGACGCCTTCCGGCGCCGTTCCGCCGCCATTCCGTCGGATGTCAAGAGCGGCTCACCTTGGGGGATAGGTCTTGACGCGCTTGTCACGATCATCAACGACTGGGGGCTGCCGGTGCGGCCCGTCGTCCTGGACGCCCGCGAGGCCGACGCCGCGGAGGCGATCGCCGAGCTCCACCGGCTGCGCATCCCGTTCATCGTCCGGGTGAACCGCGCGACCCGGTTCACCCGCACGGGATGGGGCGACGGCCGGCGGCACGAGGAGACCGGGCAGTCGGCCGAGTCCCTGGCCAGGTACCTCAAGGAACAACGCAGGGTGGTTCAGTGGCAGGACACCGAGCAGAACGCGAACCAGGGGGTGCTGGCCGCCGCGATGCACGTCGACGTGCCCGGCGCCGAGACGGAGCCGGACCCCTCCGTCTCCCCTTTCGCGCCGGTCAGCACCGACCTGCCGCCGGGACGGCGGGCGTTCGTCCTCATCGCGGAGTGGCGCGACTCGGTCCAGGGCAGGCCCAGCTTCTGGGTGTCCAACCTCACCCGCATGTCGGTGCCGTCCCTCCTGGCCTGCGCCAACCTGGGCCGCCAGGTCTACCGGGACCAGGAGCGCATCAGCAGGCTCGTCGGCCTGTACGACTTCGAGGGCAGGTCGTTCGGCGGCTGGCACCGGCACGTCACCCTCGTGTCGGCCGCGCACGCCTTCATCGTCCTGAACCGGCTGCACACGCTGCTGGGCGAGACCCCCCGGGCCGGAGGCGCCGCCACGACAAGGAACGTGAAATCTCCTTGGCAGGAGACCTGACTCATCTCCTGACAAGAGACCTGACTTGAGGATCGAGGTCACTTGATGACGCACGACAGGCTGAGCGCGCTGCTGCGGGAGGCGTCCCGCCTCGAACACGACATCCGGAGCGGGAAGGGACCGGATCTCGGCGAGGACGTCGCACGGCGACTGCGCGACAGCGTGATCACCCCCTTACGGAGGACCGTGGGCGGGGACGGCGGGCCGGGCGGCTCGGGCGACGGTGGCTCGGGCGACGGTGTGCGCGCGGGCGGCGGCGGTGTGGACGGCGGCGGGGCGGGGGGCGATGGCGGCGGCGCGGGCGAGGGCGCCGGCGGCACGCCCTCGGAACGGCTGTGGATCCTCACCCTGGCGGCGACCGAGGAGCGGGCACGGGCCGCGGGGGAGGCGGACGCCGGGCTACAGGAGGCGACCGCCGCGCTCCAGGCGCTCTCCCTCCTGACCGCCGCCGGAAGCGGGGGCGGGGACGGAGGCGGGAACGGAGGCGGGGGCGGGGGCGGAGGCGGGGGCGGCGCGGGAAGCGGCACCGGAGCCGACGCCGCAGCCGAGCGCCTGGCGGAGCTGCGCCGCCTGATGGCCGGGGTCGAGAGCGGGATCGAGGTGGCCGAGGACGGCCCCTACCTCGCGGCCAACGTCACCCTCTACTCCTGGCTGGGAGAGAGGATCGCCACGTGCCCCCAGGTCGCCCTGTGCCGGTGCGGCACGTCGGAGACCAAGCCCCTGTGCGACGGGAGCCACTCCCGGATCGGCTTCTCCGGCGCCAAGGACCCCAAGCGGGTGCCCGACCGCCAGGACTCCTACCCCGGCGTCGGCGTGACAGTGCTGGACAACCGGGGGATCTGCGCCCACTCGGGCTTCTGCACCGACCGGATCTCCTCGGTGTTCCGGCTCGGCCAGGAGCCCTTCGTCGCGCCCAGCGGCGGGCGGGTGGACGAGATCATCGCGGCGGTGCGCGCCTGCCCGTCGGGCGCGCTGGGCCTCTCGATCGACGGCCAGGAGGCACGCGAGGTGGCCGACCCGGTCAGGGAACCGGCCGTCGAGGTGTCCAAGGACGGGCCGTACCGCGTCACCGGGGGCGTCCGCCTGACCGGTGAGGGCGGCGCCGCCGTACCGCGCAACCAGGGCGCCTCGCTGGAGCACTACAGCCTCTGCCGGTGCGGGCACTCGCTCAACAAGCCGTTCTGCAGCGGCATGCACTGGAACACCTCGTTCAAGGACCCGGTGCCGGACCCCGACGCCGAGGTCACGCTGTTCGAGTGGGCAGGGGGGCTGCCCGCGCTCACCCGGATGACCCGGCTGTTCTACGGGAAACTCGTCCCCGAGGACCCGCTGATCGGCCCGCTGTTCGCGAGCATGTCACCCGACCACCCGGTCAGGGTCGCCAAATGGCTCGGCGAGGTCTTCGGCGGCCCGCGCGCCTACAGCGAGGGGTACGGCGGGTACGAGCGGATGATCTCCCAGCACGTGGGGAGGTGCCTCACCGAGGACCAGCGGGCGCGCTGGGTGGCGCTCATGTGCCGGGCCGCGGACCAGGCGGGGGTGCCGCAGGACGCCGAGTTCCGCGCCGCCTTCGTCGCCTACCTGGAGTGGGGGTCGCGGATCGCGCTGGAGAACTCCCAGCAGCAGGCGCAACCGCCCGCGCACATGCCGGTGCCCCGCTGGTGGTGGGTGTGCGACGCCACGCCGGGAGCCCGCGTCTCGGCCCTCGCCGTACAGGAGGAGAAGGAGCCGGTGGCGCTGCCCGCCGACGGCGAGGCGGTCTCCTACGGTTCCCACATCAAGTCCCTGTTCCGGCCGCAGGACCGCAACGCCATGCGGTTCGCGTTCGACCTGTGGTCCTGCGAGGACGTGCGGACGCACGCGGAGGAGATCCTGAAGCGGCTGCGCGGCGGGACCATGCCGTGTGACGGGGCGTGGCCGGCCGAGTGGGTCACCGCCTTCGAGCGGTGGGTCGAGACCGGCATGGCCGAGTAGGTTCCGTTCTCCGGCCCCCTGAACGCCCCGCACGGCGGAGATCCACGGAGTGGAACCCGGGGGCGCCGCTCCGGCGGGCGCGTCCCCGCGGCCCGGGAGAGGGTCCGCGGGGACGCGCCTCGTCCCGGAGCCGGCCCGGCACCCCGAGCGAAAGGCACGGGCGCGCCTCGACGAGGGGGCCGGCTCTCAGCCGCTCGCCCTGGCGATGACCTCCTCCGCCGTGAGCGGGGCCCTGGGGTGGTGGGTCAGGCACATCGGGACCCGCGTCTTGCTGAACGCCCTCCCCTCGGGGGCCAGGTAGAACTGGCCCGCCGTCAGGCGGGAGACGTCGGTGACCTGCCCGCCCTTGGTCCGCGCCATCTCCTTGGCCGCCTCGATCTGGGCGGGGGCGTTGAGCAGGCCGAAGAACTGGGTCGCCGCGTTCCCCGGGACCTGGTTGTGCAGCCCCTTGGGCGCCTGGGTGGCGAACACCAGCCCGAGCCCGTACTTGCGCGCCTGGGCGGCCAGCACCAGCGTGCTCCGCGTGCAGGGGGTCATCGCGCCCGACGGCGCGAAGGTCTGGGCCTCGTCCATCACGAACAGCCCGCCCAGCGGGCGGTCCCCGGCCGGGTGCCTCCTGATCCAGGCGAACAGCGCCAGCTGCAGCTGGTTGACGAACCCCTGCCGCTGTTCGTCCGACTGCAGGCCGACGAAGCTGATCACCGACACACGCGCCCGCCTGCCGGGCGGCGGGGTGAGCAGGACGCCGGGATCGGCCGGGGTCCCGGCGCCGGCGAACAGCGGGTCGTTGACCATCGCGGCCCTCAGCGTCTGGGCCAGGCCGGCGGCGATGCGCCCGGCGTCGCCGAGCCCGCTCACCCCGTCGGGCAGGTCCGCCAGCAACTCGACGAGACCCGGCAGGCCCTGACCGCCCGCGCGCCCGTAGTGCGCGACGGCCTCCCGGAGGACGGCCTGCCCGATCAGGGCCCCTTTCGCCTTGGAGTCGAGCTTGGCACGCGGCACGAGGGAGGAGACGGCCGCGTCCACCGCGGCGGTGAACTCGTCGGCGTCCCCGGCGACGGCCGCGAGGTCGGGGAGGGGCTGGAAGCTGAGCGGCCGTCCGGCGACCCGGCCCGGCGTCCAGACGACGACGTCGGTGGCGGCGAGGTACTCCGCCGCCTTCTCCGCGTCCCCGGGGCCCCACCGCTCCGGCGGCTCCGGCCAGCCGTCCCCGAGCCGCGCCAGGTCGTTGTTCGGGTCGAGCACGATCGCAGAGACGCCCTGGAGCGCGCACTCCTCGACCAGGCGGCGGATGAGGACGGTCTTGCCCGAGCCGGAACCGGCGAAGACCACCGCGTGCTTCCTGAGCGCCTCCAGTTCGATCCCGACGGGCCGTCCCCCGAGGACGGCGACCCCGAGCGGGATGTACGGCACGCCGGCCCCGGCCCCGGCCCCGGCCCCTGGGACCATGCTCCCGCCTACGGGTCCGTCGGCCGCGGTGACCGTCGCGGGGGCGGTGGCCGTCACGGGGACGGTGGCCGTGAAGCCGGTCGCGGGCCCGGCGGCCGCGGCGACTGGCACGCGAGCGGTCGGATCTCCGATGGCCGGAGTCTCGACGATCACGGATTCCGGGACTCCGGGACCGGCGGTCACGAGGGCCGGGGACATGGGGCCGGTGGTCATGGGGCCGGTGGTCATGGGGCCGGTGGTCACGGGAGCCGGGGCCGGTGGACCGGTGTGCGCGGGCGCCGTCCCGGCGTCGTCCAGGGCCTCGGCCAGCAGCCCCACCTCCCGGGCCGGTCGCCGGGCGGCGAGCCAGGCCCGCAGGTCCGGCGGGTTCTCCGCGTACAGCTCCCGCAGCGCGGCCAGGATCCTGAGATCCTCCTCGTCCACGTCCAGCACCCTGCCGCCCGCCCGCTCGAACTCGGCGAGCGCGGCGACCGTACGGGGCCCCTTCGACCAGGGGATCCCGCGCAGCACGAACAGCCGCCTGCGGGGGACCTCCGCGGTCAGCCCGGCCATCACGGCGGCGGCGCGCAGGCGGCTCAGCGCGGCCACCGGGTGGGGGGCGGCGATGGCGCGGAACGCCCAGTGCGCCTCGTCCTCGGTCTCCTCGTCCAGGGTGAGCCGGAGGCGGGCGTGCAGCGGCGGCCTCTTGCTGGGCGGCGGATCGACGCTGAACCGTCGCCCGGCGTCACCGAGCCCGTCGATCCACGCCGACAACCCCGCCGCGAGCAGCGCGGGCATCACCGCGTCCTCGACGTCGGCGTCCAGCGCGTCGAGGACATGAGCCTTCTGGCGCAGCTCGGCGAACCTGGCCTCGATGCCGGTGAAGTCGTGGCTCCGCCGTACGGGCTCCCGATGCGGAGTCCCGGTCCGGTCGAGCCGGTCCAGCTCGCGCACCTCCTGGTCGACCACGCACCCGGTGACGTGCTCGTCGATCCTGATCAGCAGCTGCCGGGGGGTGTACTCGCCGGCGTCGTCGAAGGCGGCCGGCCGTACGGGCCACGTCGGGTGGGGCGGGGTGAAATCGAGCTGGGCGAACCGGGCGGCGAACCGCTTCTCGACCAGGGCGCGGGCGGTGCCCGCGTCGGGCAGCGGCTTGAGGTCCGGCATCGGCCGGAAGCGGTCGCGGGCGGTGTCGGTGGCGTACTTCTCGATGAGGTCCCAGGTGTGCGGCAGGCAGGAGACGACGGTCAGGGTCCTGCGGGTGACCTCGCGCAGCGCCATCAGGCCGCCCGCCACCTGGTCCGCCACGATCAGGTCGCGCCAGTCGTGCACCGCCGTGCTGTCACCGGAGATCGCGGACTGCGCGACGAGGACGTCGATCTGGTCGACGGCGATGACGGACGGCCCGGTCAGCGCGAGGAGACGGGAGAGGTCCCTGACGATCTCCTGCGGCGTCTTCGGGAGCCGCCGGATGCCCCAGGCCGCCCGCCCGCCCGGCTCCTCCTCGGGCAGTGCCTGAAGGAACCCCTCGCCGACGTCCTGCGCGCGGTGGTCGGCGCCCGCGCGCAGGACGAGGGCGCGCAGGGTGTCCTTGGCGTCCTTGCCGACGTGCGGGTTGAACCGGCGCAGCGCGTCGGCGAAGGCGTCGAGGCTTCCGGGTGTCACCCCGCGGTTCCCGATCACCTCCCGCCGGACCCCGCGCGGCACGTCGGCCAGTTCGGTCAGCCGCCGCAGCAGGACCTTGAGCTGGCTCTCCCCCTCGTCACCGTCCCGTGAGAGGCCGTCCAGCATGGACAGCAGCGTGCTCTCCCAGAAGGTCCGCGCGTCCAGCAGGCCGACCAGGAAGAAGTAACCGCCCTCCCGCTGGATCCGCTCACGGACCCAGCCGAGCAGGTGGGTCTTGCCGGTGCCGCGCTGCCCCCGGAGGACCAGGCCGATCGGGCTGGTGGCGCCGCCGCGGACCACGTCGGCGAGCCCGCCGAGGATGCGGCGCTCCACCACCGGGTTCAGGGCCTCGACGTGGAAGGACGAGGGGCTCCAGACGTCCTCCGGCCCCTCGGCCCAGTTGAACCTGAGCGCCTGGAGGGCCTCCAGCTCCCGGCCGCTCATCGCGCCCCGATCGAGATGAGGTGCTTGTCCTGGTCGCCGATGACCACGGCCGCGGCCCTGTCCTCGGGGGTGAGCGTCTTCTGGTTGTTCTCCGGCACGATGCTGACCTCCGGCAGGTGGATCATCCCCTTGAGAGCGCGGTCCACCTCGTCCCGCGTGAACCCGCCGAGCAGCGGCCGCAGCCGCGCCAGGCCGACCCTCGCGCCGGGCCGGGGGGCGAGTTCGGCGTAGGCGGCGCGGATGCGTTCGGTGACGTCCGCCTCCCCGGCGGGAGGTCCGGCGCCGTCCGGTGCCTCCTCCAAGGGGCCGTCCTCGTCGCCGCCCGGGTAGAGGTCGCTGCCGGGGTGGAAGAAGTCGGCCGGCGCCTGCCCGGTCCGCGTCAGGAACCGGCTCAGCCCCGTCAGCAGGACGCGGCACATCGCCCCGGCCGAGCCGCTGGGCAGCGGGATGCCCGCCTCGATCATCTCCCCCATCCGGGCCCAGCCGTGGTCGGTCAGGGTGTGGACGAAGGCGCGGCCCTGCTTGCGGCTCTCGACGAGCTTGAGGTCGTTCAGCTTCTTACGTGATTTCCCGTCGAGTTTGAGGCCGTAGCGCTCCTGGAGTTCGGGGTTGGAAATCCCCTCCGTCTCCGCCATCAGCACCACCAGCACCGCCATTTCCGGAAGCTGGAATTCTTTTTCGGTCATGTCCTCATCCTTCTGACGGGCCACGGCGGGCTTGGAGGAATTTCTTCAGCTCACGCAGTACGGAGGGCAGGTCGTTCATGACGCGGTCGTTGTCGAAACGCAGGACCGCGTAGCCGTCGCCGCGGAGCCGCGCGTCCCGCGCCCGGTCCCGGGCGCGGTTCTCCGGACCGCGGTGCTCCGGGCCGTCGAGCTCGACGACGCAGCGCTCCGCCCGCCACAGCAGGTCCACCCGGATGGGGTTGAGCAGCGGCCCCGGCTGGTACGTCTGGTTCCAGGCCCGCCCCGCGGCCCAGGCGCAGGAGCCGAGCGCCCGTTCCAGCGCGGACTCCACCGTGCTGCCCGGGTGCGGCCGCCCCTCGGCGGAGGATCCGGCCGGTCGCGCGGGCCGTACGGGCGCCTCCCCCGGACCGTGGAACGGGGAGAGGCCCGGAGCCGACACGGACCGCGCGGGTGGTGTGGGCCGTACGACAGGCGCGGATCGTACGGACGGCGCGGGTGATGTGTCCCATGACGGGTACGGTCCCCGGTCCACGGTCACCGCCGGGACCCTGCCCGGGGACCCGGGGCTCGCCCCGGTGATCCAGAACCCCAGGTCACCATGACGGATGAGCCATTCCCCGGCTTCCACCAACCTCTCCTCCCCGGCGAGGGAGAGCCGTTCGGGGACCCGGACGAGGACCGCCGTGCGCGGACGCCCGAAGCTCGCGGCGTACGCCAGGGCCAGACCGGCGGCGCGCACCTCGGCGGGCGTCCGGTGAGGATTTCGGAACGTTCCATCGATCAGAGAACGCGCGGCGAGATCGGCCAGGAAGGGGACGAGAGCGCGCCTGCCGGACGCCATCCGCCCGGCGAGCTCCCGTACGGCGAGCACCGCGGCGCCTCCCGCGCCGCCCACGCCCTCGGCGCCGGGCGGCCAGGCCGGGAAGAGGGCGACGACGGCCCGCTCAAGCTCGTCGAGGACGGCGCCGACGATCTCACTCGCGGTTCGCGCCTCGTCGACGAAACGACCGGCCCGTTCCCCACCGGGAAAACGACCGGTCCGTTCCCGCTCGGGGAAACGGGCGGTCTCGGGGAAACGGGTGATCCGTTCCCCGTCGGCGGCGCAGGTGATCCGTGCCTGGTCGGCGGAACAGGTGAGAACGGCGGGAAGTCCTTCGGGGAGCGCGTCCGCCGCCACCTCCACGGGCGCGGAATCCATCCGGCGCACCCGGACGACATGTCGCATCGGCACTTCGGTCCACGACTGCGCCACGCCGTTTTCCTTTGACATATGGACGCTTCGACCTTGCCGAGGTTAAGGGAGCGAACACGGTTACGCATGCGTTTTCAGTGAATTGTCACGGAAATTCCGCAGGTTCCGCTTCTGCGGTCCGGTGGCCGGCTCTCACGCCCCATGACCGGCGCCCCCGCCCGCGGAACCGCACCGCGCCGTGTCGTCCGTACCGGCGAGCCGGGGTGACCGTCACGGACGGCGTACGGGAAACCGTGCGTCCGTGAGAAGGCGGGCGTACGGTGAACCCATGCCGAAGGCACGCCTTTCCGGTGCGGAGGCCACCATGCTGGCCACGCTGTACTGCAGGGCCCTGGACGCCCGGTCGCCGCGTCCGATGCTGGGCGACACGCTGGCCGTGGCGGCCCTGCGGGAGATCGAGTTCGACCCCGCCGACACAGGGGTCCGCCGCGGTGACCACGTCACCATCGCGCTCCGGGGCAGGTTCCTCGACTCCTGGACCCGCGACTTCCTCGCCGGCCACCCCGAGGCGACCGTGCTGCACCTCGGTTGCGGCCTGGACAGCCGGGTGCACCGCGTCGATCCCGGTCCGGGCGTGCGGTGGTACGACGTGGACCGGCCCGCCGTGATCGATCTCAAGCGGGACCTCTATCCCACGCGCGACGGCTACGAGCTGGTGGCCGCGTCCGTGACGGACCCCGCCTGGCTCGCGGAGGTGCCCGCCGACCGTCCGGTCCTCGTCGTCGCCGAAGGCCTGACCATGTATCTGGAGGAGGACGAGGGCCGGGCGCTCTTCCGGCGCGTCGTGGACCGCTTCCCCTCCGGACGGTTCGTCTTCGACGGCTTCAGCAGGCTCGGCGTCCGGATGCAGCGGGCCAACCGGATCGTCCGGAAGGCCGGGGCCACCCTCCACTGGGGCATCGACGGCTGCGCGGAGCTGGAGACGATCGCTCCGGGCCTGCGGTGCACGATGTCCATGAGTGTCTTCGACGACCCCGGATACACCGGGCTGAGCCGGGGATACCGGGCGCTCGTGGCGTCGGCCCGGCTCCTGCCCGTGATGCGGCGGATGTCGGTCTACTACCGGCTGGACTTCTGAAGGGCGGCTCCTCGGGTGCGGATTCCCAGGTGAAGCTCCCCGGCTACGGCGTGGCCAGGGCCTCCGTCGGGGAGAGGCGGGAGGCGCGAACCGCCGGATAGAGGCCTGCCAGCGCGCCGATGACCAGCGTCGCCGCCAGGCCGCCGGCCACCGTCCAGGCCGGGACCACCGCCGGCCAGCCCCGGTACAGCGCGTAGCCCGCGGTGACGCCGGCCCCGATCAGCGCTCCGCCCGCCCCGCCCAGCACGGACAGCAACAGCGACTCGGTGAGGAACTGCGTGCGGATCTGGCCGCGGGTCGCGCCGAGAGCACGCCGCAGCCCGATCTCCGCACGCCGTTCCAGCACCGAGATGACCATGGTGTTGGCCACCCCGACCCCGCCGACGAGCAGCGCGACCGCGCCGACCCCCAGCAGGAGCCCGGCGAACGCCTGACCGGCGACCTGTTTGGCGACGAGTGCGTCGGAGGGCCGGGAGACGTCGATCTCGTTGGGCGCCCGCGGGTTCGCCGTGGCGGCCAGCACCGCGCTGACATCCTTCAGCCCCGACTCCGCCGAACGGGTGTAGAGGATCGTGGGGTGGCCGTCGAAATCGAGCGCCGACTCCGCCGCCGGCCAGCCGACGAGCGCCGCGCTGTCCAGTTCGGCGGCGAGCGGCACCGGGTCGAGGACGCCGACGACCGTGAACCGCACGCCCCCGATGACCACCTGGGTGTCCGGTCCCGCCCCGGCGACCCCGAGCCGCCTGGCCGCGGTCGCCCCGAGCACCACGGCCGGATGGCGCTGGGTGGCCTCGTTCAGCCAGGTGCCGCTGCGCACCGTCGCGCCCACCGTCGTGAGCAGGTCGAGGCGGGAGGCGTAGGCGGAGATCCCGCCCGTCTGCGCCTCGGGGATCTCCTCGCTCCGGTAGACCTTGGCGGTATCGACATATCCGGCCGCGGAGACCGACTCCACCGGCCCGATCCGCTCGACCATCGCCTCGGCGTCCAGGGGCATCTCGGCCTCCTCTCCCAGGAGGGTCCGTCCCGCCGAGACGGTGAGCAGGTTGGTGCCCAGCGCCGAGAGGCGGCTGTCCAACTCGGCTCCCGACGACGACGAGATGCCGACCACGCCGATCATCGCCGCGATGCCGATGGCGATGCCGAGCGCCGACAGCAGCGCCCGCGCCGGGCGGGTGCGCAGTCCGACCGCGCCGACCCGCGCCACGTCACCGGGCCGCATCCTGGCCGGGACCGGACCGGGCCGCTCCACAGGGCCGGAGCCGGGGCGGGCCGCGTGGCCAGAGCCGGGCCGCTCCACGCGGCCGGGGGCGGGAGCCATCATCACATCGCCCCCGATCCGGCGTGCCGCCGCCCCGGACCGGCCCCACGACCCGCGTCACCGCCCGTACGGTGGCCCGAGCCCGAGCCCGTGTCCGAGTCCGAGTCCGTGTCCGTGTCCGTGTCCGTGTCCGTGTCCGTGTCCGTGTCCGTGTCCGTGTCCGTGTCCGTGTCCGTGTCCGTGTCCGTGTCCGTGTCCGGAACGGGGACGACCCGGCCGTCGCGCATCGGCACCCGCCGGGGCAGCGCGGCGGCGATCTCCCGGTCATGGGTGATGATCACGACGGTGGTACCGGAGGCGTTGAGCGCGCGCAGCAGCTCCATCACCCCGGTCCCCGAGACCGAGTCCAGCGCGCCCGTCGGCTCGTCGGCGAGCAGCAGCGGGGGATCCCCGGCCACGGCCCTGGCGATGGCGACGCGCTGCCGCTCGCCGCCGGACAGCTCGTGCGGCTCGTGGCCGAGGCGGTGCCCCAGCCCGACACGTTCCAGGGCGGCCGCGGCCCTGCGCCGCCGTTCGGCGCGGCGGAGTCCGCCGTAGAGGAGACCGTCGGCCACGTTGTCCAGCGCGGAGACCCCCGCGGCCAGATGGAAGTGCTGGAAGACGAAGCCGATCCCGGTCGCGCGCAGCGCGGCGAGCCGCCGGTCCGGCAGCCTCGACACGTCGTACCCGTCGATGCGCACCTCTCCGGAGGTGGGCCGGTCGAGCGTGCCGATGATGTTGAGCATCGTCGACTTGCCGGAGCCCGAGGGGCCGACGATGGCGACGAGCTCGCCGCGGGCGATCTCCAGGGACACCTCGGCCAGCGCCGTGACGCCGTCGGCGTAGGTCTTCGACACACCGGTCAGTGAGATCATTCCGGCATCCCCACGGTCATGCCCTCGGCGAGGCCCTCACCGGAGACCTCGACGCGGCCGCCGGCGAACAGCCCGGTCCGCACCGCGACGTGGCGGGAGACGGAGCCCTCGACCACCTCGACGCCGAAGCCGCCCTCGCGCAGCGCCACGAGCGCCGCGACGGGTACGGCGAGCACGTTCCTCCGCCGGGAGGCCGTGAAGGTCACGTCCACCGCCGCCCGGTCGAGCCCTTCGGCGGCCCGACGCCCGTCGAGGGAGACCAGCACCTCCAGCTCGGTCTCCGGCTCCGCGTCCCGCCCCTCCCCCGGGACGATGACCGTGGAGACCTCGGTGACCCGGCCGCCCACGGTGCCGCCGCCGGGCAGGGCGACCGACACCTTCGTCCTCTTCCTGGCCATCCGCTGGTCCTCCGCCTTCAGCCGCACCGTGACCACCTTGGCGGTGCCGGTGTGGGAGAGCACCTTCCGCCCGGGGGCGACGGGCTGGCCGGCCTGGACGTCCAGGCTCTCCACCCGGACCGCGGACGGGGCGAAGACCACCCGGCCCAGCTCGACCACGCCGGTCCCGGCGAGGCCGCGGTCCTCCTGCCAGCGCGTGACCGCGGCGGCGGTGGCGGAGGTGTACTCGTCGTCCACCGTGAAGCCGTCATAGCCCAGCGCCCTGAGGTTGCGTTCCAGGCTCTCGACGTCCGGTCCTTCGACGCCCGGCCGCAGATCGCGGTACGCCGGGGGCGAGCCGTACATCAGCACCACCGGGTCGTCGTCGATCCGGTACAGCGAGCGGCCCCGGGTGATCCGGGCTCCGCTGTCCGGGAGCCAGGTGACCGTGCCCGGCCTGCGGCTCACCACCGCGGTGGCGGGTCCGTAGCCGAGTTCGCCGTCGGCTTCGCGCGTTTCCTGGAGCGTCTCCCTGGTCACCACGGCGGTGGCCGGGGGGCGGGCGGCGGCCGCCGTACCGGTGGCGCCGCCTCCGCCGGGCCGGCCCGCGCCGTTCACGGCCACCGCGGCGCCGGCCAGGACGAGCCCGAGAACCGGCAGTACGGCGAGCCGCCCGCCCCGGCGGCGCGGCCGGGCGGCGGTGGTGGTCGCGCCCGGTCCCTCCCCGAGACCGGCGCCCGCGCCGGGCCCCTCGCCCGGGACGGTGTCCGCGCCGGTCCCCTCCCGGAGAACGGTGTCCGCGCCCGGTTCCTCGCCGGTGGCGGTGGTCGCGCCCGGTCCGTCGCCGGTGGCGGCCGTGTCCATCAGGAGCCGCCCGATTCCAGCTCGCACCTGCGCTGGGCGGCCGGGAAGTCGGGGTCCTCGGCGAGCTTCTTGTCGAGCCGTATGCCATCCCCCGGCTCGGGGTCGGGGAAGTCCGGAACACCGTTGTCCCGCATGCACCGCGCGAGCCGGCGCAGCTTCTCGGACGCGTCGGCGCCGGCCGCTCCGGTGCCGCCCGCCGGCTGGAACTCCCTGCACGCCTCCACGGCCTTCCTCACGGTCCCCCTGTCGCCCGCGTCGCCCCTGATCAGGACGGGCCTGCCGGGCTGGGGGTCCTCCATGGGGACGCCGTTCTCCCGCATGCACCGGGCGAACCTGACGTTCCGCTCGTCCTTCCCCATGGTGGGGGCGGCCTGGCGGGCGGCGGGCGCGTCGGTGGCGGCCGTGCCCCCGCCGTTCGCGGACGCCACTCCTGGACCGTCGTCGCCGTCCGCCGCGCAACCGGTGAGAGTCAGGGTGAGCGCCAGCGGGACCACCGCCAGCGCGCCGGGAAATCGCATGTCGTCCTCCTCGCCGGAGCCGGCGTCTCCGCGCCGGCCATCCGGGATGCCGGGTGTGTTGGGAACGTCCGCCTCCGGGGCGGAGCGTTCGACAGCAGATGCAACAGCGAGGCGCGTTTCCGGGCCGTTTCCATCGGCCCCGGGCGGCAGGCGTTAACGCCGAGCAAACATCGCGTGCGCCACCATCTCCCCCGTAGGCGACGAGAGGGGCGCGAGACCGCGATGCGGGTGCTGGTGGTGGAGGACGAACGCGTGCTGGCCGGCGCGATAGCGGAGTGGCTGCGCGAGGAGGCGCACGCGGTCGACACCGCGCACGACGGCGAGGCCGCGCTGGAGCGCATCGCGGTCAACGACTACGACGTGGTCGTCCTCGACCGGGACCTGCCGCTCGTGCACGGTGACGACGTCTGCCGTGAACTGGTCGCGTCGGAGTCGACCACGCGGGTGCTGATGCTCACCGCCGCCGCGGAGATCGGCGACCGGGTGACCGGCCTGTCCCTGGGCGCCGACGACTATCTGGCCAAGCCGTTCGCGTTCGCCGAGCTCGCCGCCCGTGTCCAGGCGCTGGGGAGGCGCTCCCGGCCGGCCGCCCCTCCGGTCCTGAGACGGGGCGGGATCACCCTGGACCCGGCGCGGCGGGAGGTCTTCCGGGACGAGCGGTACATCCCGCTCTCGAAGAAGGAGTTCGCCGTCCTGTCCGAGCTGCTGCGTGCCGACGGGGCCGTGGTCTCCTCCGAGCGGCTGCTGGAGAAGGCGTGGGACGAGTACGCCGACCCGTTCACCGGCGCGGTGCGTCTCACCATCCTCAAGCTCCGCCGCAAACTGGGCGAACCACAGGTCATCCGTACGGTGCCGGGCTCGGGATACCGGATCGCATGATCTTCCGTACGCCGCCGCGCCGGTCGCCCACGCTGCGGGCCCGGCTCACCCTCGTCTACGGCGCCGTCTTCCTCGTCGCGGGGCTGACCCTGCTCGGTGTCACCTACCTGCTGTTCGACCAGCAGCTTTCACAGTCGTTCGACGACCGGTACACCTCGGCCGACGGCCGACAGCGGCGGATGCTGCTGATCGCCAAGGACGGCGACGTGCTGACGGGCCCGGTGGCGGAGCAGTGGCTGCGGGAGCAGAAGGACAGGCTGAACGACGCGGCCGTCACGTCGCTGCTCACCCAGGGGGCCGTCGCGCTGGCCGTGGTCGGCTCCGCCGCGACGGGCCTCGGCTGGGTGATCGCCGGCCGGGTGCTCGCCCCGCTGCGCCGCGTGACCGAGACCGCCCGGCGCATCGCCGCCGCCCCCGTCGCCGACCACGGCCTGCACGAGCGGATCGCCCTGCGCGGGCCGGGGGACGAGGTGAAGGAGCTCGCCGACACCTTCGACACCATGGTCGAGCGGCTCGACCGCTCCTTCGACGGGCAGCGCAGGTTCGTCGCCAACGCCTCGCACGAGCTGCGCACCCCGCTGACGCTCACCCGGGCCCTCGTCGAACTCGCCATGCACCGCAGATCCGCCTCGGCGGACGTCGTACGGCTGGGCGAGAGCCTGCTGGAGATCAGCGCCCGGCACGAGCAGCTCATCTCGGGGCTGCTGCTGCTGGCACGCACCGAGCACGAGATCGCGGACCGGTCGCCGGTGGACCTGGCCGACGTGGTGTCCCACGTGGTGACGCAGACCGCCGTGGAGGCGGAACGGGCGGGGGTCACCGTACGGGAGGCGGCGGGCCCCGCGCCCACCCGGGGGGACGCCCTGCTGCTGGAACGGCTGGTGCACAACCTGGTCGAGAACGGGATCCGGCACAACGTCGGCGACGGTTCCGGCTGGGTGCGGGTGACCAGCCGTACGGTCTCCGCCGGGCACGTGGAGGTGGAGGTCGGCAACAGCGGGCCCGCCGTACCGCCCTACGACGTCCCGGCGATCTTCAAGCCCTTCCGCCGGCTCGGCGCCGACCGCGTGGTCACGGCGCGGAGCGCGGGGCTGGGCCTGTCGATCGTCCGCTCGGTGGCCCTCGCCCACGGCGGCGACGTCACGGCCCGTCCCCGGGAGGGCGGCGGCCTGGTCGTGACGGTGGTCCTTCCCCGCGACGCGGACCTCGCCGCGGACGCCTCCGGGGTGGGGACGGCCGGCGGGATCCTTCCCCATGACGCGGAGCCCGTGTCCCACCGTCCCCGCTGACGGCCCCGCCCGCGGTCTCTCAGGCGGATTCCGCGACCCGGACAGCCGCCGGGCGGACGGTCAGCGGCGGCGGGCGAGCCCCCACAGGGCGAGGGCGGCTCCCGCGACCACCCCGACGCCCGTCGCCGTGCCGACGGCGAAATCCGCGCCGTCGTCGCCGCCGAAACCGCCCCGCACGGCCCATCCGGCGGCGATCACGAGGAGCAGCCAGGCCGCCAGGAGCAGCAGGAACCGCACGCTGAGGAACAACCGTCCGCCGGGCGCCGGGGGCGGTGAGCCGATCTCGGCCGCCGGGCCCGCGGAGGCGGCCCCGGGGCGCTTGAAGTACTCGTAGAGGAACCAGGTGCCGCAGGGCTCCCAGCCGTCCGGGGCGAGCCGTTCGGTCACGGCGCGCCTGCCCTCGGGCCACACCGTCTCCCGGCGGTACTCCCAGCGCTGCGGCCGCTCGGGGTCCCGGTGGCTGACGAACATGCCGCGCCGGTCGACCCGGTCGACCTCCCAGCCCTGCCCGCCGAACTCGTTGAGGCGCCGCTCGTCGGCGAAGATGTCGGCCGTCCACGACCAGCTCTCCCCGGCGGAGGCCGTCCGGTCGTCCCCGCCGGCCGCGTCGTCCCCGGTCACCCCGCCGAGGCTGTCGGCGAAGGCGGCGACGGGGCCGAACTCCTCCTCCGGGGCGGCGCCGCTCTCCGCGACGTGCCCGGCCAGCTCCTCGATCGTGGAGGCCACCCGCTCCGCCGGGACGCCCCTGTCGCGCAGCAGCGCCGCCAGCGCGTCGAAGTAGTCGCTCATCCGGCTGCTCCCTTGGTCAGCATGGCCCGTACGGATTCGTCGAAGGCGAGCCACAGCCCGCTCTGCTCGGTCAGCGTCTCGCGGCCCCGTTCGGTGAGCCGGTAGTAGCGGCGGCCCGGACCGCGCTCGGTGACCCGGAACTCGGCGGCGAGCAGGCCCGCCTCCTCCAGCCGGTTGAGCACCGGGTAGAGGGTTCCGCCCTTGATCTGGCCCAGCCCGGCCTCGGCGAGCGTCTTGGAGATCTCGTAGCCGTAGCTCTCGCCCTCGGTCAGGCTGGCCAGCACCAGCAGGTCGAGGACGCCTTTGAGCCAGCTCGCACGTCGGTCGGTCGCCATGGCCTCATCCTCGCACGGTAGCGATGCCATCTAGCGTGTCACGCCTACCGGCCGGGGTGAGGAGCAGCGAGCGGATGTCGGCGACGGCGTGCAGGACGATCGGGAGCAGCAGGCTGCCTGTATTGAGGTACAGCAGGGTGAGGCCGAGCCCGGCCACCGCCACCATGGCCATGCCCCGCCACCCCTGGTAGAGGTGGCCGGCGACGAACACCGCGAGCGCCAGGCCGGCGGCGACGGGAAGGGGCAGGCCGAGCACGCTCGTGCCGAGCGCGATGAGCAGCCCCCGGTAGACGATCTCCTCGCAGATCCCGGCGCTGACGGAGAGCGCCACGGCGCCCCGCCGCTCGGCCGGGGTGCGCGGCAGCATCGCCCGGAAGGCGGCCTGCCCGGGCACCGGCCTGCCCGCCCTGGTCATCCGGACGGTCACCAGCACGACCACCGCCGAGGCGATCGTGAGGCCGACCAGCATCCCGGCGGTGGTCTCCGCGTCGGCCGGGAGGACGAAGCCCACCCCGGCGAGGTCCAGCTCCGGGGACAGGCCGACGACCAGGAGCGCCGTCGCGGCCAGCGCCCACAACTCCGCCGTCCACGCGGTGAACATCCGGACCAGGATCCGCCCGTCCCGGTCGCGCTCGCGCTCCAGACGCGCGTAGGAGCGCCTGCCGAGCCAGGGGCTCACGAGGGCGAGGTGGACGACGAGGGCGGCGGCGAGCACCAGGGAGGGCATGGGGATCCTTTCGTTGCGTGTGCCACCTAGAAGATAGAACAACCTAGTTAGAAATACTACCTAGGTAGATGGACGACTTTTCAGGCCGGATGGGGACCCGCCCGGTCCGTGGGGAAGACTCGGCATGGATCTTCGTCGGCCGGGCTCCGCCCCGTCCCGGACCGCTTCTCCGCACCGGACCGGCCCCGCACCGGACGGGGCCCGCGCCGGACCGGCCCCACACCGGAGGGGACCCGCGCCGGAGGGGACCTGCGCCGGACGGGGATCCGCGCCGAACAGGAAGGGACCGCATGCCCGAGACCACGCCCCCCGCCCCCGCCTTCCGGACGCCCGAGGCCGGGAGGCGCTTCGCCGCCGCCTACGCGCGCGTCCTCGCGCGATGGCCCGCCGCCACCGAGGAGATCGACGTCCGCTCGGAGTACGGCACCGCCCGGGTGCTGGCCTGTGGGCCCGCCGACGCGCCCCCGCTGGTGCTGTCACACGGCGGCGGGGCCACCTCGGCGGTGTGGTTCGCCAACGCCGCCGCCCTGGCCTCCGCGCATCGCGTCTACGCGATCGACCGGATCGGCGAGCCGGGACACGGCGCGCGGGGCGACAGGCCGATCCGCGACGAGGACGACCTGCTCGACTGGCTGGAGGCGACGTTCGCGGGTCTCGGGCTCGACCGCGCGGACCTGTGCGGGCACTCGTACGGGGCCGAGATCGCCCTCGCGTTCGCGCTGCGCGCGCCGCACCTGGTGCGCCGTCTCGCGCTCCTCGACCCCACCCGGTGCTTCACCGGGTTCAGCCCGCGCTACCTGCTGCGCGCCCTGCCGACGCTGCTGCGCCCGACGCCCCGGCGGGTGCGCGCCCTCACCGCCTGGGAGTCGGGGGGAACGCCCGTGGACGAGGACTGGCTGGAGCTCTACGTCTCGGGTGCGACGGACCTCCCGCGCCCGAAGATCATCCCCATCCGCCGTCCGGACGCCGCCCTGCTGTCGGCCTCGGCCGTGCCGACGCTCGTCGTGGCGGCGGAGCGCAGCCGGGCGCACGAAGCCCGCGCGGTCGTCGCCGGTGCGCGGCGGCTGATGCCGCACGCCGGGACGGCCGTGCTGCCGGACGTGTCGCACCACGGGATCCCGACCGAGCGGCCCGAGGCGCTGAACCGCCTGCTGCTGGAGTTCTTCGCCCCCGAGGACCCCGAGGACCTCACGTAGGGTGGGCGATCGTCGAGAGCAGCGCGTTCTCGGCCTGGCGCGAATCCAGGCGGGTGTGCTGGACCACCACGGGGACGTCGCTGCGGAGGACCGAGGAGTACGGCGTGTCACGCGGCACGGGCTCGGGGTCGGTCAGGTCGTTGAACCGCTGGTGCACCGTCCGCCGCGCGGGCACCGTCACCCGGTACGGCCCGACCGGCTCGCGGTCGGCGAAGTACAGCGTGATCTCGACGTGCGCGTCCTCGTCCGCCGCGTTGAGTATGCACGCGGTCTCGTGACTGAGCATCTCCGGCTCGGGGCCGGTGCCGCCGGAGGGGATGTAGCCCTCCGGGATGGCCCATGTGGTGGTGCCCACCGCCGTCATCACGCCTCCTGCCCCCGCATCCGGCACGCGTCCGTCGCCGTCCTCGCCGCTCTCCGGACCTCCGTGCGTCCGGCGGACCTCTGCGTCCGCCGTCACCCCCGGCCATTCCCGGTTCGCGCGCGTGTGTACCCCCCGTCACGCAGGGAAACGACTCCGCATGACCCCTTTGACGACGTACGGCCGCGCCTCCCGGCCCGGTTCCCCCCGGCACGGCCGCGGCCGCCGGCCCGGTTCCCCCCAGCCGACCGGGTCCGCCGGGCCGTACCCGGGCCCGCGCGTCCGGTGAAGGGACGGTCACGGATGCGGTTCCACTCCGACCTGCACATGCACTCGAAGTACTCCAGGGCCTGCAGCGGGGACAGCGATCTCGAACACCTGACGTGGTGGGCCCGGCGCAAGGGCGTCACGCTGATGGGCACCGGCGACCTGACGCACCCGCTGTGGTTCGAGCGGCTGCGCGAGAGCCTCGTCCCGGCCGAACCCGGGCTGTTCCGGCTGCGCGAGGAGATCGATCGCGACGTCTCCCGCACGCTGCCGCCCCGCCTGGCCTCCGCCGAGGTGCGCTACATGCTCTCCACCGAGGTCTCCACGGTCTACCGGCGGGGCGACCGCACCAGGAAGATCCACCACCTGGTGTACATGCCGGACTTCGCGGCGGCCGAGAGGTTCAACCGCGAGCTCGCGAAGGCCGGGAACCTCGCGGCCGACGGCCGGCCGGTCCTCGGCCTGGACTCCCGCGACCTGCTGGAGACCGTCCTGGACAGCGGCGAGGGCGCCTACCTGGTGCCCGCCCACGTCTGGACGCCGTGGTTCGGCGTGTTCGGCTCGAAGTCCGGCTTCGACACCGTCGAGGAGTGCTACGGCGAGCTCTCCGGTCACATCTTCGCGCTGGAGACCGGACTGTCCAGCGACCCGGCCATGAACTGGCGGGTCTCCGCCCTCGACCGCTACCGGCTGGTCAGCCACTCCGACGCCCACTCACCGCCCATGGTCGCCCGCGAGACCACGGTGTTCGAGACGGACCTCGACTACTTCGCCGTCCTCGAAGCGCTGAGGACCGGCGACGGGTACGCCGGAACCGTCGAGTTCTTCCCCGAGGAGGGGAAGTACCACGTCGACGGGCACCGGAAGTGCGGCGTCCGGATGACCCCGAGGGAGACCCGCGAGCGCGGCGGACGGTGCCCGGTGTGCGGCAGGCCGCTCACGGTGGGCGTGCTGAGCCGGGTCGAGGACCTGGCCGACCGGCCCGAGGGCGCCCGCCCGGACGGCGTGCCCGGCTTCCGCAGCCTCGTCCCGCTGCCGGAGATCGTGGGCGAGATCCTGGGCGTGGGGCCCAAGTCGAAGAAGGTCGCCCGGGAGATCGACGACCTCACCGCCACCCTGGGTCCCGAGCTCGCGATCCTCCAGGACGTGCCGGTGGACGACATCGCGGCCTGCTCGCCGCCGCTGGCCGAGGCGGTCGGGCGGCTGCGCCGCGGCGAGGTGATCCGGGATCCCGGCTACGACGGGGTGTTCGGCGCGATCCGGTTCTTCCGGCCCGGCGAGCTCGACCGGGTGACCGCCGAGGCCGCCGCCCCGACGCTTTTCTAGCCTCACCGGCTCCGGGCTCCCGCCTCCTGGCCGGGGGCCGGGGGCCTGGGCTCCCGGCCGTGTCCCGGGCTCCGGGTCGCGCTCGGGGCTCTCGGGTCACGGCCCGGAGCTGGAGCTGGAGCTGGACAATCGTGATCAAAGCAGACGAGTGCACCGGCGTACCGGGGGTAGCACGGCGATTCCAACGCGAAAGCACCGTGGAGGCTTCAAATATGAGCACACCCCCCGCACGCACGCCGGTCCAGCTCGCCGCGCTCGTCGTCGGCGTCGTCTTCCTGCTGGTCGGCGTCCTGGGCTTCATCCCGGGCATCACCACGGGCTATGACGGCATGGAGTTCGCCGGCCACCACTCCGACGCCATGCTGCTCGGGATCTTCGAGGTGTCGATCCTGCACAACATCGTGCACCTGCTGTTCGGCGTCGCCGGCATCCTGATGTCGCGCACCCGGCCCGGCGCCCGCAACTACCTCATCGGCGGCGGCGTCGTCTACCTGCTGCTGTGGCTGTACGGCATGCTGGTCGGCCACGACAGCGCCGCCAACTTCGTCCCGCTCAACAGCGCCGACAACTGGCTGCACCTGATCCTGGGCATCGGCATGATCGCCCTCGGCTACCTGCTGTCGCGCCGCCACCACCACGCCTCCACGGCGACCCGGTAAGCACGCCCGCGCTCCGCGGCGGTCCCGCGGGGACGGCGGTCCCGTCCGGCCCCGGCCTCTCCAAGGCCGGGGCCGGACGCGTGTCCGGAGCCTGCCGCACGTTCCGGGGAGCCCGGAGGACCCGCCGGCGAAGGCCGACCCTCCGGGCCCCGGACCGGCGGACCCCGGACCGGCGGATCAGCCCTGGCGCCAGTCCCCGGACTCCAGGGCTCCGGCCGCCTGCGGGCCCATGAGCCCCAGCCCGCCGTCCACGAAGACCGACGAGCCCGTGACGTAGGACGCCGCGGGGCTCGCCAGGAAGGCGATGACGGCGGCGACCTCCCGGGCGTCGCCGGGGCGGTCGATCGGGTAGCCGGGGCGGCTGCCCGGCTCAGGCGGCTGGTCGTCCTGGCCGGTCATCGGGGTGGCGATCTCCCCCGGTGCGACGGTGTTCACCGTGATCCCGTACGGTGCCAGCTCCAGCGCGAGCACGCGGCTCAGCATCCGCAGTCCGCCCTTGGCCGCGCAGTACGGCCCCGCGCCGACGCGCGGGTGCTCCTCGTGGACGCTGGTGACGTTGACGATGCGGCCTCCCCGGCCGGCGGCGACCATGCGCCGGGCCGCCCGCTGGGAGCACAGGAAGGCCCCGTCGAGATCGACCGCGATCACCGACCGCCACCGCTGGAAACCCATCTCCAGCAGCGGCTCGCTGCTGCCGGTCCCGGCGTTGTTGACCAGGACGCCGAGGCCCCCCAGTTCCTCGGCCAGCTCGTCCACGACCGCGGCGGCCGCCTCCGGGTCGGTCAGGTCGTGCCGGCGCACGGCCGCCTTCCGGCCGTGGCCGCGCACCTCCTCGGCGGTCCCCTCCGCTCCCTTCTCGTCGGAGTGGAAGGTGATCCCCACGTCGAAGCCCTGCTCGGCGAGGGCCACGGCCGTCGCCCGGCCCATGCCGGAGTCGGCTCCGGTGACGATCGCCACCCGGTCGTAGTCGCCGCCTCCCGGGCGGCCGGACGGGGATCCCGCCTGTGATGTTCCGGCCATCGCCGTCTCCTCTCCGGACGCACCCCCCGGCGCCCCTCTTCGAGGCGCGCGTACCCCCTGGTGGGAGCCCTACTCGTCCCGGGGCGGCCGGCCGCCCCGGAGCGGTGCGAGGGTCACCGGCCGGGGCACGCCGCCACGAAGGAGCGGCCGCCCCATAACAGAGAAAATGGCGAAATATGGTTACAAACCATGACAGGCCGCTCGCCGTCGTGACCGGCGCCTCCAGCGGCATCGGCTACGAGCTCGCGGCGCAGTTCACCCGCAACGGCTACGACCTGGTCGTCTCCGCCGAGGACGCGGAGCTTCACCCCCGAGCCCGCCAAGGCCGCCAAGGCCGCCAAGGCCGCCGCGAGCCGTCGGCTGTCGGAGCCCGGCTCGGGCGAGTGACCACGGGCCGCGCCCGCGCGTCCGCCGGGCGGCGGTCACGGGACCACGCCCGCGGCGTCCACCGGACAGGTGACCGCGAGGTCACGGGATCACGGGGATCACGGGGATGGCGGGGATCGCGGGAATCACGGCCGTGTGTCCGCCGGACGGACGACCGGACGGACGACCGGGCGACGCGATCGCCGGGACCGTTCCGCGGGCCCCCGCCGTGGCGGTGGGGGCCCGCGGAACGGTCCCGGATTCCGACCAGCTCTGTCTAACGGTCGGCGAAGTAGTCGTCGGCGGTGTCCTCGGCTTGGGACTCCGTCCGCGAACCACCCGCCGCGACGAGTTCCTCGCGCAGCCGATCGAGATCGATCCCGTGGTTGCCGTACTTGAGCTCGCGCGCCACCTTCGCCTGCTTCGCCTTGGCTCGACCCCGGCCCATTGGCTGTACTCCCTACACGCAGGTCCTGCTCGACCTCTTGTCACCGGTTGCGTTTCGCGGCGAACACGGCCCGGCACGGCCTGCGCGGTCGCTCAGGACGCGCTCGCCATGGCCGTCCTCGGCGGCACCCCGCCTCGTCCCCGACCGGAACGGGGTCGGAGCCGGCCGGGCGGTACAGGAGAACAGGCCATTACCATTATCCTACCCAAGATCGTTTCAATGTGAAAAACTCCGCCATTCCCGGGAATGGCAATCGGTGATCTTCTCCTGCACCATGTAAATCACTTCCGGTCAGGGAGAACACACCGACACCGTGAGCTCCCCGGGCCACCCGCGACCGCCCGGCGACACGGCCCGGCGCTCCCGGAACACGCCGGACATCCCGCCCTGACCAGGGCGTACATCCTTCCGGACCGGCACCGTACGAAAATTCCCCGGTACGGCGCGGCGGGGGCGTCAGGACGTGCCGAGCATCCCGTTCGGGTCCAGGACGTACTTGCGGGCGGCGCCCTCGTCGAACTCCCGGTAGCCGCGCGGCGCCTCCTCCAGCGGGATCGGCGTGGCGTTGACCGCCTTGGCGATCTGCACCCGATCGTGCAGGATCGCCATCATCAGCTGCCGGTTGTACCGCATGACCGGGCACTGACCGGTGAAGAAGGCGAGCGACTTGGCCCATCCGAGGCCCAGCCGGATCGACAGCGCCCCCTCCCGGGCGGCCTCGTCGGCGGCCCCCGGGTCCCCGGTCACGTACAGCCCGGGGATGCCGAGCGCGCCGCCCGCCCGGGTGACGTCCATGAGCGTGTTGAGCACGGTGGCCGGGTGCTCGGTGGCGGCCTCGGCCCCGTGGCCGCGGGCCTCGAAGCCCACCGCGTCCACGCCGCAGTCCACCTCGGGGACGCCGAGGATCCGTTCGATGTGGTCGCGGGGGTCGCCCTGGGACACGTCGGCGGTCTCGCAGCCGAAGCTGCGGGCCTGCGCCAGGCGGTCGGCGTTCAGGTCGCCGACGATCACCACGGCGGCCCCGAGGAGGAACGCCGAGGCCGCGGCGGCCAGGCCCACCGGCCCGGCGCCCGCGACGTAGACGGTGGAGCCCGTGGTCACCCCGGCGGTCACGCACCCGTGGTAGCCGGTGGGGAAGATGTCCGACAGCATCGCCAGGTCGAGGATCTTCTCCATCGCCCGGTCCCTGTCGGGGAACCTCAGCAGGTTCCAGTCGGCGTAGGGCACGAGGACGTACTTGGCCTGCCCGCCGACCCAGCCGCCCATGTCGACGTAGCCGTACGCCGACCCCGGGCGGTCGGGGTTGACGTTCTCGCAGATGCCGGTCCTGCCCTCCTTGCAGTTGCGGCAGCGCCCGCAGGAGATGTTGAACGGCACCGAGACCAGGTCGCCGACCTTGATGAACTCCACGTCCGGGCCGTTCTCGACGACCTCCCCGGTGATCTCATGGCCGAGGACGAGGCCGTGGGGGGCGGTGGTGCGGCCGCGGACCATGTGCTGGTCGCTGCCGCAGATGTTCGTCGCGACGGTCTTGACGATCGCGCCGTGCGGGACCTTCCGGCCGACGTTCGCCGGATTGACCCCCGGCCCCTCCTTCAGCTCGAACGTCGGGTAGTCGAAGTCCTCGACCACGACCCTGCCCGTTCCCTCGTAGACGACGCCCCTGTTTCCGGCCATGGCGCACCCCCAGGCGGTTCCCGCTTCTCTTCCCGGGCATACCCGCGACTCGGCGCGGAGATGTACGCCTATGAGAAGTTTGACCGCATTTCTGATGGTTTGAGGGGTACTGCGTCATGACGGCTCGGGAGCGGGGCGCCGGACGGGTCCCGGGATGTGAAGCCGTTCCGGTCCGGGGGCACGGCGCCGGGCCGGCCCGGGAGTGAGGTCACGGGCGGGTTCGAGGTACGGCACCGTTCCGGTCCGGGGGCACGGCGCCGGGTGCCGGGAGGCGGCATCGCCGGTGGTCACCGTCCCGCTCGGTCAGCCCCCGGCGGTCGAGGTGCTCCAGCAGCGGCACCGCGACCCGGCGGCTGGTGCCCAGGGCCTGCCGGGCCTGGCTGACCGTGAACGGCTGCGGCAGACGGGCCAGCGCCCGCGCCGCCCGGACGTCCGCGCCGGGCAGCAGCACGATCCCGTCGGCCACCCGCAGCAGCGCTCCCGCCGCCACCGCCGCCGCCAGCTCCCGGGACCCCAGCCCCAGCTCCGCCAACCGTCCGGCCTCCGGCGCCAGGAAGGGGCGCGCGGACAGCTCCGCGCCCAGCCGGGCGACCGCGCGGGCCACCGGGGCGGGCAGCGCGGGCCGTCCACCGGAGATCCGCCCGTCGGCGACGGAGAGCGGCGGCCGGACGAGCGCCGCCACCAGCCGCCGGTCGGGCAACCCCAGCACGTGCCTGGCGGCCTCGACCGGCATGCCCGGCTCCAGCGGATGTCCGGCCGCGTATCGTCGCACCGCCTCGGGAAGCCGCGCCGCCAGCCCCGCCCAGTGCTCCGGGTCGACGTGCCAGTCCCCGCACACCGGCTCGTCCGCGGGCGGGCAGCCCATCGCCCGCAGCTCGCCGGCGCGCAGCATCCGGTGGGTCCGCAGCAGGGCCGCCGCGCCGGGCACGGCCCCGGACAGCTCCGCCGCGCGCTCGCGGGCCGCGCCCCGGCGGCTCACCGACGGCGGCCGCACGTCCAGCACCGTCGCCCCCGCCAGCACCCGCACCTCGCCACGCTCGCGGCCCGGGTCACGCAGCAGCAGCACGTCGCCCACGTGCAGCGGCAGCGGCCTGGCCAGGCGCAGCCGTACGACACGGCCGCCGAGCGGGCGCACCGAGCACACCACGGCCGCCGACCCGATGTGCGCGGTCAACCGGCCCGGCAGGCGCTCCACCGGCGCGCCGGGCTCCTCCGGCCTCGTGGCCGCTCCCCGGGCCCCCGGCGCGCCCGAACCCGTCCCCGGTTCTGTTCCCCGGACGTCCGGCACGCCCGGTCCCGCGCCCCGGCCGGCCGTGCCGACCGGGGAGAGCCGCACGTCGACCAGGTCGGTGGCGGTCCACGCGCCCGGCGTGACCAGGGCCTGCCCCCGCTCGGGCACGGCCCGGCCGCGCAGGTTGAGCGCCACCCGCGCCACGCCGATCACCGCGGGCAGCGACTCCTTCAGGGACTCCAGCGCCCGGACCCGCACCGGCCCGCCGGGCAGCTCCAGCTCGTCGCCCGCGGCGATCCGGCCGTCGGGCAGCGTCCCCGTCACGACCGTGCCGCTGCCGTGGACGCTGAACGCCCGGTCGATCCACAGCCGCACCGGCGCCCCGGGATCGGGCGCGGGCAGGCCCGCCACCAGCCGGTCCAGCGCCCCGCGCAGCTCGTCGAGCCCCTGTCCGGTGCGTCCGCTCACCGCCAGCGCCTCGATCCCGGCGAGCCCGCCGGCCGCCAGGCGCGTGCGGGCCGCCTCCATGGCCGGGGCGGGGTCGGCGAGGTCGGCGCGGGTCACCACGAGCAGGCCGTGCCGTACGCCGAGGGCCTCGACCGCGGTCAGGTGCTCCTCCGACTGCGGCATCCAGCCCTCGTCGGCGGCGACCACGAACATGACGGCGGGCGCGGAGCCGACCCCGGCCAGCATCGTGGCCAGGAAGCGCTCGTGGCCGGGCACGTCGACGAAGGCCAGCCGCTCCCCCGAGGGCAGGGCCGTCCAGGCGTAGCCCAGCTCGATCGTCAGGCCCCGCCGCCGCTCCTCCTCCAGCCGGTCGGGCTCCATCCCGGTGAGGGCCCGCACCAGCGTGGACTTGCCGTGGTCGACGTGCCCGGCCGTGGCCACGACGTGCATCAGCGTCTCCCCCCGCGCCCGGCCCCGGAACCGTTCGCCCCGCCGTCCCGGAGACCGCCCGCCTCCCGATCCGCGGAGCCACCCCCGGAGTCGTCCGCCCCCACGGATGCGACGGCCCGGAGCACCGCCCGCGCCACCTCGTCGTCCGCCTCCGGCGGGGCGGCCCGCAGGTCGAGCAGGAGCCTGCCGCCCTCGATCCGCCCGACGACCGGCGGCTCACCGGTCCGCAACGGTACGGCGAGCCCCGCGGGCAGGCTCACCGCGGCGCTGGGCAGCGTCACGCCGGGCGCCCCACCGCCCCCCACGGTCGCCTCGCTCGGCACCGCCCGCGCGTCCGTCCCGGCCGCGGCCAGCCGTACGGCGAGCGCCTCGGCCCGCTCCCGCAGGACCGCCGGATCGGCGTGCAGCGCCCGGTGGACGGGGGTCTCGGGGCCGCGCAGCGTGGCCTCCAGCGCGGCCAGCGTCAGCTTGTCCACCCGCAGCGCGCGGGCCAGCGGGTGACGCCGGCACCGTTCGACCAGGTCGCGGCGGCCGAGCAGCAGGCCCGCCTGCGGCCCGCCGAGCAGCTTGTCGCCGCTGGCGGTGACCAGGTCGGCCCCGGCCCGCAGCGCGCCCGCCGCGTCGGGCTCGCCGGGCAACAGCGGTTCCCGGGACAGCAGGCCGGAGCCGATGTCGGCCACGACGGGCACGCCCAGCCCGGTGAGGGCGGACGCCTCCACCGACCCGGTGAACCCCTCGATCCGGTAGTTCGACGGGTGGATCTTCAGGACGAACCCCGTCTCCGGCCCCACGGCGTCCCGGTAGTCGGCGTAGGAGGTGCGGTTGGTGGTGCCCACCTCGCGCAGCCTCACCCCGGTGGACACCAGCAGATCCGGGATGCGGAAGCCGTCCCCGATCTCCACCAGCTCGCCCCGGCTGACCACGATCTCCCGCCCGGCGGCGAGCGCGGTGGCCGCCAGCACGAGCGCGGCGGCGTTGTTGTTGACCACGTGGACGGCCTCGGCCGCGGGCACCGCCCGCGCGAGCGCCTCCAGCGCGCCCCGTCCGCGGCGGGCGCGACCCCCGGCGGCCAGGTCGAACTCCACGTCGGTGCAGCCCGCCGCCGCGGTGACCGCCTCCACTGCGGCCTGCGACAGGGGAGCCCGGCCCAGGTTCGTGTGGACCAGGACACCGGTCAGGTTGAGCACCGGCCGGAGACCGGCGGCGTACCGGGGCAGCGCCGCCACGGCGGCGTCGGCCACCTCGGCGGGGGCGAGGCCGCCCTGCCGTACCCGCCGCTGGGCCTCGGTGACGGCCTCCTTGACCACCGCCCGCCCGAGCCTGCGCTCCGCCGCGGCGAGCCGCGGGTCGGCGAGAACGGTGTCGGTACGCGGCACGTGCCTTCGTGGGTCCACGTAACGAAAATAGAGCCGGACCGGAAGGGAACCTCATCCGCCCTGCCGGTACGGCCTGCGGTCACGTACTCCTTGATGAACCGCTGCCCCGCTCGGCAGACCAGAGTCTCCACAGAACCCGGCGCGGTTCAGTCGAAGGTGAACTCCCCGCCGGGGGTGCTTTCGGGCCACGCCCAGGCGTGGATCTCCGCCAGGTCGCGCTCCAGCTGAGACGAGGAGGCCGCCACTCCGACTCCTTCAACCTCCCCGCCAGGGCAGCGCGACACCCACCTTCCGTGCTCGAAGGTGACGACATACGTGATCGTCTCGTTCATCGGCTCATCCTTTCCACGACCGCTTCCAGACGCTTGAGGGCTTCGCGGAAGAGCTCCGGGTCGCGATCCGGGTCGGCACGGATCATGGCGGGAACCGAGATGTGCCGGGAGGAGATGAGCCGTGTCGGCCGTCACAGGCCAGGTGGCGGAGGGACGCTTGATCAATGTCCGGCACGTCATCGGATCTCCGGCATACGATCATGCGCCTATGAGCGACATCACCGAACCCCCGATCGCCCGGGTGGACGTCATGCGCGAGACCCTCCACGGCATCACCCTCGAAGACCCCTACCGGTGGATGGAAGCCGAAGACGGGGAGTTCCACCGCTGGCTGGACGGCCAGGCCGGGCACGCCCGTGAGCACCTGGACGCCCTGCCGCACCGCGCCGGCCTGCTGGCCCGGATCCGCGAACTGGGCGGTGCGCTCACGCGCTACTCCGGTCTCGCGATGGCGGCCGGCAGGGTCTTCGCCCTGATCCGCGAGCCGGACGCCCGCGTGCCGGTGCTGACGGTGACCGAGACCGGCGGAGCGAGCAGGGTCCTGTTCGACCCCGGCACGGTGCCCGGCGACGGGCACCACGCCATCGACTGGTACGTCCCCTCCCCCGACGGCCGCCACGTCGCCTGCGCCGTCTCCGCCTCCGGGTCGGAGGACGGCTCCATCCACGTGATCGACGCCGACTCCGGAGCCCTGCGGGAGACGATCCCGCCCACGACGCGTTTCGCCTTCCTGAGCTGGCTGGAGGACAACCGGTCGTTCGTCTATCACCGCTACGCGGAGCGGCACCGCTTGGACAGCCGCTCCTTCCTGCATCGGCTGGGCGACGACCCGGCGCGGGACACGGTGGTGCTGGCCCGCGGGCTCAATCCCCATGTCGAGCTGACCCCGCCCGACCGGCCCTTCCTGGTGGTGCCGCCACACGGCGAGTGGATGCTGGCGATCGTCTCCCACGGCGCGCTCAGCCCCTGGCCCTGGACCGGTGAGCAGCTGAGCGACTGCACGATGTACGTCGCGCCGCGGACCGGGCTGGCCGACCCGGCCGCCTGCCCGTGGCGGCTGGTCGCGGGCGCAGATGACGGCGTGACCGCCTTCGCCACCGGCCACGACACCCTCTACCTGGTCTCCCATCGGGACGCGCCGCGCTCGCGCGTGCTGGCCGTTCCGCTCGCCGCACCCGATCTGTCCCGGGCCCGGGTCATCGTGCCCGCGGGTGAGCGGGTGGTGGAATCGGTGCGGGTGGCAGGCGACCGGCTGCTGGTGCGCGATCTCGACGGCGGCGTCAGCCGGGTACGGCATGTGCCCCTGTCCGGCGGCGAACCCGCCGACCTGGTGATGCCGGTGGACGGCACCGTCGTGGAGTGGACCACCCACCCGACGCGGCCCGAGGCCCTGCTGCTGATGGCCGGCTGGACCGACGCGCCACGGCTCTACCGCTACGACGGCCACTGCCTGCGGGACACCGGGCTGGCGCCCCGCTCACCGGTGGACTTCGGCGGCGTGCACGTCCGCACCCTGCACGTGCCCGCGCGGGACGGGACGCCGATCCCGCTCACGGTCATCCACCGCAAGGACCTGGAGCTGGACGGCGACAACCCGGCCGTGCTCACCGGCTACGGCTCCCACGGGATGACCGACTGGCCGGAGTTCCGTCCCGAGATGCTCGCCTGGTACGAGCGCGGCGGCGTCTACGCCGTCGCGCACCTGCGCGGCGGCGGCGCCTACGGCCGCGAATGGCACGAGGCCGGGCGCGGTGAGCGCAAGGAGGCCACCATCACGGACTTCATCGACTGCGCCGGGCATCTCATCGCCCTCGGCTACACCCGTCCGGGCCGGCTGGCCGCCGAGGGCGCCAGCAGCGGCGGCATCCCCACCGGCGGTGCGCTGGTGCGCCGCCCCGATCTGTGGGCGGCCATGGTGATGCACGTGCCGACGGTGAACGCCACGCGCAACGAGTTCACCGACAGCGGGCCGGTCAACGTGCCCGAGTTCGGCAGCGTCACCACCGAGGAGGGCCTGCGCGCCCTGCTGATCATCGATGCCTGCCTGCGGGTCCGGGACGGCGTGCCGTACCCGGCGGTGCTGCTGACCGCCGGCCTGCGCGACGCGCGGGTGCCGCCGTGGCAGCCGGCGAAGCTGGCCGCCCGACTTCAGGCGGCCACGGCTTCCGACCGGCCGGTGCTGCTGCGCGTCGAGGAGCACGGCTGGCACGGCGCAGGCTCGACCAGCGACCAGGAGCAGGCATTGCTCGCCGATGTACTGGCCTTCGTCCTGCACGCGACCGACGGATCGTGATGACGACAGATACGTCGGGTACGGCACACACCCTCAGCCAGGTCAGCATGATCGAGAACGGCCGCCGCGCCCCCGGCCTCGACTTCGCTCGCAAGGCGGACTCCGTCCTCGGTCGGGGCAGGGAGCTGACCGACCTGCTCGACCGGCTGAACAGGGAGGCCGACCAGATGCCCGGTGGTTCCGCCCCTGGCTCGACTTCGAGTCCGAGGCCGAGTCGCTGCATGTCTGGGAGCTGGCGATGGTTCCCGGTCTGTTCCAGGTCGAGGGCTACGCACGGGCACTGATCGCCAACGAGCCCGGCACCACCTCCGACCAGGCGGAGGAGCGCCTGGCGGCCCGGCTCGACCGGCAGCGCCTCCTCGACCGGCCGGGTCCGCAGATGATGTGGGTGGTGCTGGACGAAGGCGTCCTGCACCGCCCCGTGGGCGGCCCCGAGGTGATGGTGGAGCAGATGCGGCGGCTGCTGGAACTGGCGGAGAGCCCTCGCGTCTCGCTGCAGGTGCTGCCCTACGTGGCCTACGGCACCGTCGGGCTGCTGGGCAGCTTCGTCGTCGCGGAGATGCCGGGCGAGGCTCCGCCGGTGGCCTACATCGACTCCCTGAGCACCGAGGATCGGGTGAGCGATAGGTCAGAAGAGGTAAAAAGCTTAATATGCAGACATGGCGTGATCAGAGCGGACGCCCTGTCCCGGAGAGAGTCACTCGGCCTCATCAAGGAGATGATGCGCAGATGGACGACCTGACCCGCGAGCTCTCCACCGCCCGGTGGCGCAAGTCCAGCCTGTCCGGCGGCGACGGAAGCAATTGCGTCGAGGTCGCCACCCTCTCGGGTGGGCGCCGTGCCGTCCGCGACACCAAGGACCGCACCGGCCCGGCCCTCGTCCTCACCCCCGACGCCTGGTCCGCCCTCACCACGGCGATCAGGGAAGGCCGCCTCGGCTGACAGCGGTGCGAGGAGATTTTGAGCTTCCACCCGCAATACGGACACCTCGTCTGAGTCGGCCTTGTACCGACGGGAAAAGAAGAGAGCCGTGCCTGCGACACACTCACCGCGGCGCGAACCAGAGTCTCCACAGAACCCGGCGCGGTTCACCGTCAGGCGCTTACCTTCAACTGGTGGACGCGCTGCTTGGACAGGCCCATGACGCGTGCCGTATCCGGCTCCGACCAATGGCTCGTCAGCACCTTCGCGGCCCTGACGGCCAGTTCCGCGGCGCGCTTGGCATGAGCTTCGGCCAGTTCCTTCTCACGGCTGTATTCCGCCACCACCTCTGCCACCTCCTCTGGAAGATCGAAGGTGAACTCCACGCCGGGAGTGCTTTCGGGCCACGCCCAGGCATGGATCTCCGTCAGGTCGCGCTCCAGCTGAGACAAGGAGGCCGCCACTCCGACTCCTTCCACCTCCCCGGTAGGGCAGCGCGACACCCACCTTCCGTGCTCGAAGGTGACGACATACATGATCGTCTCGTTCATCGGCTCATCCTTTCCACGACCGCTTCCAGACGCTTGAGGGCTTCGCGGAAAAGCTCCGGGTCGCGGTCCGGGTCGGCAGGGATCATGACGGGAACCGAGATGACGCCGTCCTTGATCACACGCAACGCGCACATGTCGCTCTTGAGGTGGTACAGCCAGTCAGCCGTGGCGCCCGCAGCTGCCACGATCGTCGCCACCTCGGCGAGCTGTCGCATGTGTGGAGGAAGGACCTCGGCCATGACGCGATCCTACTCCATTAGGAGGAACCTTCCTAGCGAGATAGGAGCAAGCTTCCTAGGAGGGTATACCGCCTATTCGCAACCTGGGTTGCCCGAGTTCGGTGGCTCATTCGGCCAGGCTACCGACGTGGATCACCGCCGGGCCGGTCGCATGGAGTCCCGTATCGATGCGGTTGGCCAGGCGGGTGGTGCCGGTGCCGTGGATTCCGCCGATACCGAGGTGGCCAGGGAGGTCACCATGGGGTCTGTTCCTCTTTCGAGGTCCGATACGAATATGGAGGCGTGAACTTCAGGCGGGGAAGGAGGGATGATGTGCCCGGCGTATGGCATGTCGCCCCCTGTTCGCTCGGATGACGCGCACCCGTTGCGGACCATCCGGGAGATCCGTGCGTCCTTGCCCGACGACCAACTCGTCCGCTTCGACACCGAGGTCGCCGAGACCGACATGTCCGAGCTGGAATCCATGCTCACCCGCGCCTCAGTATGGGCGTACGGTGAGCCGGGTAGGAGAGGGCCGCGCGCCGGACCGGCGCGTCACGGGTACCCGAGAGGACGCGGCATGACGGGCATGACGGCGGAACCCGGCTTCGGGGCGGGCCCATCGGAGCGGGTCCGGCTGACGCAGTACGCGCACGGCGGCGGATGCGCCTGCAAGATCCCGCCCGGGGAGCTGGAGGCCGTCGTGGCGGGCCTCGTGCGGCGGCCGGCGGAGGGCGCGGCCGGGAAGGGCGGGTCCGCCGACGGTGGGCCCGCGCCGCTGGGTGAGCTGGTCGTGGGCCTGGACGACGGCGACGACGCCGCCGTCGTCAGGATCGAGGGCGGCCGGGCCGTGGTCGCCACCGCCGACTTCTTCACGCCCGTGGTGGACGACCCCTACGACTGGGGACGGATCGCCGCGGCCAACGCCCTGTCCGACGTCTACGCGGTGGGCGGCGAGCCGCTCGTCGCGGTCAACCTCCTCGGCTGGCCCCGCGAGCGGCTGCCGATGGACCTGGCGAAGGAGGTGCTGCGCGGCGGCCTGGACGTGGCCCGCGCCGCGGGCTGCCACGTCGCGGGCGGCCACAGCGTGGACGACCCCGAGCCGAAGTACGGCATGGCCGTCACCGGCCTGGCCGACCCGGAGCGGCTGCTGCGCATCGACGCGGGCCGGGCCGGGCTGCCGCTGTCGCTGACCAAGCCGCTCGGCGTCGGGGTGCTCAACACCCGGCACAAGGCCACCGGCGAGGTCTTCCCCCAGGCCGTCGCCACGATGACCACCCTCAACCGGGACGCCTCCCGGGCGGCGCTCGCCGCGGGCGCCCGATGCGCCACCGACGTGACCGGCTTCGGCCTGCTCGGTCACCTGTACAAGCTGGCCAGGGCGAGCGGCCTCACGGCCGTGGTGGACGCGGCGGCCGTGCCGTACCTGGAGGGCGCCCGCGAGGCCGTACGCGACGGTCACGTCAGCGGCGGCACCCGCCGCAACCTCGCCTGGGTGGAGCCGCACCTGGACACCGGAACCGTGGCTGAGGAGGACGTGCTGCTGCTGGCCGACGCCCAGACCTCCGGCGGCCTGCTGGTGGCGGGCGAGGTGCCCGGCGCGCCGGTCGTCGGTGAGCTCCTCCCCTTCGACGGCACGGCCCTGCGGCTGCGCTGACCCGCCCCGGCGGGGGTCTAAGGCCAGGAGCGGGACGGGGCCGGGGTGGAGGCGCGGTCGCCCGACTCCAGGCGCTGACGCTGGGGCACCACGGTGTACTTCGGGTCGGCGGCCGAGGCCCGGCCGGCCTCCAGGACGCCGAACCGGGTGCACAGGGCCCCGCCGGTCAGCGCGAGGCCGGACAGCACGGTCAGCGTGCGGCTGCGGCCGGCGACCGCGGCGAGCAGGCCGCCGCCGGCGGTGAGGGCGCGGGCGGCCCGCATCAGGCGGCCGGACTTCCCCTCCCGGTACGGCTCACCGACCAGGCCGAGCCGGCGTTCGATCACCGCGCCCGCGGCCAGCTCGACGGCCGCCCCGGCCGCGGCGGCGACGCGGGCCGGGCCCGCCTGGGCGCGGGGGGTGGCCAGCATGCCCACGGCGCCCGCGCTGGCCAGGGCGCTCCCGGCGAACAGGAACGGCAGCTCCCGGTGCGCCTCGTGCCAGGCCGGCACGGCGGTGTCGGCGACGAGCACGGCCGTGTAGGTCGCCATCAGCGGGCCGGTCAGGGCGGTGACCATGGCCGCGGCGTCCCCGGCGGCGGGCAGCAGGGCGGCGACCCTCCGGGGCAACCGGGCCGCGACGACCGAGGCGGGCGCGGCGGACGTCACCGCCGAGGCGGTGGCGAGCGCGGTCAGCCCGCTGTGCGCGGCCAGGACCCAGGAGCCCACGCTCATCGGCGAGGTGGGCTTGAAGATCCGCAGCATGTTGAGGAACCGCTCGGGCCTGCCGAGTTCGGCGACCAGGAAGCCCGCGCCGAGGACGGCCCCGGCGGCGGCGGTGACGCGGGCGGTGAGCCCGAGCCGGTCGTGCCCGGCGAGCCGGGCCGCGGCCGACATCAGCGACGCCCCGCCGGACAGCCCGCCGAGGTAGAGGTAGAGCGGCATGTGGGGCACATGCCAGACCGGGGCCTTGATCACCGGCTGCCCGTAGTAGGACCGGAACTCGGCCTCGGGCACCATCGCGTCCTCGCGCCTCACCACCGCGTTCCCCTTCCGCCGGGCCGCGGGGCACCGGTCGCGTCCGTCGTGTCGCGCGTTCCCACCGGAACGGTTCCGGGAACCGGCGGCACACTCCCGGCGACCACCCGAACGGTCCCGGGAACCAGCGGCTCCGGACGCCGCCTCACCGCTTTCCCCGCAGGAACGCCGCGGCCATGACGCCGGCCATGGACAGCGCCGCGCCCGCGGCCCAGCCCCACATCGCGGGCAGGTCGCGGGTGGTGACCACCGGGTCGGGCGGCAGGCCGTACACCTCCGGCTCGTCCATCAGCAGGAAGAACGCGCCGTCGCCGCCCACGCCGTCGGTGGGGTCGGCGCCGTACAGCCGGGCCTCGGTCCTGCCCTGCCCGTGGAGCTCCGTCACCCGCTCCTCGGCGCGGGCGAGCAGCTCGTCCAGCGGGCCGAACTGGATGGACTCGGTCGGGCACGCCTTGGCGCAGGCCGGTTCCAGGCCGCCGCGCAGCCGGTCGTAGCACATCGTGCACTTGAACGCCCGGCCGTCGTCCTCCCGGCGGTCGATCACGCCATAGGGGCAGGCCGGCACGCAGTACCCGCAGCCGTTGCACACGTCGGCCTGCACCACCACCGTTTCGAACTCGGTGCGGAACAGCGCGCCGGTGGGGCAGACGTCCAGGCAGGCGGCGTGCGTGCAGTGCTTGCATACGTCGGAGGCCATCAGCCAGCGGTCCACCGGCCCGCCGGCCACGGCGCCGGGCCGTTCGCCGTCCGGGCCGGTCTCGACGCCGGGACCCACCGAGTCGGCGGGCGGCTCCCCGGCCCCGGACGGCCCGCCGGACCCGCCGTCCCCGGGAGCGGAGGCGGGGGCGGACGCGGGGGCGGACGCGGGGGCGGACGCAGGGGCGGGGACGCGCTGCTCGATGAACGCCACGTGCCGCCAGGTGCTCGCACCGAGGCCGCCGGTGTTGTCGTAGGAGGTCGCGCGGAAGACGAACCCGTCGTCGGGGACGTCGTTCCACTCCTTGCACGCCACCTCGCACGCCTTGCATCCGATGCAGACGCTCGTGTCGGTGAAGAACCCCACCCGCTCAGCCACGGCGGTACTCCTCCATCAGTTCGAGCAGAGCAGGTCCCCTGGGACGCCGGCCGGGCCGGATGTCGCAGGTCGCGGCCTTGCCCTCCTGGATGTAGACGTTCGGGTCGAGCACCACGGGCATCAGGTCGTTGGTCACGTCGCCGGTCACCACGCCGCCGCCCCAGCCCCAGTGGTACGGCAGGCCGACCTGCTCGATCCGGCGGCCGTCGAGCCGCAGCGGGCGGATCCGGCCGGTCACCAGGACGCGGGCCTCGATCGCGGCGCGCGACGTCACGATCGTCGCCCAGCCGCCGTTGACCAGGCCGATCTCCTCGGCCAGCCGGGGCGACACCTCGCAGAACAGCTCCGGCTGGAGCTCGGCGAGGTAGGGAAGCGTCCGGCTCATGCCGCCCGCCGTGTGGTGCTCGGTCAGCCGGTAGGTCGTCAGCACGTACGGGAAGCGCGACGACTCCGCCGGGTTGTAGACCACCTCCGGGCGGTCGTAGACCTTCCGGCAGGGGTTGGCCCGCCGGCCGTACAGCGCGTTGGGCACGGGCGACTCGTGCGGCTCGTAGTGCGTGGGCATCGGCCCGTCGGCCATGCCCGCCGGGGCGTACAGCCAGCCCTTGCCGTCGGCCTGCATGATGAACGGCGCGCTGCCGGAGATGGCGTCCTCGGCCGTGGCCTCGTCCGGGGGCAGGTAGTGCGGTGGCTTGTCCTTCTCGAAGTCCGGCACGTCGAGGCCGGTCCACTCGCCCTTGTCCTCGTCCCACCAGACGAGCTTCTTGCGCTCGCTCCACGGACGGCCCTCGGGGTCGGCGGAGGCGCGATTGTACAGGATGCGCCGGTTGGCCGGCCAGGCCCAGCCCCATTCCCGGGCGATCCGGTCCTGCTCGTGGCGTGACTTGCGGCGGGCGGCCTGGTTGACCTCGTCGGCGTAGACGCCGCAGTAGATCCAGCAGCCGCACCGGGTGGAGCCGTCCGGCTCCAGCTCGGTGTAGGCCGACAGGGCCCGTCCATCGGGGCCGGTGCCGTTGATCTCGCGCAGCACCGCCTCGGCCGACGGCTCGGCGTGCTCGCCGTGCTCGGGGTAGTCCCAGGTCAGCTCGCGCAGCGGCAGGTCGATGTCGTCGTCGGACAAACGCTGCCTGATCCGCTTGGCGAGGTGGTGGTAGAACCACAGGTCGCTGCGGGCGTCGCCCGGCGGGTCGACCGCCTTCTCACGCCACTGCAGCAGCCGCTGGGTGTTGGTGAAGGTGCCTTCCTTCTCGACGTGGCTGGCGGCGGGCATGAAGAACACCTCGGTGCCGATGTCCTCGGTGCGCATCTCCCCGGTCTCCAGCTCCGGGCCGTCCTTCCAGAAGGTGGCGGTCTCCACGAGCCGCAGGTCGCGCACCACCAGCCAGTCGAGGTTGGCGAGCCCGAGCCGCTGGAGCTTTCCGCCGGAGGAGCCGACCGCGGGGTTCTCGCCGACCACGAAGTAGCCCTTGACGGTGCCGTCGATCTGTCCCAGCACGGTCGTGTAGTGGCCGTGGTCGCCGGTGAGGCGCGGCAGGTGGTCGAAGCGGAAGTCGTTGTCCGGGGTGGCCGCGTCGCCCCACCACGCCTTGAGCAGGCTCACCATGTAGGAGCGCTTCCTGCCCCAGAACCCGGTGTCGGCGCCCGCGGCGGCGACGTAGCCGTCGAGGTCCTCGTGCCGGTGGGCGTGCGGCATCGGCAGGTAGCCGGGCAGGATGTTGAACAGCGTCGGGATGTCGGAGGAGCCCTGGATGCTGGCGTGGCCGCGCAGCGCCAGGATGCCGCCGCCGGGCCGTCCCACGTTGCCGAGCAGCAGTTGCAGGATGGCGCCCGCGCGGATGTACTGCGCGCCCACCGAGTGCTGGGTCCAGCCGACCGAGTACACCCAGGCGGTGGTGCGCTCCCGGCCGGAGTTGGCGGTGATCGCCTCGGCCAGCTCGGCGAACGCCTCCGGCTCGATGCCGCACACCTCGGCCACCGTCTCCGGGGTGTAGCGGGAGAAGTGCCGCTTGAGGATCTGGTAGACGCAGCGCGGGTGGTTCAGCGTCGGGTCGGTGGACGGCGTGGCCAGCATGGCGGGGCCACCCGAGCCGTACTCGTGCGGGCCGGCCGCCTCGGCGTGCTGGGCCCCGCCCTCAAGCTGCTCCGGGCGCTCCCCGGCCGCGGCCTCCTCCTCCGCGCCCTCGTAGGCCCAGCTCGACGGGTCGTACTTGTGTCCCTCGGCGTCGTAGCCGGAGAACAGCCCGTCGAGGTCCTCGGTGTCCCGGAAGTCCGCCGAGACGATCGTCGAGGCGTTGGTGTAGGCCAGGACGTACTCGCGGAAGTCGAGCCCGTTCGTCAGCACGTGGTTGATCAGCGCGCCGAGCAGCACGATGTCGGTGCCCGCGCGGATCGGCAGGTACCGGTCGGCGAGCGCGCTGGTCCGCGTGAAGCGCGGGTCGATGTGGAAGACCTTCGCCCCCCGGGCCTTGGCCTCCATCACCCACTGGAAGCCCACCGGGTGGCACTCGGCCATGTTGGAGCCCTGGATGACGATGCAGTCGGACTCGGCCAGATCCTGCTGGAAGTCCGTGGCGCCGCCACGCCCGAAGCTGATCCCCAGACCGGGGATGGTGGAGGAGTGTCAAATACGGGCCTGGTTCTCCACCTGTACGGCGCCGAGGGCGGTGTAGAGCTTCTTCATCAGGTAGTTCTCTTCGTTGTCCAGCGTCGCTCCGCCCAGGCTGGCGATGCCCAGGGTGCGCCGGACGACCTTGCCGTCCTCCTCCTGCTGCCAGGTCTCCCGCCGGGTGCGGACCACCCGGTCGGCGATCATGTCCATCGCGGTGCCGAGATCGAGTGGCTCCCACTCCGTGCCGTGCGGGCGCCGGTAGAGCACCGTCCTCTGCCGGTCGGGGCGGTTGACGAGCTGCTTGCTGGCCGAGCCCTTGGGGCACAGACGCCCCCGGGAGATGGGGGAGTCGGGGTCGCCCTCGATCTGGGTGACCCGGCCGTCCTTGGCGTAGACCAGCTGGCCGCAGCCGACCGCGCAGAACGGGCACACCGACCGCGCGACCTTGTCCGCCTGCTCGACACGGGGGCGGAGCGCGTCGGTCCGCGCCGACCGCGCCGCGTCGCTCCGGGGATCCTCGCCCCTCAGCTGCCGGAGGACCGGCCAGCGGAAGATCCCTCTCTCCCGTGTCATGCGCCTCTTGTTACCCATGCTCCTGGCGGGCTAATCCGCTTTTCGGCTTTCTCCATATCTGCTGTCATGTCGTCTTTTGAGCGGCCAGGGTCCGGTAGGCGTCGCGGACGACCAGCAGGCGGTCGAGACGGAACCTCCCCGGTCCGGCGTCCCGCACCCGCCTGCCGCGCTCGGTCCAGAACGCCTCCCCGGGCACCTCGTCCCGGCCGGGCGGGACGAACTTGACGACCTCCTCCACCGCCGCCACGGCGACCGCCAGCGCCGGCGCGGCCTCGCCCGGACCCGCCGGGGCGTTCCCCGCGACGGTGTCGGCCACCCAGAGCCACTCCCCGGCGTCCAGCAGCCGCGACGGCTCCGGCCCGCCGAACGCCGGGAACCGCGTGGGCGCGACCTCCCGCTCGGGCAGGGCGAACAGGGACTCCCGTACGGCGTCGCAGCCGGAGCAGGTCCCGGCGTAGCGGGAGACCGGATCGCCCGCCACGGTCACCAGCCCGCCCTCCCAGGCGGTGCCGGTCGATCCGCAGGCGCACGGGCTCAGGTCCAGGTAGAGGAGTGCCTCGTCCCTGCTCCGCGCCACCGGAAACGACATCTCACCCCTCCTCTCATCGGACCGCTCACCGTGGGCCACCGGCTCCCCCGGTCCGCCCGGCCGCCGTACGGCGGGCCACCCGCTCACCCGGCACGCCCGTTCTATCCACCGTGGCCGGAGTTCTGGGTCAGTTCGGGAATGATGAGTTCCATCCCCTCCTGGAGCATCCCGGGTCTATCACCGATCACGCCCCGGTTGCGCTCCCAGATGACCTGCCAGTGGCCGCCCTCGCCGTAGTACCGCTCGGCCAGCGACCAGAGCGAGGTGTTCTGGGAGACCGTCACCCGGCGGCCGGGCGGTGGCGTGGCCTCGTCGTCCCGCGGTTGCCGGGGCTCCGCGGGCCCTTCCAGCCGGCCGGAGGGATCCTCCGGATCCCGCGGCTTCGGGACCGGCGCGTCCCTTGGGGGCGAGGGAGGCGTGCCGTCCGGCGGCGTCTGGGGACGCAGTCCGCAGACGCACGGGCCGTCGGGCGGGCAGGCGCACTCCTCCGGCGGGATCCAGCCGGTGGAGTTGGTGAGCCTGCGCATCCGCCCCCAGTATTCGTCCCTCGTCTCGACCTTCGGTTCGGAGTGGTTGAGCAGGCTGTCCAGGCCGATTCCGGCGCCGATCCGCTGCGCCCCGCCGGCCTCCCAGGGCGGCACGGGCGGGACGTGGCCGTCGGCCAGCATGAGCCGCCTCAGCCCTTCGATCTCGTGCGCGTGGTAGGCGCGCTCGTCCTCGGTGCGGGCCGCCCGCCAGCCGTCCGCGAGGTGCCGGTACTCGTCGTAGCGGACGTCCATGCAGTAGTCGTGGCGCGCGGCCTCGCCGACCGCGGCCAGCAGGCGGCGGAACGGGGCCGGCCCGGCCCGATGGTCGGCGGCGGCCTTCCGCTGCAGGGCGTGGCCGACCTCGTGACCCACCAGCCGCGCCACCGCCTTCGGGTCCGGCCGGCTCGTCAGCAGCATCTCGGACGGGTCCTCGGCGCTGCCCGTCCGCAACTTCGTCCGCCCCATCAGCCGCGACGACGGGCCGAAGTGCACCACCGGCATCCCCGCCGTCCGGTCCCAGCTCAGCCGCCTCCTGGGCCGGCCGATCCGGACCCGGAAGTGGTGCGTGTCGCCGTTCCGCAGCTCCACGACCAGCGTCGAGCCGTCGGCCGACCAGCGGTGGTCCCGGACGCCCCGGCCGAGGACGGACGGCCCGGCCTGCCCCAGTGCCGTCCGGACCTCGTCGTGGGTCAGGTCCGGCAGGTGGGGCGCCCGGATGTCCACCGTGAACGCCGTCCCGGGGATCTGCGGCGCCGTCGCCGCGAACGAGCCGCCGCCCGCGGAGGGGGCGCCGCCCGGCGCGGAGGTGACGGAACCCTGGTAGGTGCCGCCGACCGGCTGGGCCTGGTTCACGGTGTGCGACGCGGCGCTCGTCGCGGGGGCCGCCGGAACGCCGGGCGGGCTCAGCTCCCGGTCGACCATCGCGGTGAAGTCGCCGCCCTCCGGCAGGCGGTCGTACAGGGCGCGCAGGTCCATCCGGCCGTCGGCGGCGGCCACCAGCGCCGGGGGGAGCGCGGCGAACGCGGCGGCGAACCCGCCGTCGGGCACCCCGACGACCCGCCGGCCCGTCGGATCCAGCGCGGCGCTCAGCAGCCCGCCGTCCGGCGTGGCGAGGTAGGGGCGCACGACGCCGCCGGGACCGCGGACCTCCAGGTGGACGGGGACGCCGAGCTCGCGGGCGAGCGCCCGCGCGTCGTTCACCCGTGCCGCCTGCCACTCCGGGCCGATGTCGACCGTGAGCAGAAGCGGCGCACCGGACCTCCGGATGCCCGGCGCCCTCCGCCGTGCGTGCTCGGCCAGCGACCGGTACGGCTCGGCGGCGTCGAAGTCCGGATCGCCCTGCGACTGCTGGGACAGCTCGTCCAGGGAGAACCGGGTCGTGGGCCCGCCGCTCCCCCGCGTCCACCGGGCCCGCCAGCCGCGGCCGGGCTCACGCCGTACCGCCGGCTCGCCGAAGCGCCAGCCTCCGCCGCGGACCGGGGGCGCCCCCTGCTCGCGGCGGGCCTCCGCCATGCCCTCCTCGAACAGGGTCACGTCGGCGCGGCCGGCCGCGGCGCCGAGGATCTCGACCCGCCGGTAGAACGGCTTGCCGGGTACGACCGACCTGCGCTCGAACGTGACGTGGTAGTCGATCCGCGTCCGGACCGTGGTGACGTCGCCCCTGCGGAAACCGCTGGTCTCGGCGCGGCTGCCGGTGGTCCCGGAGATCCGCTCGGAGGTCTGCCGCCCGGTGGAGCCGTGCACGTTCACCCCGGACGGGCCGTGGCCGCCCCCTCCGGAGACGCCGTGCGACCGGCCCGACTCGACGGCTTCTCCGGAGGTCGCCTGGCTGCGCTCCACGTCACCCAGCTCGACGTCCGCGCGCCCCGCGGCGAGGACGCGCACCTGCGAGGGGACGGCCCGGACCCGTACGTCCACCACCTGGCCGGGACGGCCCGGCACGGGGAACCTCGCGATCCGGTGGCCGTTCGGCCCGGCCATCCTCCGCAGGTTGGCGTTCCGCGCCATGGCGGTGAGCGTGTGCTCCAGATCGTGCCGGTAACGGCGGGCGCCCCTGCGGCCGAGGACGTCGCGACGGGACAGCCCGTCGTACACGGCCTGGAAGAGCCCGGGGGCATGCGTCGACTCGGTGAAGAACGTCCTCGGGAAAGCCAGCGGCCGGGTGTCCGCGGGCGTGTTCGACTCCGCCGCCTTCGCCGCCTCCACCAGCTCGGACGGCACGAGGCGGTTCAGGTGGCCCTTCAGCTCCGTCACGACGGGCCGGCGCCCGCGCCCGCGGCGGCCCGGCCGGTCGACCTCCACGGTGACCTTCACCGCGTGGGCGACCCGGTCCATGCCGTTGAAGGAGGCGATCCGCTGGAGCCGGGTGAACTGCTCGCCGGCCGACCCGGAGGTGGATTGGCTGACGCCGGCCTGCACCTTGGCGTCCCCGCCCACCGCGCCGCCGAGGGCCGCGGGCGTGCCCTCGCCGTTCACGCCGCCGCCGAACGCGATGTTGAACGACTCCGACCAGGAGTTGTCCTGGTAGGCGTAGTCCTGGACGATCACTCCGGCCGCTCTCGTCCGGTTCAGCAGTCTCGGCGGGCCGACGAACTCCATCTTGACCCGGACGGTCAGCGGCCGGCCGTCGTTGCCCCGGACGCGCGCGGTGTAGGTGTGCGGCGCCCCGTCCGGGTCCAGCATGCTGTCGAGCTTGCCGTGCCACCGCTTGCCGCTGAAGTCGCGGAACAGGCTGCGCCACAGCGCCCGGTTCCTGCGCGTCGCCCCCGGAGCCCTCTTCTCGACCGCGGCGAGCACCTCGTCGAACAGCTCGGTCTCCTCGCCGTTCCGCTTCAGCACGAGCTCCTCGACGCCGGTCTGGCCCATGGCGTCCCTGAGATGCTCGGGGAGCGTGGCCACCTCCGGGGCCACCGCCCGCTCGCGCCTGCTCAGCTTCACGTCGGGGTCGTCCAGCAGCTTCTCCAGGACCGCGGTCCTGGCGCGCTCGTAGGCGATCATGCGGGCCAGCCGGCGGCCCGGGTTCCGGGTGTGCCCCGGCACGCCGTACCGGCCGTCGGAGAGCGCGTCGAGCCTCCCCACCATCCGCTCGGCGGTGTGGCCGGCGGTCAGCACGGGCAGCGGCGTGCCGGCGCGGCGGGCGGCCGTCTGCTCGCTGAGGTAGCGGCCGACCAGCGGGGCCGCGACGTCCGGGGCGATCTCCAGGTTGCCGTCGAGGTATCGCTCCATCACGTCGGCCAGCTGGTCCACCGGCAGCCGCAGCTCTCCCTGGGCGTACAGGCGCAGGGCGTCACGCTCGGGGATCATGTAGACGACGGGACGGCCCGGCGCGCTGACCACCTTGGCGTTCGGCGAGCCGGGGACGCCGACGGTGACGTCGAAGTCGGCGCTCATCCGGAAGACGTAGTGCTTGCCGGTCTCGATGACCAGCCGCTCCCGGCCCCAGATGCCGAGTTCCTGCGCGGAGACCGCGGTGCTCCGCGACGCCGATCCGCTGAGCCCGCCGCCGGCCTTGGGCGCCGACTCCTGACTGAACCCGCGGGACACCGAGACGTCGCCCGCGTGACCTCGGGTCCGGCCGGCGGAGGCGGAGTGGCTGCCCAGGGTGAGGTTGATGTCGCCGCTCACGTGGTCGACCGCGCCGACGAACTCCGACTCCCCCGCGCGGCCGCGGACCCACACCGGCGCGCGGAAGCGGCGCACGCCCCGGGACCGTACGGCGAGCTCCATGCCGGCCTCGCCGAACATCCGGTCCGGCTGCGCCATGAAGGCGCGGGCGTTGAGGAAGGACGCCAGCATGTTGACGATCACCGGATGCGACCGCACCCACCTCGGCAACTTGGGCAGGACCCGTTGCAGCAGGTCGCCGGTGTCCACGGCCCGTAGCGTGGCGCGGCGCAGCGTGGCGCGGGAGGTCGGGTGCGGCGTCGGGGTCCGCACGGAGCCGTTTCCCGGGTCGTCCTCGGGCAGCAGGTCCGCGGGCACCATCAGCAGGGAGCTGCCCTGCTGGGTGGTGATGGGGTCCGCCATGGACTCGATGTCGGCGATCCTCACCGTGTGGTTCCGCTTGGCGACCGCCGTCAGCCCGGTGTTCTCCCCGAGGATCACCTGGTTGACCGTGCCGCCCTGGGACGACCCGGAGTTGACGCCCCTGCTGTAGGTGTAGCCCCCGCCCCGGGAGCCCGTGCTCTCCCCGTCCGCGCTCTTGTCGTCGCGCCCGCCCTCGACCCTCATGTCGTGACTCGCCGACTCGCCGCGCGACAGCCCGGACGTCTCGGAGTCGATGTCCAGGTCGACGGGGACCTCCGCGTCGGTGTACTGCCAGGAGCCCACCTCGTGCTGGTCGAGCGTCAGCACCAGCGTGACCCTCTCCGGAGCCCGGCCGGTGCGGTCAAGAGTGAAGGTCATCTGGATGCCGTCCTGGGCGCCCTGGTCGTAGGCGGCGGCCACCCGGCGCTCGTCGAGCTGCTCCTGCAGCTCCTGGGCGTTCCTCTCGTGGCTGGCCCATTCCCGCGGGTCGGTCGACGGGACCTCGTTGCCGTCGGCGTCCAGCGGGGCCAGCATGCCGCGCTCACGCAGGTACGTCTCGACCTCCGTCCGGTCGATCGGGGTGAAGTCCTGCACCTCCGACGGTCCCGCGCCGCGGACCCGGACCGGGTCGCCGGTCTCCCAGCCGGGCAGCTCCGCCTTCCGGCCGGGCGGCGGCCCGGCCTTGGGGTCGTCCCGGAACACCGGCGAGCCGTCGGGATTACGGAGCGGCGCGCCGGAGTCGTCCCGCGCGATCCCGTCCGCGTCGACCTTGGCGCCGTAGCGGTAGGCGTGCGACAGCGGGATCCGCATCAGCGCCCGGGAACGCTGGACGAACGAGGGGCGGGGCTTGGCCTCGCCGAACCGGTGGACCGTGATCTCATGGACCACCACGGCCACGTACCCCTGGGTGTCACCGGAGTAGCGGTACACACCCGGGCGGATCATGGTGCCCCCGGTGTTCGCGCCGGTCGTGCTGGACCGCCCCCGGGAGTAGCCGAACGCCGCCTTGGCCGTGGCCTCGCCGCCGGAGGACAGCATCCCGGGGAGGGGGCCCTTGCCGCCCACGGTGCCGCCGGTGTTCCTCGACCGGCCCGACGACGTCGATCCCGACGCGCCGGAGAACTGGACGCGCAGCCGTTCCTGGTGGTGCTTGTTGGTGCCGGAGCCCACCGGTTCCATCTCCGGCGCCGGCGCCCCGTCCGGGGCGGGGACCCACTCGACCCGGCTGCGGACCCGCACCGTGCCGAGCGGCCGGCCGCCGTCGGTGATGGTCCGGCTGAGCCCCTCCGGACGGTTCATCGCCTCGTACAGCCGGCTCGGCAGGTCGTCCGCCATGAAGGTGCGGACCTGGCGGCGGGCCACGTCGCCCACCTCGGGTCCGCCGAGCAGACCGACCGTGTGGTCGACCCGCTCGTCCGCCCCGCTCATCGAGATCACCACGTGCTCGGGGAACGGGCCGTCCGGGTCGCGGCGGGCCGCGGGCTGCTGGGCGGTCTCGGCGGGGGCGTGGTCGGCGTAGGCGTGCGAGACGAGCACCCGCAGCCGCTTGGCGTCCCCGGCCGACGCGATGACCTCGGCCTCGCTGCCGGATCGGGCGTCGACCGTCTCGGGCGCCGTCCAGTCCGTCTTCCCCGCGGGGCGGAAATCGACGTCCCAGGCGACGTCGGCGACGTCCAGCAGGATCGACTCTCCCCGGTTGTCCTCGACCCCGCCGAACAGCGCGAACTCGGAGGCGCTGCCGCCCTCTCCCCTCGACCGGGACCTGCCGTAGCTGCCTTCGGCCTTGACATACGGGTCCAGCACGTTCTCGATGAACCCGCGCACCCCGTTGTCCGGCGCCAGGAACATCCCGGCCAGGGTCTTGGCCAGCGCGACGACGTTGAGGCCGAACGACATCCCCTTGTTCCGGCCGCCACTGGTCGACACCGACCGGCCGCCCTGGGGAAGCTCGCCGATCATCGTCTCGGATGCCTTGACCTTCGGATCGACGATCTCCGCGAGGTCGCCCATCCGCAGTTTGATCCGCAGCTCTCCCCGCGTCGCGCCGCCGACCTGAAGGACGACGCCGTCGTCCGACGTCACCCGCCGGAACCGGGCCCCCAGAACGTGCTCCAGCTCGTCCGGGGCGAAGGACTGGTCCACTCCGTGGTCGGCCAGCACCCGGTTGACCACACCGGTCAGCTTGATCATGTGGGGCAGCCGGTCGGCGGGCACGCTGCCGGTCATGGCGTCGCGCGGCGGAAGCGCCGCCCGCACCGCCTCGTCGTAGGCGGCGACGGCCTCGGCGGCCTCCCGGGCGAGCCGGGCGACCTCGGCGACCCGCTGGGCGGTACGGCCCGCCGGTCCCTCGGCGGTCAGGCCGTCCAGGGCGCGTGACGCCTTCGCCACGGCGGCGCGTGCGCTCTCGGCCCGTACACGGGCCTCCTGGTAGCGGGCGGCGACCCGCTTGTGGCGCGCCCCGGTCGCCCGCTCCACCCGGACATCGGCCAGGGCCTTGCGGCGCCGCTCCGGGGCCCCCCGGTCGCGCTCCTTCTCCGCCTTCTCCGCTTCCTTGAGTTTGCCCGCGATGTTCTTCCCGGCCTGTCGGGAGGCGTCCCGGTGGGACTTCACCCGCTCCTCCAGGCCGGTCTTGGCGCCGGCCAGGGACTCGCCCAGTTCCCGCACCCGGCCGGTCAGCTCGGAGAGCTCAGGCGACGCGGAGGGATTCGTGCCGGTGCCCGCGGCCGGTGCGGTGTTCGGTCCGGTGGCGCCCGACGCCGCGGGATCCGGGGCCAGGGCCTCCGCCAGCCGGGCGATCTCCTCCGCGGTCCGGACCTGCGTGCCGGACCGCAGGTCGGCATGGGGGTCCGCCGGCGCCCTCAGATGGCCGGCCGCGTCGCGCATCAGCCGCCGCTCGCCGTCGCCCAGCCGGGCGGGATCCCACTGACCGGCGGTGTCGACCATCAACTCCAGCGTCACCCGCACGGCCGCTTCGTCGGTCTCGGGCGCCGCCTCGGTCAGCCGGTGGAGCGCCGCGACCGCGCCCTCGGTGTGGTTGCGGCCCTCGGCGTCGGCGAGTCCGGCGCCCAGCCAGGCCGCCGCCTCGGCACGCAGCCGTTCGGAGGTGACGCGGTCCGCGGCCCGGAGCGTCAGCCTCCCGCGCACACCGCCGAGAAAGTCGGCGGAGAGGTGGACGAGCTCGCCGCTCGGCCCGGTCAGCCGCAGGTCACCGCTCCGCAGCAGCATCGCGTCGGGGGCCACGACCTTCAGGACCTCGTCGATCGCCGTGCCTGCGAGTCGCGACGCGGTCTCGGGGTCGGGGGCGGCGGCGGGATCCGGGGTCGCGGCGGTGGCCTGCGCCGCGGGGGCGGTGGCCTGCGCCGCGGGGGCGGTGACCGGCGCCGTGGCGGGAGCCGGAGCCGTGGCGGGAGCCGGAGCCGTGGCGGGAGCCGGAGCCGTGGCGGGAGCCGGAGCCGTGGCGGGAGCCGGAGCCGTGGCGGGAGCCGTCCCAGGAGCGGGAGCCGCACCGGAAGCGGGGGCCGTCCCGGAAGCCGCGGCCGGGTCGGGCGCGGACGCCGGCGCCGTACCGGCGACAGGGGCCGCCCCAGGAGCCACGGCGGGATCCGGAGCCGTCCCAGGAGCAGGAGCCGCACCGGAGGCAGGGGTCGTCCCGGAAACCGCGGCCGGGTCGGGCGCGGACGCCGGCGCCGTACCGGCGACAGGGGCCGCGGCGGGGTCGGGCGCCGTCCCAGGAGCGGGAGCCGCACCGGAAGCTGGGGTCGTTCCGGGAGCGGGGGTCGTCCCGGAAGCCGCGGCCGGGTCGGGCGCGGACGCCGGCGCCGTACCGGAGGGGGTTCCCTGGGCGTTTCCGGGTGCTCCGCCCTGCGCGTTCCCGGAAGCGGGCGTCGTACCGCTCGGCGTGGACGCCGCCGGAGTGCCCGGGGACGGCGTCCCCTGGGCGGAGGACGCCGGGGTGCTCGCCGTACCCGGTGTCCCCGAGGGGTTCGGCGCGGCCGGCGTGCTCGGGGACGAGGCGGGGGCGGGACCGGACGAGGCGGGGGCGGGACCGGACGAGGCGGGGGCGGGACCGGACGAGGCGGGACCGGACGGGGCGGTGCTCGGGGTGGAGGCGGTCGACGGGGTGCCGCCCGTGGCGACGGGGGCCACCGGGGGGACGCCCGTGACCTGCGGGCCCTGCGCCCCGCCCGCCGTCTGGCCGCTCCCGGCCGGGGCGCCGGGCTGGCTCGGGCCGTTGCCGGCGCTCGGACCGTTCCCTGCGGCCGGGCCGCTCCCGGGGTCCGGGGCCGCTGCGGGATCGGGTGCGGGGGCGTTCGCGAGGTTGGTGCCAGGGTTCCCGGGGCCGGGCTGGTTCCCCGGCGTCGCCGCCGGGTCGCCCGGCGGGGCCGGCGGGTCGCCGCCTGCCAGGCGGGCGTCGGCGGCGGCCGCCGCCGCGTAGGCGCTGTCGAGGGTCGCCCGGGGATGGGCGATCGCGAGGGCGACGTCGGGGTTGAACGGGCTGATCGTGTTCGTCCGGCCGGCGCCGCCCAGCGCGGCCCCGAGGAGCGACTCCCCGTCCGGTAGCGCCGCAAGCGGGTTCTGCTGGTAGACGAGCGTGTTGGCGATGATGCTTCCGCCCGGCGAGGCGACCATGTTGTTCAGGCCCGTCTGCACCGCGCGGCCGGGGAACCGCCTGACGGCGTTCATGATCCCCGGGTCCGTGCCGCCGAAGTCGTTCAGCCGCCGCAGCACCGGCATGCGGTTGGAGAACCTGTTCAGCAGGGGGGCGGCCTTGAGGCCGATGACCGCGCCGCCGGCCGCGCCGACGCCCGAGGCCATGGTCCGCTGCCAGTCCCAGCTGGTGCGGGTGCCCATCTCCATCTGCTTGCGCTGGGTGTAGGCGTCGATGAAGACCTCTTCGCCGATCTCCTCGACGAGCTCCCGGCCCAGGTGGCCGGCGAGGAACGTCCGGACGGCGCCCTGACCGACCGCCCCGCGGGCGGCCAGACCGGCGACCGCGCCGCCGGGGGTGCGTCCGGCGACCACGGCGAGCCGCTGGAGGATGCGGCCGATGTTGGATCTGGCCGCCGCGGCGATGGGCCCGATCGCCGAGGTGGTGGCGCCGGCGCTGAAGAAGGCGGCGAGCAGGGCGATGAAGGTCGCGATCAGGGCGATCCAGAACGCGACGTTGATCGAGATCTTGGAGTACTGCACCTCGCGCGCGAAGTTGTCGGCCTGCTGGAAGTAGGCCGCCGCCTGCTGCGTCATCACGGGCACGCCCGAGTTCTGGGAGTACGCCTGGACGAAGTGCTCGGCGAACTTCTTGCTCGCCGGCACCGTCCACGACTGCAGGATCATGCCGCCGGCCGTGACGCCCGGCTCGACGCAGGAGCTCAGGCCCTCGCACAGCTCACGGTAGTGGGTGGCGAGCTGCCACAGCTGCCTCTCGCTCCCCTCCGGCCAGTTCTGGCCCGAGGAGAGGTAGGAGATCAGGGTGTCGGCCCAGGCCGGAAGGCTCTCACCCCACGCGGGCGTGACATCGGGTGCGGCGCCGCCCATGACGTCGGGCGGGGTGGCCCCCCCGGCGGCGCTGGGGTTGATCCCGGTTCCACCGGAACCGCCCCCGGTGCGGCCCCCGGCGGAATCCGTGTTGACGGTCACGCCATCTCCCCCATTGTGATGCTCATCAGGTCATCGGCCGGGCGCCCCGCGCGTCCGGATCCCTCCTCGCGCCGCGGCGCGGCGGGGAGGCCCGGTGCCGGTCACACCTCTTTCACGAGCCTGTTCATGGCGACGCGCTCGTGGTCGTCCGTCGCCCTGGTGGTGCCGACGTTGTCCCGCACCTTCGGCCCGGCCTCGGTGACCGTCTTCACGATGCCGTCGCCGTACTCGAACATCTTCTCCGGGCCGCCGTTGTTCGTGTAGGCCGCGTAGAACGCGGCGCCGGCGGTGTCCCGGCCCCAGGGCGCGAGGGCGTTGAGCCCCCGGATCCGCTCCACCTTCTCCGCCCACAGGGTCTGGACGGTCTCCGACATGGTGTCCCACCGGACCAGGCCGAGCGACACGTCCTGGTAGTGGACCCCGACTCCCTGCTCGTAACCGCCCTGCTCACTCACCGGGTCACCTCTTCCCGAGCATCTGGGCCGCCATCTGCTCCAGCACGCCTTCGAGGTCGCCTTCCAGATGCGCCTTCATCTGGTCGCCGGGGACCAGCGGTTCGAACAGCTCCACGACCCTGGCGCGGGCCTTCTCCGTGGCCCGGTGGACGGTGTCCGTGATGACGTCGGCGAGCTCCCGGGAGTCCTGCCGCCGGTAGATGCGGGGGTCGAGGTCGAGCCTGACCAGGTCGCCGCGCGCGCCGACGGTCGCCGACACCAGCCCGTCCCGCGACTTCTCTGTCACCTGGACGGCCCTCGCCTGCCGGTGGATCTCCGGTCCCTGCTCCTGCAGACGGGTGAAGGTGGCGCGCAGTTCCTCGGCGTAGGCCTGCATGCTCCTCGCCTCGTCCGAGACCGCGAAAGGTTCCACATCGACCTCCCCCTCGAAGCGCGGGACCGGTGGCGGTGGCCGCCGCGACCGCTCCGCCTCCTGTGCTCCCGCCGACGTCTGGACGATTCGCACGTTAAATCTTCGTGAATTATCGATCATCCTGACATCCGCCCCTGTGGTACGGCAAGCACCAAATGCCACTGAAAGCGCTCATACAACGCCATAAACGACGTCATCTCGCGGAAGACCGAGGCGTCGTGGACTCCCGCGGCCCTCTCCGAGAGCGACCGGGGACGGGACGAGGGGCGGGACCGGGACGGGCGGAGGCCGGGCGGACCGGACGCGGGCCGGAACAGCGGGCGGAACGGCGGGACGGGCGGACCGGACGCGGGACGGAACAGCGGGCGGAACGGCGGGACGGGCAGACCGGACGCGGGACGGAACAGCGGGACGGAGCGTGGAGACGCGAGCCGGGGACGCCGTCAGGGTTCCAGGAAGACGACGTTCTCCCGGAGATCGGTCACCTCGTGCCCCGGTACCCAGCGCCGGTGGACACCGCGCTCGATCCGCTCCAGCTCCAGTTCGCGGGCGACCGGCAGCAGTCCCCCGACGTATTCGAGGAGCAGCGTGTCACCACGCCTGTCGCGCACCTGGAACGGCGCGCCGCGCCACTCGCAGACGGTCGTGACGAAGGAGACCGACTCGCACTCCCCGGCCGGCACCGGCCGCACGAAACAGCCCGGCTCGACCTCCTCGAACCCCTCGGCGGGTTCCGTGACGCGCAGCCGTACCCATACGGCGTCCGGGCGCGGGTCGGGGCTGGCGGCGTACTCCCTCCCCCGCCAGCGTGCCCGGTAGGAGTGCCACATCACGCCGCCCCTTCCGTGCCGTCCACCGCCGCCCCGCCCGCCGGCGCGACGCCGACCAGCATCCAGCGTCCGAGGTCACCGTCGTAGACCGCGCGCCGGTACTCCACCCCGTCCACGGTCAGCTCCCAGATCTCGGCGCCGTGGGGCAACCCGAGACCGTCCACCCTGTACTCGCGGATGACCTGCTCGGCGTTCGGCACGAGCCCCATGCCCACGAACGGCGGCTCCTCGACGACCCATCCGGCCACCGCGGCCCGCGACGCCTCGTCGACGCCGCCGTAGGGGGTGCGGTACAGGTCGAGCCCGACCGCGCGCCACCGCAGGATGTTCACCGACCCCTGGTCGGTGACCACCCCCTCCTCCCGCGCCTGCCCGAGCGCGTCCGCCAGGACGGCCGGGGTCGCGATGTGCGCGACGTCCCGGGCCCGGTGGCAGTATCCGGAGACCCGCGACTCGCCCCCGGCGACATGGGCGTACAGGTCGGCGGGACGGAGCAGCTTCTGCACCATCGGCGGCCCGGAGCCGGGCTCGGCGAGGCGCTCCTGAACGAGGGACGGCACGGCGAGCCTGGCCACCGTACCGGCCTCCAGGAAGAAGGGCGCCGAAAGGCCCGGGTTCACCGCCAGCCCCCATCGGGGGTCGGGCCAGCCCGCGGCCAGTTCGGCCAGTGTGACGACGCGGACGTGTTCGGCGGTCTCCCCGAGGACGGCGCGCATGGCGTCGGTCGAGGTGTAGGCGGCCAGCCAGGTGCGCCCGTCGCCTTCGAAGGTCGGCCAGGCGGCCGGTTCCCTTCCCTCCGCGGCGGCCTGGCTGATCGGCAGGCCGAGTTCGGTCTGCCGTATCAGTCCCAGGCAGACCGCCAGGTCTCCCGCGGCGAACGCCGCCTGGAGTCGCTTCTCGAACGGGCTCTCGGGCCGCCACTCCTGCACGACGACCACCCTAGGACGTCCGCCGCCGCCGGGCGCGGGGCCCGCCCGGCAGATCACCGCCGGAGGACCCGGACCGCGGGGCCGGCCGCGCCGAAGGACCGCCGCCCCCGTACGTCCTGCTCACCGACGATGTACAGGATCTTGGATACCACTGTATTAATAGGGCCTTAACCGCAAAGTATCCGATCAGGAATATAAACGGACGAAACTTTCGTCGCCCGACATCTTCGTCCCGTTCCCGGTTAGGAGCCGTTGCTTGACGGAGCCATCTCCCGGCGGTCCGGCCGCCCCCATGAAGGTCGACCACGACCAGCTGGAGAACGTGGTGGCCCCCGGATTCCGGGTGGCCGGCGAGGACCTCGGCGAGGCGGTCGCCCGTGCCGTGGGCGCCCTGGCGGCCCTCGGGCCCCTGCCCGAGGGCGAGGAGACGGACCAGCGGTTCCTCCGGTGGTTCACCCCGAAGCGCGACCAGATGATCGAGCTCACCCGCGATCTCGCCGGCGCCTACGGCGACATCGGGGAGGGGCTGCTCGTGGCGGGACGCAACGTCTGGAACGTCGACTGGGGACTCGCCGAGGACCTGGCGAAGGTTCCCGACTACACGGCCGGCGGCCCGCCGCTGGGACCTCCGCCGGGCACGGCCGCGCCCGGCCCGGTCCCCGGGCCCACGCCCGCGCCCCCGGCGGCTCCGATGGCTCCGTCCTCCGGCGGGGCTCCCGCGTCCGTCCCCGACCCGGCGCCCGGCCCGGTGCCCGAACGGGACGGCCGGTGACGCCGCCGCTGTCGCTGTCGCCGGTGTCCGCGCTGTCCCCCACCCGCGGCATGATGCTCCTCCTCGGGACGGGCACCGCCACCCTGGCCGCGCTGAAGATCTACGCCGGGGTGACCGCCCCGGAGATCCCGCCGGAACGGCTGCGGGAGATCGCGCGGATCTTCAACCGGCTCGCCGACGACATCGACGGCGGGGACCCGAACCGGAACGGCTCGGGCGGGGGTGTCTCCGGCCGGGCCGACGCCCTGGCCGAGGCGGTGTGGAACAACCCCCGCAACGGCGGCGAGGCCGTCGAGGCGTTCCAGACCCTCTACCAGGGGGTCGTCCGGGGCTACGCGCCGCAGCTCGCGAGGGACTGCCGCGTCGTGGCCGTCGGCTGCGAGGCGTACGCCCAGCTCGTCGAGACCACCCGGAAGAACCTCGCCGACATCGAGGACCTGCTCCTGCAGATCCTGTGGCTGGTGATGTTCCAGCCGATGACCACCGCCCTGTACGGCTTCGCCGCCGCCCGGATCGCCGCGCTGATCAAGGTGGCCCAGGGCATGAAGTCCGCCTTCGCACTGAGCGCCGGGAGGATCATGGCGATGGCGTTCCCGAAGTACGCCATGACGACGCTCCTCTACATGGTCCTGGACGGCGCGGCCTACGGTTCCGTCTCGCTGGGCATCACCCGGGGCGTCCAGGCGTCGCACGGCCTGCCGACGGGCTCCGCCGGGGAGAACACCACCGAGCTCGGCAGGATCGCCGCGGCGAACGGCGCCTACGCCCTCGTCTACGACGGGGTCAAGGCGACGGCCCTGCGCGGGGCGGCGCCCACCCGTGTCACCGAGCTGATCGCCCGCCTGTCCGGCTCCGGCCTCGGCTACACCCCCGCCTACAACCTGATGAGCGACGACGGCGAGGAGGTCCTGCCCACGCCCGAGCAGTGGGCGGCCAAGCTGACCGGGCACGGCCTGCGGGCCGCCATCTTCCCGCCCGGCTGGAAGTTCAGGTAGGCGCCGCCGGAGACCCGGCGGGACCCGCCTGCCCTGGCTCGGATCCGACCACGAGAGGACGACCCGTGCGACACCCCGACGACGCGGCCCTGCGCCGGATGGAAGAGGGACTGGGCGAGATCATCGGCGAGGGCGAGGCTGCCGGCGGGCTGGTCCGCGCCGTCACCGGGCCGTCCGGCCGGCTGCTGGACATCGCCTTCGACCCGCGTGTCATGCGCCTGGACAGCCACGAGCTGGCCCGGGAGGTCGGCGCCGCCGTACGGCGGGCCCAGGAGGACGGCGAGCGCAGGGCGCGGGAACTGGTCGACGGCACGCTCGGCCCGGCGGAGCCCGGTGACGCCCCCGGGGAACCCCTCGACCACGCGCGGTTCTGGGACGGGCTCGGGAGGATGCGTCAGGACTTCGAACGGTCGATGGCCGAACAGGAGGCCGAGCTCGCCCGCCGGCTGGGAAACCTGGACCGGCTCTGACCCGGAGGGCTACCCGAGGCGGACCACGGCGTCCACCCCGCCCTCGCCGTCCTCGGTGAGCTCGGCCCCCGCGCCCGCCAGCAGCCGCCGGGCGGCCCCGTTGTCCACGGTGGTGGTGGCGACCAGCCGCCGCGCCCCGGTCTTCGCCGCCTCGGCGAGCAGGAGGCCGACGACCGCGGCGCCGACACCCCGCCCCCGCTGGGAGCGGCCGATCCAGACGCCGGTCTCGACGGCGTCGCCGCCCTGGTGGAGGAGCAGCCGGGCCGCGCCGGCCACCCGGCCGCCGACCGCGATGGCGTAGGTGGCCTCGACCGGGACGGGAGCCAGGGACCGCGACCGGTGGAAGTCCAGGAACGCCCGGCGCCGAGCGGGCGTCCAGCCCTCCGGTCCCTCCACGGGGGGCATCACCTCGTACGGGTCGGCGTCGGCGACCGCGGCGTCCAGCAGCGCCTCCAGCCGTTCCTCGTCCAGCGGCCACAGTTCCACGCGCTCATCGGATTCCATGGCGGGAGTCTTCCCAGGGCCGTCCGAAGCGGTCAACCGAATTCGGCCCCGGCACGCCTGTCCCGTGTCCCACGCCGACCGGCTCGTGCGCGTACCGCACCGTCCCCGGCGCATCCTGCATCGTCTCCTGCGCGGACCACGTGGGCCCCGGAGGACCCGGGCAGGCCCCGGGGCGCGGAGCCCCGGGGCATCGCCGCGGAGGCGGACGGGAATCGAACCCGCCGCGCCGAGATGCTCGACGCCACCGGTTTTGAAGACCGGGAGGGCCACCAGACACCTTGACGCCTCCGCGGGCGATGCTACCGGCCTCCGGCTCCACCGGCCGCGCCGCCCCGCCCCGCCCCGGGCGACACGCGTGCGGGAAGGAGCATTCCGGATCGTGCCGATTACGATGGCCGGAAGACGGCGACGCCTCCGGATGCGGCGGGCGGCCGGCGGCCCCCACGCGTGACGGACCCGACGTATGCGGAGGAGCAGGCCGTACCCGGCCGACGAGAAGATGACCGAGGACAAGCCGGCCGGATCCACGGGCTCCCCGGTGAGCCCGCCCGGCGGCCACGGCGCCGCCCGCCGCGTGACGGTGGTGGTGGCCACCCGGAACCGCCGCCGCGACCTGGAGCGGTCGCTGCCGCGTCACGAGGCGCCGGTCATCCTGGTCGACAACGGCTCCACCGACGGCACCCCGGCCTTCGTCCGGGAGCGGTTCCCGCACGTCGAGGTGGTCGAGGCGGGGCGCAACCTCGGCGCGCCGGGCCGTGACCTCGGCGTCCGGCTCGCCAGGACCCCCTACGTCGCCTTCGCCGACGACGACTCCTGGTGGGCGCCGGGCGCGCTCGCCCGCGCCGTGGACGTGCTGGACGCCCATCCCCGCCTGGCGGTGCTCGCCGGGCGCGTGCTGGTGGGACCGGAGGAGCGTCCGGATCCGATCTGCCACGGCATGGCCGCGTCCCCCCTCCCCGCCGAACCCGACCTTCCCGGACCGAGCGTGCTGGGGTTCCTGGCGTGCGGGGCCGTGGTGCGCCGGGCCGCCCATCTCGCCGCCGGCGGTTTCGACGACGTCGTCTTCTTCTTCGGCGAGGAGGAGCGTCTCGCGCTGGACCTGGCCGCCGCCGGCTGGGGGCTCGCCTACGTCGACGGCGTGGTCGCCCACCACCATCCCTCGCCGTCCCGGGACCCGGAGGGCCGCCGGGCGCTGGCCGTCCGCAACGCGGTGCTGACGGCCGTCATGCGCCGGCCGTGGCCGGTGGTGGCGCGTGCCGTGCTCACCGCCGCCCGCGGCGGCCCGCCGGGGCGGCGGGGCCTGCGGGATGCGGTACCCCGGCTGCCCCGGGCGCTGGCGCGCCGCCGTGTCCCGCCGCGGCGGGTGGAGGAGGCGCGCGCGTCGCTGGACGCTCCCCGGCCATGACGGCGAGCGGGACCGGGCGGAACCGGGCGGAACCGGAGGGGACCGGACAGGACCGGACGGCTCAGCCGGGAAGGGTCTCGCCGCCGATCGGGGCCAGGACCTCCCCGGTGTAGTACGACGAGAGCCGGTCGGCGGCGAAGAAGACGTACGACGGCGCGATCTCGTCCGGGTGCGCGGCACGCTCCATGGGCACCTGCTGTCCGAACTTCTCGACCTTCTCCTCCGGCATGGTCGCGGGGATCAGCGGCGTCCAGACCGGTCCGGGCGCCACCGCGTTCACCCTGATCCGCCGCTCGACCAGGACCTGGGCGAGCGAGTAGGTCAGGGCGTTGATCGCTCCCTTGGTCGCGGAGTAGTCGATCAGGGACTTGTTGCCGCGCAACCCGTTGATCGAGGACGTGTTGACGGTGGCGCCGCCGTCCGGCATGTGGCGGAGCGCGGCCTTGGTGACCCGGAAGTAGCTGTCGATGTTGACGGAGAACGTGGCTCTGCGGAGGCGCGCTGCTCTGTTCCTGTGACATACGGGGCGCCCTACCCGGCGGGGTTCCCCCGACGCACCGGATCACCCAAACGTCGGCAAGGAAAACCGGCGGCCCGCGTCAGAGATCCGCCCGTGCGCTCCGCAGGGCCTCCTCCGCGCTGTCGCACAGCTCGAAGAACGCGCTCAGGCCGGTGATGCGCAGCATGCGGAGCACGCCCGGAGGGGGCGCGGCCACGATGAGGCGGACCCCGCGGTCCCCGCTGTCGGTGCAGATCGACACCAGCGTCCCCAGTCCCGTGGAGTCGCAGAAGGTCGTCGCGCCGAGGTCCAGGACCAGGCACCCGCCCGCGAGGCCGTCCCACATCGTGGCGACCACGGTCCGCACGTCCGGGGCGGTGCTCCAGTCCAGGGCGTCGCCCACCCGGACGACGCCGATCCTGCCGTGCGGTTCGAGGTCGGAACTCAAGGTCGTTCCCTCAGGTGGCTGCACCATCGGCTCAAGCTCCCCACGACGAAGTCGCCTTATCGGGCATCTATCACGCACAAGATAAGACAAATCACCGGCACAGACACATCGGCGGCCGTCCCCGGAGCCGCACAGGGCTCCCTCCCGAGGTCGTACGGCCGTTCCCGGGGCCGTACGGCGGCCGTACGGGGGCCCTGAAGGCCGTACGGTGCCCTCCCGGCCGCGACGGGAAAGATCGTGAGCGGCCGGGGCCACCACGAATCACTCTCCCCCGCGAGTGACCCGGTCGAATCGGGTCAGGTATCCGATGAGGCGAGAAGCGAGGGGGAGACGAGATCATGGCAACCGTCGCGGAGCAGTTCATCGAGGTACTGCGCCAGGCCGGCGTCGAACGGGTCTACGGGGTGGTGGGCGACAGCCTCAACCCCGTGGTGGACGCGATCCGCAGGACGCCCGGCATCGAGTGGGCGCACGTGCGCAACGAGGAGGCCGGGGCGTTCGCCGCCGCGGCCGAGGCGCAGGTCACCGGCCGCCTGGCGGTCTGCGCGGGAAGCTGCGGACCGGGCAACACCCACCTGATCCAGGGACTGTACGACGCCCACCGCAGCGGCGCCCCCGTGCTCGCCCTGGCCTCACACATCCCCAGCGCCGAGATCGGCACCGGGTTCTTCCAGGAGACCCATCCCGAGCGCCTGTTCACCGAGTGCAGCGGCTTCTGCGAGATGATCAGTACGGCCGCGCAGATGCCCCGGGTGCTGCGCGTCGCCGTCCAGAAGGCCGTCGGCGACGGCGGCGTGTCGGTCGTCGTCCTTCCCGGCGACGTCGCGGGCGAGCAGGCCCCGAACGAGACCGGGCACCACCGCTTCGTCACCCGGACCGGCACGCTCGCGCCCCCGCCGGAGCAGGTGGAGGAGCTGGCCGCGGCGCTCAACGCCGCGCAGAAGGTCATGCTGTTCTGCGGAGCCGGGGTACGGGGCGCCCACGCCGAGGTCATGGAGCTGGCAGGGCGCACGCTCGCGCCGGTCGGCCACGCGCTGCGCGGCAAGGAGTGGATCCAGTACGACAACCCCTACGACGTGGGGATGAGCGGGCTGCTCGGCTACGGCGCCTGCTACGAGGCCATGCACGAGGCGGACCTGGTGGTGCTGGTGGGCACGGACTTCCCCTACCCGGACTTCCTGCCCGGCCGCAAGACGGTCCAGATCGACCATGACCCGGCGCACCTGGGCCGCAGGACCCCGATCGAACTCGGCGTCCACGGCGACGTCGGCGCGACGCTCCGGGCGGTACTGCCCTCCGTCAGGCAGAAGTCCGACCGGCGCTACCTCGACAGGATGCTGAACCGGCACCTGAAGACGCTGGACCAGGTCGTGGACGCCTACACCCGCAACATCGAGCGCCACGTGCCGATCCACCCCGAGTACGTGGCGGACGTCCTGGACGAGCTGGCCGACGACGACGCGATCTTCACGGTGGACACCGGCATGTGCAACGTCTGGGCCGCCCGCTACCTCACGCCCAACGGCCGCCGCCGCGTCATCGGCTCCTTCTGGCACGGGAGCATGGCCAACGCCCTCCCGCACGCCATCGGCGCGGCGTTCGCCGCCCCCGGACGGCAGGTCGTCTCGCTCTCGGGCGACGGGGGCCTGAGCATGCTGCTCGGCGAGCTGCTGACCGTCCGGATGCACGATCTGCCGGTGAAGGTCGTGCTCTTCAACAACTCCTCGCTCGGGATGGTCAAGCTGGAGATGCTGGTGGACGGCTTCCCCGACTTCGGCACCGACTCCGCGCCGGTGGACTACGCGGCCGTCGCCGCCGCGATGGGCATCCCCTCGGCGACGGTGGAGAAGCCTGCCGAGGTCCAGAAGGCGCTGGCCACAGCGCTCGCGACGCCGGGACCGTACCTGCTGAACGTCCTCACCGACCCCGACGCGCTGTCCATCCCCCCGCGCGTCACCCAGGAACAGGTGAAGGGGTTCGCGCTGGCCGCGGGCAAGGTGGTGCTCAACGGCGGGGTCGGCCGCATGATCAATCTGGCCAGGGCCAACCTGCGGAACATCCCGCGCCCCTGACCTCACCGGTCGGCCCCGCCGGCTCCGGGCCGCGGGGCGGTGGGGTGGCGGTTCGGCGGGGCCGTGGGGTGGCGGTGGGGTGGCGGCCGGGCGCCCGGCGGTCGGGCGTCGGTCGTCGGCGGTCGGCGGTCGGCGGTCGGCGGTCAGTGGTCAGTGGTCAGTGGTCGGCGGTCAGTGGTCGGCGGTCAGTGGTCGGTGCGGAACCGCCGGTGCGGAACTGTCGGCGGTCCCGGCCATGATGACCGCCATGGATGAGTGGCGCGAGACCCGCCGGACACTGCGTGAGTTCGCCCTCGGCCTGCCCGAGGCGTACGAGGACCACCCATGGGGCGACACCGTCGTCAAGGTCAACAAGAAGATTTTCGCGTTCCTCGGCGCGGAGGATCCGGGCGAGAGCCGGCGGCCCGCCGTCTGGCTGAAGCTGCCGGAGTCACACGGCCACGCGCTCAGCGTGGCGGGCGCCGAGCCGTCGCGGTACGGCCTCGGCCGGGCGCACTGGGTGACGATCCCGCTGGACGGCGGCGCGCCGCCGGAGACCGAGGTGCTGCTCGACTGGGTCGAGGAGAGCTACCGCGCCGTCGCCCCCAAGAGGCTCGTGGCCGCGCTCGACGCCCCCGGCCCGTAGCCGCGCCCGACCCCCCGGCCGGTGACCTCGCCCGACGTCCCCGGCCGGTGACCTCGCCCGACGCCCCCGGCCGGTCGCAGCCGGCCGGGATGTCGCGTGCGCGGCGGAGGACGACCACGGAAATCCGGTCGATACGCCACCCGGCTGACCGGATCCCCACTCTGTCGGCGTGCCTCCACACAACGACATAAGGCGACTGTAAGTATCTTTCCTGTAACGCTGAGCGATCTGTGCGAGCAGGAACCACCGTTCCGGCCGGCGGGTCAGTCGCGGCCGCAGTGCCGCGTTCCAGAAGGAACGGTATCTCCATGGTCACGCCCAACTCCGAAGACGCCACGGGCCGGCCCGCCCGGCCGAAGGGACAGCGCCCGGTGAAGGGTGTGGCGGCGCTGGGGGTGGCCGGGTCGCTCGTCGCGGCGGTCGCCGCGATCGCCCAGCCCTCCTCCGGCGCGTCCCCGGTCTCCGCCACCTATCCACGGCCCGCCGTTTCGCCCGGCCCCTGGGCGTCCGGGCAGGCCCCGCACCGGGGGGCCAGGGCGGACGACTCCGGCACGGCACGCGGGCTCAGGAACGACCGGCGGCCGGAGCGCGGCCCCGACCGCGGAGACGACGCCCGCGGGAACGGCGCCCGTGAGAACGGCGCCCGGGGAAGTGGCGTCCGCGGGAACGGCGCCCGGGGGAACGACACCCGGGAAGAGAACGCCCGAGGAGGCGACGCCCGCCGAAACGAGGCCCGCCGGCACGACACCCGCGGGAACGACCGTGGAAACGGCGACCGCGGCGACCTCCGTGGAAACGGCGCACTCGGAAACGACACCCGTGGAAACGGTGCTCACGGAAACGGTGCTCACGGAGACGACGCCCGCGAGGGTGACGCCCGCGGGGGCGGCAGGGGCGGGAACGGCGGATCCGCCCTCGGCCCGATGAACAAGCCGGTCAGTCCCACCAAGCGGTTCGTCGCACCCGGCAGGCGCGGCGGCTTCATCAAGCTGGGCTTCGCCCGTCCCGCCGCGCTCCGGCAGCCGACGCCCACGCCGACCGCGACGGCCACGGCCACGCCCGTCCCCTCGGTCTCCGAGACCGCGGAGGCCACTCCCAGCGCGAGCGCCACCGCCACCTCCTTCGCCCTGTCGAGGTCCGTGGTGAGCCCGAACCCCCGGCGGACCCCGAGGCCCCGCCTGCGCCGGGGCTGGGACGACATCTGCCGGCCCCGCTTCCTCTTCAGGATCGACAACTTCCACCCGAGGAACTTCTTCCTGGCCCGGACCCACTTCATCGACGGACCGGGCGGCTCGGTGACCGCGACGGTGACCCGGCAGCACCGGGTGTACTACGAGGTCGAGTTCGAGCGGGAGAAGATCGAGCACAAGCGCAGGGAGCTGGAGTTCACCAGGGGCCCGCGGATCGACCGGGACGAGATCCTCCGCCTGCTGCGCAACAACCTCAACCCGCTGATCGCCGAGGAGTACATCGTCGAGGCCGGGCACGAGTACACCCACGAGATCTCCGACGACATGTACGGCCACCTGTGGTATCGCGTCTTCGGCTACCGGGTCGGGTTCTCGGCGTGGTACCGCACCAGCACCTGCGGCTTCCACAAGGTCGTCGCGGGCATCGCCAACGTGCCCGCCAGGGTGGAGGGCTGGAAGTACTGGGAGACCACGCGACCGGTCTTCCACGGGCACGTGCTGTGGGACTGCCACACGAAGGGCTGCCGGCGCGGGATCGACCCCTGATCGGGTGACGGCCGGCCGCCGTCGGTGACGCTCGTCGCGCCACGGCTCCCGGCCGAGCACCTCGGCCAGGGCCATGGCCGCGTCGTGGACGTCGGCGGAGCCGATGCCGAGCGGGGCGAAGCCGAAGCGCAGCGGGTCGGGGGCGCGGAAATCGCCGTGGACGCCGCGGCCGATCAGCGCCCGCATCGCGGGACGGCCCTCCGGGCGCCCGAAGCCGACCTGGCTGCCGCGCCGCGCCGCTCCGGGTCGCGGGGCGAGGCGAGCTCCAGGCCGTACGGCACGCACAGCTCCTCGACCGGGTCGCTGAAGAGCGACGTCAGCGCCACGCTCTCGGCGCGGGCCCGCGCCGTGTCCACCCGTTCCCGGATGTCCGGCGACGCGTTGAGCGGGGCGAACGACAGCATGTGGGGGTGCTCACCGCGAAGCGCCGGACGCCCTCGGCGGGACGGTGGGCGGGCTCGGAGACGAACGGCGCCGCGTGCCCGTGCCGGCCGGTCAGCATGGGCTCGGCGCCCGCCGGTACACCGGCTACCCTGGCCACCCCGGCCGCGGGCCGGGCGCCCCGGCCGCGGGCCGTGCCGCGCATCGGCCGCCCTCGTCCGGGGGTCCCCGGTGTCCCCGGCGGCGCGGCGGTCATCTCCGCCGTGGGTCGGGCGCTCCAGCGGGCATACGGTTCTCTGGCCGCTGCGTCAGGACGCCTCTGTCCCAGGACGCCTCTGTCCCAGGAAACCTCTGTGGCAGGACGCCTCTGTGGCGGGGCCGCCGCATCGGGGACGCCGTGCCGGCATGCCGCCGTACCAGGACGACAAGCAGGAGGACCCATGAAGACCCGCACCGAGACGGTCGCCGTCGCCGACGGCTCGTTCGACATGCACCTGTGGCTGCCGGAGGGGGGTTCGGGCCCGGTCGTCCTGCTGATCCAGGAGATCTACGGTGTCGGGCCGTACATCCGGAAGGTCGCCGAGGACCTGGCGGCGCTCGGGTACGTCGTCGGCGCGCCGGACCTGTTCTGGCGGCTGCGGCCCGGGTGGGTGTCCGGTCACGACGAGGCCGGAACGGCGGCGTCGCTCGAACTGGCCTCCGGGTTCGACCTGCCGCAGGGCGTGGCCGACTCGGCGATCGCGCTGGCGCACCTTCGGGCGCTGCCGGAGGCGCGGGGCCGGGCGGGGGTGGTCGGGTTCTGTCTGGGCGGCTCGATCGCCTATCTCCTGGCGGCGACCGCCGAGGTGGACGCGGTGGCGTCGTTCTACGGCTCGGCCGTGCCGGACGCCACCGGCATGATGGAGAAGATCACCGCCCCGCTGCTGTTCGTGTTCGGCGGCTCCGACCCCTACATCCCGCGCGACCAGGTCGCCAGGGTGGAGCAGGCCGCCGCCGCTCGGCCGAACGTGGAGATGCACGTCGCGGAGGAGGCCGGACACGCCTTCCACAACCACGAGGCCCCGCAGTTCTACGACCCCGCGGCCGCACCGGTCGCCTGGGAGCGGGCCGTGGAGTTCCTCCGGCGCCACCTGGGATGATCGCCGCGCCCGGATCGGGCACCGCGCGCGAGACGACCTCGGCACCCGGATCGGGCGCGGTGGAGCGGGGAGGATCCGTACGGCCTCGGATCCCGTCCGGCGGCTCCTGATCAGGGCGCGGGTCGCGGAAGGGGACCTGGCCGGAGGGTCACCTTTCCCTATCCGGCCCCTGTCCGGGGGACCGCCCGCCCGGGGCCGCACCCGGCATCATTGCTCCCATGCGGCAGGCATGGGAGCAATGGGGAAATATCATCGTCGCGGCGCTTTTGGCGATTCCACCGGCCCTCGTCGCCGCCCGCCTCCTGGCCCTCCGCCGCGCCCGGGCCGGACGCCCCCATCCGGTCCGCACGGCCCTGGCCGACGTCGCCATGGTCGCCGGGACCGCCCCCTGGGCGTGGATGATCCTCACCCCCACGGGCGGCGAGGGAGGCGTCAGCCTCATCCCGTTCCGGGACCTCGCGGCCGTGCTCCACGGACCGCCGCAGACCGCGTTCGTGCAGGTCGGAGGGAACCTTCTGGTCTTCGCCACGCTCGGCGCCCTGCTCCCGGCGCGGTCGGCGCGGTTCTCCTCCCTCGCCGCGGTCGCGGCCGTGGCCGCCGCCTCCTCACTCACCGTCGAACTCCTCCAGTACGGCCTGCGCCTCGGCCGGGTGACCTCCGTCGACGACGTGCTGGTGAACACGGCGGGTGCCGTACTGGCGGCGGCGATCACCCGCCGGTGGCAGGCCTCCCGAATAGCGGGCGGAACCGTTCCTCGGTAACGGCCCGGTGAAACGCGCGGAGATCGCCACACGGGCACGTTCCTCTCAAAAGAAGCACGCGACCAACCTCTGTATCTGTGCGATCGTGGACAAGACGGGGCAAGTTCTCTGGAGACGCCAAACCCGGTTGGTGACAGAGGGTGATCAAACGTGCAGCAATCCCCGGTACCTCCCGAGCCCCCGATCTACCGGCGTATCGCCGACGAGCTTCGCGAAGCGATCTTGTCCGGCGAACTCCGAGACGGGGACCGGCTTCCGGGCGAGAACGCCCTCATGGGGCGGCACGGCATAGCCCGTGCGACCGCCAGACAGGCATTGTCCGTGCTCATCAACGAAGGACTCGCCGTGCCCAGACGCGGCTCGGGGGTGTACGTCCGGCAGTTCCGGCCGATCAGACGGCACGGTTCCCGCCGGCTCTCCCACGAACAATGGGGACGGGGGCGGGCCATCTGGGAATCCGACGCCAGAGGCCGTCCCTACACCGTGGACGACATGAACATCGAACGGGAGACCGCGGAGGAGGCCGTGGCCCGCGTGCTCGGCGGCGCGGACGTGTGGGTCCGGCGACGACGCTACTCGGTGGACGGCAGGCCGGTGCAGTTGTCGGTCTCCCACTTCCCCGCCGATCTGGTGGACGGCACCGCGATCACGCGGGAGGACACGGGACAGGGCGGCGTGTACGCGCGCCTCCGCGACCTCGGCCACGCCCCGGCGCACTTCAGCGAGGAGGTACGGGCCCGGATGCCCCACCCCCACGAGACCGTCCTCCTCGACCTGCCGGCCGGCACCCCGATCATCGTGATCTTCCGGACCGCCTACACGGCGGACGGAAGACCCGTGGAGGTCAACGAGATGATCCTCGACGCCGCCTCCTATGTACTCCAGTACGACTTCGACGCATAGATCAAGCCGTTCTGTCAACCGATAGGTTGACCTGTCCCTCACGATCATTGATTTCTCTAGAGAGGTGCCGCACCGTCGGAGGTGGAGCGTCACACAGTCGGGACCGGGCGCGGGGAAGGTGCGGGGATGTCATTCGACCGGCATCTAGCGGAAATCGCCCGGGAGTTTCCCGACTGGACGATCTGGCGGAGTGACGCGGGGCGGTGGTGGGCCACCCGCCACCACCCGCTGACGTCCGCGCAACGCGAGGCCGGCTGCGCGATGACGATCGACGCCGACGAGCCCGAGGGACTACGCGGACAACTACTCGACCAACAGGAACGTTCCGGCGGAACGGGTCACTGAGAGAGCCGCCCGGTGCCGGGGCCAGCGATTTCCGCGGTCCCGGTACCGGGCCCCCAATCGCGGAAGCCCCCGGGCCCTATCGGGGGCGGGGGCTTCCGCCCTGACGGCTCCGCGCCGACCGATCCGCCCGGACCGATCCGCGGTCCGGGTGCGGCCGGATCGCATGCGATCGATCCTCACGAACAGGCAGGCCGTACCGGAGCCCGGCGCCGGGTCAGAGCCGGGCGATCGGCGCGGCCGGGGCGCGGTGACCGTCGGCACGGCCGCCGTCCGCGTCGTCCGCGTCGTTCATGCTGTCCGCGCTGTCCGAACCGTCCGCACGATCCGAAGCGTCCACACGGTCCGGACGGTCTGCGCGGTCTGCGCGGCCCGAACCGAACCCGTCACCCGCGCCGGCCCGGCCCCCGACGTCCCGGGCGTCCCCGGTCGCCTCGTTCTCCTCGTCGTCCTCGGCCACGATCACCCGGACGGCTTCGACGTCCGCCTCGATGCCCGCGTCCCCGTCGGCACCGGTCTCCGCATCCGGACCGGCGATGTCCACGACCTCGTCACCGGAGCCGGAGCCGAGCTCGGGACCGGGACCGGGACCGGAGCCGGAGTCACGGTCGGAGCCACGGCCGGAACCGGGCCCGGAGTCACGGCCGGCCCCGGCGTCAGGACCGGAGCCGGGCCCGGCTCCGTGGTGGGGCTCGGCCCCCGGCGCCGCGACGGGCGCCCCGGGGAGCGCCTGCGTCTCCTGGTCCGCCGGGACCGGGATCGGGGCGGGCCGCACGGGCGCGGGCGGCAGGACGGCGTCCTCGTCGATCAGGGACCCGGCCGCGCCCTCCCGGTGGAGCAGGTCGCCCAGGACGGTGCCCATCTCGGTGAGACGGCGCACCACCTCCCGGTGGGTGTCGGTGAGGTAGGTCACCCGGCGGCCGGTCGTCTCGTCCAGGACCGCGGCCCGCTGCTGGGCCGCGGTGAGCGTCGAGTGCGCCTCGGCGTTGGCGGAGGACACGGCCGCCTCGGCCTGGGCCCTGGCGTGCCCCAGGGTGGACTCCGCCTCGGCGCGGGCGCCCTCGACCATCCGCTCGGCCTCGTTCCGCGCCGCGGTGAGCATCCGCTCGGCCTCGGCGTGCGCGCCGCGCAGGGCCTCCTCGGCCTCGGCGCGGGCCGCGCCGATGGTCTCGTCGGCCTCCTGCCCCGCCTGGGTGAGCCTCTTCTCGGCCGTGGCGGTGGCGTCGGCGACCCTGCGCTCGGCCTCCTGCTGCGCCGCCGTCAGGATCGCCTCCGCGCGTTCCCGCGCCGAGCCCACCAGCCGCTCCGCCTCCGTCGCGGCGTCGTCACGCAGCTTGTTCGCCTCGGCGATGGCCGTATCGCGCTTGGCGGCCGCCTCCTCCTCGCCCAGCTTCAGGATCTGGCTGAGCCGCTGGCCGAGTTCGTCGTAGTCCTGGGGGGCGTCGGAGATCCTGCGCCGGGCGTCGGCCAGCTCGATCCGGCTCCGTTCTACCTGCTCGGCCGCCCGGGCGAGTCGCTCCTCGAGGTCGCGGATCTGCGCCCGGGTGCGGTTCATGTACTCGTGAACCTGGCGACGGCTGTAACCGCGCATCGCGACCTCGAACAGGTTCTCCTGCATCAGATCGGGAAAGCTGTCGTGCTCGTTTGTCATGCTGCTACCCGTGGAGGTTGGTGGCGGAAAGGAGACGTCGGTAGACGACTTTCCTGCTTACCGGCCAAGTCCGCAACCGGAACGCCTCACCTGCTTGCGGAAATATCGGACAGCTTCACGGCGCGTAACATCGGACGCGTGACTACCGACCCGTACATCGCCTCCCTCGACGGCGACGCGGCCCCCAGCATCCATCCGGACGCCTACGTCGCCCCGGGCGCGGTGGTCGTCGGCCGCGTACGGCTCGGCCGCGCGGCGAGCGTCTGGTACGGATCGGTCCTCCGCGGCGACGACGAGCGGATCGAGGTCGGCGAGGAGTGCAACGTCCAGGACCTGTGCTGCCTGCACGCCGATCCCGGCGAGCCCACGGTGCTCGAACCGCGGGTCAGCCTGGGCCACAAGGCCATGGTGCACGGCGCCCACGTGGAGACCGGGGCGCTGGTCGGCATCGGGGCCATCGTGCTCGGCGGGGCCAGGATCGGCGCGGGCTCCCTGGTCGCGGCGGGGGCGCTGGTGGGTCCCGGCAAGAAGATCCCGGCGGGGGTGCTCGTCGCGGGCGTCCCCGGCAGGATCGTCCGCGAGCTCACCGACGACGACCGCGCGTCCTTCGCCCGCACCCCGGACAACTACGCGGCCAAGGCGGCCCGGCACCGCGCCGCCGTCCCCGTCCCGCCCGGCCGGCTCCCCTGACCACCACCCCGCGCCGCCGTCCCGCCGGAGACACCGGCCCGCGGGAGGCGCGGCGCCGTACCGCGTTGCCGGCGTCCGGCGTCCACGGCGTCCACGGCGTCTTCCATGGCCTCCATGGCGCTCACGGCGTCCACGGCGCTCACGGCCGGGAACGGCCGCCCCGGGGCCCGGGACGGCGGGGGAGGCCGCGGGTAACATGGCCGCCGTGTCGCGCTGGGACTGTTTCGACGCCATCGAGGGCGACGTGCGCACCATGGTGGCCGATCCGCGGTGGGCGGCGCTCCCGGGCCCCGCGCGGGCCCAGGCCATCGCGTCGCGCGTCCTGACCGCCCCGGACGGCGGGCGCTGGCTGTTCGGCGCGCAGGCCCGGTGGCACCGCCATGACCCGGCCGGAGGCCGCTGGCACCCGGCCGCGCCGCCGGTCGACCCGGAGTTCCGCGCCGCGTCGCGGGTCTCCCACGACACGTCGGTGATCCCGCGGCACGTGGTCCCGCACGGCCCGGACGTCACCGTCGGCCGCGGCTCCGTCCAGGGGTTCGTCGGCCCCGACGTTCCTCCCCGGATCACTGGCCGGGTACGCGAGCTGCTGGCCGCCCAGCGCGGCAGGCGCCGCGAGGACTTCCCCCTCACCGGCCCGTTCACCGAGGTCTTCGCCGAGGAGGTGGCCAGCCCGGTGGCCGCCGTCTGGGGCACGCTCATGTGGTGCGCCTACGCCCCCGCCTTCGACGGCAACGAGGTGCTGCTGTCGATGTTCGGCGAGTTCCTGGCCCGGCCGCTGCCCGGCGACGAGTGGGTCCGGTGGCTGTCCCCCTTCTCCCTGGAGGACCTGGCCGCCCTGTACGGCGAGCGGGTCAGGGCCGGCCATCCGGAGGCCGGGCGCCGCCTGGTGGCGCTCATGGCGGACACCGCGGAGGTGATCCGCGACGACCCCCGTTTCCGGCCCCGGGCGGACGCCCTGCTGGCCATGCTGGAGCCGGTGCTCCGCCGTACGGGCGTGGATCCCTCCGCCGCCCAGACCGGCGACCACGCCGTACGGCGGGCGTGGCTGGAGCGCTGCCCGCCCCACGTGATGCTGCCGGAGACCTCGCCGGGCGAGCACCTCCAGCACGTGCTCTACGACCTGGTCGTGGCGCTCGGGTTCGTCGCCGCCAAGGGGGCCGACCCCCGGGCCGTCGCGGCCTCTCTGCTCGCCGCCGACCTGTCCGAGGCCGCTCCCGGGGCGGCCGGTGAGCTGTATCCGTGGCTGGAGCCGGAGCTGCGCCACATGCTGCGGGTGGCGCTGGACGACCCGTCGCACCCGCTGCGGAAGTGCTGGCCCCGCGCCGGGGAGCTGCCCGCGGCCCTGCACCCGCCGGACCGGGCGGGGGCCGCGGCGCTGCTGGGCACCGCCTACGCCGCCGGGCTCGCGTGGTGCCGCCTCACCGGGACCCCGGTTCCCGGACGGGGGTTCGTGACGGCTTCGGCGGTCGTGCACCGGCTGATCCACGAGCGCGACGATCCCGAACCGAACGACCAGGACGGCCCGGCGGGCTCTACGGGACCGGAGACCCCGAGGAGCCCGGGAGCCCCGAACGTCCCTGGAACCCCGTTCCGTCACTTCTGACAAAGATCCACTCGGTTAAACCACGAATGGAGTTATTCCTCGCTTACTCCGCTTATAGCGTTCTCAGACGACCGGTACCGCCGATTGGCTGAATTGTGATCTCGCAGCCGGGAAATGACCCCTCCGAGGGTGTGGTGGGGACGCCAGGAATGGTCCCGATGGGCCATGGGAACGCGGGGACCCTCCGCCGTAACCTCGAAGTGGGTGTGGGCTGCGGAAGGAAGGACGACGCGGTGGGGCACGACGACCTGGACTCTAGGGTCCACGACCGTGTCGCGTTGGACGAGATCGCGCTCTATGCCGAGGTGCTTACCGCCGTCGCCATCAGCGAACGGCCGCTTACCTTGGCGGAGCTCGACAACGCGCTCGGATTGAGCGCTTCGGCGATCTGCTGAAGCCGTTGGGTTTACCAACCGTCTGGAAGACCGGAAAGCGTCCCGGGCTCCCTCGGAGGGGTCCGGGACGCCCTCGTCCGGATGACCGTCCGGGCCGCCGGGTGACTAAGGCGTGTCTGATAAATGATCTCGGTGGTGCGGTTAGATGATGCCTCGTGGTGCGACGAGGTGAACTGACCGACAAAGCCTGGCAGCGGATC
>NZ_JBIAMC010000024.1:0-100825 GCF_042873875.1 Streptosporangium sp. NPDC004379
CCGAAGGGCCTTTCCGCTCGACTTGCATGTGTTAAGCACGCCGCCAGCGTTCGTCCTGAGCCAGGATCAAACTCTCCAAACAATGTCTGAACAGTTTCTCCCGGCTGAAAGCATCCGCCCCTGCAACAGGGCGGTGCATCAACCAAAGGAATCCGTCCTCCCACCAAAGATGGGTGGGACGGGGTTGTGCATCATGCACTGGCTTTTAGCACACTGTTGAGTTCTCAAGAAACGGACGCGTTCACCGTCGAACCGGACTCTCAGGCCCGTCTCTCCGGGGCGTTCCATTTCGTATTTCCATCTTAGCTTTTATCGAATTTCCCTGTCAAATCGTTTTTCTCGAACGATTTGCCTTGGTAAATCCGGTCGAGCTAGGATTTTGCTCGCCCTCTTTTGAGAGCAACCCTCCAAACATACCTTGACATTCAGACCGCGTCAAGTGGTTCGGATGATCCGAATGATCTTGACAAGGGTCGAACGCTGAGGTTCGTTCTGGTGGGAGTCACCTCGGGGCCCGTCCGCCTCTCAGGCGTCCGGCTCGCTCCCGGGCACTGCAGAAGATTATGCCGCCCATCCGACGCCGTCAAATCAATTAACCCGCGGGAGCCCGTCGGGCACGGAGGCCCCGCCGCCGTCCCCTCCCCGTATGAGAGCCGGAGGGAGCAAGACGGCACGTACCGGGGCATCGGCCTCCGGAGACGGCGAACGCCCCGGCCGGAACCGGGGCGTTCGCCGGACGCCGATGCCGATGCCGGCTGACGTCAGCCGGCGACGACCTCGACGCCTCCGATGGACCGCTTGCCGCGCCGCAGCACCAGGAAGCGACCGTGAAGGAGGTCGTCCGCCGTGGGCACGTAGGAGTCGTCGGAGACCTTGACGTTGTTGAGGTAGGCGCCGCCCTCCTTCACCGCGCGACGGGCCTCGGACTTGGACTTGACCAGGCCGCTGTGGGCGAGCAGGTCAACGAACGAGGCACCCAGCGCGGAGACCTCGGCACGCGGGACCTCGGCGAGGGCCTCTCCCAGTGTCCTGGCCGGCAGATCCTCCAGCGAGCCCTGTCCGAACAAGGCCGAAGAGGCCGCGACCACCGCGGCGCACTCCTCCGCGCCGTGCAGCAGCGTGGTGAACTCCGTCGCGAGCGCACGCTGAGCCTCACGGGCGGCAGGCCGTTCGGCGGCCACCTTCTCCAGCTCCTCGATCTCCTCTCGGGACCTGAAGCTGAAGATCTTGAGGAACCTCACCACGTCGCGGTCATCCGCGTTCAGCCAGAACTGGTAGAAGGCGTACGGAGAGGTCATCTCCGGGTTGAGCCACACCGCGCCACCGGCCGACTTGCCGAACTTCGTCCCGTCAGCCTTCGTGATCAGCGGCACGGTCAGCGCGTGTACGTGCTCGCCGGTCACCCTGCGGATCAGGTCGGTTCCCGCGGTGATGTTGCCCCACTGATCACTGCCGCCGACCTGCAACGTGCATCCGTACCGCTTGTTGAGCTCCAGATAGTCGTTGGCCTGCAGGATCTGGTAGCTGAACTCGGTGTAGCTGAGTCCTTCGCCACCGAGACGGGCGGAGACCGACTCGCGCGCCAGCATGCGGTTGACGGGAAAGTGCTTGCCCACGTCACGCAGGAAGTCGATCGCCGACAGGCCCTCGGTCCAGTCGAGGTTGCTGACCATGATCCCGCGTGACTCGTCGGAGAAGTCGAGGAACCTCTCCACCTGGGCCCGGATCCGTGCGACCCACTCGGCGACGACTTCCGAGGAGTTGAGCGAACGCTCGGTGCTGCGACCGCTGGGATCACCGATCAGGCCGGTAGCGCCACCGACCAGACCGATCGCTCGATGGCCCGCCCGCTGAATGCGGGTGAGGGTCAGCATGGGAACCAGGTTGCCGACATGGAGCGAGGGCGCGGTCGGATCGAAGCCGCAATAGACCGTGATCGGACCCCCGGCCATCGCCGCGCGCAGGGCGTCGATGTCGGTGGACTGCGCGATCAGGCCGCGCCATTCGAGCTCATCGAGGATGTCGGTCACGATCCTGGCTTTCCAATGTTCGAAGGGACACCTGTCACTTCCGTACAGACTGCCCGATCACGGCCCCGCTTCGCCACTTGAAACCTCCCCCGTGACCGGCCTGAACTGGGGCGGGCAACGCGAAAGGCATCGAACAGGAACGAATCAGAAGATCTCCACGCGGGTATCTCCCCTCAGGACCGGAGGATCTTCGCATCGAGGCATCCCTCGCGATCGGAGGATCTCCGTAGCGGCGTCTCTTCTCAGGACCCTAGGGTCCGACGCCGGCGCCCGCCCTCAGGAAGCGCGCCGGCGCGGAACGTGTGGCCGGTACGGCGAGACCGTCCGCTCCCCGTCGATCCAGAACCTCCAGGGGACGTCCTTGGCCGCCGACACCCCGGTGCGAGGCCCGGAGCGGACGGCCCCGGACACCGGGGGATCTCCCGAAAGGACGCTGACCGGACCGGGCGGACAGGCGTCCACCCCGTCGTGCTCCCGGGTGAAGCCCAGCGCGACCGCCAGCCGGGCGGGTCCCCGCGCCAGATCGCGCGGGGCGACGGCCCGGCTCGTGCCCGCCGTACGGCGGGCCGTGGCGACCTCCGCGCCGACGACCACCTCCCCGGCGCGCAGGAGCACGCCCGAGCCGATCCCCTCGGGGAGGCAGACGAGGTTGGCGCAGAAGTGCATGCCGTAGGTGAAGTAGACGTACAGGTGTCCCGGCGGCCCGAACATCACCGCGTTGCGCGCCGTACGGCCCCGGTAGGTGTGGGACGCGGGGTCCTCGCCGGGCACGCCGTACGCCTCGACCTCGGTGATGCGCACCGAGACCGGCCCGTGCGTGATCACCCTTCCCAGCAGGTCGGGAGCGACCTCGGGGCCGGGCCGGTCGAAGAAGTCCCGGGTCAGCGGGGCCGACCCGGCCGGGACGGAGGCTCCCGCGGGCATCAGGCGCCGCTCGCCCAGGCCGCCTGGTCGTCGACGGTCTCGCGCAGCGCGACGAGCTGGTCGCGGACCCGGTCGGGCGCGGTGCCGCCGTGCGCCTTGCGGGCGGCCAGCGCGCCGGGCACCGAGAGGACCTCGCGGGTGTCGGGCGTCAGGTGGGGTGAGACCTTGGCGAGTTCCTCGTCGCTGAGGTCCCCGAGGTCCTTGTCGTTGACCTGGCACCAGACCACCAGGTGGCCGACCGCCTCGTGCGCCTCGCGGAACGGCACCCCCCTGCGGACCAGCAGCTCGGCCAGGTCGGTCGCCAGGGCGAACCCGTCGGGGGCCGAGGACTCCAGCTTGGCGGTGTTGACGCGCATGGTGGAGACCAGGCCGGCCATGGCGGGCAGGACCAGCATGAGGGTGTCGACGGAGTCGAAGACCGGCTCCTTGTCCTCCTGCAGGTCGCGGTTGTAGGTCAGCGGCAGGCCCTTGAGCGTGGCCAGCATGGCGGTGAGGTTGCCGATGAGCCGGCCGCTCTTGCCGCGGGCGAGCTCGGCGACGTCGGGGTTCTTCTTCTGCGGCATGATCGACGAGCCGGTGGAGTAGGCGTCGTCCATCTCGATCCAGCGGAACTCCTGGGAGGCCCACAGGACGATCTCCTCGCCCAGCCGCGACAGGTGCACGCCGATCATCGCCGCGTCGAACAGGAACTCGGCGGCGAAGTCGCGGTCGGCGACGGCGTCCATCGAGTTGGGCGCGGCGGAGTCGAAGCCGAGCTCCCGGGCCACCGCCTGCGGGTCGAGCGGCAGCGACGAGCCGGCCAGCGCGCCCGAGCCCAGGGGCGAGACGGCCGCGCGGCGGTCCCAGTCGCGCAGCCGGTCGATGTCGCGGGCGAAGGCGTGCACGTGGGCCAGGAGCTGGTGGCCGAAGGAGACGGGCTGGGCGTGCTGCAGGTGGGTCATGCCGGGGGCGGCCGTCTCGGCGTGCTCCTCGGCCTGACTCATCAGCGCGGTCTCCAGCTCGACCAGGCGGGACACGATGTTCCTGACGTGGTCACGGAGGTAGAGCCGCAGGTCGGTGGCGATCTGGTCGTTGCGGCTGCGTCCGGCGCGCAGCTTGCCGCCGAGCGTGCCGAGGCGTTCCAGCAGGCCGCGCTCCAGCGCGGTGTGGACGTCCTCGTCGGCCACGGTGGGCCGGAACTCGCCGGCCTTGCAGGCGCGTTCGAGGTCGTCCAGCGCGCCGATCATGCGCTCCAGCTCCTCGGCCGTCAGCAGCCCGGCGCGGTGCAGCACCCGGGCGTGCGCCCGGGAGGCCATCAGGTCGTACGGCACCAGCCGCCAGTCGAAGTGCACGCTCACCGAGAGCCTGGTCAGCGCGTCGGCCGGGCCTCCCTCGAACCTGCCGCCCCACAGCCGCATCGGCTTGCCACCATCAGTCACCGTTGTTCTCCTCCCCTTCCACTCCGCGACCTTAGCCCAACCTGGGCGTTCGGATGTTCCGGGCCGCGGCGGCCCTCCGGGGAAGTCCCCGCGGCCCGGCGGCGGCCCCGGCGCCGGGGCTCCCGGCGGGGAGCGACGTGGCGGCGGAGGCGCCGGGATCGCCGGAGAAGGCGGGCACGACCCGGTCAGGCGTGATCAAGTGTTCTCCATGGTCTCCCGGGTGCGGGTCACCCCGCACCCGGGACCCGTGTCATGGGTCTTCCCGTGTGCCGCGATCACCCGCCACGACGGTCGGCGTGGCGGAGCAGCGCCTCGGCGACCGCGGCGCCGCCCGTCGGGTCGCGGCTGATGACGAGGATGGTGTCGTCTCCGGCGACCGTGCCGAGGATGGACTCCCAGTCGGCGTGGTCGATGGCCGAGGCGAGGAACTGCGCGGCGCCCGGCGGCGTGCGGACGATCACCAGGTTGGCGGACGCGTCGGCGGAGACGAGCAGTTCCTCGGCGATCCGGCTCAGCCGGGCGGCCGGGGTCTCGCCCGTCCCGACCCGGGCCAGCGGGATCCGGCCGCCGCCCTCGCCGGGCAGGGCGTAGACCAGGGAGCCGTCCTCGGCGCGCAGCTTGAGCGCGCCCAGCTCGTCGAGGTCTCTGGAGAGCGTGGCCTGGGTGACCTCGACTCCGCTCTCCAGCAGCAGTTTGGCCAGCTCGGGCTGCGAGCGGATCGGCCGGCGCTGCAGCAGCTCGGTGATCCGCGCCTGGCGGGCGACCTTCGTCATGGGGATCTTCACGTGACCTCCTCCGCCCGGATCGTAGCGGGGGCGCCGGTGTCCCCGCCGATCCCGCCGGTGGCGGCTCCGCCGTTCCCATCGGTGTTCCCGCCGTTCCCGCCGGCGGTGAGCAGCCAGTGCAGCAGGGCCTTCTGGGCGTGCAGCCGGTTCTCGGCCTGGTCCCACACCAGGCTGCGGGGGCCGTCGATGACGTCGGCGGTCACCTCCAGCCCACGGTAGGCGGGCAGGCAGTGCAGGAAGATCGCGCTCGGGGCGGCCAGGTCCATCAGGCGGCCGTCGACCTGGAAGGGCATCAGGTCGGCGACCCGCTGCTCCTTGCCGTCCTGTCCCATGGAGACCCAGGTGTCGGTGGTGACGACGTCGGCGCCCGTCGCGGCGGCGGCGGGGTCGGTGAGCACGGTGGCCGACCCGCCGGTGGCGGCGGCGATCTCCTGGGCGCGGCGCAGGATCTCCGGGTCGGGGTGGTAGCCGACCGGGGCGCCGATCCGCACGTGCATCCCGGCGACGGCGCCGCCCAGGAGGTAGGAGTGGGCCATGTTGTTCGCGCCGTCGCCGAGGTAGGCGAGGGTGAGGCCGGCGGTGGCGCCGAAGCGCTCCCGGACGGTCTGCAGGTCGGCGAGGATCTGGCAGGGGTGGAACTCGTCGGTGAGGGCGTTGACCACCGGCACCGACGACCAGGTGGCCATCGTCTCGACCCGCTCCTGTCCGCCGGTGCGCCACACGATGGCGGCGACTTGGCGTTCCAGGACCCGGGCGGTGTCCTCGACGGGCTCGCCCCGGCCCAGCTGGGAGGCGGCGGCGTCGATGACCAGGGGCAGGCCGCCCAGCTCGCCGACGCCGACGGCGAAGGAGAGCCGGGTCCGGGTGGAGGGCTTGTCGAACAGCACGGCGACGGTCTTCGGACCGGCGAGGGGACGGTAGCCGTAGCGGTCCTTCTTCATGGCCTCGGCGAGCCTGAGCACCTCGGTCTGCTCGGCGGGCGTCAGGTCGTCGTCGCGAAGGAAGTGCCTGGTCATTCTGCTGCCTCGTCAAGGATGGCGGGAAGGGCGGCCACGAAGGCGGCGGCCTGCCCGGGAGTGATCACCAGCGGGGGCGCGAGCCGTACGGCGCCGGGCTGGACGGCGTTGACCAGGAAGCCGGCCCGCTGGGCCGCGGCCTGGACCTGCGCCGCGCGGTCGGCGGTCAGCACGATCGCCAGCCACAGGCCCCGGCCGCGGACGCCCGCGAGCAGGGGGTGGCCGATCGCGGCGATGCCGCCGGCGAGCTGGGCGCCGACGGTCTGGACGTGTTCCAGCAGGCCGTCGGCGTCGATGGTGTCGAGTACGGCGAGCGCGGCGGCGGCCGAGACGGGGTTGCCGCCGAAGGTGGAGCCGTGGTCGCCCTTGGCGAAGATCGTCCCGGCGGGGCCGACGCCGACGCAGGCGCCGATCGGCATGCCGCCGCCGAGGCCCTTGGCCAGGGTGAGCACGTCGGGCAGGATCCCCTCGTGCTGGTGGGCGAACCAGTGGCCGGTGCGGCCGATCGCCGACTGGATCTCGTCGGCTACCAGGAGCGCGCCGGTCGCGTCGCAGACGCGCCGGGCGGCCCTGAAGTAGCCGGCGGGCGGGGGGACGACGCCGGCCTCGCCCTGGGTGGGCTCCAGGAAGACGGCGGCGCACTCGGCGGTGACGGCGTCGCGCAGCGCGTCGGCGTCGCCGTACGGGACGAACCTGACGTCCGTCGGGAACGGGCCGAACTGGTCGCGGATGGCGCGTTTGCCGGTCAGCGACAGCGCGCCGAGGGTCCGGCCGTGGAAGGCGTTCTCGGCGGCCACCACGTAGGTGCGGCCGGTGCTCCCGCCGTACTTGAGGGCCATCTTGAGGGCGGCCTCGTTGGCCTCGGTGCCGGAGTTGGTGAGGAAGACCCTGGCGGGCGCGCCGAGCAGGCCGATCAGCCGTTCGGCGAGCAGCACCTCGGGTTCGTTGATGAACAGGTTGCTGGTGTGGGCGAGGACGGCGACCTGGCGGGACACCGCCTCCACCAGGGCCGGGTGGGCGTGGCCGAGGGAGCTGACCGCGATGCCGCCGATCAGGTCGAGGTACTCGCCGCCGTCGGCGTCCCAGACCCGGGCGCCCTCGCCGCGGGCCAGCGCGACCGGCGGCACGCCGTAGGTGGGCATGAAGGCGGTCTCGAAGCGCTTGGCGAGGTCGTCCCCCGCGGGCCGGCCGTCGATGCTCACTGCTCGCTCCCGTTCAGGCTCGTGACGGCGGGCCGCGCGGCGTCGGGCACGGCCGGCGCGGCGTCGGGCAGCACCATGGTGCCGACCCCCTCGTCGGTGAAGATCTCCAGCAGTACGGCGTGCGGCACCCTGCCGTCGAGGACGTGCGCCTGGGGGACGCCTCCGTCGACGGCGGTCAGGCACGCCTCCATCTTGGGCGCCATGCCGCTGGACAGGCCGGGCAGCATCTCGCGCAGCTCCGAGGCCGACAGCCGGTCGATGACCTTTCCGCTGCGGGTCTCGGGGTCCCAGTCCCGGTAGAGGCCCTCGACGTCGGTGAGGACGATCAGCTTGGCGGCGCCGAGTGCCACGGCCAGGGCCGCGGCGGCGGTGTCGGCGTTGACGTTGTAGACGGTGCCGTCCTCGCCGCGCGCGACGGAGGAGATCACCGGGATGCGCCCGTCGTCCAGCAGGGCCCGCACGGCGCCGGGTTCGACGGCGACGATGTCGCCGACCTGGCCGATGTCCACCGGGGTCCCGTCGACGACGGCGTGCTTGCGCTCAGCGGTGAACAGGTGGGCGTCCTCGCCGGACATGCCGACGGCGAACGGCCCGTGCCGGTTGACCAGGCCGACGACGTCGCGGTTGACCTGGCCGACCAGGACCATCCGGACGACCCGCATGGCCTCGGGGCTGGTGACGCGGAGCCCGGCGGTGAAGGTGGACTCGATGCCGAGCAGGTCGAGGTGGGCGTTGATCTGCGGGCCGCCGCCGTGCACGACGACCGGCCGCAGGCCGGCGTAGCGCAGGAAGACCACGTCGGCGGCGAACTTCTCCCGCAGGTGCTCCTCGGTCATGGCGTTGCCGCCGTACTTCACGACGACGGTCGCTCCGTGGAAGCGGGCCAGCCACGGCAGTGCCTCGATCAGGGTGTGCGCCTTGGCCGGCGCGTCGCCGGCCGTCATGAGGAGTACGCCGAGTTCTCGTGGACGTAGGCGGCGGTGAGGTCGGTGGTGTGGACCGTGGCCGAGTTCGGGCCCGCCGACAGGTCGATGGTGATCGTCACGTCGCGGGGGCGCAGGTCCACCTTGGCGCGGTCGTCGCCGGCCGCGCCGCCCCGGCAGATCCAGACGCCGTTGATGGCGACGTTGACCCGGTCGGGCTCGAAGACGGCGTCGGTGGTGCCGACGGCCGACAGCACGCGGCCCCAGTTGGGGTCCTCGCCGTGGATGGCGCACTTGAGCAGGTTGGAACGGCAGACGGCGCGGGCGACGGCGAGCGCGTCGTCCTCGGAGGCGGCGCCGACGACCTCGACGGCGATCGCTTTGCTGGCGCCCTCGGCGTCGATGAGGAGCTGGCGGGCGAGGTCGGCGCAGACGCCCTGGACCAGGCGGCCGAACTCGGCGGGGTCGGGGGTCACGCCCGAGGCTCCGCTGGCCAGCAGCAGGACGGTGTCGTTGGTGGACATGCAGCCGTCGGTGTCGAGCCGGTCGAAGGTGAGCCTGGTCGCCTCGCGGAGCGTCTCGTCGAGCTGCCCGGCGGTCAGGTCGGCGTCGGTGGTGATCACGCAGAGCATGGTGGCCAGGCCCGGGGCGAGCATGCCGGCGCCCTTGGCCATGCCGCCGACCATGTAGCCGCCCTCGCCCCGCTTGAAGGAGATCTTCGAGACGGTGTCGGTGGTGCGGATGGCGTCGGCGGCGGCCAGGCCGCCGTCCCTGCTGACCTGGGAGACGGCGAGGTCGACCCCGGCCAGCAGGGCGTCCATCGGCAGCCGCTCGCCGATCAGGCCGGTGGAGCAGACGGCGACCTCGCCGGCGGAGTCGCCGAGCGCGGCGGCGACCTTCTCGGCGGTGGCGTGGGTGTCCTGGAATCCGAGCGGGCCGGTGCAGGCGTTGGCGCCTCCGGAGTTGAGGACGACGGCGTGGACCCGGCCGGCGGTCAGCACCTGCCGGGACCACAACACCGGCGCGGCCTGGACGCGGTTGGCGGTGAAGACGCCCGCCGCGGCGCGGGAGGGGCCGTCGTTGACGATCAGCGCCAGGTCGCGGGCGCCGCCGGACTTGATGCCGGCGGCGACGCCGGCGGCGCGGAAGCCGAGGGGTGCGGTCACGCTCATGGGGCGACTCCGTTGAGAGGAAGGCCGGTCTCTTCGGGCAGGCCGAGGGCGAGGTTGGCGCTCTGGATCGCACCGCCCGCGGTGCCCTTGGTGAGGTTGTCGATGGCGATGACGGCGACGACGCGCCCGGCTCGCTCGTCCAGGGCGACCTGGAGGGCGGCGGTGTTGGCGCCCAGGGTCATCGAGGTGGCGGGCCACTGCCCCTCGGGCAGCAGGCGCAGGAACGGCTCGTCCTTGACGGCCGCCTCGTAGGCCTCGCGCAGCGTCCGCGGGGTGACGCCGGGCTTCGCGGGCGCCGTGCAGGTGGCGAGGATTCCGCGGCTCATCGGGGCGAGCACGGGGGTGAAGGAGACCCGCACCGGCGCGCCGGCCAGCGGCGAGAGGTTCTGTTCCATCTCGGGGGTGTGCCGGTGGACGCCTCCGGCGGCGTAGGCGGCGGCCGAGCCCATCACCTCGCTGCCCAGGAGGGCGGGCTTGGGCGACCGGCCCGCGCCGCTGGTGCCGCTGGCGGCCACCACGACGAGGTCGGGTTCGGCGAGGCCGGCGGCGAAGGCGGGGAACATCGCCAGGGTGACGGCGGTCGGGTAGCAGCCGGGGACGGCGATCCTGGTGGCCGTGCGGAGCGGGTCGCGGTGGCCCGGAAGCTCGGGCAGGCCGTAGGGCCAGGTGCCGGCGTGGGCGCCGCCGTAGAAGTGCTCCCAGGCGGCGGGGTCGGCGAGGCGGAAGTCGGCGCCGCAGTCGACGACGAGCGTGCCGTCGCCGAGCCCGGCGGCGACGGCGGCGGACTGGCCGTGCGGCAGGGCCAGGAAGACCACGTCGTGGCCGGCGAGGGTGCCGGGGGTGGTGTCGAGGAGGACCCGGTCGGCCAGCGGGGCCAGGTGGGGGTGGTGGGCGCCCAGCGGGGTACCCGCACTGGAGGCGGCGGTGAGCGCGCCGATCTCGATGTCCGGGTGCGACAGCAGCAGACGCAGGATCTCGCCTCCGGCGTAGCCGCTCGCACCGGCGATGGCCGCTCTCATCCGCCCCCCGCTCTCTGCATGTTCATGCACTCTATCTCATGGATTTACTAGAAGAATTATGCATCCTCCGTAATCGTCATGCAAGCGGGCCAGGCAGGCGCGTCGCCCAAGGACCCTCCGACCAGGAGGAACACGACTCCCCCGGCGCATGGACATACGCGCCGTGTTTCGGCACTGTTGCACGTACCTACCGGTCGGTATCGTGGCGTGTCCGGTTCCCTTCGCCCCGGGAGATGTGAACGCATGACGGTCGCCCACGACGAGGTCCAGGCCCGGCTCACCGGCCCGGGACAGCTGTTCGAGACGGTGGAGGTCCCCGGCCACGGCGGCGCCGTCAGGACCTGGAAGCACGCGCCCGCGCACTTCCGCGCGCTGCTGGAGGGCAGCAGGGGCCACGGCGAGCAGGTCTTCCTCACCTACGAGGACGAGAGCCTCACCTACGAGGAGCACTTCCGCCGGGCCGCCACGCTGGCGCACCGCCTGATCGCGGAGTACGGCGTGGCCAAGGGCGACCGGGTGGCCATCGCCATGCGCAACTACCCCGAGTGGATCGTCTCCTTCTCCGCGGTACTGGCCGCCGGGGCGGTCGCCGTACCGCTCAACGCCTGGTGGACCGCCCAGGAACTGGAGTTCGGCGTGTCGGACTCCGGCGCGAAGGTGGTGATCGCCGACGCCGAGCGCGCCGCCCTGCTCACCGGCCGCGCACAGCTGATCGTGGTCCGCGGCGAGGCACCCGAGGGGGCGCGCCCGTTCGAGGAGGTCCTGGGCGAGGTCACGGCGGACGTGACGCTGCCCGAGGTGGAGGTGGCCCCGGAGGACCCGGCCACCATCTTCTACACCTCCGGCACGACCGGCCGCCCCAAGGGCGCCCTCGGCAGCCACCGCAACCTCGGCCAGTCGCCGATGACGGTTGCCTACGGCATGGTGCGCAGCCTGGCCAGGGCCGGCAAGGACCCCGCCGAGGCCGCCGGGAAACGCCGCGTCACCCTGCTGACCGTGCCGCTCTTCCACGTCACCGGCTGCTTCGCGGTCATGACCACCACCATGTTCACCGGCGGCGGGCTCGTGCTGATGTACAGGTGGGACGCCGGACGGGCCCTGGAGCTGATCGAGCGCGAGCGGATCACCACGCTCAGCGGGGTGCCCACCAACGTGTGGCAGCTGCTGTCCCACCCCGACCTGGACAGGCGCGACGTCTCCAGCCTCACCTCGCTGGGCTACGGCGGCGCCCCCGCGCCGCCCAGGCTGCTGGAGCGCATCACCGGAATGCTCCCCGGCCGCGCCCCCTCCAACGGGTACGGCATGACCGAGACCACCGCGCTGGCGATCTACAACAGCGGCCCCGACTACCTCGCCAGGCCCGACAGCATCGGCCTGCCGGTGCCCGTGGTCGAGGTGAGGATCACCGACCCGCTGGGCCGGGAGCTGCCGGCCGGCGAGGTCGGGGAGCTGTGCCTGCGCGGCCCCAACGTCATCCTCGGCTACTGGAACCGTCCCGAGGCCACCGCCGAGACCTTCCTCGACGGCTGGCTGCACACCGGCGACCTCGCCCGGGTGGACGACGAGGGGTTCGTCTACATCGTGGACCGGGCCAAGGACATGGTGATCCGCGGCGGCGAGAACGTCTACTGCGCCGAGGTCGAGGCCGCGCTGTTCGAGCACCCCGCGGTGGACGACGTCGCGGTGATCGGCATCCCCCACGAGGAACTGGGCGAGGAGGTCGGCGCGGTGGTACGGCCGGCCGCCCCGGTGAGCGCCGAGGAGCTGCGGGAGTTCCTGCTCGGGCGGATCGCGGCGTTCAAGGTGCCCGTCCGGTTCTGGATCCGCGAGGGCGAGCTGCCCCGCAACCCCGGCGGCAAGATCCTCAAGACCCGCCTGCGCCAGGAGGTCCTGGGCTCCTGACGCCCCCGGCGGTGACCCGCGTCCGGGAAAACGATTCCCCGGACGCGGCCGCCACGGAGCCCGGTGACGGGAACGGGATCCCGGGCGGCCGGCTGGAACGCCGTCCCGGCATGACCTCCGGTCCGCCGCCCGGCCCCCGGCGGGACCCGGTGTCATGGTGGCGGGCGGGTATCCTCGCCGATCCCCTCACCGAGTGGAGTCCCGCTGCTACGGTGGGAACATGACGGTCGACGTTCGAATCCCTGAGACGGGAAGTGCCAGGATGACGGATTCGTCGCTGCCCGACTGGGCGTTCCCTCCCCCGGAAGGGTTCACCGCCGAAGACCTCGATCGCATTCCGCAATTGCCCGAACACACAGAGTTGATTGATGGAAGTCTGGTGTTCGTGAGTCCTCAGGCTTCCTTCCATATGCGGGCTGTCACTCTTCTCGAGTCAGCCCTGCGTCAGCACGCCCCCCGGAAATTCCGCGTGCGACGTGAGATGAGCGTCGTCCTGGGCCCGAAGCAGCGGCCGGAGCCCGACCTCAGCGTCATCCACGCCGCCGCGGAGCAGAGCCCCGGGCAGACCTCCTACCGGGCCGAGGACGTGGTGCTGGTGGCCGAGGTGGTCTCACCCGAGTCCAAGGAGCGCGACCGCAAGCGCAAGCCGTCGCTGTACGCCGAAGCCGGGATCCGGCACTTCTGGATCGTGGAGGAGGACGCGGGCCGGCCCGTCGTCAACACCTACGAGCTCGACCACGTCACCGGCACGTACGTCGTCACCGGCGTCTACCACGATCGGCTCAAGGTGTCGTCGCCCTTCGAGATCGACGTGGACCTGACGGAGATCGACGCCCTCTGAGGCGACAGGGACCGCCGGCGGGGCGGGCCTCAGCGGCGAGCCGAGTGGGCGACGCGGCCGTCCAGCAGGGTCAGCCACGCACCGACCCCCGCCAGCTCGCCGGCGGGCAGCGCCTCTACGTCGGCGTCCAGCACCACCACGTCGGCGAGCTTCCCGGGGCTGAGTGAGCCGATACGGTCCTCCATCCGCAACGCGTGGGCGGCGTCGATCGTGTGCGCCCGTAGGGCCTCGTGCAGGGAGACCGCCTGCTCCTCCCCGATCGGCCCGCCCTCGCGGGTCCGCCTGCGCACCGCGTTGGCGACCGTCTCCATCGGGCGCAGGGAGGAGACGAAGGAGTCGCTGGACAGCACCGGGCGCAGACCCGCGTCGATCTCCTCCCGCATCGGCTGGAGCCGGTGCGCCCGCCGCGCGCCGAGCCGGCGGATGAAGTCCGTGCCGCTGTCGTACAGGAAGTTGGGCTGGTTGACCGGGATGACGCCCAGCGCGGCGAACTCCCTCACCTGTGCCGGGGTCGGGTGGCCGCAGTGCTCGATGCGCGGCCTGGCGTCGTCCCCGGACACCGCCGCCGCCGCGCGGAGCGCGTCCAGGGTGAAGCCCATCGCCCGGTCGCCCTGGGTGTGCACGCCCACCTGCCATCCGGCCTGCGCGGCCCGCCGTACCAGGTCGGTGAGCCGGTCGGGCGCGTGGTACAGCGATCCGGCGAACTGGCCGCGCTCACCGTACGGCTCGTCGAACATGGCGGTGCCGCCGAGGAGCGTGCCGTCGCAGTAGAACTTCATGGCGCCGAAGCGAAGCCGGTCGTCCCCGAACGGCCCGGTCAGCCCCACCCTGACCAGGTCGTCGAGCAGGTGGGACAGCGGCATGCACACCGTACGGACCGGCAGCGTGCCGGCGGCGTGGGCGGCCCGGTAGATCCGCATCTCCCGCGCCGAGACCTGAGGGTCGCACACGGTGGTGACACCGGCCGACAGGTAGGTCTCCCCGGCCGCCTCAAGCCAGGACACCAACTGTTCGGCGGGCAGGTCGGTGTGGAAGTTGGGACCGTGGCAGCCGATGTCCACCGCGAGCGGCAGCAGCAGTTCCATGGCGGAGTCGATGACCATGCCCGTCAGCCGCCCGCCCTCGTCGCGCAGGAAAGCGCCGCCCGCCGGGTCGGTCACCTGGTCGTCGAGACCGCGCCAGGCGAGCGCGGCGGAGTTCACCGCCGCCTGGTGCCCCGACACGTGGTAGATGATCACCGGGTGGTCGGTCGTGGCCTCGTCGAGGCTGCGCCGGTCCGGCCGGCCCTCGGGGAACTTCGCGTCGTCCATGCCGAAGGCGCGGATCCACCGGCCCGGCGGGGTGCGCGCGGCCTCCGCCGCGATCGCCGCCACCAGGTCGGCGACGCTGCCGACCCGCGGGTAGCGGGCGTCCACGGAGACGAGGGACTCGGCGGTGGACAGCAGGTGGTTGTGCGGGTCGATGAACCCCGGCAGGACGGTCCTGCCTGCGGCGTCGACGGTCTCCGCGTCCGGCCCGGCCGCTCCGAGAACCTCCGGCGCCCGGCCGACGGCGAGGATCCGTCCGTCCCGTACGGCCACGGCCTCCGCGGCGGGACGGGCGGGGTCCATGGTGAGGACCCTGGCGTTGGTGATGACGATCGGGGACAAGAGGTCTTCCTCTCACTCTTCACTCTGCGGTCACGAGATCTGCGGTCACGAAGGAGACGGCCCGCCGGAGGGGCGGAGGCCGCCGGGGACGGGACGGGCCGGCGGGCCGACGAGCCGCCGGGGAGCCGGACGGGACCGTCTCCGGCTCCCGGACGGCCGGGGCCGCCGGGGTCAGGAGCCGGGGGCCGCGGGAACGGGCCGGGGAGCCGGGTCCCGGTGCATCCGGACGAACGCCACGCAGCCGATGCTGAGCAGGCACATCCCGATGAGCAGGACGATGGCCGGAGCCGGGCCGCCGCCGTACGCGGCGACCAGCGCGGTCGCGGCCAGCGGCGAGAGGCCGCCGAAGACGGCGCCGGCGACCTGGTAGGCCAGGGACATGCCGGTGTAGCGGACGTCGGGCCGGAACATCTGGGCGAGGATCGTGGCCATCGGGCCGTACGTCGCCGACATGGCGAGCCGCATCAGGCCGAGGATCACGAAGATCAGCAGGGTGTCCCGGGTGCTCATCAGGGTGAACTGCGGCACCGCCAGGACGGCCACGCCGACGAGCCCGGCGATGACCACCCGCCGGGCGCCCACCCGGTCGCCGAGCCACGAGACGCCGAGCGTGGCGACCAGCTCCAGGAAGGCCGCGAAGCTCAGCGCGTTGAGGACCACCTGCTCCTCCACGCCGACGCCGGGGCCGGTCGCGTAGGCCAGCAGGAACGTGGTGGTGATGTAGTAGCCGCCGATGGCCACCGGCAGCGCGCCGATGCCGAGCAGCACCGTGCGCCAGGACGTCCGGAGGACCTCCTTGATCGGCAGGCCGGCCGGCGCGTTCCGGCGCGTCTCCTCGAAGACCGGCGACTCCTCGACCTTCAGCCTGATGAGGAGCCCGACCAGGACCAGCACCGCCGACGCGAGGAAGGGAAGCCGCCAGGCCCAGTCCCGCAGCGCGTCGCCGCCCAGGACGTTGAGCAGGCTGAAGGCGCCGGTGGCCAGCAGCGCGCCCGCGGAGTTGCCGAGCTGCGCGAACGACCCGTAGAAGGTCTTCTTGCCCTCCGGAGCGTGTTCCACGGCCATCAGCGCCGCGCCGCCCCATTCGCCGCCGACCGCCAGCCCCTGGACGATCCGCAGCAGCACCAGCAGCGCCGGGGCGAGCATGCCGGCCGACGCGTAGGTGGGCAGCACCCCGACGAGGAAGGTGGCCAGGCCCATCATGAGGAGGGTGACCACGAGCGCGGACTTGCGGCCCACCCGGTCCCCGAAGTGGCCGAACACGATGCCGCCGAGCGGGCGGGCCAGGAAGCCGACGGCGTAGGTGGCGAAGGAGGCCATGACGCCGGCGAAGGGGTCGGTCGAGGTGGGGAAGAACAGGTCGCCGAAGACCAGTGCGGCGGCGGTCGCGTAGACGTAGAAGTCGTACCACTCGATCGTGGTGCCGATGAACGCGGCGAAGGCGGCGCGGCGCGGTTCGCCTGCGCGGCGCGGTTCGCCGGTGCGGCGAGGCGGTTGTCCGTCCATGGGGCCCTCCGGGGGGTGCGTCGTTCCAGCGACGATATGCGCGGCTCAACGACGCTGCCTGTGGACGATTCGCACCGTCGGAGAGTGGCTATAGTGCGGAACGCACACCTTTCGGAAAGGTGCATATCGCTATTTAGGCTGGTATATGCCCTGCTGTAGGAGCTTCACATGCCCCTGACCGTGGCCGACGTCCTCACCCTGCCCTCGCTGGAGATCCGGCTGCTCGCCGGAGCCGGCGGCCTGACCCGCCCGGTCCGGTGGGCGCACGTGACGGAACTGCCCGACCCGGTGCCGTGGCTGCGGGGCGGAGAGCTGGTCATGACGGTCGGTCTCGGGCTACCGGGTGACGCCGAGGGGTGCCGCGCCTACGTCGGACGGCTGGCCGCGGCGGGCTGCGCCGGCCTGGCGTTCGCGCTGCACGAACAGATCACCGAGGTGCCGCCCGAGGTGCTGGAGACCGCCGCGCGGCTGGACCTGCCCGTCCTGGAGATCACCGGCAGGACGCCGTTCATCGCCGTGGCCGAGGCGGTGGCCCGATGGCACTCCGACGAGCGCGTCCGCGGCGAGCGGCGGACCGTCTTCGGTCAGGAGGCCATGGCGCGCGCCGCGCTGCGCTCCGGCCCCGCGGGCATCCTGCGTGCCCTGGCCGAGCACACCGAAGGGGAGACGCTCCTGCTCGACCCCGGCGGCCGCCCCCGCGCCGCCGCCCCCGACACGACCCGGCCCTGGCACGCCGAGGCCGTCGGGGTGGCCGGAGAGGCGGTCGAGGCGGCCGGTGAGGCCGGAGCGCGGCACACCGCGATCGCCGTCGACCACGGCGACCGCGTCCTGCAGATGCAGAGCCTCGGCTTCACCGGCCCGCCCCGCGGCTGGCTGGCCCTGTGGACGGCCGGCCCCACCGACTGGCACGTGCGCGTGCTGGCCAACCAGGCGGCGTGCCTGCTGGCGATCGAACTGGACGGGGTGCGCCGGACCCGGACGCACGCGCACCGGCAGCGCGCGGCCGTGCTGTCCGGCGTGTTGTCCGGCGAACCGGCGTTCGCCGTCCGGCTGGCCGAGATCTGCTCCACCGCGCCTCCGCCGTACGAGGTCATGGTGGCGCGGGCGGCCGGCTGCGACGCCTCCGCCCTGGTCGACCCGGCGCTGGACGCGGTGGCCGACGTGCTCGGCGACCCGGCCACCGAGGAGCTGGCGTTCGTCTGCCCCCGCCCCGAGGGGCTCGTCCTCGTGGTCCCCGAGGGCGGATCCGCCGCGGGCGGCGCGCCGATCGGCGGCGCGCTGACCGACCGGCTGACCGCCCTGTCCGGCCGCGAGGTCGTCGCCGGAGGCTGCCGGGCCCGCGACCTCGGTGAGATCCCGGTCGCGGTGCGGCACGCCACCGGACTGGCCGCGCGGGGCGGCGCCGGTTACGCACACGTCGACGAGCTGGAGCCGTGGACCCTGCTGCGCGACGCCGTGGACCCGGCGGTGACGGCCCTGTTCGCCGACACCGTGCTGCGCCCGCTCCGTGAGCACGACGTACGGCACGGCACCGCGCTCCTGGCCTCGGTGCACGTGTTCCTGGAGTGCGGGGAGAACCTGGAGGCGGCGGCCCGGCGGCTGGGTGTGCACCGCAACACCCTGAGGACCCGGCTCCGCACCGCCGAGCGGTTGTCGGGGCGTTCCTTCTCGGACCCCTCCCACCGGCTGAAGCTGTGGCTGGCGCTGGCTCTGCGGGAAGCCGTCCCCCCGGGACGCCTGGACTGAGCGGGACCGGCGGGCGCCGGTCCCGCGGGGCTCCGGCCGGACGCGGTCGTCCGGGGTCGTTCAGTCCGTCTCGCGCCAGCCGTCGTGCTCCTCGGCGAGCTCGTCCAGGCGGGCCAGGTCGTCCGCGGTCAGGCCGTCGGCGTTCTCCACGACCACGAGCCACTGGGCGTCCTCGGCGTCGTCCTCGCCGGCCAGGGCCTCCCGCACGACGGCGGGCGCGCCCGCCCGCGGCAGCTCCTCCTCCACGAGCTCCGCGACCGCCTCGGCGTCGTCGCGGCCGGCGAACACCAGCAGGTGCCTCATCGTCCCTCCCGAATCGGGATCCGGAACCGAAGGGTCCCGGCGGAAGGCTCCGCCGGGACCCCGGACACGCGGATCAGGCGCCGCGGAGCCGTGCCCCGGTGCGCTCGGCCGCCAGCGCCACGGCGGCGTCGCGGGCGGCGGTGGTCTCCTCGGCGGTCAGCGTCCGGTCCGGCGCCCGGAACCGCAGGGTGTAGGCGAGGGACTTGTTGCCCTCACCGGCCTGGGCCCCGGTGTAGACGTCGAACAGGCGGATCGACTCCAGCAGGTCGCCCGCGCCCTCGCGCAGCGCCGCCTCCACCTCGGCCACCGGGGTGGCGGCGGCGACGATGAGCGCGACGTCCTGGGTGGCGACCGGGTAGGCGGAGATCGACGACACCTGGACCGGACCGGCCGACAGCGGCTCCAGCCGGGTGAGCTCCAGCTCCATCGCGGCGGTGCGCGGCGGCAGGCCGTACGCCTCGATGACGCGCGGGTGCAGCTCCCCGGCGTGGCCGACGAGGACGTCCCCGGCGTACAGGGCGGCGCAGCGGCCCGGATGCCAGGGCTCGTGCCGGTCGGCGCGGACCCGGAGCTCGACTCCGGCCTCGTGGGCCACCGTGCGGGCCGCCTCGACGGCGTCGGCCCAGCTCGCGGCGCGCCCTCCGCCCCACCAGCCGGACCGCTCGAACTCCCCGGCCAGCACGACGGCGACGCGGACCGGCTGGGCGGGCAGCGCGGACTCGATCGAGTCGAGCTCCTCGGCGGTGGGCCTGCGGTCCACGCCGAGGACCGGCGCGGTCGCCGGGGCCTCCCGGTCCGGCCGGTAGACCAGGCCCGTCTCGAACAGCGCGAGGTCGGCGAAGCCCCGGCCCACATTGCGGACCAGCGTTCTGAGCAGTCCCGGCAGCAGGGTGGTCCGCATCAGCGGCTCGTCCTCGCTGAGCGGGTTGGCCAGCCGTACGGCCAGGCGGCGCTCGTCACCCGCGGGCAGCTGCAGGGCGTCCAGGTCGCGCTCCCCCATGAAGGGGTAGGCGAGGACCTCGACGTATCCCGCGCCGGCCAGCGACCGGCCGACCCTGCGGCGCAGCCGCTGGCCCTCGGTGAGCCCGGCGCCCGCCGGGGCGGCCGGCAGGACCGAGGGCAGCTTCTCGTAGCCCTCCAGCCGGATGACCTCCTCGGCGAGGTCGTTGGGGTCGGTCAGGTCGGGCCGCCAGGAGGGCGGGGTGACCGTCAGCATGTCGTCGCCGGTGACGGCGAGTCTGGCGGCGATCCCGCCTGCCGGGGCGGCGCCGCCGGCCTGGACCGTGCAGCCCACCTGCTCCAGGCGGCGGACCACCGTCTCGCGGTCGTAGGGGACCCCGGCGACCCGGCCGGGGTGGCCGCTCGGCATGGAGACGCGGACCGGCTCGACCTCGGCCTCGGCATGGGTGACGCCCGGCTGGATGGTGCCGCCGCCCAGCTCGGCCAGCAGCCGCGCCGCCTTCCAGGAGGCGTACAGCGGCAGCTCGCGGTCGACGCCCCGCTCGAAGCGCTTGGACGCCTCGCTGACGAGGTTGTGGCGGCGCGACATCCGCGCGACGCCGCTGGGCGAGAAGTGCGCGGCCTCGATCACGATGTCGGTGGTCTGATCGGAGATCTCGGTCTTCAGGCCGCCCATCGTCCCGGCCATGGAGATCGCCCCCGAGCCGTCGGTGATCAGGACGTCCTCGGGGTGGAGCGGGCGGACGACGTGGTCGAGGGTCTCCAGGGTCTCCCCCGGCTCGGCCCGGCGCACCACGATCTCGCCGGTCAGCGTCGCCGCGTCGAAGGCGTGCAGCGGCTGGCCGAGCTCCAGCATCACATAGTTGGTGACGTCGACGGCCAGCGAGACCGGGCGCACGCCGGCGCGGGCCAGGCGCACCCGCAGCCACAGCGGGCTCTCCGCCGCCGGGTCGAAGCCGTGGACCTCGCGCAGCACGAAGCGGTCGCAGGCGGCCGGGTCGGCGATGGAGGCCGGGTGGGCGGCGCCGGAACCGTCGGGCGGGGTGATGTCGGCCGGGTCCCGGAACGGCACGCCGAAGGCGGTCGCGGCCTCCCGCGCCACGCCCCGGATGGACAGCGCGTAGCCGATGTCGGGGGTGATCTCCAGCTCGATCACGTCGTCGCGCAGGCCGAGCAACTCGACCACGTCGACGCCGATCGGGGTGCCGGGCGACAGCACGAGGATGCCGGGCGAGGACTCGGCCACGCCGAGCTCGGCCTCCGAGCAGATCATGCCGTCGGAGACGCGGCCGTAGGTCTTGCGGGAGGCGATCTCGAAGCCGCCGGGCAGCACCGCGCCGGGCAGCGCGACCGGGACGCGGTCGCCGGCCTGGAAGTTGGTCGCGCCGCACACGATCTCGCGCGGCGCGGCCTCCCCCACCTCGACCTGGCAGTGCCGGATGGGCTTCTTGAAGCCGGTGAGCTCCTCGATGGCGAGCACCTCGCCGACCACGATGTTCTTGATGTCGTGGCCGTAGGAGGTGATCGCCTCCAGCTTGAGGCCGGCGCGGGTGAGCGCGTCGGCGACTCCGTGGGCGGTGACGGCGGGGAGATCGACGTACTCCCGCAGCCATGAAAGCGGGACCTTCATCAGACCTCCATCCCGAACGGGAGCGTGAAGCGGGTGTCTCCCTCGACCATGTCGCGCATGTCCTCGACGTTGTGGCGGAACATCAGCGTGCGCTCGATGCCCATGCCGAAAGCGAAACCGCTGTAGCGGGCCGGGTCGACGCCGCAGGCGACGAGGACCCGCGGGTTGACCATGCCGCAGCCGCCCCACTCGATCCAGCCCTCCGACCTGCAGGTGCGGCAGGGCGGGTTGCCGGGCGTCGCCGAGGCGCCGCGGCAGACGAAGCACTTGAGGTCCATCTCGGCGGACGGCTCGGTGAACGGGAAGTAGTTGGGCCGGAACCGGGTGGTGATGCCCTCGCCGAACATGACCTCGGCGAACCGGTCGAGGGTGCCCTTCAGGTGGGCCATGGTCAGGCCCTCGTCGATCGCCAGGCCCTCGACCTGGTGGAAGACCGGGGTGTGGGTCGCGTCGAGCTCGTCGGTGCGGAACACCTTGCCGGGCGAGACCACGTAGACAGGCAGGCTCCGGCCGAGCAGCGCCCGGATCTGCACCGGCGAGGTCTGGGTGCGCAGCACCTTGCCGGAGTCGACGGACTCGACGAAGAACGTGTCGTGCTCCGAGCGCGCCGGGTGGTCGGGCGAGATGTTCAGCGCGTCGAAGTTGAACCACTCGCCTTCCAGCTCCGGCCCCTCGGCCACCTCGTAGCCCATCGCGACGAAGGCGTCGGCGACGCGCTCCTGCAGCGTGGTCAGCGGGTGCCGGGCGCCGCGCGGGGCGCGGTCCCAGGGCAGGGTGACGTCGACGGTCTCCTCGACGAGGACCCGTTCGTCGCGCTCGGCCTCCAGCTGGGCCTGGCGTTCGGCGAGGGCCTCGGCGACGGCCTTGCGCGCTCCGCCGATCCGCTTGCCGGCGTCGGCGCGGGCCGCCGGCGGCAGTGCGCCGATCTCGCGGTTGGCCAGGGCTATGGGCGAGCGGTCTCCGGCGTGCGCGAGCCGTACCTGCTTGAGTTCGTCGAGGTCGCGCGCCGCCTTGATGGCGTCGAGCGCGTCGTCCCGCATGCGCGCCAGCTCGTCGGCGTGCAGCGGTGTCACCTCGACCGGGTCGTAGTTAGACAAGGGAGCTCCGAATCCAGGGCTTAGGCGGCCATGAGTCTAGTCGGGAGAGCCCACCGGGCCCGCATCGACGCTCAGGCGAAGTGCTCAGGCGAAGTCAGGGGTGCCGGTGGGCACGGTAAATCGGAACTCGGCGCCGCCCTCGGGGCCCCGCCGCACGGAGATCGTGCCGCCGTGCGCCTCGATCAGGCCCTTGACGATGAACAGGCCGAGCCCGGTGCCTCCCCGGCGACGGGCGTTGCCCCGCCAGAACTGCCGGAACACGCGCGTGACCAGCTCGGGCGGGATGCCCTCTCCCTGGTCGCGGACGGACACGGCGACTCCCCAGTCGTTCGGCTCTATGGCTATTGTCACCGTACCGCGACCGTGGCGCACCGCGTTTTCCAGCAGGTTGGCCAGGACCTGGTCGATCTTGTCCTGATCGAGCCAGGTCTCGGGGAGCTCGCCGCGGACCTCCAGCCGGAAGCGGTCCTCCGGCTCTCCCGCCGCCACCCGCCCGGCGATGACCTTCCGGGCCCTGGCCGGGATGTCGACCACCTGGCGGTGGATCTCCAGGCGGCCCGACTCGATGCGGGAGACGTCCAGCAGCTCGGTGATCAGCCGGGTCACCCGGTCGGCGTCGGCGTTGACCGTCTCCAGCATGACGAGCTTCTGGTCGTCGGTGAAACGGGTCCACTTGGCCAGCAGCGTCGCGGTGAAGCCCTTGACGCTGGTCAGCGGGGAGCGCAGCTCGTGGGCGACCGTGGAGACCAGGTCGGCGCGGCTGCGCTCCAGCCGGGCGCGGGCGCCCGCGTCGCGCAGGGTGATCACCACCCGGACGACCGGGCCGCCCCGCTCGGGCCGGCGCACCAGGCGGGCGGCCACGAGCATCTCCTGCCCGCCCGGAGTGCGCAGCGGCAGCTCCGGCTGGCGGGCCCGGCCGGGCAGGCCCCCGTAGGGGTCGAACCACTTCCACCAGTCGCGCCCGTCGTGGTCGCGGAAGGAGAACGCGTCCCGCAGGTGCCGTCCGAGAGCCCGGTCGCGGGCGACGCCGGTGAGGCGGACGGCGGCGCGGTTGACGGCCAGCACGTGGCCGTCCCGGTCGGTCACGACGAGGCCGTCGGGGAGGTCGTCCACGTCGATCACACAGGCGGAGTCAGCGCTCCGTTCGTCGGTGTGTTCGCCGTGCACGACCCCGCCTCCTCGACGCTACAACGCCGACAATAGCGGGTTTCCCGCGTCCTACGGCAGCCTCGCGGCGCTGCCCGGGGAACCGGCCCGCTGAGACCGGGCAGATGCGTACAGACAGACCGCGGCGGCGGTCGCGAGGTTGAGACTCTCGGCCCCGCCGTAGATCGGGACGCGGACGACCTCGTCGGCCAGCTTCAGGATCTCCTCGGGCAGCCCCCACGCCTCGTTGCCGAAGACCCAGGCGACCGGCCCGGACAGGTCGACGTCGTCGAGGGTGCGCTCCCCCGCGCCGTCGGCCGCGAGCACCCGCAGGCCCTGCTCCTTCAGCCGCCCGACGGCCCGTGCCACGGGGGTGCCCGTGACCACCGGGAGGTGGAACAGGCTGCCGGCGCTGGCCCGGACGCACTTGCCGTTGTAGGGGTCGACCGAGGCGTCGGTGAAGACGACCGCGTCGGCGCCGGCGGCGTCGGCGGTGCGCAGCACGGTGCCGGCGTTCCCCGGGTCGCGGACGTGCGCCAGGACGGCCACCAGCCGGGCGTCGGCCGTGACGGCGTCGTCCAGGGGGACGTGCACGAACCGGCAGACGGCCAGCAGGCCCTGCGGGGTGACGGTCTGGGCGAGCTCGGCCATGACCTCGCCGCTGGCGCGCTGCGCCGGCACGCCGGCCGCCGCGGCGGCGGCGACGAGGTCGGCGTGCCTGACCTCGGCCTCGGCGGTGGCGAACAGCTGCGTCACGACGCCGTCCAGCGCCAGAGCCTCGCGTACGGCCTGCGGCCCCTCGGCGATGAAGGACCGGTCCCGGTCCCGGAAGGCGCGCTTGGTCAGCCGCCGCACGGCCTTGACCCGCGGCGACTTGATGTTGGTGAGCTCAGATTCCGCCATGTTCGAATCCCCCAGGAATGCGGACGCGGCCCACAGCGTGATCGCTGTGGGCCGCGCCCTCGCCGGTGCCGGGCCGCGGCCCGGCGGGCGTGTTGCTCAGCCGGCGACCGGCGCGTTCACGTCGGCCGGGAGCGCCTTCTTGGCGGCCTCGACCAGCGTCGCGAACGTGGCGGCGTCGTTGACCGCGAGGTCGGCGAGGATCTTGCGGTCGACCTCGATGGAGGCCAGGCGCAGACCCTGGATGAGCCGGTTGTAGGTGATGCCGTTCTGGCGGGCAGCGGCGTTGATGCGCTGGATCCAGAGACGGCGGAAGGTGCCCTTGCGGTCCTTGCGGTCGCGGTAGGCGTAGGTCATCGAGTGGAGCATCTGCTCCTTGGCCTTGCGGTACAGACGCGACCGCTGGCCCCGGTAGCCGCTCGCCCGCTCGAGAACGACCCTGCGCTTCTTCTTGGCGTTGATCGCCCGCTTCACGCGTGCCATGTCTATCTATCTCCCCGGGGGTCGTTACTTGGCGAGCAGCTTTTTGATCTTCTTGGTGTCGGCGTCGGACAGCACGACCTCGGGCTTGAGACGACGCGTGAGAGTGGAGGACTTCCACTCGTTGTAGTGCGCGCGGTTGGCGCGGCGCCGCTTGATCTTGCCGGTGCCGGTCAGCCGGAACCGCTTCTTCGCACCGCTGTGCGTCTTCATCTTCGGCATCTCAGCCGTCTCTCCCTCGATCGTGCCGATGTCCCGGGCCGGTAACCCGAGTCAAGGGCATGCCTGACTGTGAGACCGGACCCGGTCTCGGCTTAATCCCGCGACTGCCCGGTGGTCCGGGCCGTGCGAGTCACTCCTGCGGGACGGCCGCGCCGTCGTCGACGGACACGCCGTCGTCAACGAGCGCCGGAGCCTCTTCGGAGGTCTCGTCACGTCGCGCCTTGGCCGCCGCCTTCTCGGCCTTGGCCTCGGCCTTCTTCTTGTGCGGGCCGATCACCATGATCATGTTTCGGCCGTCCTGCTTGGGCTGGGACTCCACGAAGCCGAGCTCCGAGACGTCCTCCGCCAGCCGCTGCAGGAGCCGGAAACCCAGCTCGGGCCGGGACTGCTCCCGCCCGCGGAACATGATCGTGACCTTGACCTTGTCCCCGGCCTTGAGGAACCGCACCACGTGACCCTTCTTGGTCTCGTAGTCGTGCGGGTCGATCTTCGGACGGAGCTTGATCTCCTTGATGATCGTGTACGCCTGGTTGCGCCGCGCCTCGCGTGCCTTCATCGCGGACTCGTACTTGAACTTGCCGTAGTCCATGAGCTTGCACACGGGCGGGCGAGCCGTAGCCGCGACCTCCACGAGGTCGAGGTCGGACTCCTGAGCCAGCTTCAGGGCATCGCCGATGGAGACGATGCCGACCTGCTCGCCGTTCGGGCCGACGAGGCGGACCTCGGGGACACGAATACGGTCGTTGATGCGGGGCTCGGCGCTGATGGGGCCTCCTAGGTCGGATCCACCGCCGGCTTGCCCGGCGGCGTCTGCCACATACTCGATCGTGCCGGGAAGTCACCCCCGAGGCCCCGAGGGCCCGGAATGCGAAATGCCCCGCACGTCGCGCATGCGGGGCCACATGAGCTCATCGGCTTCGCCGCCGCGGGCTCTTTCCGGGGTCAACCGGTGTGATCCTTGACCTGCCGGCTTTTCGGCCGACCAGGTGGGAGGTGAACCTCCGCTTGCGCGTCCGGCAGGCATGCCGGACCGATCGAGTAGTCACTCTATCACAACACCGAAGGCCCCTCGAACCTTCCCGGGAGCGGCGGGACCGGCCGGTCCACGGCCGCGGGGCCGGTCAGCCCGTGGCGGCCCGCCGGGCGATCTCCGCCTCGCCCGCCGCGCGCATCGCCTCCACCGGCACGTCGGTCCGGCCGGTCATCAGCTCGACCTGCCGGGCCGCCTGGTGCAGCAGCATGGGGAAGCCGCCGACCACCGTGCCGCCGCGGGCGGCCACGGCCGCGGCCAGGCGGGTGGGCCAGGGGGCGTAGACGACGTCGAAGAGCGCGGGCACCCCGGCCACCAGGTCCGCCAGGCCGTCGGCGGCGCCCGCGGGCAGCGTCGAGACCACCAGGTCCGTCTCCAGGGCCGTGCCGACCTTGTCGAAGGTCAGCACCTGCAGGGCCGTCTCCAGCCGCTCGGCGGCCCCGGCGGTCGTCCGGGCCCGCTCCGGGTCGCGCACCACCAGGGTCGCCTCGGCCAGGCCCAGCTCGCGCAGCGCGGCCAGCGCCGAGGCCGCCGTGGCCCCGCCGCCGAGGATCGTCGCCGACCGGGGCGGCGCCACCCCCGCCTCGGTGAGCGCCCGGACGATGCCGTGGACGTCGGTGTTGTGGCCGTGACGGGCGCCGCCGTCGAAGACCACGGTGTTGGCCCCGCCCACCCGCACGGCGAGATCGGAGACCGTGCCCAGCAGCGGCAGCACCGCGCGCTTGAGCGGCATGGTCAGCGACAGACCGGCCCACTCGGGACCGAGCCCGGCGACGAGGCCGGGCAGGGCGGCCTCGTCGCACTCGATCGCCTCGTAGTGCCACCCGTCCAGGCCCATGGCCGCGTGGGCGGCGCGGTGCAGGACCGGCGACAGCGAGTGGGCGATGGGCGACCCGAGGACCGCGGCCCTGACGGTGCCGGCGGCCCCGGTCATCCGCCCGCCTTGTTCTGCTCGTACTCCGCCTTGAGCTTGAAGAAGTCGGTCTCGTTGGTGGCGAACTTGGTGATGCGGCGCTTGGGGTCGACGGTGACGAAGAACTTCCAGTCGCCCTTGGCCGGGTTGAGCGCCGCCTGGATGGCGTCGTCGCCCGGGTTGGAGATCGGCCCCGGCGGCAGGCCGAGACGCTTGTAGGTGTTGTAGGGCGAGGCGCTCTCCAGATCGGCGTGGCTGGCCTCGATGCCGTACTTGCCGAGCGCGTACATGACCGTGCTGTCCATCCCGAGCTTCATCGGCGGCTCGGAGTGGAGCCGGTTGTAGATGACGCGGGACATCTTGGCCATGTCGTCGAGGTTGCCGGCCTCGGCCTGGACGATGCTGGCGATCGTCACGATCTGGTGCGGGGTGTAGCCCAGGGCCTTGGCCTCCCTGGCCAGGTTCTCCTTCTCGGCGGTCTCCTTGAAGCGGTCGACCATCGCGGTCAGGATGTCGGAGGCCGTCATCTTGGGGGTGATCTCGTAGGTCGCCGGGAAGACGTAGCCCTCCGGATTGCCCCTGGCGTAGGAGGGCAGGCCCAGCGCCTTGCCGTTCTTGGCGGCCTGCTGGAACTCCTTCAGCGGCTTGCCGGTCTGCTTGGCGAGCTCCTGCAGCATGGCCGTCAGGCGCAGGCCCTCCTTGATGGTCACCCGCTCGTGCAGCCGCTTGGCCGGGTCGAGCAGCTTCACGGCCTCGGCGGCGGCCATCTGCTTGCGCATCCGGTACTCGCCGGGCTGCAGGGAGGAGCTCTTGCCGGCGTCGGTGATGGCGTCGGTGAACGCCTCGGAGCTCTTGACGACGTCCTTCTCCCGGAGGGTCAGGGCGATCTGGGAGGCGGTCTGCCCCTCCTTGATCTCCACGACGACCTCGCCGCTGCCCTGGCCCTTGTAGTCCTCGACGGTCATCGCGTCGCGCACCCACAGGTAGCCGTAGTAGCCGCCGGCGCCGAGGCCGCCGACCAGGATGATGACCGCGAGCATCGGGGCGAGGAACCCGCCGCGGTTGCGGCGCCGTCGTCTGCGGCGCCCACGGCCGGTCCGGCGAGGACGACGTGAGGGGTCGTCCTCGCCGACCAGGAAGTCCATATCGAGATCGTTCATAGGTCCGCTGGCCAATCTCCCGGGTGGGACGGCCTGGCGTCAAGCGGGCATGCCAAACCGAGGGGGGACACGGGGTCGAGCGGCCCGGTGTCCCGGGATCCGCGCCTCGGCCGCGCAGTGGGCATCGCCGCTTGCGGCGGAACCGGGGATGTTCCGCCGGACATCAATGCGTCCCGAGGTATCTGTTCAGCTCTTCCCGGTATCTCACAAACTCACTCTCTTTGTCAGTGAATTTCGTGATTCTACGCTTCGGATCGATCGTGACAAACCAGAACCAATCACCCCGATCTGGACGGAGAGCCGCGGTGATCGCCTTCTCCCCCGGATTCGCGATCGGTCCCGGAGGCAGCCCGGGATGAGCGTAGGTGTTGTAGGGCGACTTCACCTTCGTGTCCTTCTCCGTCACCCTGAGCGTCCGGCGGTTCTGCGCGTAGAGCACCGTACTGTCGATCTGCAGCGGCGTGCCCGCCTTGATCCGGTTGTAGATCACTCTAGCGATCTTCGGATAGTCGGAGTCGCGCCCGCCCTCCGCCTGGACGAGGCTGGCCACCGTGACCGCCTCCAGTGGCGTCAGGCCGCGCTCGGCCGCGCGGTTCTCCAGCTCCAGCTTGGCCGCGGCTCTCTTGTACCGTTCCACCATGAGGCCGAGCACGTCGGCGGGGGTCATGTCCGGCTCGACCTCGTAGGTCGCCGGGAACATGAAGCCCTCGGGTCCCTTGGCGTAGGACGGCAGCTCCAGCTCCTCACGGTCCTCGGAGGCCCGGACGAAGGCGTCCCTGGGCATACCGGTCTTGGCCGCCAGCCTGTCGAACAGCTCGGTCAGGCGCAACCCCTCGGGGACCGTGACCCGGCGCACCACCCGCGACCCCGGGGCGAGCAGCAGGTCGAGGGCGGAGTCGGCGGCCATGCCCTTCCGCAGGCGGTAGTGGCCGGGCCGCAGACTGCCGGTCTTGGCCCGTTCCTCGGCCGCCTTGACGAACGCCCCGGCGCTCGCGACGACGCCCGCGTCGGCGAGCGTCTCGGCGATCTCCCCGGCGCTCGCGCCCGAGGGGATCCGCACGACGACCGAGCCCGAGCCCTGCCCGGCGAAGTCGTCGGGCATCAGCCGCGGCCCGACCACCACGTAACTCCCGGCGGCCGCCGCGAGGACGACCGCGGCGGCCCCGCCCGCCAGCAGCCACGCGGGCCGGGGGATCACCGCGGTGTCCCGTCACCCGATCCCGTGCCGGGCGGCCCGCCCGGCGGCCCCGAGGCACCCAGAGCACTGCCCGGCGGCCTCCCGGTGGCGCGCTCGGCGTCCAGGGCCGCCTGCAGCAGCACGATGGCCGCCGCCTGGTCCACCACGCCGCGCTGGTTCTTCGCCTTGACCCCGCTGGCCCGGAGGCCCTGCTGGGCGGTGACCGTGGTCAGCCGCTCGTCGAACAGCCGCACCGGGACGGGCGCCAGCCGATGGGCGATCCGGGCCGCGAAGTCGCGGGCGAGCCCCGCCGCCTGCCCCTCCCGGCCCGACAACGAGGTCGGCAGACCGACCACGATCTCGACGACGTCGTACTCGGTCGCGATCTCCGCGAGCCGTTCCAGGTCTCCTCTGCCGCGCCGTACGGTCTCCACCGGCGTGGCCAGCAGCCCCGAGGGGTCGCTGCGGGCCACGCCGATGCGGACCGAGCCGACGTCGACGCCCAGGCGAATGCCGTTTCTCATGTGGTCATCGTCCCCGCCTCCGGGCCTCGTCAGACCCCCGGACGCCCGGTGTCAGGAGGCGGCCTGCGCGATCGCCTGCTGCACGGCGCCGAGCGCGTCACCGATCGCCTCGGGACGGGCCCCGCCGCCCTGCGCGACGTCGTCCTTGCCTCCGCCGCCGCCGCCGAGCGCCTTGGCCGCGACACCGACGAGCCGGCCGGCCTTCAGGCCCCGGGCGCGCCCGGCGTCGTTGACGGCCGCGACGACGACGGGCCGGTCACCGGGCACGCCGGCGACGACGACCACGGCGGCGCGGTCGGCGGGGAACCGGCCCCGCACGTCGAGCGCCAGCTTGCGCAGGTCGTCCGGGGAGGTGCCGTCGGGCGCCCGGTGCGTCACGACCGAGACGCCGTCCAGGTCGCGGGCGGCGGCGGCGAGCTCGCCGGCCACGGCCAGCACCTGAGCCGAGCGGAGCCGCTCCAGCTCCTTCTCCGCGGTGCGCAGCCGGGTGACGATGCCCTCGATCCGCTCGGGAAGCTCCTCGCGGCGGGCCTTGAGCTGCTCGGACAGCTGGGCCACCAGCACGCTCTCGCGGGCCAGGAACCGGAAGGCGTCCAGGCCGACCAGGGCCTCGACGCGGCGCACGCCGGCGCCGATCGAGGACTCGCCCAGCACCTTGACCAGGCCGAGCTGGCCGGAGCTGGCGACGTGGGTGCCGCCGCACAGCTCCCTGGAGTAGTCGCCCACCTCGACGATGCGGACGGTCTCGCCGTACTTCTCGCCGAACAGGGCCAGCGCGCCCATCGCCCGGGCCTCGGACTGGGAGGTGTGGAAGGCGTTGACCGTGAGGTCGTTGATCAGAACGGCGTTGACCTCGTCCTCGACGTCGCGCAGCACGCTGGGCGGCACGGCGCCGGCGGCGGTGAAGTCGAAGCGGAAGCGGCCGGGCGAGTTCTCCGAGCCGGCCTGCGCCGCCGTCTCCCCCAGCGCGTTGCGGAAGCCGCGGTGCACCAGGTGGGTGGCGGTGTGGCTGCGGGAGATGGCGCGGCGCCGCTCGACGTCGATCTCGGCCTGGGCCTGGTCGCCCACCCGGATCTCCCCGGCGCGGACCTTGCCGCGGTGCACGATGACGCCCGCGACCGGGGACTGCACGTCCACGATCTCGACCTCGGCGCCGCCGGTGCGGATGACGCCCTGGTCGGCGAGCTGGCCGCCGCCCTCGGCGTAGAAGGGGGTACGGCTCAGCACGACCTCGGCCGTGGTGCCGGCGCCGGCCGCGGGGACCGGCGCGCCGTCCACCAGCAGGCCGATGACCTGCGCCTCCGCCGTCACCTGGTCGTAGCCCAGGAAGTCGACCTTGCCGGTCTTCTCCAGGATCCGGCCGAACACCGAGATGTCGGCGTTGCCGGTCTTCTTGGCGGCGGCGTCGGCCTTGGCGCGGTCGCGCTGCTCCTTCATCAGCCGGCGGAAGCCCTCCTCGTCGACCTTGAGGCCCTGCTCGGAGGCCATCTCCAGGGTCAGGTCGATCGGGAAGCCGTAGGTGTCGTGGAGCTGGAAGGCCTGGTCCCCGCCGAGGGTGCCCCGGCCCTTGCGCTTGTTCTCCTCCACCGCCGCGTCGAAGATCGCGGTGCCGGTGCGGAGGGTGCCCAGGAAGGACGCCTCCTCGGCGTCGATCACCGCGTGGATCTGCGGGGCGTCGGCCTTGAGCTCGGGGTACAGATCGCCCATCACGGCGATGGTCACCGCGGTGAGGTCGTGCATGTAGCGCTCCTCGCCCGCGCCCAGCAGGCGCAGGTTGCGGACGGCGCGGCGCAGGATGCGCCGCAGCACGTAGCCGCGGCCCTCGTTGGAGGGCAGCACGCCGTCGGCCACCAGCATCACGCTGGTGCGCACGTGGTCGGCGACGACCCGCAGCGAGACGTCGGCGCGCTCGTCACGGCCGTAGCGCGTCCTGGTCAGCTCGGCGGCCCGGTCGAGGATCTTGTAGGTGGTGTCGATCTCGTAGATGTTGTCGACGCCCTGCAGGATCGCCGCCATGCGCTCCAGGCCCATGCCGGTGTCGACGCTGCGGGCGGGCAGCTCGCCGATGACGTCGAAGTCGGTCTTGCTGCGGACCGCGCCGAGCTGGAACTGCATGAAGACGTTGTTCCAGACCTCGAGATAGCGGTTCTCGTCGGCGACGGGGCCACCGTCCTTGCCGTACTCGGGGCCGCGGTCGTAGTAGATCTCGGTGCAGGGGCCGCCCGGACCGGGCACGCCCATGTGCCAGTAGTTGTCCTCCAGGCCGCGGCGCTGGATGCGCTCGGCCGGGACGCCGACCTTCTCGTGCCAGAGGCGGTAGGCCTCGTCGTCGTCGTGGTAGACGGTGACCCAGAGGCGCTCGGCGGGGAAGCCGAAGCCGCCCTCGGACTCGGGCTTGGTCAGCAGCTCCCAGGCGAGCGGGATCGCCTGGTCCTTGAAGTAGTCACCGAACGAGAAGTTGCCGAGCATCTGGAAGAACGTGGCGTGCCTGGTGGTCTTGCCGACCTCGTCGATGTCGGGGGTGCGCACGCACTTCTGGACGCTGGTGGCCCGCTTGAACGGGGGTTTCTGCTGCCCGAGGAAGTAGGGCTTGAAGGGCACCATGCCCGCGGGCACCAGCAGCAGCGTCGGGTCCTCGGCGATCAGGCTGGCCGAGGGCACGACGGTGTGCCCACGCTCCTCGAAGAAGCGCAGGAAGCGGCGCGCGATCTCTGCCGACTCCATTTCAGCGGCCGTCCTTTACGTCGTAGTGGTTGGTGTCGTCAACACTGTCCAGCCCGAACCGGGAACGCAACTCGGTTTCCCGCCGGGCGGCGCCGTCCAGGGCGTCGCCCGCGAACTCCCGTGCCTGCTCCAGCATCCCGGAGGCGCCGTGAAGGGCGCGCCGGGCCACGTGGTTCGGATGCAGTGCCTGAAGCTTACGCATCGTCCACACCGCGCAGAACGCGCCGAGGGACATGTAGAACAACCGGCGGATCATGACCTGCGCCCCTCCAGCACCCGGGGGGCGGACCGGCCGCGGGCGCGGCGGGCGCCCAGGGCCCGCCGGACGCCGTGACCCAGCGCCGCCACCTTGATCAGCGGCCCTGTGATGAGGGTCTGCGTGACGTCGCTGACCTTGGCGACGTGACCGCTGACCTGCTTGACGTCCTCGGCGATGGCCTCGACGGCGACGAGCCGGCGGTTGGCCTCGCCGACGGTGGCCGTCATGTCCTCCAGCAGCGGCACGACGCGGTCGCCGAGCTCGGAGACCATCTTGGACGTCTGGGTCAGCAGGCGTGCCAGCCTGACCAGGACCACGGCAAGAAAGCAGACCAGGATCGCCCAGAACATGGCGACCATCAGGCCCGCGACCTCTCCGGCGGTGAGCATGCGCCGATCTCCCTACTTCACCCGGCTGGAACGGCAAGACCCTATCGCGTCTGACCGACCCTTCCCGGCACACGTCCCGCGAACCGCGCCTCCGTCCGCGGGCCGCCGCCGAAGGCGTCCACGCACAGCTGCGCGAACCAGGTCACCCCGGGCAGGAGAAGCGCCCAGCCCAGCAGCGCCCAGCCGAGGTGCACGTGGACGAGGGCGCGGGCGACGGCGGCGGCCCCCTGGGCCGTGCCCCCGCCGGGACCGGTGTAGGTGATCCGGCGCAGGCCGGCCGGGTGGTCCTCGGCCGCCAGGATCCGCAGCCCGGCGGGCCGGCGGCGGGCGAACCAGGCGCCGACCCCCGCGCACTGGCCGCAGACGCGGGAGACGTGGAGCGTGGCGCCGGGCACACCCTCCGGTACGGCGGGCCGCAGGCGCGGCACCCAGGGACGCACCGCTCGCCGGTACTCCTCCCAGGCCGCGCCGTGCCGTTCGCCGAGCCGTTCGCCCTCGTGCCAGGCCGCCAGCCCGGCGCCGTAGGCCAGGGCGACCGCCGCGGCGGCCAGGAAGACCCGGTCGAGGGTCGCGAGGAGCAGGTAGGCCGCCGTCATCGAGACCTGCATCGGGTTGCGCACGTAGGCGTAGGGGCCGGTCCGCACCAGCCGCTCCGGCGGGTCGTACGGCAGCGGCGTGCCCCGGCCCTCCTCGGCGAACTCCCGCACCGCGGCCAGGCCGAGCAGCAGCGGCACGGCGAGCGCCTGGACGAGCAGGCCCAGCGCCCACGACGGCTGCCGCCACGCCTGCGTGGCGGCGATCGGCAGGGCCAGGCCGAGGCCGCCCGCGAGCAGCGCCTGCATCGCGACCCGGGCGCGCAGGCGGCGCCCGGCGGACGTCCACCGCGAGAGGAGCAGGCCGGGGACCAGGGCGGCGGCGACCGCCAGCGTCTCGCCCGTGAGCCAGCCGTCGCCGAGCACGACGACGGGCCGGCCGAGCGGCATGACCGCCAGGTCGAACCACGCCAGGGCCGCCACGACGAGCGGCAGGGGCGCCCGCCGGGCGGCCAGGGCGGGCAGCGCCCCCCACAGCAGCGCCCAGCCGAGCAGCAGGTCCGCGGGGACGCCGTGCCAGACCGCCCCCTCGGCGGTGAAGCGCCACCAGCCCGCGCCGATGGCCAGGACGTTCACGGCGGCGAGGACCGTCAGGTTCCAGGCCGTGGCGAGGATCGCCGCCGCGATGTCCCGCTCCGGGTGACGGCGGGCCGCGGCGGCGGCGAGCACGGCGGCCACGGGGACCATGAGCGCCAGGCCGCGGACCAGCGCCGGGTCCGCGGTCATGCCGGCGAGGGCCGCGCTCAGACCGGCGGGGTCCGGGACAGGACCGGCGGCCGCCGCCGGGGCTCCCACGGCGACGGTCATCGCCGGGCTCCCGCGCCGCCGGCCGCCGCCGGGACCATCGCGGCGCCGCTCGCCGCCGGGGCTCCCGGGGCGCCGGTCATCCGAACGTCCGGGCGAGGTAGGCGGCGGCCTCGCCGAGCGCGTACCGCTGGAGCGGGCCGAAGTACCAGCCGGGGTCGAAGGTGCGGCGGTAGCGCAGGGTCACGGTGACCCGCCCGCCGCCCCAGGCGAACTCCGCCTCCCTCAGGTCGAGCCAGCGGGCCAGGGTGGTGTCGCCGAGCACCGAGAACGTCACCCGGCCCGGCGCACGCTCCTTCACCCCGAGGGTCATCGACCGGGGCTCGGGGGCGGCGCCGATGCCCAGGGAGCGGCGCGGGGTGAAGACGATCTCCCGCCGGTCCCCGATCCGCAGCCCCTCCCCCGCCGACCGCACCGGCCGGGGGAAGCCCAGCCGGAGCAGCGGCGAGTCGAAGGCGCCGAACCGCGGCGCGGCGGCCAGCGCCCGCTCGACGTCCCTTCCGGAGGTCTGGACGGACACGGTCACCTCGCCGTCGCGGGACGGGGCGGCCAGCTCGGCTCCCCCGGCGGCCAGCGTCAGCAGCACCAGCGGGACGGCGATCGCGTTCGTCCCCCGTCTGCGATGGCCGTCGGCGACGAGTCCGAAGATCAGGCCGATGAAGTAGAACAGCGGGGCCGCGAAGACGAGGCAGACGATCCCCTCGCCGAGCAGCGGACCGGCCAGGGCGAGCCCGACGGTGATGGCCGCCATGATCAGCCCGGTGACGGTGCGCGGCCGGGCGGTGAGGATGACGGTGACGGCGATGACGGCCGGCAGTCCCAGGTAGAAGAGGGCCGTCTGCTCCAGGTGGCCGGCGTGCAGCACCCGGTAGAGCAGCAGCGCGGCGAACAGGGCGATCACCAGCGCCGCGAGGGTCCGGCGCGCCCGGTTCCGGTGCGCGGGGTCCGGCTCCCGGGAGGGTCCGGGCGCCGGTTCCGGTGCCGGAGGCGGCCCGGAGGCCGGCTCGCGTTCCGGCTCGGGGAACGGTTCGGGTTTCGGCTCGGGGGATGGGGGTGAGTCGTTCACGGGGCCTCTTCATCGGTTGGTTTAATCACTTGATTAAACCGTACGATGAGGAGATCGCCGGAGCAAGGGAGGCTCGGAGTGAGCAGGCAGGCAGGGGCGGAGACCCGCGAGCGGCTGGTCGAGGCGGCCTCGCGGGTGCTGCGGGCCGAGGGGTACGCCGGAACCAGCGCCCGCGCCATCGCCAAGGAGGCGGAGGTCAACTCGGCCCTGGTCTTCTACCACTTCGGCGGCGTGGACCAGCTGCTGCTGACCGCCCTGGACCGCTCCTCCGAGCAGCGCATGGCCGCCTACCGGGAGGCCGTGGCGGGGGCCCGCACGCTGGAGGAGCTGGTGGAGGTGGCCAACGCCATCTACCGCGCCGATCTGGAGGGCGGGCACATCACGCTCTTCTCCGAGCTCGTCGGGGCGGGCCTCGCCAGGCCCGAGCTCCGCGCGGAGATCACCAAGCGTGCCGAGCCGTGGATCGGCTTCGTCGAGGAGACCCTGGAGCGGGTCATCGGCGGTTCACCGCTCGCCCGCCTCATGCCGCCCCGCGACCTCGCCTACGCGGCGATCACCTTCTATCTCGGCGTCAACGTCTTCACCCATCTCGACGCCGACCGCTCCCGCACCGAGGCGCTGTTCGACCTGGTCGGCAGGGTCGCCCCGCGCGCCAGGCTGCTGACGGTGCGGCTGCCGCGCCGCCGTACGCCGCCCGCCCCCGGCTGACCGCCTGCCCGGCCCGCCCGCCGTGCGGGCCGTTCCGGGACGGGCAGGGCGCATGGCGGGCCGCAGCGGGACCGGCGGACCGTGGCGGAGCGGGCCGTGGCAGGGCGGGCCGTGGCAGGGCGGCCGTACGGCGGGCGGTGCGCTACCGTCCGCGCAGGAAGGACCGGATCCGCGCCCAGCGGTCGGCGAAGCCGGCCTCGGCGCCGTGCCGGGTGGGCCGGTAGTAGCGGCGGTCGCGGATCTCGGCGGGGGCGTAGTCCTGGCGGACCAGGCCGTGCTCGAAGTCGTGGGGGTACTTGTAGCCCTCGCCGTGGCCGAGTTTCCCCGCGCCCGCGTAGTGGGAGTCGCGCAGGTGGGCGGGGACCTGGCCGATGTCGCCGCGCCGCACGTCCGCGGCGGCGGCGTCGACGGCGGTGATCACGGCGTTGGACTTGGGGGCCAGCGCGCAGTGGATCACGGCCTGGGCGAGGTTGAGCCGCCCCTCGGGGAGGCCGACGAACTCCACCGCCTGGGCCGCGGCCACCGCGACCTGCAGGCAGGTGGGATCGGCCATGCCGACGTCCTCGGAGGCGAAGATGACGATCCTGCGGGCGATGAACCGGGGGTCCTCGCCCGCCTCGACCATGCGGGCGAGGTAGTGCAGGGCGGCGTCGGCGTCGGAGCCCCGCATGCTCTTGATGAAGCCGCTGATCACGTCGTAGTGCTGGTCGCCCTGGCGGTCGTAGCGCACAGCGGCCTTGTCCACCGCGCGCTCCACCGTCTCGATGGTGATCTCGCCGTCGGCGATCAGCGCGGCGGCCTCCAGGTAGGTGAGGGAGCGGCGGGCGTCGCCGCCGGCCAGCCGTACGAGGTGGCCGGCCGCCTCCGGCGCCAGCGTCACCTTCCCGTCCAGGCCGCGCGGGTCGGCGACGGCGCGCTCCAGCACCTTTTCGACGTCGTCGTCGGACAGGGGTTCGAGCGTCAGCAGCAGCGAGCGTGACAGCAGCGGCGAGATGACGGAGAAGAACGGGTTCTCGGTGGTCGCCCCGATGAAGGTGACCCAGCGGTTCTCCACCGCGGGCAGCAGGGCGTCCTGCTGTGCCTTGTTGAAGCGGTGCACCTCGTCCACGAACAGGACCGTCTGCCGGCCCGACATGCCCAGTTCCCGGCGGGCCGACTCGATGGCCGCGCGGACCTCCTTGACGCCCGCCGACACCGCGGAGACCTCGACGAACCGGCGCTCGGTGGCGCCGGCGACGACGTAGGCGAGGGTGGTCTTGCCCGTGCCGGGCGGGCCCCACAGGAACAGCGACATCGGGGCCTCGGACTCGACGAGCCGGCGCAGCGGCGTGCCGGGGCCCAGCAGGTGGCGCTGGCCGATCACCTCGTCCAGGCCGCGCGGGCGCATCCGCACCGCCAGGGGCTCGTGGCCCCGATGGGCTTCCTCCGCCACCGAGTCGAACAGGCTGTCCACGCCTCGACAGTACCGTCAGGGCGCGCGGGCGACGGCCGGGGAGCCCCGGGACCGGGGAGCATCGGGAGGTGCCGGGGGTACGGTCGCCGAAGCCGCGGGCCCGGGGCGGAGCCCCGCTCAGTCCCCCCAGACGGCGACGGCGCCGCTGTGGCCGGCCCGCACCGCGTAGTAGCCCGCCACGACGGCCACGACCGCGGTGAGCACCGCGACGGACGTCGTCACCGCGCGGCCGCCGACACGGTGGCCGCCGTCGCCGTTTCCGTCGCCGTTTCCATTGCCGTTTCCGTCGCCGTTGCGATGGCCGCCGTCACCGGCGTTCCCGCCGCGGCGCACGAGGTAGAGGAGGACGAGCGAGAGCGCACCCAGCGCGAAGGCGGCGATCAGCAGGGGGTCGGCGAACTCCTCGTGCTCGGCGATGCGCTGGGCCAGCGGTCCTGTCGCCGAGGCGAAGCGCCGGTGCTCCAGCGACTCGCCGCTCTCCTTGGCGACGAAGGCTGCGGCCGGGGCGATCACCGCCAGCGCCGCCACCGCCCAGCCGAGCGCGGTGCGCGTACGGGGCGCCAGCCCGTAGACGACCGCCAGGACCGCCAGGACCGGGACCGCGATCACGGCGGCGTGGACGAGCAGGGGGTGGGCTGGCAGGCCGAGGATCTCGTCGAACATGTGGTGCTCCGGTCGTGGGGGTCGCCGCTCTGTCCGAGGCCGGACGCCGGCGTCGGAGATCGGAATCTATCGTGGGGAAGCTGCGCAACACAGCAGGACAAAGCACCTGATTTCCCACTTATCACCATCGTTAACCCTCGTCACTTACGTCCAGCACACCCGGGGGCCGGTACGCTTTCGGCCAGTCAGAGGTAATGAGACGGCAAACCTGGAGGACATAGCGGTGAGCGGCGAGGACCGCCAGAGCCAGCTGGCGCGGGAGCACAAGGAGCGGCAGGCTCAACGTGCCGAGCAGGCGACGGCCAAGGCGAAGCGGAACACCTTCATCGGCGCCGGTGTCGCCGTGGCCGTCGTCGCCGCGGGTGTGGTCGGCGTCGCGGCCTTCACGGGAGGAGACGATCCCGAGCCCGCGGCCGCCTCCTCCCCGGCCCCCTCGACCGCGGCGCCCCAGGCGACGCCGACCATCCCGGCCGCCGCCCCCGGCAAGGTGACCTGCACCTATCGCAAGGACACCAGCGGCGTGCCCGCCAAGAAGGTGGGCATGCCGCCGAGCAAGCCCGACCTCAAGCTCAAGACCATGACGATCGCCACCAACCAGGGTGACATCGTGATCGACCTGATGACGCAGCAGGCCCCCTGCGCCGTGAACTCCCTGGCGTTCCTGGCCGAGAAGAACTTCTACGACGGCACCAGGTGCCACCGCCTGGCCACCCCGGAGAACTCCGGCGTGGCCCTGCTGCAGTGCGGCGACCCGCAGGCCAAGGGCGACGGCAAGAACCCCACCGACGGCCAGGGCAGCTCGGGTTACGTCTTCGACGACGAGAACCTCGGCATGCCGTACGCCAAGGGCGTGGTCTCGCTGGCCCAGCCGGCGGACGCCTCCAACCAGAACGGCAGCCAGTTCTGGTTCTCGCTGGGCGACGAGAACACCCAGCTGGAGAAGGCGTACACGCCGTTCGGCACGGTCTCCAAGGGCATGGAGGTCCTGGAGAAGATCTCCCAGGGCGGCTGGATCACCAACCCCGACGACATCACCGGTGACGGCGGCTCCACCGCGCCCAAGCTCCCGGTGATCATCAAGAACGTGAAGGTCTCCTAGCGGGATCGGAGGGCCGGCGGCCGCCCCGCGCGGGGCGGCCGCCGTCGTCGTGAGAGCCCTCGGAGGCCGTACGGGCCCGGCGTCGCGACGCGGGAGGAACGGCCCGGGGAGATCCCGCCGGAGGGCCCGTACGGCCCCGCGCACGAGCAGGGCCCCGGACGGGTGATCCGTCCGGGGCCCTGCCGTGTGCCGCGCGGAGGTTACGCCTCGCCCTTGGGCTTGGCGTCCACCCCGGCCTCCTTGCGCTGCGCACCCGTGATCGGGGTGGGCGCGCCGGTCAGCGGGTCGAACCCGGAGGCCGTCTTCGGGAAGGCGATGACGTCGCGGATGGAGTCGCCGCCGGACAGCAGCATGCAGATGCGGTCCCAGCCGTAGGCGATGCCGCCGTGCGGCGGCGGGCCGTACTTGAACGCCTCCAGCAGGAAGCCGAACTTGCCCTCGGCCTCCTCCTTGGAGATGCCCAGCACGTCGAAGACGCGCTGCTGCATCTCGGCGCGGTGGATCCGGATGGAGCCGCCGCCGATCTCCATGCCGTTGCAGACCATGTCGTAGGCGTAGGCCAGCGCCTCGGCCGGATGGTCCTGGAAGTTGTCGGCCCACTCGGGCTTGGGACCGGTGAACGGGTGGTGCACCGCGGTCCAGCCGCCCTCGCCGTCCTCCTCGAACATCGGGGCGTCGACGACCCACAGGAAGCTCCACTGCGACTCGTCGATCAGCCCGCAGCGGCGGCCGATCTCCAGCCGGGCCGCGCCGAGCAGGTCGCGGGCCTCCGAGGGCTTCCCGGCCGCGAAGAAGACGGCGTCGCCGGGGGCGGCGCCGACCTTCCCGGCCAGGCCGGCGCTCTCGCTCTCCGAGAGGTTCTTGGCGACCGGGCCGCCGAGCGTGCCGTCCTCGCCGACGAGGACGTAGGCGAGGCCCTTGGCGCCGCGCGACCGGGCCCACTCCTGCCAGGCGTCGAGCTCCCGGCGGGTCTGGGAGCCGCCGCCCGGCATGACCACGGCGCCGACGTACGGGGCCTGGAAGACCCGGAAGGAGGTGGCGGAGAAGTACTCCGTCATCTCGACGAGCTCCTGGCCGAAGCGCAGGTCCGGCTTGTCGGAGCCGTAGCGCGACATGGCCTCGGCGTAGGTCATCCGGGGCAGCGGCGTCGGCAGCTCGTAGCCGGCGATCTCCTTCCAGACGCGGCCGATCAGCGCCTCGCCCAGCGCGATGACGTCGTCCTGGTCCACGAAGGACATCTCGACGTCGATCTGGGTGAACTCCGGCTGGCGGTCGGCGCGCAGGTCCTCGTCACGGAAGCAGCGGGCGAGCTGGTAGTAGCGCTCCATGCCGGCGACCATGAGGAGCTGCTTGAACAGCTGCGGCGACTGCGGCAGGGCGTACCAGCTGCCCGGCTGCAGGCGGACCGGGACCAGGAAGTCGCGGGCGCCCTCGGGCGTGGAGCGGGTGAGCGTCGGGGTCTCGATGTAGTTGAACCCGTGCTCGTGCATCACCTCGTGGGCGAGGTAGGTGGCCCGGGAGCGGACCCGCAGGGCCTGCGCGACCTGCGGGCGGCGGATGTCGAGGTAGCGGTGCTTGAGCCGGGCCTCCTCCGAGACGCCCGCGGCGCCCTCGACCGGGAACGGCAGCGGCGCGGCCTCGCTGAGCACCTCGACCCGGGAGGCGACGACCTCGATCCCGCCGGTCGGCAGGTCGGGGTTCTCGTTGCCCTCGGGACGGACCCGCACCTCGCCGACGACCTTGACGCAGTACTCGGCGCGCAGGCCGTGCGCGTCGTCCTCCTCGCGGAAGACCACCTGGGAGGAGCCGGAGGCGTCGCGCAGGTCGATGAAGACCACGCCTCCGTGGTCGCGGCGGCGCGCCACCCACCCGGCCAGCGTCACCTGCTCGCCCGCGTGCTCCTTGCGCAGTGATCCCGCTTCGTGCGTGCGGATCATTTCCTCAGTCTCTCCTTCAGAGTCTCGACGATCTCAGCGAGCGGCACGGCGGTCTGGTCACCGCTGGCCATGTCCTTGACCTGGGCGGACCCGGCCGCGAGATCACGCTCGCCGAGGATCACGGCGTAGCCCGCGCCCGACCGGTCGGCGCCCTTCATCGCGCCCTTGAGGCCCTTGCCCCCGAACGACATGTCGGCGTCGAGGCCCGCGCGGCGCAGCTCGGTGATGAGCAGGAACATCCGGCGGCGCGCCTCCTCACCCAGCGGCACACCGTACACCTGCACGCGGGAGGCGGCCTCCCCGGCTCCGAGCAGCCCCTCGGCCTCCATGGCCAGGACGGTGCGGTCGACGCCCAGCGCCCAGCCGACGCTCGGCAGGGCCGGGCCGCCGAGCATCTCGCTCAGGCCGTCGTAGCGGCCGCCGCCGCCCACCGCCGACTGCGAGCCCAGCCCGTCGTGGACGAACTCGAAGGTGGTGCGCGTGTAGTAGTCGAGCCCGCGGACCAGCCTCGGGTCGTCGGCGTAGGTCACGCCGGAGGCGGTCAGCAGCGCGCGGACCTCCTCGTGGTAGGTCTTGCAGGCCTCGCACAGGTGGTCGACGACCAGGGGGGCGCCGGCGAGCTGCGCCTGCACCTCGGGCCGCTTGTCGTCGAGCACGCGCAGCGGGTTGATCTCGACGCGCTGCCTGGTGGCCTCGTCGAGGTCGAGCGCGCGCAGGAAGTCCTGCAGCGCCGCGCGGTAGGCGGGACGGCACTCCCGGCAGCCCAGCGTGTTCAGCAGCAGCCGCACGCCCGTCAGCCCCAGGCCGGCGTAGCCGTCGGCGGCCATCACGATCAGCTCCGCGTCGAGCGCCGGGTCCTCCGCGCCCAGCGCCTCGGCGCCGACCTGCCAGAAGTGGCGGTAGCGGCCCTTCTGGGCCCGCTCGTAGCGGAACTGGCTGCCGGAGTACCAGAGCTTCACCGGCAGCTGGCCGTTGTGCAGGCCGTGCTGGAGGACCGCCCGCACGACCGAGGCGGTGCCCTCCGGCCGCAGCGTGAGGGAGCGGCCGCCCTTGTCGGCGAAGGTGTACATCTCCTTGGAGACGATGTCGGTGGACTCGCCCACCCCGCGGACGAACAGCGCGGTGTCCTCGAAGACGGGGGTCTCGACGTAGCCGTAGCCGGCGCGGCGGACCGGGGCGGTCAGCGCCTCACGTACGGCGAGCGCCACCTCCGAACGGGGTGGAAGCCAGTCAAAGGTGCCCTTCGGCGCCTGCAGAGTCATCTCTTATAGTCCCCTGGTGGGTCCCGCTCCCGGCGCCGTCCCGGCCCGCCCGGCGAGCTCCGCCAGATACGGGTTGGTGGCGCGTTCGCGGCCGATCGTGGTCTGTGGTCCGTGGCCCGGCAGGACCACCGTGTCGTCCGGCAGCGGCAGGCACTTGGCCGCCAGGCTGCGCAGGATCGTCGGGTGGTCGCCGCCCGGGAGGTCGGTGCGGCCGATGGAGCCGGCGAACAGCAGGTCGCCCGAGAACATCACGTCCGGGATCTCCCCGGAGGCGGGCAGCCTGAAGGTCACCGACCCCCTGGTATGGCCGGGGGCGTGGTCGACCGTGATCTCCATGCCCGCCAGCTCCAGCGCCTGACCGTCGGCCAGCTCGCGGACGTCGTCGGGCTCGGTGAAGGTCAGCCCGCCGAAGAACTGCTGCCTGGCCGCGAGCGGCAGCCCCTTGCCGGGGTCGGACAGCAGGTCGCGGTCCTCGGGGTGGATCCACGCGGGGACGTCGCGGGCGCCGCAGACGGGGGCGACCGACCACATGTGGTCGACGTGCCCGTGGGTGAGCAGCACCGCGACCGGCCGCAGCCGGTGCTCGCGCAGCACGTCGTCGAGGTCGGCGACCGCGTTCTGCCCGGGATCGACGACCACGCACTCCTCGCCGGCGGCGGGAGCCACGACGTAGCAGTTGGTCTGGAACGACCCGGCGGGAAAGCCGGCGATGAGCATCTGCCTCAGCCGATCTCGTCAAGAATACGGATGGGAATGTAACCGAAGGGTACCGGTGCGGGTCGCCGGGCTGCGAACCATCACCCTTTGGCCGATACGATTCGCCCACCTCAATAAGTAACACTCCGGCACTCGGGAGGGCGAAGCGGTGAGCGGCAAGGACCGCCAGAAGCAGCTGGCACGCGAGCACTACGAGCGGCAGATGAAGCGGCGCACCGAGCGTGAGACCAGGGCGAAGCGCGTCGCGGTCATCGGCACCACCGCCGGGGTCGTGCTGGTGGTGGGCGGTGTGGTCGCCGCGATCGCCCTGATCGGGGGCGGTGACTCGGACGCCACCTCCGCCGCGTCGGCGTCGGGGAGCCCCAGCCCCGCCACGAGCGCGAGCGAGGGCCCCAAGCCCGCCGCCTTCGACCCGGCGACCGGCACCTGCGGCTACGTCCCCGACACCGAGGGGGCGGCGAAGAACGTCGGCATGCCGCCGGCCAAGGTGGACACCTCGCCCAAGGCGATGACGCTGAAGACGAACCGTGGCGACATCGTGATCCAGGTGTCGGCCGACAAGACCCCGTGCACGGTCAACTCCTTCGCCTTCCTGGCGAAGAAGGACTACTTCAACGGTTCCAAGTGCCACCGGCTGGGCTCCGAGCAGTTCCCGGTGCTGCAGTGCGGCGACCCCCTCGCCAAGGCCGACGGCAAGAGCCAGACCGACGGCCAGGGCGGGCCGGGGTACCGTTTCGTCAACGAGAACCTCGACGGCGCCAAGTACACCCGCGGCGTCGTGGCCATGGCCAACAGCGGCGCCGACACCAACGGCAGCCAGTTCTTCATCGTGTACGGCGACACCCAGCTCCCCCCGAACTACACGCCGTTCGGTACGGTCACGAAGGGAATGGAGATCATCGACGAGGTGAACAAGGGAGGCGTCATCACGCCGGGACCCGACGGCACCGGGGCTCCGAAGGAAACCGTCGAAATCAAAAACGTGACAATGTCCGGCAAGAGCTGACGTAATACAACCAAGATGCGGTTAGCCTCGAAAGGCTGATGAAAGTGCGGGAGGACACGGTGAGCACCGACCCGTGGGGCCGGGTAGACGACGACGGCACCGTCTACGTGCGTACGGCTGAGGGAGAACGGGCCGTCGGGTCCTGGCAGGCCGGCGAGCCGGAAGAGGCACTCGCCTACTTCCATCGCAAGTTCGACGAGCTGGCCGGGCAGGTCATGCTGCTGGAGCAGCGGGTCCGCGGCACCGACCTGCCACCGGCCCAGGCGGAGGCGACAATCGTCAAGCTGCGTGAGGCGATCACCGGCGCGCACGCCGTCGGCGACCTCGACGCGCTGCTGGGCCGCCTGAACGCCCTCACGGAGACGGTCGCCCAGCGCCGCGAGGAGGTCAAGGCCGCGCGCGACGTGGCCCGAGCCGAGGCCAGGGCGGTCAAGGAGCGCATCGTCGGCGAGGCCGAGCGGATCGCCGAGGACACCACGCACTGGAAGAGCGGCGGCGAACGGCTGCGCCAGCTCATCGAGGAGTGGAAGACCGCCGAGCGCATCGACCGGGTGACCGAGGCCGCGCTCTGGAAGCGGCTGTCGGCCGCCCGGACGGCCTTCGCCAAGCGGCGCAAGGCGTACTTCGCCGGGCTGGACGAGCAGCGGGAGGGCGTGCGCTCCACCAAGGAGCAGATCGTCACCGAGGCGGAGGCGCTGGCCTCCTCCGACGACTGGGGCGGGACGGCCGCCGCCTACCGCGAGCTGATGCGGCAGTGGAAGGCCGCGGGCCGGGCCTCCCGCGAGGTCGAGGACGAGCTGTGGGGCCGGTTCAAGGCCGCCCAGGACCAGTTCTTCCAGGCCCGCTCGGCGGTCTTCGCCGAGCGCGACGCCTCGCTCGCGGCCAACGCCGAGGTCAAGGAGCAGCTCCTGGCCGAGGCGGAGAAGATCCTGCCGGTCTCCGACGCCCGGTCGGCCAGGGCGACCCTGCGGGGCCTCCTGGAGCGCTGGGAGGCCGCCGGTCCGGTCCCCCGGGAGCAGCGCGACCGCCTGGAGGGCGGTCTGCGCCGCATCGACGAGGCGGTCCGCAAGGCCGAGGAGGCGGAGTGGAAGCGCTCCAACCCCGAGGCCCGCGCCCGCGCCCAGAACACGGTCGACCAGCTCCACCGGTCGATCGAGCAGCTTGAGGCCCGCCTGGCCAAGGCCAGGGCTGCGGGCCGGGACAAGGACGTCAAGGACGCCGAGGAGGCCCTGGAAGCCCGTCGTTCCTGGCTGGAGGAGGCCGAGCGCACGCTCGCCGAGTTCTCCTGACCTCCCGCACGGCACGTGACCGGGTGTCCCCGCGCGGGGCGCCCGGTTCGGCTGTACGGGCCCCCGTCCGCGTGACAGAGCCCGAGCGGGCCCGTCAGGTCGGCTCGTGCCCGTGCGACGGCCCGGGGCCGGCTCCCTCTCCGCGCCCGGGACGGACACGCCCCGGGGCGGCGGTCAGGAGCCGGCGCCGCTCACCCGGTAGACGTCGTAGACGCCGGGGATGTTGCGCACCGCCTTCAGGACGTGCCCGAGGTGCTTGGGGTCGGCCATCTCGAAGGTGAACTTGCTGATCGCCACCCGGTCGCGGGACGTCGTGACCGACGCCGACAGGATGTTCACGTGCTGGTCCGACAGGGTGCGGGTGACGTCCGACAGCAGCCGCGGCCGGTCGAGCGCCTCGACCTGGAGCGCCACCAGGAACACCGAGTCGCTCCCCGACGCCCAGGACACCTCCACCAGCCGGTCCGGCTGGGTCTTCAGCTGATCCCCGTTGGGGCAGTTGGTGCGGTGCACCGACACTCCGTGCCCGCGGGTGACGAAACCGAGGATGTCGTCGCCGGGCACCGGGGTGCAGCAGCGCGACAGGCGCACCCACACGTCGGAGTCGCCCGCGACCACCACGCCCGCGCCGCCGCTGCCGCCGCGGGGACGGCCCCGCAGCTTCGTCGGCACCGAGACCTCGGCGATGTCCTCCTCGGCGCCGTCCACTCCCCCGACGGAGTGCACGAGCTTCTGCACGACCGCCTGGGCGGCGATGTGGCCCTCGCCGACGGCCGCGTACAGGGCGGAGACGTCGGGGTAACGCAGGTCCCTGGCGAGGGTCAGCAGCGACTCCCCCGACATCAGGCGCTGCAGCGGCAGCCCCTGCTTGCGCATGGCCCGGCCGATGGCCTCCTTGCCCGCCTCGATCGCGGTCTCGCGGCGCTCCTTGGAGAACCACTGCCGGATCTTGTTGCGGGCCCGGCCCGACTTGACGAACTTCAGCCAGTCACGCGAGGGACCGGCGTCCGGCGACTTGGAGGTGAAGATCTCCACCGTGTCGCCGTTGCCCAGCCGCGACTCCAGCGGCACCAGGCGGCCGTTGACCCGGGCGCCGATACAGCGGTGACCGACCTCGGTGTGCACGGCGTAGGCGAAGTCGACCGGCGTCGCCCCCTCGGGCAGGGCGATCACCTGGCCCCGCGGGGTGAAGACGTACACCTCCGAGACCGACAGGTCGAACCTGAGCGACTCCAGGAACTCGCCGGGGTCGGCGGTCTCCTTCTGCCAGTCGAGGAGCTGGCGCAGCCAGGCCATGTCGCTGGCGGGCTTCAGCTTCGTCCCCGGGGCGCCGGAGGCCGTCATGTCCTCCTTGTACTTCCAGTGCGCGGCCACGCCGTACTCGGCCCGGTGGTGCATGGAGTGGGTGCGGATCTGCAGTTCCACCGGCTTGCCCTCGGGGCCGATGACCGTGGTGTGCAGCGACTGGTACATGTTGAACTTGGGCATCGCGATGTAGTCCTTGAACCGGCCGGGCACCGGGTTCCATCGCGCGTGGATCGTTCCGAGGGCGGCGTAGCAGTCGCGGACCGTGTCGACCAGCACCCGGATGCCCACCAGGTCGTAGATGTCGTCGAAGGCGACGTCGCGCGCGATCATCTTCTGGTAGACCGAGTAGTAGTGCTTGGGCCGGCCCTTGACCACCGCGCGGATCTTGGCCTCGCGCAGGTCCTTGGAGACGCTCTCGATGACCTCCTGCAGGAACAGGTCACGGCGCGGGGCCCGCTCCGACACCATGCGGGCGATCTCGTCGTAGCGCTTGGGGTAGAGCATGGCGAACGCGAGGTCCTCCAGCTCCCACTTGATCGTGTTCATGCCCAGCCGGTGCGCGAGCGGAGCGAAGATCTCCAGGGTCTCGCGGGACTTCTGCTGCCGCTTGTGCTCGGGCAGGTAGCGCATGGTCCGCATGTTGTGCAGCCGGTCGGCGAGCTTGATCACCAGGACCCGGATGTCCCGCGACATCGCCACGACCATCTTGCGGACGGTCTCGGCCTGGGCGGCGTCACCGAACTTGACCTTGTCGAGCTTGGTGACGCCGTCGACCAGCAGCGCGATGTTGTCGCCGAAGTCGGCCCGCAGCTCGTCCAGGCCGTAGGCGGTGTCCTCGACGGTGTCGTGCAGCAGCGCGGCGCACAGGGTCTCGTCGTCGGTGCCCAGCTCGGCCAGGATCGTCGCCACCGCCAGGGGGTGGGTGATGTACGGGTCCCCGCTCTTGCGCTTCTGATCACGGTGGTGGTAGGCCGCCACGTCGTAGGCACGCTCAAGGAGCCGCAGGTCCGCCTTCGGATGCGTCGCGCGGACCGTGCGGAACAACGGCTCCAGCACCGGATTCATGGCGCCACTCCATTGCCCCCCAAAGCGTGCGATCCTGCGTCGTACGGCAGGCTTCTCCTCGGTGGCTCCGGACATGGGGGAACCGGCACCGCCTGCCGGGGCGGCCTCCTCGGGCCCGCCTCCATCGGCGGTCACGTCGGGAACGACCACATCACGGGGCACTCAGACTCCTCACGTTCGAGTCCAGATCCTCCAGTGTATCCAGACATGTCAGGAACCCTGCCCCACCGGGGTCGGATCAGACGATCACCAGGGAACGGACTTCGACGTCGTCGAGTCGTTCCCGCCCGTTGAGGAAGGCCAGTTCCATGAGCACGGCGATGGCGACGACCTCGGCGCCCGCCCTGCGGACCAGCTCCACCGCCGCACGCGCCGTGCCGCCGGTGGCGAGCACGTCGTCGACGATCAGGACCCGCTCGCCGGGGGCGAAGGCGTCCCGGTGCACCTCGATGACAGCGGAGCCGTACTCCAGATCGTAGGACTCCTCAAGCGTTTCCGCAGGAAGTTTGCCTTTCTTGCGTACCGGGACGAACCCCGCGGCCGCCTTGTGCGCCACCGGGGCGGCCAGGATGAACCCGCGGGCCTCGATACCGACGATCTTGTCCACCCGGTACGCGCCGGCCAGCTCGTCCACCACGGCGGCGAACGCCTCGGGGTCGGCGAGCAGGGGGGTGATGTCCTTGAAGACCACGCCCGGCTGGGGATAGTCGGGCACGTCGCGGATCCGGCCGAGGATGAGGGTGCGCAGGTCGCTCATGTCACTTCCTTATGAAAACGCCTCCGCTCCCGGGGGACGGGAGCGGAGGCGCCATCTGGGTGGGTTTACTTCTTCTTGCGCTTGTCGCCGTCGGCCACGGAGCCGGCCGAGCCGGAGCCGTTGGCCGCCGCCGCCGCGACCGGCTGGCGGGCGCCCTTGACGGGGGCGGTCCCGGTGCCGCGGCTCGCGACCCGGCGGGCGATCGCCTGGTAGCGCGGCTCGCGCTCCTTCAGCGTCACCAGCAGCGGCGTCGCCACGCACAGCGAGGAGTAGGTACCGACGATCATGCCGACGAACAGGGCCAGCGACAGGTCCTTCAGCGTGCCCGCGCCGAACAGCGTGGTGCCGATGAACAGGATCGCCGCGACCGGCAGGATCGCCACCAGGGTGGTGTTCAGCGACCGGATCAGCGTGTGGTTCAGCGCGTTGTTGGCCGCCTCGGTGTAGGTCATCTTGGAGGTCGTGCCGAGCTTGGCGGTGACCTCCTTGATCATGTCGAAGACGACGACCGCGTCGTACAGCGAGTATCCGAGGATGGTCAGGAAGCCCAGCAGGGTCGCCGGGGTGACCTCGAAGCCGGACCAGGCGTACACGCCGGCGGTGATGACAAGGTCGTGGAAGAGCGCCACGATGGCCGACAGCGCCATCTTCCACTCGAAGGCCACCGTCAGGTACAGGATGATCGCCAGCATGAAGACGATCAGGCCGATGACGGCCTTGTTGGCCACCTGGCCGCCCCACGAGCCGCCGATGACCTGGACGGTGACGTCGTTCTGCCCCAGGCCGTAGTCGTCCGCCGCGGCCTTCTGGGTCTTGGTGACCTCCTGGGCCGGCAGGCTCTCGGTGGTGACCCTCCAGCCGTTGTTGGTCTCCTGGACGATGACCTGGTGCGCCCCGGCGTCCTCGAAGGTGCCGCGCACCTGCTCGATGGTCGCCGAGGGGGCCTTGAAGGAGAAGACCGAGCCGCCCTTGAACTCCACGCCGAGGTTCAGGCCGTTGACGATCAGGCCGACGATGGAGATGGCCAGGAGGAGGGCCGACAGGCCGTACCAGAGCTTTCTGCGGCCGACGAAGTCGACGTTGACCTCGCCGCGGTACAGCCGGCGCGCGATGCCGGACATCAGGCCTCCTGCGGAACGGTCGGGGCGGCGGGGCTCTGGCTCATGCGCTCGGCGTCGAGGCCGGAGAGCTTGTGGCCCTTGGCGAAGAACTTCCTCCTGGCGAGGAGCGCGACGAACGGCTTGGTGAACATGAACACCACCACGATGTCGATGAGCGTGGTCAGGCCCATCGCGAACGCGAAGCCGGCCACACCGCCGACGGCCAGGAAGTACAGCACCACGGCGGCGATGAACATGACCGCGTCGGCGATCAGGATCGTGCGCCGGGCTCGGGCCCACGCGACCTCGACGGCGGCCCGCAGCGAGCGGCGGCCCTCCTTCATCTCGTCGCGGATGCGTTCGAAGTAGACGATGAACGAGTCCGCGGTGATGCCGATCGAGACGATGAGGCCGATGATGTGCGGCAGCGACAGGCGGAAGCCCGCGGTGGCGCCGAGGACGACCACCGACTCGTAGGTCAGGATCGTGGCGACCACGAGGCTCAGCACCGAGACGATGCCCAGGCCGCGGTAGTAGAGCAGCGAGTAGACCAGCACGAGCCCGAGGCCGATCGCGCCGGCGATCAGGCCGCCGCGCAGCTGGTCGGCGCCCAGGGTCGAGGAGACCTCCTCGATGGAGTCCGTCTTGAACTTCAGCGGCAGCGCGCCGTACTTGAGCTGGTTGGCCAGCTCGTCGGCGGTCACCTGGGTGAAGTTGCCGGAGATCTGGGCCCGGCCGCCGGTGATGGGCTCCTGGATGACCGGCGCGGAGATCACCACGCCGTCCAGCACCATCGCGACCTGGTTGCGCGGCGGCTGGGAGTTGAAGGCGGTGGTGGTGACCTTCGACCACTGCTGCGGGCCCTGGCCCTTGAAGGAGAGCTGGACGAGCCACTCGCCGGTGGTCTGGTCGACGCCGGAGGTGGCCTTGTCGATCGAGGTGCCGGTGACGGCGGCCTTGTCGAGGATGTACTTGGCCGAGCCGTCCTGGCTGCAGCCGACGTACTGCTGGTCCGGCGCGTCCTGGGCGCCCTGGCCCTTGTCCTTGGCGCAGTCGAGCGTCTTGAACCGTTCGAGGGCCTTGGGGTCGACGCCGGTGGTGTCGACGCCGGCCAGCGGGTCGTTCGCCGCGGGCGGGGTCGCGCTGGGGCTCGGGGTGGCGGACGGGGCCGCGGCGTTCCTGGCCGCCCGGCGCGCGGCCCGGTCGGCGGCCTTGTCGCCGTCCTCGGCCTTGTCCGCGTTCTTCGCCTTGTCACCGTCGCGCGCGGCCTTCTTCGCCCCCGCCTCGGCGGAGGGGGTCGCCGACGGGTCCGGAGCGGTCAGCGCCGACGACAGGGCCCGGCCGGTGGGCGAGGCGCTCGGGCTGGACTGGGCGGTGCTCGTCGGGGCCGGCGTCGAGCCCGTGCCACCGTCGGTGGCCTTGCCGTCCGACGGGGCGGTGGACGGCGTCGGCGCCTGGGTGGGCATCTGCCCCGGGGGCGCGGGCGAGCCCTCCCCCACCGCCAGCACCTGGCGGAAACGCAGCTCCGCGGTGGTGCCGACCAGCTTGACGACTTCCTCCTGGCCGGCTCCGGGGACGGAGATGACGATGTTGTCACCGGACTTGACGACCTCGGCGTCGGAGATGCCGTTGCCGTTCACCCGGTCACGGATGATGTTCACGGCCAGGTCGAGGCTCTCCTGGGAGGGAGCCCCGCCGTTGGGCGTGACGGGCGTCAGCGTCACCGTGGTGCCGCCTGCGAGGTCGAGGCCATACTCGGGGGTGAACGCCTTGTTGAGGGCCATCACCCCGCCCATGGCGAGAATGAGTGCCAGAAGTGCCAGGAGCATGCGCCCCGGCTTGCTCTGGCCGCTGGTCGGTCGGGCCACTGGTCGTCAGTTCTTTCGGCTATAGGGGATGGATGGCGAGCCTGCTCACTTCTGCTGCGAGTCCTGGTTGTCGCTCTTCGGCTGAACGGTCTCCACCTCATTGTCCTCCACGACGCCCGCGGACTCGACGTCATCGGAGGCGGTGTCGTCGACCGGGGTCAGGACGCGGCCGATCGCGGCCTTGACCCACCGGGTCTCGACGCCGGGGGCGACCTCCAGGATCACGTCGTCGGCGTCGATGGCCGTGACGGTCGCGAACAGGCCGGTCGTCGTCATGACGCGGGCTCCCGGGGCCAGGGAGTTCTGCATCTGGGCCTGCTCCTGCTGCCGCTTGCGCTGCGGCCGGATGAGCAGGAAGTAGAACACCACGACCATCAACGCGATCATGATGAGGCTTGAGTAACCGCTGCTGCCGCCCATGGGGCCGCTCCTTACGCTCAGAAATGACCGGCGTGGCGCCGGACGTCGTATAACGGGCACGCCGCTCAGCACGTCAGCCTACACAGCCAGCCAAGCCACGGAGTTTAGGCGAGCTGTTAGGAGCGCGGCAACGAACCCACGAACGGGCTCCGAAGGAAGTTCCCATTTCGATATCGTTGTCATCGATCTGTGATTGACCCCGCGGAGTTTCCCTCTGCAATCCCAACGTCACATCGAGCCCGGGTCATCCCCGAGATCAGCGGACGCCGGCGGGGCGCCGAAGGCGTCCGGCGGCGGGACGAGCCCCAGGTGGAGCCATGCCGCGGCGGTCGCCACCCGGCCGCGGGGGGTGCGGGCCAGCAGCCCCTGGCGCACCAGGAACGGCTCGGCCACCACCTCGACCGTCTCGGGCTCCTCGCCGACCGCGACCGCGAGGGTGGACAGGCCGACCGGGCCGCCGCCGAACTTGCCCAGCAGCGCGGTGAGGACCGCCCGGTCGAGCCGGTCGAGCCCCTCGGCGTCGACCTCGTAGAGGTTCAGCGCCGCCGCGGCGACGTCGCGGGTGACGACGCCGTCGGACCGCACCTCCGCGAAGTCGCGGACCCGGCGCAGCAGGCGGTTGGCGATGCGGGGCGTGCCGCGGGAGCGCCCGGCGATCTCGCGGGCGGCGTCGCCGGGCAGCTCCAGGCCGAGCAGCGCCGCCGAGCGGTGCAGCACCAGCTCCAGCTCACCGGCGTCGTAGAAGTCCATGTGGGCGACGAACCCGAACCGGTCGCGCAGCGGCGCGGGCAGCAGGCCGGCCCGGGTGGTGGCGCCGACCAGGGTGAACGGGGCGACCTCCAGCGGGATCGCGGTGGCCCCGGGCCCCTTGCCCACCACGATGTCCACCCGGAAGTCCTCCATCGCGAGGTAGAGCATCTCCTCGGCGGGGCGGGCCATCCGGTGGATCTCGTCGATGAACAGCACCTCGCCCTCCGACAATGTGGAGAGGATGGCCGCGAGGTCACCGGCCCGCTCCAGCGCCGGCCCGGAGGTGATCCGGATGGGGGCCGACAGCTCGGTGGCGATGATCATGGCGAGGGTGGTCTTTCCGAGACCGGGGCCGCCGCTCATCAGCACGTGGTCGGGCGGCCGGTTGCGCCGCAGCGCGCTCTGCAGCACCAGCGACAGCTGCTCGCGCACCCGCGCCTGGCCGATGAACTCCTCCAGCCGCTTGGGCCGCAGCGCGGCCTCGACCAGCCGCTCGTCGCCCTCGGCGTCGGCCGAGACGAGTTCCCGCTCGAAGCTCACGGCGTCTCCCCCCTCACCGCACGCTCAGCACGCGCAGCGCGGCCTTGAGCAGCGCCGCCACCTGGGGCGCGCGGCCCTGGGCCGTCTCGGCGTCGGCCTGGGGCGCGACGAGCGCGACGGCCTCGTCGGCGTCCTTGGCCGAGTATCCCAGCCCGACCAGGCCGGAGTGGACCTGCTCGCGCCAGGCGGGGACGGCCGGGCCGCCGTTGAGGGCGGCGCTGACGGCCTCCTCGGGTGTGCCGAGCTTGTCCTTGAGGTCGACGATGATCCGCTGGGCGCCCTTGGGGCCCACCCCGGGGACCCGGGTCAGCGCCTTGACGTCGGCGGCGGCCACGGCCATCCGCAGCGCGTTGGGCGTGTGCACGGCGAGCATCGCCAGCGCGACCTTCGGGCCGACCCCGCTGGCCGCCTGGAGCAGCTCGAAGATCCTCCGCTCGTCGTCGTCGGCGAAGCCGTACAGCGTGAGGGACTCCTCGCGCACCACCAGCGAGGTGGCCAGCCGGGCCTCCTCCCCCACGCGCAGCGCCGCCAGTGTGCCGGGCGTGCAGTGCACCAGCACGCCGACGCCGCCGACCTCGACCACCGCTCCGTCGGGGGCGATCGCGGCCACCCGTCCTCGCACCGAGGCGATCACTTCGTCGTTCCTCTCGAGTATCCGGCGGGCCTGCCCCGCCCGCGGAAGTACGCGGCGGCGGTGACCCCGCCGCCCGCGCCGGTGGCCCGCGCGGCCGCCTCGGCCAGTCTGTTCTGGGCGCCGCCCCGCCAGACGTGGCAGATGGCCAGGGCGAGCGCGTCGGCGGCGTCGGCGGGCTTGGGCATGGCGTCGAGCCGCAGCAGCCTGGTCACCATGGTGCCGACCTGGCGTTTGTCGGCCGTGCCGCTGCCGGTGATCGCGGCCTTGACCTCCGACGGGGTGTGCAGCGCCACCGGCAGCCCACGGCGGGAGGCGCACAGGATCGCCACCGCCGACGCCTGGGCGGTGCCCATGACGGTGCGCAGGTTGTGCTGGGCGAAGACGCGCTCCACGGCCACGGCGTCCGGCTCGATCTCGTCGAGCCAGCGCTCGATGCCGGCCTCGATCGCCACCAGCCGGGCGCCGATCTCGTCGTCGGCGGGGGTGCGCATCACCCCGACCTTGACCAGGCGGAGCGGCGCCCCGGGGCGCCCCTCGACCGCTCCGAGCCCGCACCGCGTCAGCCCCGGATCGACCCCCATCACCCGCAGTTCGGGCAACCGCACCGGCACGCCTTCCGCTCGCCGAACACCTGTTCGGTGCCCGACTCTACCGTCTGCGGGCAGGGCGCGCACGGCCATCGAACCGCCCTCGCCGCCGTCACCGTCCCACCCCGTCCCGTGGCCGGCGCGCTCAGAACGAGTCGGTCATGTACGGCCGGGCGTGGAAGGCCGCGTCGAGGGCGTCGTCGGCGTCCGCCGGCCCGGTGAGGAGGCCCGCGCGGCGCAGGGTGGCGGCCGGCACGCCCGCGAACAGCGCGGAGAGGCCCCCGGCGGTGAGGGCGGGGGCCGTCCCCGGGATGGTCCCGGCGGGCTGGGCCGTACCGGAGCCGCCGGAGACCGCCAGATGCCAGGGCCCGGAGGAGGCGGGCCGCTCGGGGTCGTCGACGTGGACCACGACGTCGAGGGTGACGCCCGCCGGGAACCCGCGCCCGGCGACGGCCGCCGCCGGGTCCACCACGCGGAACATCCAGCGGCTCTGCGCGACCTCGTCGTTCACCCGCTCGCCGAGCAGCCAGAACACCGGGTCGTCGGGGGCGACGACCGCGCGGACCTTCTTGGCGACGGAGGACGAGGAGCCGACCAGCGCCCACAGCGCCCTGGCCGTGGCCTCCGAGCCGGCGACCAGGCCGGTGACCGCGATGTCGGGGCCGTCCCAGCCGTAGGCCACGAAGCCGTCCTCGGCCAGGTAGACGAAGTCGCGGGTGCTCTCCAGCCACCGGCGCACGTCCGCCTCGCTCCGGCGGACCGGCCCGGAGGCGCGGGTGGCGGCGTGGACGCGCCCGATGACCTCGCCCAGCGCGCGGGCGTCCCCGGGGCCGGTACGGCGGAGCGGGACGTCGCCGGTCGTGCGGATCGAGCGCAGCCCCTCGGTGGGCAGCACGGCCCGGTGCAGGGCCCCGGCGTGCTCCCAGCCGAGCGAGCGGTAGATGCGGGTGGTGGCGGGGTACAGTGCCGAGACCGGCAGCCTCAGCGCGGCGCAGCGGTCCAGGGCGGCCCGCATGATCATCCGTCCGACGCCGCGGCCCCGGTCCTCGGGGGCGACGGTGACCGAGGCGATGCCGCCCATGGGCAGCGGCCTGCCGTGCCACCACTGGGTGAAGTCCTCGATGCGGGTCGTGGCGACGAGGCGGGCGCCGTCGAAGGCGCCGAGGTATCTGCCCTCCTCCACGGCGGGCAGGACGCCGCGCCGCCAGGGCTCCGCCTCGCCCTCCGGGACGGGCCCGAAGGCCCGGACACGGTTGTCCAGCGCCGCGTCGAGATCGCCGGCGGTCAGCTCACGTATTTCCACGGTCCCCCAACCTAGGCCGTGCGCTCCGGGGAGCGCTCATCGGCCCCGTCCGGCTCCTGGTGGCCGCGCAGGCGGTCCAGGCGCGTCATCACCGGGGTCGCCGTGACACCGTGCAGCACCAGGGAGGCCAGCACGGTGAAGGCCACCACCGCCCACAGCTCCTCCGCGGGCACGCCGAAGTCGGCCTGGCCGAGGGCGTAGGCGAGGTAGAACAGCGAGCCGATGCCCCGGATGCCGAAGAAGGCCATCACGCCGCGCTCGCGCGGCCCCGGCCGGCCGCCGAGCGTGGCGAGCCACCCGGTCAGCGGGCGGATCACCAGCAGCAGGAGCAGGCCGACCGCCGCGCCCCGCCAGGTGAGCGCGGCCAGGCCGCCGGTGGCCACGAACCCGCCGAGCAGCAGGATCAGCCAGGCGGTGAACAGCCGCTCGATCTGCTCGATGAAGCCGTGCAGGACGGCGTTGTAGCCGTGCGTGCGCTCGGCGGCCCTGATCGTGCAGGCGGTCACGAACACCGCGATGAAGCCGTAGCCGTGCACCAGCTCGGTCAGGCCGTAGGCGAGGAAGGTCGCGGCCAGCGCCACGAAGCCGTCGCGATGCTCGGCGAGCCGCAGGTCGGAGACCTGGGCGCGGAAGAACAGCCGGCCCAGCGCCTTGCCGGCCAGCAGGCCGCCCACGACGCCCGCCCCGCACCGGTAGAGCAGGTCCACCAGCACCCACTCCCCGGTCCATTCCAGGCCGCCGCCCGCCGCCGCCAGCGCGATCGCGGCGAACACCAGGGGGAAGGCCAGGCCGTCGTTGAGCCCGGCCTCGGAGGTGAGGGTGAAGCGGACCTCGTCGTCGTCGGTCTCGGAGTCGACGGGCTCGCCGACCTGCACGTCGGAGGCGAGCACCGGGTCGGTCGGCGCGAGCACCGCGCCCAGCAGCAGCGCGGCGGCCCACGGCCAGCCCAGCAGGCCGTGGACGGCCAGCGTGACGGCGCCGACGGTCAGCGGGAGTGTCCAGCCCAGCAGCCGCCAGGTGGAGGTCCAGCGGCGCGGCTCGAAGGGCCGGTTGATCGCCAGCCCGGCGCCCATCAGCGAGATGAGGACGCAGATCTCGGTGGCGTGCTCCAGCAGCGCCCGGTGTGCCACCGGGTCGGGCTCGGGCAGGTCCAGGGGCAGGAGGTAGAGCAGCGCGCCGCCGATCAGGCAGGCCAGCGGCAGCGAGAAGGCACGCCGGTTGAGCAGGCGCGGCAGGATCGCCGCGAACAGGGCGGCGACGCCCGCCACGGCGAAGATGAGGTCAGGGTTCGGCATCGTAGGGCGGCATATGCCCTCATTTATTTAGGTAAACCGAAGGCCGCGCTTTTCCGGGGAACCTCATGGGAAGCCCATGGATCCACCCGTGTACGGCCACGCGTCCGGGCGGGCGCCGCCCCGGACACGGGAGCGCGCGGGAGGGGCCCCGGGCGGCCGTACGCCCGCCTCCGCGGTACGGCGGGACGGGCGTACGGCGAAGGCGGCGGGCGGCCGGTCAGGCGTCCAGCTTCTCCATGACGTCGTCGGAGACGTCGAAGTTGGCCCAGACGTTCTGCACGTCGTCGCTGTCCTCCAGGGCGTCGATCAGCCGGAAGACCTTGCGCGCGCCGTCCTCGTCGAGCGGGACGTTCATCGTCGGCAGGAAGCTCGACTCGGCCGAGTCGTAGTCGATCCCGGCGTCCTGCAGGGCCTTGCGGACCGGGACGAGGTCGCCGGCCTCGGAGACGACCTCGAACTGGTCACCCAGGTCGTTGACCTCCTCGGCGCCCGCGTCGAGGACCGCGACCAGCACGTCGTCCTCGGTCAGCGAGCCCTTGGGGACGAGCACGACGCCCTTGCGGTTGAACATGTAGGACACCGAGCCGGGGTCGGCCAGGGAGCCGCCGTTGCGGGTCAGCGCCACGCGGACCTCGGAGGCGGCGCGGTTGCGGTTGTCGGTCAGGCACTCGATCAGCACGGCGACGCCGCCGGGGGCGTAGCCCTCGTACATGATGGTCTGCCAGTCGGCGCCGCCGGCCTCCAGACCGCCGCCGCGCTTGCGGGCGCGCTCGATGTTGTCCAGCGGGACCGAGCTCTTGCGCGCCTTGGTGATGGCGTCGTACAGCGTCGGGTTGCCGTCCGGGTCGGGACCACCGGTCCGGGCCGCGACCTCGATGTTCTTGATGAGCTTGGCGAACAGCTTGCCGCGCTTGGAGTCGAGCGCGGCCTTCTTGTGCTTGGTCGTCGCCCATTTGGAGTGGCCGGACATCGACTAGAGCTCCCTCACCATCTCAACGAAGTATGAATGCACATCGCAGCCCCCGGTGAGCTCCGGGTGGAAGGACGTGGCCAGCAGAGGCCCCTGACGGACCGCGACGATCCTATCCCCAGCTTCGGCCCGGGCCAGCACGTCGACATCGGAACCGACCGATTCCACCCAGGGGGCGCGGATGAAGACCGCCCGCAGCGGGCCCATGCCCGCGAAGTCGATGTCGGACTCGAAGGAGTCGACCTGGCGGCCGAAGGCGTTGCGCCGGACCACCATGTCGATGCCGCCGATGGTCTGCTGGCCCTCGATGCCGCCCTCGATCCGGTCGGCCAGCATGATCATGCCAGCGCAGGAGCCGTAGGCGGGCATGCCGTCCTTGATCCTCGCCCGGAGCGGCTCAAGCAGCTCGAAGGTGTCGGCGAGCTTCCACATCGTGGTGGACTCCCCTCCCGGGACGACCAGCGCGTCGACCGCCTCCAGTTCCTCGGGGCGCCGTACGGCCACGGCCCTGGCGCCCGCCTGCTCCAGGCAGCGCGCGTGCTCGCGGACGTCTCCCTGCAGGGCGAAGACACCGATCGTCGGGGCGATGGTCACCGATGGTCCTTTCGAGGGGCTCGTGATGCGGTTCAAGCGTATGGCCACCCCGCGGACCGCCCCAAACCGGCCGATCCGCGGGCGGGGCGGGGCGGGGCGGGCGCGGGGCCCGCCGTGCCCCGCCGTGCCCACGCCGTACGGCCGGGCCCCGGTTCCGTTTCCGGCCTCGCCGGGGTCAGGCGGCCGACAGGTCGCGGGCGGCGTGACCGGCGTGACCGGCGTCCATCCGCGTGAGGCTCGCCAGATGGTGGCGCCTGCCGTACAGGAAGGCCACGCCGACCAGGCAGCAGACCGCGCCCAGGCAGTACGGCACGGGCGCGCCGATCTCCTCGCCCAGCTTGGTCACGATGTAGGGCGCGATGGCCCCGCCCGTCCAGCGGACGAAGTTGTAGCCGGCCGAGGCGACGGGCCGGGGCGCGTCGGACACCTCCATGGCGGCCTCGGTGAACACGGTGTTGTTCAGCCCGGCCGGGATGCCGCACAGCACGACGCAGACGACGACGCCCGCGCGCAGGCCGGTCGCGCTGAACAGGGCGATGCCCGCCTGCAGGACGGCGAGCGTCCCCAGGGACAGGTACAGCACCCGCACCGAGCCGATCCTGCGGCTCATGGCCGGGGCGGCGAAGACCGAGGCGAGCGCCACGAGGACGCCCCAGCCGAAGAACACCGCGCCGATGCCGTAGGCCGACATGCCGAGGATGAACGGGGTGAAGGCCAGGATGGTGAAGAAGGCGAAGTTGTAGAAGAACGCGGTGAAGGCGGTGGTGGACAGTCCGCCGTGGGCCAGGGCGCGCAGCGGGTCGCTGAGGCGGGTCTTCACCGCGGGCCGGGGCGTGTCCCTCAGCAGGGTCGCGATGAAGACGAACCCGACGGCCATCAGGGTCGCGGTGCCGAAGAAGGGACCGCGCCAGTTCCAGTCGCCGAGGAGGGCGCCGGCCAGCGGGCCCATCAAGATGCCCAGGCCGAGGGCGGCCTCGTACAGGATGATCGCGGCCTCGGCGCCGCCGCTGGCCGCGCCGACGATGACCGCGAGGGCGGTGGCGACGAACAGGGCGTTGCCCAGCCCCCAGCCGGCGCGGAAGCCGATGAGCGCGCCGACGCTGTCCGAGGTGCCGGACAGGCCGGCGAAGACGACGACCAGGAACAGGCCGAGCAGCAGGGTGCGCTTGCCGCCGATCCGGCTGGAGACCCAGCCGGTGACGAGCATCGCCACGGCGGTGACCAGGAAGTAGCTGGTGAACAGCAGGGAGACCTGGCTGGGGCCGGCGTTCAGGTTCTCGGCGATGGAGGGCAGGATCGGGTCGACCAGGCCGATGCCCATGAACGCGACCACCGCGGCGAAGGCGGTGGCCCACACCGACATCGGCTGGCGGAGGATTCCACCCGGACTCTGCGAGGACATGGGAGTGGCTCCTTGAGGGGAACTTGAGGGAAGGAGGCCGGCCGGGTCACGGCCGGTCGGGGACGTGGGATCGCCTGCGGGACCGCGCGGGATCCCACGGGGCCCGCGGATCGGCCGGTTCGGGGCGGCCCGCGGGCCGCGCGGTACCTCGCGGGTCACGCGGGTCACGCGCGGCCGGGCACGGGACCTCGCGGGTCACGCGCGGCCCAGCTTGGCCAGCGCGGGCAGGGCGGCGGCGACGGCGTCGCGCTCCTCGGGGGTGAGCAGGCCGAGCTGGGTGACGAGGTAGGAGACGCGGGCCCGGCGTACGGCCGCCAGGCGGGCGCGACCCTCCCCGGTCAGCTCGACCGTGCGGACCCGGGCGTCGGAGGGGTCGGCGGAGCGGGCCACCAGGCCGGGTTCCTCCAGCCTGTTGATCTGCACCGTCATGGTGGGGAGCTGGACCCCGTGCTCCTCGGCCAGCTCGGTCATCCGGCGCGGACCGCCCTCCAGCGATCCCATCACGGCGTACTGCTGGCTGGTGACCGGCTGTCCCGCCGCCACGCGGCGCAGGAGCAGCACCAGGTGGCGCAGCTCTTTGGAGAGGCTCTCGGCGAGTTCGTCCGTCGTCATGGTTAGCCAGTCTAACTTAGCCAGACTAAGCATTATTCCGAAGGGAGGGCGGCGCCCCGCCGGGACGCCGCCCTCCCCCGCCGTCCCCCGCCGCGGCGGGGACCAGACGGTCAGGGACGCCTGGTCTCGGCGTCCACCACCTCCTGGATCCGCTCGGCGTCCGACGGCTCGGCCCGCCTCGCCACGGACGGGTCCAGCGGGCGCAGGTAGGTCTGCTGGACGCCCGGGACCCGGTCCTCCACGACGAAGGTCGCCCTGGTGTACGCGCCGGCCCCGGCCTCGGTCACCCTGGGCACCACCTTGAAGTCGGCGGTGAGCGCGCCCGGCTCGATCCGGGTCAGCACGTAACCCCGCTGGTTGTTTTGAACCCCTCCCCGGCCTGAAGGCCGGAGCTTCTCCCGTCGCGTCGTGGTCATGCGGCGCACGGGGGTTGACGCTTCGCGGACCGGGCAGCCCCGAGGTCTCCACGTCCTGACACCGCGGTCCCCGCGGCGTTGTAAATGTTGATTGCGGCATTGGTATCGGCGTGCCCGACCCAGCCGCACGCATGATTGGCGCAGGCGTACCTGATCCCGTTGCGGGCCGCCGGGTCGCGATGCCCGCACCGGTGGCAGGTCTGCGATGTCCCCCCTGCCGGGACCTTCACGACCTGGCCGCCGCGATCACGGATCTTGTACTCCAGGAAGGTGACCGTGCGGCCCCACGCCTCCCCGGCGATGGCGCGGTTCAGCCCGGCCTTCTGCGCCACATTGCGGCCAGGGCGCTCAAGCGTGCCCTTGGCGGAGCGAAGCATGGCCGTGATCTCCAGGTCCTCCACCGCGATCACGCTGAAGGCGCGAGCGAGTTCGGTGGTGGTCTGGTGCTGCCAGTCCACGGCTCGGCGCTTGGCTGTCGCGCGGAGCCGGGCGATCTGGGCATAGGTGCGGGTCAGTCGTTTGGAGGTGGGCTGCCCGGAGCCACGGGCGCGGCGCTGGCGGGCGGACTTCCGCTCCAGGCGACGCAGACGTTCCTTCTCGCCCGTGGTGAGTCAAGGCCCGTGCTCACGCGTGGTGCCGTCCGACAACGCCAGGGCGACGGTGATGCCCCGGTCGATCCCCACCATCGGGTCGGGATGAGGGTCGGAGATCACGGCGGTCATGGTCTCGGTGCGGAAGACGATCTGCCAGCCGAAGGCGTCCTTGACCAACCGCGCTCCGGTGATCCGCCCGACCGGGCCGCCCCGGGTGACGCCGGGCAGGTCCCTGGTCCACCGGAAGCGCACCCGGCCGATCTTGGGCAGGCTGACCGCACCTCAGCGCCGATTGATCCGCGCGATCCGCAGAGCGCTGGCCTGAGGCACGTCGACGGCCGGGCGGGAGCGGTGGCGGGTCTTGAACGTCGGGCGGTCGGCGGGGTGGTCAGGGTTGAAGAAGTTCACCCACGCCTGCCGATACGTCTTCAACACCGCCTGAGCCGCCTGGGCAGGCAGCTGCCCGAGCCAGTCGATCTCACGGCGGGCTTGGCGGATCGCCGCGTCACAGTCTTTCAGCGTGGCGAAGCGGCCTTGGCGGAAGGTGAAGTATTCGTGGAGCAGATTCCACAGGGCCCGGGCGGCGTGCGCCTGACCGTCCAGCACCGCCGCCTGAGCGTTGCTCAACTCCAGGCGGGCCACGTGCGCCCGGGCCTGCTTCACCGTCTCCACGCCCGGATCGTAGCGTTCGGCTCACCTCACCGAGATGGAAACCGAACCTCGAAGTACGCACCGCCGCCATGTCGTCTCCCACTTCGACGCGCATTTGGTGTTCATCACCAGATATCGACGTCGAGGCACTCACTGGTCCGATACCGATCCGCTGCGAGGAGATCAGTTCACAACGGTGGAGGAACAGTTCGGGAAAGCGGAAAGGCGGCATCCTTCACAGATGCCGCCTTCCCTGAAATCTCCTACCAGCCGCGCTCGGCGAGGCGGTGCGGGACCGGGATGTCGTCGACGTTGATGCCGACCATGGCCTCGCCCAGGCCCCGGGAGACCTTGGCGACGACGTCCGGGTCGTCGTAGAAGGTGGTGGCCTTGACGATCGCGGCGGCGCGCTGCGCCGGGTTGCCGGACTTGAAGATGCCCGAGCCGACGAACACGCCCTCCGCGCCGAGCTGCATCATCATCGCGGCGTCGGCCGGGGTGGCGATGCCGCCGGCGGTGAAGAGCACCACGGGCAGCTTGCCGGCCCTGGCGACCTCGGCGACCAGCTCGTACGGCGCCTGCAGCTCCTTGGCCGCGACGTACAGCTCGTCCTCCGGCAGCGAGGTGAGGCGCTTGATCTCGCCCCGGATCGTGCGCATGTGGGTGACGGCGTTGGAGACGTCGCCGGTGCCGGCCTCGCCCTTGGAGCGGATCATGGCCGCGCCCTCGGTGATGCGGCGCAGCGCCTCGCCGAGGTTGGTGGCGCCGCAGACGAAGGGCACGGTGAAGCGCCACTTGTCGATGTGGTTGGCGTAGTCGGCGGGGGTCAGCACCTCGGACTCGTCGACGTAGTCGACGCCGAGCGACTGCAGGAGCTGGGCCTCGACGAAGTGGCCGATGCGGGCCTTGGCCATGACGGGGATCGAGACGGCGGAGATGATGCCGTCGATCATGTCGGGGTCGCTCATCCGGGACACGCCGCCCTGGGCGCGGATGTCGGCGGGGACCCGCTCGAGGGCCATGACGGCGACCGCGCCGGCGTCCTCGGCGATCTTGGCCTGCTCCGGGGTGACGACGTCCATGATGACGCCGCCCTTGAGCATCTCTGCCATGCCGCGCTTGACCCGGGCGGTTCCGGTGACGGCGGACTCGGTGACTTCGGGCGTGCTGCTGGACACGGGGCTCTACCTCACGACGGCTGGTTGCGGATCACGGGCGCCCCTTTCACGGGGACGGCCGCCACTTCTTCATGGTAGGCGGTGATCGGTGTGTGCCCTCACACGCCGATCCGTCGCCTTCGGGGGATCTTCTTGGCCATCCTGTACGGCCGGCCGCCCCCGTCAGGGGGTCGCCGGCTCCTGTACGGCCGCCCCCGTCAGGGGATCACGGGCTTGGGCGCGGCCAGGACGACCCACACCTGCCCGGGGGCGAAGTTCATCGGGTCCCCGGTCTCGGTGGTGAAGACGGTGCCGTCCCGCTCCGATTCGCGCGACCACTTGGCCTTGAACGCCTGCCCGTCCCGGAGCACGACCGCCCTGCCCGTGCCGGTGGAGTGCACCAGGGGGGTGTAGCTCTGGTTGAGGTCGTGGTATTCCGAACGCTCGGTCTTGGCGTACTGCACGACGATGGTCGGGGCGCCGAGCTGACCGCCCTCGGCGGCCATGTCCTTCTTGCCGTCCTGCCAGACCAGCCACTTCTTGGCGGCGTCCGACCAGGTGAAGGTGAAGCGGGCCGCCGGGTACCGCACGCTGAACGACTTCTTCGGCGTCCCGTCCTCGGGGGCGTCGCCGAAGGTGAAGCCGATGTCCTTGGCCTTGCTCGTCCCGGACGCCTTGGCCAGGAGCTTCCTGGGCTCGGCGAACAGGTTGTAGGGCGCGTAGCGGCCGGGCTGGCGGAAGTAGGCGCCCGGGGCCCTGCTGTCGGAGACGTCGACGAGGGACGCCTCCTGGACCTTGGGGATCATCTTGGTCTGCACGCCGGAGTAGGCCAGGGCGGGCTTGCCGAACTGCGGCAGGATGTGCAGGTCGGAGATGCGGGCGCTGCGCACCGGTCCGATCTTGGGCGGGAGCTTCGAGGAGAAGATCGCCATGAGGCGGGTCAGGCCGGCCTCGACCTGCTCGACGTAGACGATGTCGGCGCTCTTCAGGCCGAGCTGGGGCTTGCCGGCCGAGGTGTTCTCGATCTTCGCCGCGAGCACCGGCCTGCGCGCGGCGCCGGGCAGGCCGGTGAAGGGGTGCGCCGGCTCCGGGGACGGGGTCTCGGCGGGCGTCGTGTCCTCCGCCACCGCCTGCGGTTCCTTGCCCGCCGCGGGCTCGTCGGAGGAACAGGCCGCGGCCTGGGCGAGGACGGCCGCCCCCGCCAGTGTGACGGCGATCTTCCGGGACACCCGCACGGCTCATCTCCTCCAAGTCGGGCCAGAAAACGAGCACGAGCTTACCGGTGTCCCAGTTGCCGGTTATCCCGCTTTCGCGAGTCTTGTTCAGTAACGGGCCGGCGGCGGCTCGGCAGCGGCTCGATGGTCGGGCGGCGGTTCACCGGCGGTTCGGCATCGGGACGTCCGGGAACCGCCGCCGGCGCCGGGTGGACGGCCCCGGGGCACGCCGGTGAGCGCGTGCGGAGACGGCCGGGATCACCCGGCGGTCATTCGGCGGCGAGGGCCTTCGGGGCGTCGTCGTCGATCTCGAAGAAGCCGGGGTAATCGGTGTGCCCGGCCAGGCGCAGCGTGCGGGCCAGCCAGCGGCGCTGGGCGGCGCGGGTCACGCCGACCGCGTTGTTGTAGAAGCGCCGGGAGTAGACCACCTTCGCCACCGCGGTGTCGAGCTCGGACAGCAGCTCGCGGCCGGCCGGGTCGGCGGACAGCCGGTCGCGGAAGCGGTCCTGGTCGGCCACCGCGCGCAGCGTGCGCGACAGGTCGCTCTCGGCGTGCTCGCGCTCCTCCGCGCCGGCCGTACGGGCCTCGTGGGCGGCGGCGGCCAGCACCAGGCTCGTCGCCGGGTCCAGCACGCGCGAGGCCGCGAGCTCCAGGCAGACGGCGGCCCGCCGTACCAGCGCGGCGTCCAGGGACTCGCGGGCCAGCTCCAGGCGGATGTGGAGCCGGTCCAGTCGGCCGGCCCGCCAGGAGACGTAGACGGCGACCAGCACGACGACCGCGCCGGCCACGGCGACCAGTGTGGCGCTCACGACGCCTCGTCCTCCTTCACCCCGGCGGGGATCGCCACGGTCTCGTAGACGCGCAGCACGTCGCGGGCGACCGTGGACCAGTCGTACTTGCGGACGGCGCGGCGCGCCTCCTCCGACAGGGCGGCCCGGCGCCCGGGGTCGTCGAGCAGGGCGGCGGCCTCGCGGGCGAGGGAGGCCGCGTCGCCGACGGTGAACAGCGCGCCGGCCTCGCCGTCGTCGAGCACCTTGCGGAAGGCCGGGATGTCGCTGGCGAGGATCGCCGCCCCGGCCGACATCGCCTCGGTGAGCACGATGCCGAAGCTCTCCCCGCCGAGGTTGGGGGCGCAGAAGACGTCCACCGAGTGGTAGGCGCGGACCTTGTCCTCCTCGCTGACCATGCCGAGCAGGCCGATCCGGTCGTGGAAGCGGGCCGGGACCCTGCCGAGCACCTCGCCGGCGTCGCCGGGCCCGGCGACGAGCAGGCGCAGCCGCGGCCGTTCGGCGGCGAGCAGGCAGAACGCCTTCAGCAGCACCGGCAGGCCCTTGCGGGGCTCGTCCATCCGGCCGAGGAAGCCGATCACCTCGCCGTCGTCCCAGCCGGGCAGCGGCTCGGCGTGGGCGTAGCGGCCGACGGTCACCCCGTTGGGGATGAGCACCGCGTCGCCGCCGATGAACTCGACCAGGGTCTTGCGGGCCGCGTCGGACACCGCGATCCGCGCGGTGATCTTCTCCAGCACGCTCATGATCACCGGCGAGGCCACCGAGAAGGCCCGCGAGCGGCCGTAGGAGGCGTGGAAGGTGCCCACGATCGGCCCCCTGGCCACCCAGCAGGCCAGCAGGCCGACCGAGGGGATGAACGGCTCGTGCACGTGCAGAACGTCGAAGCGGCCCTCGCGCAGCCAGCGGCGCACCCGCCCCGCCGACAGGAACCCGAACGACAGCCGGGCGACCGAGCCGTTGAACGGGACCGGGACCGCCCGGCCCACCGAGGTCACGTAAGGGGGCAGCGCCGCGTCGTCACCCGCCGGGGCGATCACCTGGACCTCGTGGCCGTCGTCCATGAGCGCCTCGGCGAGGTCGCGGATGTGCACCTGGACCCCGCCCGGCACGTCCCACATGTAGGGGCAGACGATGCCGATCCTCATCGCTCCACCGCTTCCCGCTTCTCCCCGGCGCGGGCCGTGCCCGCCGTGTCCCGCGCGCCCGGCGCGCAGCCCGCGGTCATCCGCGGGGCTCCAGGTCCTCGAGCCACAGCCGCTGCAGCATGTGCCAGTCCTCGGGGTGCTCGGCGATGCCCTTCTCGAAGACGGTGGCGAGGTCCTGGGTGAGGGCCGCGACCTTCTCCTGGCGGGTGCCCTCGGCGGGCACGGGGAGCTCGTCGCAGAACCGCACCACCCAGTCGCGGCCCTGGAAGGACAGGATGGCCGGGATCAGCGCGGCCCCGGTGTGCAGGGCGAGCATGGCGGGCCCGGCGGGCATGCGGGTGGCCGCCCCGAAGAACTTCACCTCGATCCCCCGTGCGGTCAGGTCCCTGTCGGCGGGCAGCGCGACCGGCCGGCCCGCCCGCAGCCGCTGCGACAGCACGGCGAAGATCTGGTTGTCCCCTCCGGTGAGCGGCAGCACCTCCATGCCCAGCCCCTCGCGGAAGGCGGTGTAGCGGTGGAACAGCGACTCGGGCCGCAGCCGCTCGGCGACGGTGGTGAACGGGTGGCCGATCTGCACGAACCAGGCGCCCGCCTGGTCCCAGTTGCCCATGTGCGGCAGGGCGAACACCACGCCCCGGCCCGCGCCGAGGATCTCCTGGACCAGCTCGGCGTTGTGGGCGCGGGTGCGCGACAGGATCTCCTCGGGACGCATTGAGGGCAGCCGGAACACCTCGTGGAAGTAGCGGAAGTAGGAGCGCATGCCCGCGCGGCTCAGCTCACGGATCGCCGGGTCGTCCGGGGAGGTGCCCCTGACCCTGGCGAGGTTGGCCTCCAGCCGGAGCACCTGCCCGCCGCGGCGCTTCCACAGCCGGTCGGCGGCCGTCCGGAAGGCCCAGGCGGTCAGGGGCTCGGGCAGGCGGGGCACGACCGCCCAGCCGGCGCCGAAGCCGGCCGCCACGAGACGTTCCTGCAGTGACGGCTTGTCGTTCATCGTTGTCCTCAGCGGAGGGAGCGTGGAGGGGTGGAGACGGCCTGGCGGCGCACGTGGAGCAGCCGCTGGCCGACGGTGAACGCGCTGGCGGCGGCGAGCAGCCACAGCCCCGCCGCCAGGATGTACGGCACGCCGAGGCCGCCGAGCCCGGCCGAGACCAGGACCACGACCAGGCGCTCGGGCCGTTCGGCGAGACCGACGTCGCACGACAGGCCCAGGCCCTCGGCCCGGGCCTTGACGTAGGACACGACGGCCCCGGCGACGAGGCAGAACAGGGCGACCCCGGCCAGCGTCCGCTGACCGCTCACCACGAACCACATCACCAGCCCGGAGAAGATCCCGGCGTCGCCCACGCGGTCGAGGGTGGAGTCGAGGAAGGCGCCCCAGACGCTCCCCGTGCCCGTCATCCGGGCCATGACCCCGTCGAGGAGATCCGCCAGGACGAAAAACGTGATCACGACCGAGCCGGGGAACAACTCCCCTCGGGGATAGAAGAAGAGTGCTGCGGCGACCGTGCCGAGCGTGCCGGCGGCGGTGACCATGTCGGGGCTGATCCCGTGGCGGATGAGGGCTCTGCCCAGGGGGGTCAGCACGCGGGTCACGGCAGGGCGCAGAAGTTTCAGCATCGCGGTCCGATCGTAGGCCACGCCGTCTGAGAGCGCGCAGCCAACGCTCCGCAAGCGGATCGGCGTGGACCTCTTGTGATATTCGCCACATGGGTATTTGGTGAACACACCGCGTCCTTGCGGTGTACGGACGCGGCGGCGGACGGGGTGTGGCCGCGCCTGGCCGCGCTCCTTCGGCAACGACGCGGGAGGCGACGTGGCAGACAAGGCTGGAGGCGGAGCAACGGGAGCCGCGGGCAGGGCACCCGAGGCCGACCGCCCCGACATGGTGCGCAATGTCGCGCTGGTCGGCCATTCCGGATCGGGCAAGACGACCCTGGTGGAGGCGCTGCTCGCGGCGACCGGCACCGTGCAGCGGGCCGGGCGGGTCGAGGACGGCACCACGGTCAGCGACTTCGACGAGGTCGAGGTCCGCCAGCAGCGCTCGGTGAACCTCTCCGTGGCGCCGCTGGTGCACAACGGCATCAAGATCAACCTGCTGGACACCCCCGGCTACGCCGACTTCGTCGGCGACCTGCGCGCCGGGCTGCGCGCCGCCGACGCGGCGCTGTTCGTGGTCTCGGCGACGGAGAGCGTGGACGGCCTGACCCGCATGATCTGGGACGAGTGCGCCGCCGTCGGCATGCCCCGGGCCGTGGTGATCACGAAGAACGACCACCAGCGGGCCGACTTCGAGGAGGTCCTCGCCACCTGCCAGGAGGCGTTCGGCGAGGGTGTGGCGCCGCTGTACCTCCCGGTGGTCACCAACGGCCGCCTGAACGGCCTGATCGGCCTGCTGACCCAGAAGTTCCACAACTACGCGACCGGGTCGCGGACGGAGAACGAACCCGGCCCCGAGTACCAGAACCGGATCGATCGGTACCGCGGCGCGCTGATCGAGGGGATCATCCAGGAGAGCGAGGACGAGTCCCTGATGGACCGCTACCTCTCCGGCGAGGAGATCGACACCAAGGTCCTCATCGAGGACCTGGAGAAGGCGGTCGCCCGCGGCGGCTTCTACCCCGTGCTGGCCACCGGCGGCGGCGTGGGCGCCAGGGAGGTCCTCGACGGCATCGTCCAGGGGTTCCCCTCCCCGCTGGAGCACCCGCTGCCGGAGATCACCTCGGTCGACGGCGGGCCCGTCGCCGGCCTCGCCTGCGACCCCGACGGGCCGCTCGTGGCCGAGGTCGTCAAGACGACCAGCGACCCCTACGTGGGCCGGATCAGCCTGGTGCGGGTGTTCTCCGGGACCCTGCGGCCCGACATGACCGTGCACGTCTCCGGGCACGGCCTGAGCGACCGGGGGCACGAGGACCACGACGTGGACGAGCGGATCGGCGCGCTGTCGTCCTCGCTGGGCAAGCAGCAGCGCACGGTGGGCAGGTGCGTGGCCGGCGACATCGTCGCGGTGGCCAAGCTGTCGCGCGCCGAGACCGGCGACACCCTCTCGGACAAGGAACGGCCGCTGCTGATGCGGTCCTGGGCGATGCCCGAGCCGCTGCTGCCGGTGGCGATCCAGCCGAAATCCAAGGCCGACGACGACAAGCTCGGCCAGGCGCTGCAGCGACTGGTCGCCGAGGACCCGACGCTCCGGCTGGAGAACAACGCCGAGACCCGCCAGCTCGTGCTGTGGTGCATGGGCGAGGCCCACGCCGACGTGCTGCTGGACCGGCTGAGCCGGCGGCACGGCGTCGAGGTGGAGAAGGTGGATCTGCGGGTGCCGCTGCGGGAGACCTTCGGCGGCCGGTGCCAGGCGATGGGCCGCAACGTCAAGCAGACCGGCGGCCACGGGCAGTTCGCCATCTGCCACCTGGAGGTCGAGCCGCTGCCCTCCGGCGGCGGGTTCGAGTTCGTCGACAAGATCGTCGGCGGTGTGGTGCCACGCCAGTTCATCCCCTCGGTGGAGAAGGGGGTGCGCACGCAGATGCAGCGCGGCGTGGTGGCCGGCTACCCCATGGTGGACGTGCGGGTGACGCTCTACGACGGCAAGGCTCACCCGGTCGACTCCTCCGACATGGCGTTCCAGATCGCCGGAGCGCTCGCGCTGAAGGAGGCGGCGGCCAAGGTGCCGACCCTGCTGCTGGAGCCGGTCGACGAGGTGGCGGTGCTGGTCGCCGACGACCACGTCGGCGCGGTGATGTCCGACCTGTCGTCGCGCCGGGGCCGGGTGCTGGGCACCGAGCCGGTCGGCGTCGGCCGCACGCTGGTCCGCGCGGAGATCCCCGAACTGGAGATCACCCGCTACGCCATCGACCTGCGGTCGATGTCCCACGGCACCGGGACGTTCCAGCGGTCGTTCCTGCGCTACGAGCCGCTTCCGTCGCACCTGGTGGAGAAGGTCGCCGGCTGACCACGGGCCGGGGCCGAAAACCGGACGGAAGCGGTCCCGGAAGCGCGGGCCGGACCCGGACCCGCGGGCCGCCGATCGGGGGAGGCGCGGGCGCGCATGCCCATGCCTCCCCCAAGAATCGGGCAAGCGTCACACCAGCATCACAAAACGATTTCTTTTTTCGGGCCAAAGCAGATCGTTCGCGGTGCCAGACTGAGGAACCATGCGAACCGGACGTCCTTTGCTCGCCGCAGCCGCCCTCGCCGTCGCCGCCAACGGCGCCGCCTACGCATTCGGCCCCGACGCTCCGGCCGCCAAGCCTCCCGCCCTGAAGCGGGGCGCCGACAGCGGGAAGGCCACCTCCGGGACCGGCTCCGGGAACGACGCCGAGACCGCGGGGAACAGCGGCGCCGGAGGCTCCACGGCGGCCTGCACTCCCGACCCGGAGCACCCCAAGCGGGAGCTGCGCGGCGTGTGGATCGCCACGGTGGACAACCTCGACTGGCCGTCGAGGGCCGGCCTGCCCGTGGCCCGGCAGCAGGCGGAGTACACCAGGATCCTCGACGAGGCCGTCAAGCGCCGGTTCAACGCGGTGTTCGTCCAGATCCGGCCCGCCTCCGACGCCCTCTACAAGTCCGCTCTGGAGCCCTGGTCGCGATACCTCACCGGCAAGGCCGGCAAGGACCCCGGCTGGGACCCGCTCACCTTCCTGACCGCCGAGGCCCACCGCCGGGGGCTGGAGTTCCACGCCTGGCTCAACCCCTACCGCGCCTCCTTCGAGGGCGGGGCGGACCGGCTGCCGCCGAACCACCCGGCCCGGCTCCACCCCGGCTGGACCATCCCCTACGAGGGCCGCCTGTACTACGACCCGGGGCTGCCCCAGGTGCGCGACCACGTCACCGCCGTCGTCAAGGACGTGGTGTCGCGCTACGACGTGGACGGGGTCCACTTCGACGACTACTTCTACCCCTACCCCGGCGCGGGCGGGCGCTTCGGCGACCAGGCGTCCTACCGGAAGTACGGCAAGGGCCAGAAGCTCGCCGACTGGCGCCGCGCCAACGTCGACAAACTGATCGCGCAGGTCGACAGGACCGTCCACGAGACGAAGAGCTACGTGAAGTTCGGCGTCAGCCCGTTCGGGATCTGGCGCAACAAGGCCCAGGACCGCACCGGGTCGGCCACCTCCGGCATGTCCGCCTACGACTCGATCTACGCCGACGCCCGCCACTGGATCCGCAAGGGCACGGTCGACTACGTCATCCCGCAGCTGTACTGGCCGCGCGGCTTCCAGGCCGCCGACTACGACGCGCTGGCGCCGTGGTGGGCGAACGAGGTCAAGGGCACCGGGGTGCACCTGTACATCGGCATGGCGCTCTACCAGGTCGGCACCGGCGGCGCCTGGCGGAGCCCCGGCGAGCTGGCGTCGCAGCTGGGCGTCAACCGTAAGCAGGACCAGATCCGCGGCGAGGTGTACTTCAGCGCCAAGCAGCTTCTCAGCAACCCGCTGGGCGCGCTGAACCGGATCTCGAAGAGCTACTACGACCGCCCGGCTCTGCTCCCCCTGATGAAGGACCTCGGCGGCCGGGCCCCCGCCCGGCCCGCCGGCCTGGGGATCCAGGGAAGGGCGCTGAGCTGGAACTCCTCGGCCGGGGCCCGCGCCTACGCCGTCTACCGGATCCCGTCCGGCAAGGTCGGCGAGTGCGCCACCGCCGACGCCCGCCACCTGGTCGCGGTCGTGCCGGCCGGCGGCGGCCCGCGCCAGGCGTTCACCGCGCCAGGCGGCGGCGCCTACCTCGTCACCGCCGTGGACCGCCTCGGCCACGAGAGCGACCCCGCCCAGGTCACCGCGCCCTGACCCCGCGGGGATCCGCCCGCCGCCCCGGCCCGGACCTCGGGAGGCGGGCTTCCCCCCGCCCGGGTCGCCGCGCCCCGATCCGCCGGGCCGCGACCCGCCGTCACGCCGGTGGGTGGACCGGCACCATGATCTTCCCCTACGGTTCCAGCGTTGCCCGCCGTAGGGGAGGTCGTCGGTGAAGCGGACGCTCGTCGCGTTTGCGATGTTGGTGAGCGCGCTGTGGCCGGGAACGGCGCACGCGGCGCCGCCCGCCGGGCGGGTCGTCCTGATCGGCGTCCCCGGCCTGCAGTGGAGCGACCTCGGTCCCGGCGCCACCCCGAACCTGTGGCGGCTGGCCGGCCAGAGCGCCACCGGTTCGCTGTCGGTCCGCACCGTCGGCAAGGTGACCTGCCCCTACGACGGATGGCTGACCGTGTCGGCCGGCGTCCGCTCGGCGGTCGGCTACGGCTGCGGGCTGCCGCCCACGCCCGAGCCGTCCGGCGCCGGCGCGGTCGTCCCCGACTACGACTACCTGTTCCGGGTCGCCCGGCAGCGGAACGCCGGATCGCTCGGCGAGGCCGTCCACGCCGCGGGCGGGTGCACGCTCGCCGTCGGGCCGGGCGCGGCGCTGGCCCTGGCCGACCGGCGGGGCGCGGTCGACGTCTACACCCCCTCCCCCGCGCACCTGCCGGACCTGCCGCCGGACGCCTTCACCCGGTGCCCGGTGGCCGCCGTGGACGTGGACGGCCTGATCCGCCCCTACCTGGCCGGAGACCGGCTGCCCGGCGCCGAGGACGCGCTCGGCCCGGACCGGCGGGCGCGGGCGCTGCGGGACGCCGACACCGCCGTCGGCGCGGTGCTGGCCGCGGTGCCGCCGGACACCAGGGTGCTGCTGGCCGGTCTGTCCGACCACGGGGACACCCCGCACCTGCGGGTGGCCATGATGCGCGGAGCGGACGTCGCGGGACGCTTCCTCGGAGCGGCCTCCACGCACCGCGAGGACGTCACGATCCTCCCCGACCTCACCGCCACGATCCTCACCACGGCGGGCGTACCCGTCCCGGACACGGTCATCGGCGTGCCCTGGCGGGCCGGAGGCCGTACCGGCGGGGCCGGGGCGGCGCGGGACGAGCTGGTCGGCGCCGACCGGGCCGGTCAGGCGATCAGGAACATGAGCGGGGTGTTCTTCACCTCCGTCGCCGTGCTCCAGGTGGGCTTCTACCTGGTGGCGTTCCTGCTGATGCGGCGCAGACGCGGGACGGGGGCGATCCGGGTGGCCGCCCTGGCGCTGGCCGCGCTGCCGGTGTCGACGTACCTGGTCAACCTGCTGCCCTGGCGGCACGCCGGAGCACCGGTGCTCGCGCTGACCGGCGGGATCGTCGCGATCGCGGCGGCGCTGGCCGCGGTGGCGCTGGCCGGCCCGTGGCGGCGCGACCCGCTCGGACCGCTGGCCGTCGTCGCCGGGGTCACCGCCGTGGTGCTCGCCGGCGACCTTCTCACCGGCACCCCGCTGCAGCTGAACAGCGTGATGGGCTACACCGCGGTGGTCGGCGCCCGCTACTACGGCCTGGGCAACATCCCGTTCGCGCTCTTCGCCACCTCGGTGCTGCTGCTGGCCGCCGTGCTCGCCCACCGGCTCGCCGCGCGCGGGCGGCGGACGGCAGCGGTCACCGCCGTGGCGGTCCCGGGCTGCGCGGCGATGATCCTGGGCGGCTGGCCGGGGGTGGGCAGCGACTTCGGCGGGGTGATCGCCTTCGTGCCGGGCATCGCGGTGGCCTCCCTGCTGCTGGCCGGCCGGAAGGTGTCGGTCGTCAGGCTGGGCTCGTTCTGCGTGGCCGGCGGCGTCACGGTGATGGTCATCGCCTTCCTCGACCACCTGCGTCCGCCCGGGTCGCAGACGCACCTGGGGCGGTTCGTCGGTCAGGTGATCACCGGCGAGGCGCTGGAGGTGATCGGCCGCAAGCTCGGCGCGATGCTGAACACCCTGCTCAGCCCCAACCTGATGCCGATCGTGCTGGCCGCGGCGGCGTTCCTGGTCTACGGGCTGCTGCGGCCGGGGACGGCGAGCGCGGGGGTGCTGCCGGCGGCCTTCACCCACTCCCCCGCGCTGAAGGCCGGCCTGATCGGCACCCTCGTCAGCGGGGTGGTGGGCATGCTGGTCAACGACTCCGGTGCGGCCGTGCTGTCCATGGCGCTCGCCCTGGGGCTGCCGCTGGTGCTGTCGGCGGGCGTCCAGGCGCTGCGGGACGGAGCCCCCGTCTACGCGGAGGCGGGCCAGCAGCCCGCGAGGAGGTCGCGGGTGTCGCGCAGGAGCTGAGGCAGCACCTTGGTGTGGCCGACCACCGGCATGAAGTTGGTGTCGCCGCCCCAGCGGGGCACCACGTGCTGGTGCAGGTGCGCGGCGATGCCCGCGCCGGCCACCGCGCCGAGGTTCATGCCGACGTTGAAGCCCTGCGCGCCGCTGGCCTTGCGCAGGGCGGCCAGCGCCCGCTTGGTGAAGTCGGCGAGCTCGGCGGTCTCCCCGGCGTCGAGGTCGGCGTAGTCGGACACGTGGCGGTAGGGGCAGACCATCAGGTGCCCGGAGTTGTACGGGTAGAGGTTGAGCACAGCGAAGACCGACCTGCCGCGGGCGACGACCAGCCCGTCCTCGTCGCTCATCCGGGGGATGTCGCAGAATGGGCAGCCGTCGTCGGGGCCGGTGCCGGTCGGCTTGTTCGCGCCCTTGATGTAGGCCATCCGGTGCGGAGTCCACAGCCTCTCGAAGGCGTCCGGTGTGCCCGCCCCGTGCTGCGCCTGCGGCTCTTCGCTCATGGCGTTCAGCATATTGCCCCGCGACCTCCCGCGGCCCGGTGCCTCCCGGCCGCGGCGGCCCAGGAGGCGGGGCCGGCACGCGTCCGCCGGACGTCCGGCGGGCGGGCCGTACACCGTGGGGAGGGGCGCCGGCCGCGGCGGGGGTCCGCCGCGGCCGGGAACGGGCCGATCGGGGGACCGGCTCCGGGGTGTCGGACCTGGAGCGTCAGACCTGGACGCGGCGCTCGATCGCGTCGACGATCTCGTCGATCGCCTGGTCGACCGGGACGCCGTTCTTCTGCTCGCCGTTGCGGAACCGGAAGGAGACCGCGCCGGCCGCGATGTCGTCGTCGCCGGCCAGCAGCATGAACGGCACCTTCGACTTCTGGGCGTTGCGGATCTTCTTCTGCATCCGGTCGTCGGAGGCGTCCACCTCGATGCGGACACCCCGCTCGCGGGCCTTCTTGGCGACGTCCTGCAGGTAGGGCGCGTGGGCCTCGGCGATCGGGATGCCGACGACCTGCACCGGGGCGAGCCAGGCGGGGAAGGCGCCGGCGTAGTGCTCGACCAGGACGCCGAAGAACCGCTCGATCGAGCCGAACAGCGCCCGGTGGATCATGACGGGCCGCTTGCGGGTGCCGTCGGCCGCCTGGTATTCGAGCCCGAACCGCTCGGGCAGGTTGAAGTCGAGCTGGATCGTCGACATCTGCCAGGAGCGGCCGATCGCGTCGCGCGCCTGCACGGAGATCTTGGGACCGTAGAAGGCGGCGCCGCCCGGGTCGAGGACCAGCTCCAGCTTCTCGGCCTCGGCGACCTCGCGCAGCGTCGCGGTCGCCTCCTCCCACACCTCGTCGGAGCCGACGAACTTCTCCGGGTCCTTGGTGGACAGCTCCAGGTAGAAGTCCTCCAGGCCGTAGTCGCGCAGCAGGTCGAGCACGAACCGCAGCAGCGAGGTCAGCTCGTCGCGCATCTGCTCGCGGGTGCAGTAGATGTGCGCGTCGTCCTGCGTCATGCCGCGCACCCGGGTCAGGCCGTGGATGACGCCGGACTTCTCGTAGCGGTAGACCGAGCCGAACTCGAACAGCCGCAGCGGCAGCTCGCGGTAGGACCGTCCGCGCGCCCCGAAGATCAGGTTGTGCATCGGGCAGTTCATCGGCTTGAGGTAGTACTCCGCGCCCTCCAGCTCCATGGGCGGGAACATGCCGTCGCGGTACCAGTCGAGGTGGCCGGAGACCTCGTACAGGTGGCCCTTGGTGATGTGCGGGGTGTTGACGAAGGAGTAACCCGCCTCCGCGTGCCTGCGCCGGGAGTAGTCCTCCATGACGCGGCGGATCACGCCGCCCTTGGGGTGGAAGACCGGCAGGCCCGAGCCCAGCTCGTCGGGGAAGGAGAACAGGTCGAGCTCGGCGCCCAGCTTGCGGTGGTCGCGCTTCTCGGCCTCCTCCAGCAGGTGGAGGTATTCGTCCTGCTTCTCGCGCGACTCCCAGGCGGTGCCGTAGATCCGCTGGAGCTGCGGGTTCTTCTCGCTGCCCCGCCAGTAGGCGCCGCCGGAGCGCATCAGCTTGAACGCCGGGATGGACCGGGTGGTCGGCACGTGCGGGCCGCGGCACAGGTCCTTCCAGCACAGCTTCCCGGTCTTGGGGTCGTGGTTGTCGTAGATCGTCAGCTCGCCGGCGCCGACCTCGACGTTCGCGCCGTCCTCGGCGGAGGCGCCGCCCTTCAGGCCGATCAGCTCCAGCTTGTACGGCTCGGCGGCCAGCTCCTCGCGGGCGTCGTCGTCGGAGACGGCCCGGCGGGAGAAGGTCTGGCCCTGCTTGACGATCTCGCGCATGCGCTTCTCGACGCGCTTGAGGTCGTCGGGGGTGAACGCGTCGGCGACGTCGAAGTCGTAGTAGAAGCCGTTCTCGACGGGCGGGCCGATGCCGAGCTTCGCCTCGGGGAAGATCTCCTGAACGGCCTGGGCCATGACGTGGGCGGTGGAGTGGCGCACGATCGCCCGGCCGTCGGGGCTGCCGACCTCCACCGGCTCGATCACGTCGCCGTCGGCGACGCGGGCGGCGAGGTCCTTCAGCTCGCCGTTCGCGCGGGCGGCGACCACCGAGCGGCCGTCGGCCCCGAGCACGTCGCCGTACGTCGTGCCCTCCGCCACCACGCGCTCGGCTCCGGCGAGGGTGACACGAAGTTCTGGCACGGCGGACACGGTTGCTCCCTGGGAGACGACGACATTCTGGTCTGTCCAACCGATGCTACCGGTGCCGGACGGGCGATATCCCGGGCATCACGCCCTCGGGGCGCGGCGACCGCGCCTCACCGCGCCGGTGCCCCGGGGTCCGGCGGCATCCCGGAGGCGGCCCGGCGCGCCAAGATCGACCCGGGCACGCCGCGGCGGCGACCCTGACTACCCTTGGAAGGGTGAACGCAGCAGCCCAGACCTCCGGCGCGTACGGCGCCGGCATCGCGACCATCACCGCCGGCGGAACCGTCCTCGACACCTGGTTCCCCTCCCCCGAGCTGGGCGAGCCGCCCCTCTCCGGCACCGAGCGGCTGACGGCGGAGGAGGCCGCCGAGGCGCTCGGCCCGGACGTCGCCGCACTGCTCGGGCCCGACGAGGCCCGCGGCGTGGAGGTGGTCGCGGTCCGGACCGGCATCGCCAAGCTGTCGGAGGCCCCGGCCGACACCCACGACGTCTACCTGCGCCTGCACCTGCTGTCGTCCCGCCTCGTCGCGCCGCACGGTCTGAGCCTCGACGGCGTGTTCGGCCTGCTGGGCAACGTGGTGTGGACGAATCAGGGCCCGTGCGCGGTGGAGGGCTTCGAGCGGACGCGGCTGCGGCTGCGCGCCCGCGGCCCGGTGACCGTGTACGGCGTCGACAAGTTCCCGCGGATGGTCGACTACGTCGTCCCCGCCGGGGTCCGGATCGCCGACGCCGACCGCGTCCGCCTCGGCGCGCACCTGGCGTCCGGCACGACCGTGATGCACGAGGGCTTCGTCAACTACAACGCCGGCACGCTCGGCGCCTCCATGGTCGAGGGCCGCATCTCGGCGGGCGTGGTCGTGGGCGACGGCTCCGACGTCGGCGGCGGCGCCTCGATCATGGGGACCCTCTCCGGCGGCGGCAAGGAGGTCATCTCCGTCGGGCGGCGCTGCCTGCTCGGCGCCAACGCCGGCATCGGCGTCTCCCTCGGCGACGACTGCGTCGTGGAGGCCGGCCTGTACGTCACCGCCGGGACCAAGGTCACCCTCCCGGACGGCCGGGTGGTCAAGGCCGCCGAGCTGTCGGGCGGGTCCGGGCTGCTGTTCCGCCGCAACTCCACCTCCGGCGCCGTCGAGGTCGTCCCCCGGCGGGGCACCGGCATCGAGCTCAACAGCGCGCTGCACGCCAACGACTGACGGCGGTGACGCCGGACAGGGCCGCCAGGGCCACTGTGGCGGCGCGGTGGATCACCGGGCTGTTCGCGCCCCAGGTGCTGGTCATCACGCTCCCGCCGGTCGTCGGGCTGCTCGCCGGCGGCCCGCCCGCCGCCGCCTGGGGACTGGTCGCCTCGGCGCTGTGCGGGGGCGTCCCGGCGGGGGTGATCTACGCGGGGGTCCGGTCGGGGCGGCTGGACTCCCACCACCTGGTCGACCGGACGCGCCGTACGGGGCCGCTGCTGGTGGCGGTCGCCGCGGTGCTGGCGGCGCTGGTGCTGCTGGCGGTCCTGGGCGCGCCCCGGCTGCTGGTGGCCACGGTGACCGCGATGCTGGCCGCGCTGGCGGTGACGGTCCCGGTCACGCTGCGGTGGAAGATCTCCTTCCACGCGGCCGTGTCGGCGGGCACCGTGGTGGTGCTGGCCCACGTGCTGCCCGCCGCGCCGACGCTCGCGGCCGGCGCGCTGGTCACCGCGACGGTCTGCTGGGCGCGGGTACGGCTGGCCCACCACACGCCGGCGCAGGTCGCCGCCGGGGTCCTGGCGGGGGTGGGCTCGGCCTGGCCGACGCTGAGCGCCTTCGGCGTCTGACGGGCGCGTCCGTCCGGGCGAGGTGAAGCCGGGCCGGGACCTTTTCTCGTGTCGGTCGTGCGGGTTCGCTGGGCCCGCCGATCACATCGCCGCCCTCAACGTCGCACGACGGGCCGGGACGGCGTGGGCGTTCGTCAACGCGCCCAACGACCCCGCCGTGGAAAGCGGGGTCAGTGCCTCTCGCGCCTGCCGTCCAGGCAGGCGCGAGAGGCGCAAGCCCAGAGCTTCAGCCCTGGGTCGTTGACAGGAGCGTTTTGAGGAAGCGGCGGGTCCGGTCGTCGTCCCGGACGTACTCGGCGGCCACGAAGTCGGTGACCCCCGCCTCGGCGAGCGCGGTGAGCTGCGCCGCGACCTCGTCCTCGTTCCCGGTGATCGCCACGTCGGCCGGGCCCGCGGCCCCCTCGCGGTCGAGCATCGCCCGGTAGGAGGGCAGGTCGCCGTAGCCGGCGAACACCTCCCCCGCGCGGGCCCTGGCGGCGTCGGCATCGTCGGTGACGCAGACCGGCAGGGCGCACACGATCCTCGGCGCGGGCCGTCCGGCGGCGCGCGCGGCCTCGGTCACGGCGGGCGCGACGTGCCCGGCGACGGTCTTGGGACCGGTCATCCACAGCACGGTGCCGTCGGCCTTCTCCCCGGCGAGCTTGAGCATGCGGGGCGCCAGCGCGGCGATGAGCACCGGCATGTCGCCCGTGCCCGGGGTGGACAGCTGCACGTGCGCCCTGAGCGTCTCGCCGTCGAAGTCGGCCCTCTCCCCCCGGACGAGGGGCAGCAGGACCGACAGGTACTCGCGCATGTGACGGGCGGGCCGCTCGAAGCCGTAGCCGTACATGTCCTCGATCACGATCCGGTGCGACAGCCCGATGCCGAGCGCGAGCCGCCCGTCCAGGGCGGCGTTGACGGTGAGCGCCTGCTGCGCGAGGGCCGCGGGGTGACGGGGGTAGCTGGGCACGACCGCGGTGCCGAGTTCGATGCCGGGGACCTGACTTCCGGTGACGGCCAGGGCGGTCAGCGCGTCGAGGCCGAAGATGTTGGAGATCCAGGCCGAGGAGAAGCCGTCGTCGGCGCCGCGGGCGATCCGGTCCCGCAGCTTGCCCAGCGCGTCCGGCCCCTTGGGCTCGGTGATGAACAGTCCGACTCGCATCGTTACCGAACTCCGTTCTAGTGGGTGCGGTCAGTCTAGAACGATGTTCGTCCCAGCCCCGATCCCGCTCCCGGTTTCGATCCCGGTTTCGATCCCGCCCCCGGGCCCGGCACTCGGGCGCCGTGCCGCCTCCCCTCCACCCTCCCGGATGACGCGCTCCGGCACCCGGGCCGTCCGCGCCTCGCACCGGGGGCTTGACACGAGGGGCCGTATCGGTAAAGTCGCCTTACTTTATCGATACATGTATCGATAAAGTAAGGCGCTTCGCCCCCCATCGCCGGTCGTCCCCTCGACTCGCTCCCTCCACCGAAGGCAGGGTTCACCCCGATGACCGACCTCGTCGTACCCGCCGTCATCAACCTCGACGTCCCCGGCCCGGTGATCAGCCGGCACCTGTACGGCCACTTCGCCGAGCATCTGGGCCGCTGCGTCTACGGCGGCTTCTACGTGGGAGAGGACAGCGACCTGCCGAACGCGGGCGGCATCCGGCTGGACGTGGTGGAGGCGCTGCGCGCGCTGGACATCCCGAACCTGCGCTGGCCGGGCGGCTGCTTCGCCGACGAGTACCACTGGATGGACGGCATCGGGCCCAGGGACCGGCGTCCGGTGATGGTCAACACCCACTGGGGGAACGTCGAGGAGAACAACCACTTCGGCACGCACGAGTTCATGGCCCTGTGCGAGCTGCTCGGCGCCGAGCCGTACATCAGCGGCAACGTCGGATCCGGCACGGTCAGGGAGATGAGCGACTGGGTCGAGTACCTCACCCGGGACGGCGACTCGCCCATGGTGCGCCTGCGCAGGGCCAACGGCCGCGAGGAGCCGTGGCGGGTGCGGTTCTGGGGGCTGGGCAACGAGGCGTGGGGCTGCGGCGGCCACATGCGCGCCGAGCAGTACGCCGCCGAGGCCCGCCGGTTCGGCACCTACTGCCGCGACCACGGCGGCAACAGGCTCTACCGCGTCGCCGCCGGCGCGAACGGCGACGACTACGCCTGGACCGAGACGCTGATGAAGCAGCTCGGCGACCTGGGGTGCGCCTACCGGCCCGCGCCGTTCATGCAGGCGCTGTCGTTCCACCACTACACGGTCCCGGGCGCCTGGGAGGACAAGGGCGACGCCACCGTCTTCGACACCGACGACCACTACCGCACGATGGTCGCCGCCGCCCGCGTCGACGAGCTCATCACCGGCCACTCCAACGTCATGGACTGCTACGACCCGGGCAGGAACGTCGGCCTGGTGCTGGACGAGTGGGGCACCTGGTGGAACGTCGAACCGGGCACGAACCCCGGTTTCCTGTACCAGCAGAACACCCTGCGCGACGCGCTGGTCGCCGCCCTGCACTTCGACGTCTTCCACCGCCACGCCGACCGGCTCGTCATGGCCAACATCGCCCAGACCGTGAACGTGCTGCAGGCCATGATCCTCACCGACCCCGACTCCGGGGCCCTCGTGCTGACCCCCACCTACCACGTGTTCGAGATGAACAAGGGCCACCAGGACGCCGCGTCGCTGCGCGTCGACCTCCCCGCCGGCCTGCCCTCCCGCGAGGTGGGACAGGCGAGCCTGACGACCGTCTCGCTGTCGGCCAGCCGTAAGGAAGGCCGGGTGCTCGTCTCGCTGTCCAACCTCGACGCCGGCGAGGCCGTCGACGTCGATCTGGACCTGCGCGGCGGCGCCGTGGCCGACGTCCGTGCCCGCGTCCTCACCTCCGGCAGGCTGCAGGACCACAACACCCCCGCCGCGCCCGGCGTCGTCGCCCCCCGCCCGTACGAGGTCTCCGCCACGGGCTCCGGGCTGCGCGTGCGCCTGCCCGCCCACTCCTTCGTCACCGTGGAGGGGCGTCTCGCGTGACGGGATCCCGTGCGGCCCCGGACGCGCCGCGGCCGCACAGGGTCCCTCACCGTCCCGTCGTCGCGGTGACCGGGTCCGCGGGATCTCCCGGGCGATAAACTCGCCACCGATGGCGGCCCGGCCGAAGACGTCCGGGCCGGATCCGGACCGGACGGCGAAACACGGGGCGCGGCATGGTGACCATGGAGGACGTCGCCCGGCTCGCCGGAGTGTCGAAGATGACCGTCTCCAACGTCGTCAACGACCGCGAGGGGGTCAGCGACCTGGTCCGCCGGCGGGTGCTGGAGGCCATCCGGCAGTCGGGCTACCGCCTCAACGTCTCCGCCCGTTCCCTGAGGTCCGGGCGGACCGGCGTCATCGGCCTGGCCGTCCCCGAGGTGGAGGTCCCCTACTTCGGCCATCTCGCCGGCCTCGTCATCGACGCGGCCGGGCGCCGGGGCTACCACGTCGCGATCGAGCGGACCGGCGCGGCGGAGGCCGGGGAGGCCGGCGCGCTCACCCGTTCCCGCGTCCTGCAGTTCGACGCCCTGATCCTCAGCGCCGTCGCCCTCGACGGGCTGGACGAGCGGCTGACCGGCGCCGGCTTCCCCGTCGTCATGCTCGGCGAGCGGGACTTCGGCGGCCGCTTCGACCACGTCGCCATGCCCAACGAGGAGGGCATGAAGGCGGCGACCGTCCACCTGGCCGACCGGGGGTGCCGGAGGATCGGCATCGTCTCCGGCGTCCCCCGCGAGGGCGTGAACGTGGTGACGCGCCGCTACCGCGGCTACCTCGACGGGCTCGCCGAACGCGGCCTGCCCGCCGATCCGCCCCTGCTCTTCCCCCTGGACGGCATGACCATGGAGGCCGGCCGGGACGCCGCCCACCGCATGGTCGACTCCGGCCTGGAGGTCGACGGGGTGGTGGCGGTCACCGACACCGTCGCCCTCGGCGTCCTGCGGGGTCTGGCCGATCGCGGGCTGCGGGTTCCCGGCGACGTCCGCCTCATCGGCTTCGACGACGTTCCCGAGTCGCGTTTCCTCGTCCCCTCGCTGTCCTCGGTGGCGCCGGACCACCGGTGGATGGCGGAGAAGGCCGTCGAGCTGGCGGTACAGCGCGTCCGCGGCCCCCTCCGCCCGGCCGGGGAGCACGTCGCCCCCTTCGAGCTCGTGGTCCGCGAGTCGACGCGCTGAGCCCCCGCCGGACCGGCGGGGGCGGGTCGGAGGCGGGGCGCGGGTCAGAAGTAGTTCGGCGCGAGGTCCGTCGTCGGCCAGGTCTTCACACCTGAGGCGGCCTTGCCCAGGATCGGGTCGATCGAGTCGAAGTCCGGGGTGCCCTCCTCCTCCCTGCGGTTGAAGATCGCGCAGTAGCTGACGCCGTTCTGGATCCTCGCCAGGAACGCGAACGTGCCGGGCATGGAACCGTTGTGCCAGGTGTTGAGCCCGCCCTCGTTGTTGTTGCGGACGTACCAGCCGAAGCCGTACCACGAGCCGCCGGAGGTGACGCCCGTCTCGGGCTTGGCGAACACCCGGGAGAGCGACGTCGAGTTGAGCACCGGCCCGGCGGCGTCGAAGGCGAAGCCCCACTTGACCAGGTCGACGGCCGAGGCGAGCCAGCCGCCGTTGGCGTCCTGGTTCGGCATGTTGAAGCCGCCGTAGGGGTACGGCACGACCGTGCCCGAGTCGTCGAGGACGGTCTTGTTCGTGTACTTCGAGGCGTAGGGCACCTCGATGGATGCGGCCTCCGACGCGAGGCTGCCGCCCAGAACCGGCCTGGTGATCCCGAGGGGCGCCAGGAGCTTCTGCCTGACGTACGACTCATAGCTCATGCCGGAGACCTTCTCGATGATCCGGCCGAGCAGCATGTAGCCGTAGTTGCTGTAGACGTGCCTGGTGCCGGGATCGAAGTCGAGCTTCCTGGCGGTCGTCCACCTCATGATGTCGGCGTGGTCGACCGGCAGCGGCACGTCGAGCGACGCGGAGATCGCGTGGTCCGCCCAGAGCGGGTCCGGCGACGCGCCGCGGTCCCAGCCGCCGGTGTGCTGCAGCAGCCGCCAGACGGTGACCTTCGCCAGGCGCGGGTCGGTCGTGGTGGACAGCCCCAGCAGGGACGCCACCGACGCCCCGAGGCTCAGCTTGCCGTCCTGGGCCAGCCGGGCGATCGCGGCTCCCGTGATGTTCTTGCTGAGGCTGGCGACCCGGAAGAGGGACGTCGGCTGCACCTTCCGCAGGGTCGCCGACCGGCTGTAGACGCCGTAGCCGCGGGCGAGGAGGATCTTCCCCTTGCGGGCGACCGCGAGCTGGGCGCACCCGATGCCGCGTTCCGCGATGTAGGTCTTCATCGCGCTGTCGAACCCGGCGAGCGCGCTCGGCACGACGCCCGTGGTGATGGTCGCGGCCTCGGCGGGCCGGGCACCGAGCGCGAGCGCGGGCACGACCCCCGCGCCCGCCTGGAGGAGCCGTCGCCGGCTGATGGTCGTCACTTTCGCCCCCGTGTACGGAAAACTTTGAGGGTCTTTACTATCACGACCGAAACGTTCGGTGATGTCCATCCGTAATTCGGCCGGGATGGAACGTTCCGCGAGAGATGGGCGCCCGGAGAAGCCGGGTTCCCGCGGGGCACGGGATTCTCTCCGGAAGGCGGCGAGGAGACCGCTGCGCCCGGCCGGAAACGGGAGCATCATTGCCGCATGGCCGAACCGGTGCGTCCAGGCGTCCGCTCCCCCGCCCCCCGCCCAGCCCCCTCCGTCTCCCGCGCCGTCCGCGCCGACCGCGCCGACCGTGCCGACCGGGGACCCGGACGGCCGAACCTCCGTACGGCCGGCGGATCGAGGGAGGACCGCCGGTGAGACTCGCCGGGGACGTGCGGTTCGGGGTGCTCGGGTCGCTCCGGGCCGAGGTGGGCGATCGCCCGGCGGCGCTGGGCGGGTCCCGCCAGCGGGCCGTGCTGGCGCGGCTGCTGATCGCGCGGGGCAGGAGCGTCCCGGCGGAGCGGATCCTGTCCGAGGTCTGGGAGGGCTCCAGGGCGCCCTCCGTGACGACGCTCCACGGATACGTCGCCGACCTGCGCAGGACGCTGGAACCCGAGCGGGTCCCCGGCGCCCCGGCCCGGCTGCTGGTGCGCGAGGGGCCGGGATACGCCCTGCGCGCCGCCCCGGACGCGATCGACGCCGAGCGCTTCACGGAGCTGGCCGCCCGCGGCCGGCACGCGCTGGAGGACGGCGAACCTGAGGAGGCCGCCGACCTCCTGGGGCGGGCGCTCGCGCTCTGGCGGGGCCCGGCCTACGCCGACTTCGACGGGGCGGCGTTCGCGACGCCGGACGCGACCCGGCTGGAGGAGCTGCGGGCCACGGTGCGTGAGGACCGGCTCGCCGCCGTCATCGCGGCGGGGCGGCACGCCTCCGCCGTGGGCGAGCTGGAGGCGCTGGTCGCCGAACAGCCGCTGCGGGAGCGCGGCTGGGAGCTGCTGGCCCTCGCCCTGTACCGGTCGGGGCGGCAGGCCGACGCCCTCACCGCGCTGCGCAGGGTTCGCAGACGGCTGGCCGACGAGCTGGGCATCGACCCCGGCCCCGGCCTGCGTGACCTGGAGGCGGCGGTGCTCGCCCAGGACCCGCGGCTGGCCCCGGCTCCCGGGCGGCGGAACCCGCGGCCGGCCCCCGCGCCCGAGCGGCCCGGCCGCGTCCCCTCCCTCCGGGCCGCGGTCCCGGCGCCGCCCCCGGGCAACCTGCCGTTCGCGCTGTCCAGCTTCGTCGGCCGCGGCGGCGACCTCACGGCCGTCGCCGGCCTGCTGGACGGGCACCGGCTCGTCACGCTCACCGGTCCGGGCGGCGTCGGCAAGACCCGGCTGGCCCTGGAGGTCGCCCGCGCCCGAGCCGACGCCGACGGACCCTGGCTCGTCGAGCTGGGAGAGCGGCACGTGCCCGAGCCGCTGACCGCGACCCAGTTGCTGGCCGCGACCGTCGCCGACGCCCTGGGCCTGCCCACCGTCCCCTCCCCCGACCGGCTCGCCACGATGCTCGTCGAGCGCGACACGCTGATCGTCCTGGACAACTGCGAGCACCTGCTGGCTCCCGCCGCGGAGCTGGTCCACACCCTGCTGACCCGCTGCGGATCCGTGCGGATCCTGTGCACCGGCCGCGAGCCGCTGGGCATCACCGGTGAGGCGATCTACGAGGTGCCGCCCCTGCCCGCCGCCACGGAGGCCGTGGAACTGTTCCTGCACCGCGCGGCCGCCGCCCAGCCCGGCTGGACGCCCGAGCCGGGCGACCGGGAGCGGATCGCCGCCCTGTGCGAGGATCTCGACGGCATCCCGCTGGCCGTCGAGCTCGCCGCCGCGCAGTGCCGGATGCTGTCCGTCGGCCAGATCGCCGACGCCCTGGAGGACCGCTTCACCCTGCTGGTGGGCGGCTCGGCCGACCGCCCGGACCGCCACCGGACGCTGCTGGACACGGTCGCCTGGAGCGACCAGCTGCTGGAGCCGGACGAGCGCCGGCTGTTCTACCGGCTCGGCGTGTTCGCCTCCGGCTTCGACCTCGACGGGGCCGCCGCCGTCGGGGAGGTCTCCCCCGTCCTGGGGCCGCTGTCGGCTCTGGTCCGCAAGTCACTGGTCATCGCCGTGCCCGGCACGGCGCCGCGGCGCTACCGGATGCTGGAGACGCTGCGCCGGTACGCCACGGGCGCGCTCTCACCCGTCGAGCTGAACAACGCCGAGGAGCGCCACCGCGCCTGGGTCCTGGCCCGGGCCGAGAACGCCGAACGCCACCTCCGCGGCCCGCAGGGGGCGGAGCTGCTCGACCGGCTGAGCCTCGACCAGCCGGAGTTCCGGGCAGCGTTCACGTCGGCGCTGGCGGAAGGCGAGGGCGAATACGCACTGCGGCTGGGCAGCGCGCTCTTCTGGTTCTGGTTCCGCCGGGGCCATGTCGCGGAGGGGACGGCCTGGCTGCTGGACGGGTTCGTCTGGGCCCCCTGGGCGAGCGCGGGCCTCCGGGCGCCGGCCCGGCTCGCCGACGCGGCGCTGAACTACCTGGCCGGGTATCCGGAGGCGGGGTACGAGAGGGCGAGCAGGGCCGTGGAGGAGGCCCGCGAGGCCGGTGACCCGGTGACGGAGGCGGGCGCCGCCGCCTACGCCGCATATCTGGGCCTGCTGACCGGGGTTCCGCTCGACGCCGCGTCGTCGGCCCGCGCGGCCGTCGAGATGGCCCGGGGCACCGCCCAGGTCTGGCTGGAAGCCGAGACGCTCATGATCCAGGGCATGGTGCTGCGGATCCTGGGAGACCTGCCGGGTGCCGGCACGGCCTTCCGGGAGGCCCTCGCCGCCGCCCGCGCCAGCGGCCACGACTGGGTCGCGGACGGTGTCGCCTGGTGCGACCTGAAGACCGCCTGCGACCGCGGGGACGGCCTCCGGGCCCTGGCCGTCGCGGGGGACGTGCTGGCCGCGATGGACCGCTACGGGGACACCTCCTTCTGGCTGGTGACCGTGCACAGCGCGGCCCGCGCGCTGGTGCTGGCCGGGCGGGCCGAGGAGGCGGCCGTGCTGATGGGCGCGGTGCGGGCCATCGGATCCCGGGCCGGTGTCTCCCCGGAACTGATGGACCCGCTGGACGGGCCGCGCGAGGCCGCCGCGGTCCGCGAGGCGCTGCCGCCGGAGGAGTACGAACGGCATGCCGCCCGCGGCGGCGCGCTGTCCCGGCAGGAGGTGAGCGCCCTGCTCACCACCCTGATCGCCGACCTGACCGGCCGCCGCTCCCCCTGACGGCCGGGGCCGCGGTCACTGGGAGAACGCTGGGAGGTCGCTGGGCGGTCACCGGGCGACCGCCGGGTGACCGCTGGGGAAGCCGTCTCCCGGCGGCCTCCCAGCGGCCGCGCACATCCTCATGTCGTGAGCACGGCGCCGCCCCGCGGGGCGGCCGGACGACGAGGGTGAGGACGCCATGGAGGACACCGGCCACCGGCCATCCGGGGACGGCGGGGACAACAGACATTCTGGATATGCCGTATATGCCGGGCACTCGGAGTCTCCCGGCCGCGACGGTCGCGGTGAGCGGCCCGGACACCCGGGGCACGCCGTCGTCGCCGGGGCGGGGATGGGCGGCCTGCTGGCGGCCCGGGTGCTGAGCGAGACGTTCGGCCGGGTCACGGTGGTCGACCGCGACGCGCTGCCCGTCGAGGGCGTCCCGCGGCGGGGCGTGCCGCAGGGCCGTCACGCGCACGGGATGCTGTCGCGGGGCTGCGAGGTGCTGGAGGAGCTGTTCCCCGGACTCACCGCGGACCTCGTCGCGATGGGCGCCGTCGCCTGCGACCTCCAGGGCGACGTCCGCTGGTACAACGACGGCAGGCTGCTGCGCCCCGCGCCCTCGCGGCTGCGCGGACTGTCGGTGAGCCGGCCGCGGCTCGAACGCTCCCTGCGGTCCCGGGTGGAGGCCCTTCCGGGCGTGACGATCCTCGACGGCTGCGAGGTGGTCGAGCCGATCACCGGCGCCGGCGGCGCGGTCACCGGAGTGCGGCTGCTGCACCCCGGTGGCCGGCCGCGGGACATGGCGGCCGACCTCGTGGTGAACGCCACCGGCCGGGGCAACCGGGGCGCCGAGTGGCTGCGCCTGCTGGGGTACGGGCCGGTGCCGGAGGAACGCGTCGAGTCCCGGCTGATGTACGTCTCGCGCGAGTACCGGCGCCGGCCGGGCGACTGCGACGCCGTCGCCCTCATCGTGGGGCACAGCGCGGCCGTCCCCAGGGGCGGGGTCGCGCTCAGCGCGGAGGGCGACCGCTGGCTGGTCACCCTGTACGGCATGGGCGACGACGTCCCGCCCGCCGACCCCGAGGGGTACCACCGGTTCGCCGCCCGGCTCCCGGTCCCCGCTCTGCACGACCTCCTGCGGCGGCTCGAACCGCTCGGGGAGCCGCGGCCGATGCGCATCCCGGTGAGCGTCCGCCGCCGGTACGAGCGGCTGGACCGCTTCCCCGAGGGCTACGTGGTGTTCGGCGACGCCCTGTGCCAGTTCAACCCCACCTACGGGCAGGGCATGACGGTGGCGGCCTGCGAGGCCGCCGCGCTGCGCGACTGCCTGGCGGACGGAGGGCCGGGCGGCCTGGCCCGCCGCTTCTTCCGGCGCGCCGCGCGGATCATCGACGTGCCGTGGGACATGTCGGCCGGCGGGGACCTGCGGTTCCCGTCCGTCGAGGGCCGGCGCACCGCGCGCCTGCGGCTGCTGAACGGCTACCTCGCCCGTCTCCACGTGGCCGCCGAGGCGGACCCGGTGGTCGGGAACGCCTTCCTGAGCGTCGCCAACCTGCAGGAGCCGCCGCGGCGGCTGCTGTCGCCGGGCGTCGTGGCCCGGGTGCTCCTGCCGCGGCCGGGCGGCGTCCCGGCCGGTCCCCGGGCCGCCGCCCGGGAGGGGATCCCAGCCGGCCGCTGAAGGCCCCGGCCCTGCGACCCCCTCCCTGCGGACCCCCTCCCTGCGGACCCGCCCCGGCGGGCCGCCCACCACCGGCCCCGTCGGGCCGGCGTGTCGTCCTCCCGGCCCGGCAGGGCGGGAGAACGGCGCCTTCACGGCCCTTCGGGGCCGGGCACCGTACCTCACCTCCCCTGATGAGGCGGTCCCGGAAGGGACCGGAGAACCCAGCGAAACCCATGCGAAAGGACATCACCATGATCAAGAACCTCGTGACCGGAGTCGTGCTGGCGGCCGCCGTCGTGGCGGGCGGGGCGGCCGTCGCGACCCCGGCCTCCGCGCAGACCGGCTCCGCGGGCAACGCGGTCTGGGTCGAGCCCGGCGCCACCAGATCGTTCCTCGTCATGTGCCCCTCGTACGCGCCCACGATGCTGACCGACACGATCAGCGTCACCGCCGGCGCCGGGGTGTCGGTCACGACGAGCCTGGACACCGACTCCGACGCCTTCAGCCGTGACAGGCTCACGGTGACGGCCGCCAACGGAGGCGCCGTCCGCGTCTACGTCTCGGCCAAGGCGTCCTGCACGAGCTGACCCCGCCCATCCGCTTCCGGGCCGCGGTCCCACCCGGATGAGCAGCGGAGGGGCGAGGACGACGGGAGCCGTCCCCATCGGATGGGGACGGCTCCGCTCTGTTCGCCGGCGGCTACGCCCACGGAGGGGCGACGATCCAGCTCACGTCGTCACTCCACGAGGTGGGGCTGTCGAAGGCGTTCGAGCCGCCGTTGGCGGCGATGTAGACGGTGTCGTAGTAGTGGCGGACGAACCGGTCCGGATAGTTGTACGAGGCCAGTGAGACGCCCTGGCCGTTCTTCCCCGACTGCGGGCAGAACGTCGCGTCGGCGGCGAACAGCGAGCTGCCGTCGTTCGCCTGCCGGTACAGCCGGTAGTTGTAGTGCCGAAGGAAGCTGCCGGGGTAGTTCCTCGACTCGAACGACACGCACGAGCCGCCGGCCAGGCCGGCGCGCACGATCCAGGTGGCGTCGTTCTTGTCGGTGGCGGAGCTGGACGAGGTGATCACCGAGGTGACGGCGTTGTCGTTCTGGTGCCGGATGTAGCGGCCGGTGCAGCAGGCCGTCGTCGCACGCAGCGATACCGACGAGCCGGGGGTGAGCGTCCCGCCCGTACCGCCGCCCGTCGCGTACCCGGCGGCGACGATGTTGGCCTGCACCGCGTTCTCGGTGGCGTCCGACGGGTAGCCGGAGGTCATCACGCCCTCGTAGAAGGTGCCTCGGGCGCCGATGCTGTTGTCGCCGCCGATGCCGAGGATGATGGCGCCCTCCTTCTTCATCGGGTTGTAGCCCGGCACGTTGGGCCGCACCCCGTTGTAGAAGGTCGAAAGGCCGCCGGACTGGGCGTTGCCGCCCCGGATGGCCCAGTGGTTGGGCTCGCCCTTGACGACGGCGGTCAGGAACCGGTGGCTGATGCTGGGGTCGCCCGCGTTGTACTTCTGGTTGACGCCGGAGAACAGGCCGTTCTCCAGGTCGGCCATGATCCAGGGGCCGTTGCCGGCGCCGTAGCCCCAGACCTTGTTGTTGCCGAAGTAGATGGCCTCCATGGTGCCGTTGCCGTTGTCGCGGCTGTTGGTCTCGGCGTTGCCGTAGTCGAAGCAGCAGCCGCCGTTGTAGTGGGTGCCGTCGAAGATGGCGTACATGCCCTCGGGCTGGTCGCCCCTGGCGACGCCGTTGGTGGCGTTGTTGCGGTACCCGGTGCCCGGAGCCACGTAGACGCCGTACGCCTTGTGCCCGCCGACCATGATCGGCGCCAGCGTCGCGTCCGCCAGGTTGTCGTATCCGCCCGGAGCCGGTCCGGAGAACCCGCCGGGAGGGGCCTGGGTGAGGCGGTTGTTGCGTCCCGACTGGTCGTAGATGACCGTGATCAGGCAGGTGGCGGCGGCGCAGAAGGAGTCCTGCGCGGCGGCGTCGGCGACTCCGCCCGCACTCAGCACGCCGATGTCGCGGGTGGCGTTGTCGGAGGAGCGGCGCACCTGGTACAGCGGCCCGTTGTAGGCGCCGTACAGCGCGCGGGTCGTGCTGTGCGCCGCCACGCAGGGCGTGCCGCCCGCGGCATAGATGTCACACGGCTGCGATGTCGCGGCCTGCGACGGAGCGGAGACGCCGGACAGCAGACCGGCGGCGAGCGCGATGGTCGCGCCCGCGGACAGCAATGCCTTTTTGAAGTGCCGTGACCGGGATCGGACGGACATCATGAACATCTGCCTTCCAGGGGGTGTGCCATGGATTCCGGGGGTTTCGGGCATGATTCACCGACCGAAAGACATGGGTGATCGCCACGTGATCAATCGCATGGCAAGATGCCCGCTGACCTGCGGAATCGTGACAGAAAAGGGAAAGACGTTTATTTTGTTAGCGTTAACATAAATGCGGGTGGCAAGTCCTCCGTAGTTTCGATGCGTATTAGGCCGACCGGCCCACTATGAAACGTGCCCGCGTGTTACGTCAAGGTTTCAGTCAGGTCATTGTGAACCGCGGGGTCCGCGGCGCCGTACGGAGGGATCCGTCGCCGGGCCCGGACCGCCGCGTCCCGCCCGCACGACCGGGACGCCCCCTGGCCGGATCCCCGCGGGCGAGCAGATCGCTCACGGGGATCCGGCCAGGCGGCGTCGACGCCGCCGGGCCCGGGACCTCACGTCGGCACCGCCGGACGCCGGAACCTCACGTCGGCATCCCGGATGCCGGGACCTCACCTCGGCGCCGCCGGACGCCGGGGCCTCAGGAGACCGAGGCGGGGAACCGTTCCCAGACGCGGTGGGCGGCCATCAGCCCGCGCACGCCGGCGAGGACCTCCGTGGCGGAGTCGCCTCGGACGACGCCCGGCGCGCCGATGATCCCGGCGCGCTCCAGCACGGCCACGCCGGTGCCCCAGGCGCCGATCGCCTTGGCGTGCCGCCAGCACTCGTCGATCAGGAGCGTCACGCGCGGGTCCACCACGGCGGAATCGGCGGCGCCCGCCTTGGCGTCGCGTGCGGGCACGGCGTCGGGCGCGGGCGCCGGCGCGGCGGCCAGCAGCAGCGCGTCGAACTCGATCGACCGCGCGGTGGCGAAGGTCCGCTGCACGGGCAGGTCCCCCACCATGCCGCCGTGCGGGGCGATCAGCAGCGGCACCATGCCGGCGGCGAACACGGCCGCACGCAGCTCGCGCACACCGTCGAGGTCGGCGTCATCGTCGACGACGACGCCGACGATGCGGCCGTCGGCCGGCCACTCACCGCCCACCTGCGAGAGCGCGGGGCTGGGCGCCGTGTCGACGAGCGGCAGCGCCGGCTCCGGCGCGGGCAGTCCCAGCCCGGTGGCGACCTCCTGGCAGAGGACCGGGTCGATGTTCGCCAGGCACTGGAGCTGGCGCTCCTTGATCGCCTGCTCGTAGCACTTGCCCAGCTCGAAGGTGTAGGCGCGGATGATGTGCTCCTTCTCCACCGGAGACATGCTCCGCCAGAACAGGCGCGTCTGGCTGTAGTGGTCGTCGAAGGACACGGGGTTGGCGCGGACCTTGCGCGCCCGGGCGACCTCGACCGGCGCGTCGACGAACGCGTTCTCGGCGTCACCGGCGACGAACGGGTTGCCGCCGTCGAGGGAGTTCGGCCGGTACGGCGCGACCCCGGCGTGTACGGCGTGCTGGTGGAAGCCGTCCCGCAGCATGTCGTTGACCGGGCAGTGGGGGCGGTTGACCGGGATCTGCGCGAAGTTCGGGCCGCCCAGCCGCGTGATCTGCGTGTCGAGGTAGGAGAACAGCCGCGTCTGCAGCAGCGGGTCGTTGGTGACGTCGATGCCCGGCGGCAGGTGGCCGACGTGGAAGGCGACCTGCTCGACCTCGGCGAAGAAGTTCGTGGGCGTCCGGTTGAGCGTCATCTTCCCGATCGGCTGCACCGGCGCGAGCTCCTCGGGCACGATCTTGGTCGGGTCGAGCAGGTCGATGCCCTCGAAGGTCTCGTCGGGGGTGTCGGGGAACACCTGGATGCCGAGCTCCCACTCGGGATGGGCGCCGGCCTCGATCGCGTCGTAGAGGTCGCGGCGGTGGAAGTCGGGGTCCATGCCGCCGAGCATCTGCGCCTCCTCCCAGGTCAGGGAGTGCACGCCGAGCTTGGGCTTCCAGTGGAACTTGACCAGCACCGTCTCCCCGGCGTCGTCGACCAGCCGGAAGGTGTGGACGCCGAAGCCCTCCATCATCCGGAAGGAGCGCGGGATCCCGCGGTCGGACATGTTCCACATCGTGTGGTGCTGCGCCTCGGTGTGCAGGGAGACGAAGTCCCAGAACGTGTCGTGCGCGCTCTGCGCCTGCGGGATCTCCCGGTCGGGGTGCGGCTTGCCGGCGTGGATGACGTCGGGGAACTTGATGCCGTCCTGGATGAAGAAGACCGGGATGTTGTTGGCGACGAGGTCGAAGGTGCCCTCGTCGGTGTAGAACTTCGTCGCGAAGCCGCGGGTGTCGCGGACCGTGTCGGCCGAGCCGCGCGAGCCGAGGACGGTGGAGAACCGCACGAAGACGTCGGTCTTCCGCCCCTTCTTGAGGAACCCGGCCCTGGTCACCGCCTCGGCGGTGCCGTAGGCCTCGAACACGCCGTGGGCGCCGGCGCCCCGGGCGTGGACGACACGCTCGGGGATGCGCTCGTGGTCGAAGTGCGTGATCTTCTCGCGCAGGTGGTGGTCCTGCAGCAGGGTCGGGCCGCGCTCTCCCGCCTTCAGCGAGTGGTCGGTGTCGCGCAGCCGCGCCCCCTGCGCGGTGGTGAGGTAGGCGCCCTGCTGGCCCTTGGCGGTGGCGGGCACGCCGGTCTCCGCCCCGGTCGGCGTGACGGTCGCCGGAGCGCCCTGCTCCCTCTTCGGCGGCAGCGGGTCGCGCGGCGTGGTCGGCTCCTCGACGGTCGGCGGGGCACTCCCCGGCGAACCGGGGACATCCGGGGTCAGAGCGTCGGCCACCTTCTCGGCGGCGTTCTTCACCACGTCTTTGACCGCCTTGGCGGGCTTGCTCGCATCCATCCGGCGAATTCCTCCACGGAGTATGTAAGACCAGGTCAGCGGCCTTACCCGTGGGTAGGGGGGTGAAACCTCCGATCGATCTTCCGGCCGGGCCGCCCCCTGAGACGGCCCGGCCGGTGTGGCGTCGGTCGCCGCCGGACGGAGGGTCAGGCGACGGTGCAGGAGGCGCCGTTGAGGGTGAAGGAGTCCGGCTTCGAGGTGTTGCCGGTGTGGCCGGCCTGGAAGCCGATGTCGGTCGTCGCCCCGGGGGCGAGCGTGCCGTTGTAGTCGACGTTGCGCGCGGTCACCCGGCCGCTGGAGGGCGAGTAGGTGGCGTTCCAGCCCGAGGTGATGGTCTGGCCGGAGGGCAGGGTGAACTCCAGCGACCAGCCGTTGAGCGTCGACGAACCGGTGTTGGTGATGCTGATGCCGGCGGTGAAACCGTTACCCCAGGAGTTCATCGTGTAGCTCACCCGGCACGCGCCGGTGCCGGTGGTCGGCGTCGAGGTCGGCGTCGACGTGGGCGTCACGGTGGGGGTGGCGGTGGGGGTCGCCGTCGAGCCGGCGTTGTTGAGGGCGTTGAGCACGGAGGTGTAGGCGGGCTTCTTGTTACCGCTCGCGTCGAACAGCAGGGGGTTCTCCCCCGTGCGCCAGGAGTCGCTGTCGCGGATGCCCCACACCGTGATGCCGGTGCACCGGGAGACCGCCAGGCAGGCGCGCGTCACCGCGGCGTACACGTTGGCCTGGTTGGAGCCCTGGGCCACGTCCAGCTCGGTGATCTGCACGTCCACCCCGAGGTCGGCGAAGCGCTGCAGGTTGGCCTGGTAGTCGCCCGGTATCGTGGTGCCCAGGTGGGACTGGAAGCCCACGCAGTCGATCGGCACGCCGCGGGCCTTGAAGTCGCGCACCATGTTGTAGATGCCGGTGCTCTTGGCGTTGATCCCGTCGGTGTTGTAGTCGTTGTAGCAGAGCTTGGCCCCCGGGTCGGCGGCCCGCGCCGCCCGGAACGCGGCCTCGATCCAGTCGTTGCCGGTGCGCTGCAGGTTGGAGTCGCGCCGGCCGCCGGAGCCGCCGTCGGCGAACGCCTCGTTCACCACGTCCCACGAGTTGATCTTGCCGCGGAAGTGGGTGGCGACCTGGGTGACGTGGTTGATCGCGGCGTTGCGCAGCGCCGAGCCCGACAGGTTCTGCGCCCAGCGGGGCTGCTGGTTGTGCCACAGTAGGGTGTGGCCCCGGACCTTCATCCCCTGGCCCATCGCGTGGTTGACGAGCCGGTCGCCGCCGCTGTAGTTGAACTGGTTCTGGTTGGGCTCGGTCGCGTCCCACTTCATCTCGTTCTCGGCGACCACCGAGTTGAACTCCCGGTTCAGGATGCTCACGTAGGTGGAGTCGCCGAGCTTCCCACCCGCCACCGCGGCGCCGAAGAAGCGGCCGCTCTGCGCGGCCGCCGCGCCCAGCGTGGTGGCCGCGCCGGACGCCGAGGTCGGCAGCGCCAGCATGAGGCCGGCTCCCAGCACACCGGCGGCGGTGACGGCGGTCAACCGGCCGAAGCCGCCTGGGGTCCGTCGGCGGCCGGGGCCGGGAACGGTGTTTTCGAGCATGGCTGTCCCTTCGTCGGACATCGATCTGGAGAAATCGGATTGATCTTGAGGTGATCGGGTCGCGGCGCGTCCGTCGCCGGTCCGCCGGCGTGCCCCGGACGTGGACGGGCCCGCCCACGTCCCGGCGCGCGCGTCCGGCGTCCGGCAGGCGGGATCCGCCCAGGTGGGCAGGCCCGGCGGCCACGGCGGGGACGGCACGTCAGGCTCCGGCGCGCGCGGTGGCCGTGGGGAGTCCCACCCGGGCTCCCCACGGCCGGCGCGCCCGGGACGGTCTCCCAGCCGGCCCCGGGCGGGATTCCGCGGCGCTTCGCGTCACGGGCGGGGTCGCGGCCCGCGAAGGAGGCGGCGGTGCCGCTATCGCTTGTTAGCGCTAACAAGTGACGACCTCCCGGGCCATACGACCACCGCGGGAAACGCGGCGGTGTCGCGGAGTACATCCGAAGGGCCGGGACGCGTCAACAAACCCCGCCCGCCCCGTACCGGCCACCCCCGCCCTCCGCCCCTCCGGCCTGGCTCTTCACGAGACGACGGCGACACCCGGACGGCCCGGACCGGTGAAAATTTCACCCGGGCCCGACCGGCGAGCGTCATCGGCGGAAGACCGCGCGACGGTGATCAGAGCGGATCGCGCAGACGCCCGGGAGCGAGACCCGCCTGCCGCACGATGGAGGCGAGCGTGCCGACGGCCAGGGTTCCATGCAGCGGCACGATCACCGTGCGGGTCTCGTCCTCCGCGACCCGGCGCGGCTCGCAACGGCCGCCCCTGCCGGATATCGTCCTGCCCCGGGCATGCCGGGAGACGGCGTTCGGACGCGTGCACCGTCCCGGTCTTCTAGGGTTCGGCGAACCAGACGGAAACGGTGGGGGCGCGATGAGTACGGACGGCCGGATCGAGCGGGCCAGGACGCTGTACGAGCGAGCGGTCTTCGGGGACGACACCGATGCCGTGGCGGCGGCCGATCGGGAACTGGACGCGGTGGAGGCGGACCTCGCCCTCGCCCGGGGCCGTGTCGCGCACGCGCGGTTCCTCGGCGACGGACGCGAGGATCCTCAGGAGCTGAGGCTGTTCGAGCGCGCCGCCGACCTCTACCGGGACCTCGGAGACGTACGCGGCGAGGCGGAGGCCCTGTTCTGGATGGGGTGCTTCCATCAGGTCGTACGGGACGACGACGCCGCGGCGGTCCCCCTGCTGGAGCGGTCGCACCGGGAAGCGGTGCGCGCCGATGACGCTCTGACCGCGTCCTACGCCCTCCGGCACCTGGGCATCGCGGATCAGATGGCGGGCCGCCCGAAGGCGGCGCGGGAACGCCTGGAGGAGTCGACCCGGCTCCGCCGCGAGATCGGGTTCCTTTCCGGCGTCGCCGCCAACCTGGTCGGACTGGCCTACGTCAACGCCGCGGAAGGCCGCCGCGACGAGGCTCTGGGACTGCTCGACGAGGCCGGCTCGATCGCCGAGACCGAGGGCGCCCGCGGCGTACTGCGCCAGATCCGGGAGGCGCGGGGCCGGCTGTGAACGACCGTCTTCCACGAGCCGGCCGGGGCCGGAGGACGTCCCGCGCCGGCCGGTGATCCCCGCCCCGGGAACAACGGGCGGAGGGGCGGGGGCGGGGGCGATCCGTCCCCGCCCGGGGGCCACGGTGGCCCGTGAGACCAGAAGAGGCCATCCGTGTGATCACGGATGGCCTCTGATGCGGTGGGCGATACTGGGATCGAACCAGTGACCTCTTCGGTGTGAACGAAGCGCTCTCCCGCTGAGCTAATCGCCCGCCCTGTCCGGCGCCTTGCGGTGCCGACGTGGAAAACCATACAGCACTCCCGGCGTTCTGGCGAAGCGCGCCCCGGGCCGCCGGACGCCCGCGAGGGCGACACGATGACGGCCCAAAGATCGGAGGATGCGTCCACCGGAGGGCTACGGTGTCATAGCATCGACCTAGTCCGAACAAGCACTGAACCAGCCCAGGCTGACCCCCTATGCCCGAGACGCCCTGCCCGGGGAGTCGACGGTGACCAAAACGATACGCAAAACCCTTGTAAATATGGCCCTGTTGGAGATGTTTAGCCAGGTAGAGGCCCAAATGTCGCGCTGTGATGTGTGTTACAGAAGGGCCTGGAGGCGGAATCTTTCCTACAGGTTTCTTTGTTCCGCGTCATAGCTCGGGACACAGTCCGCCAGAGCAGTGAAAGCCCCGCAGAGGGGACCTACGACGAAAAAGGTTTGGCTGACGATGAACAGCTCCACCGTCTCCGCCGAGCTTGGCCTTCGGCTTGTGGTCCCCGACCGTACCACCGTCCCCCTGCTCGCCGGTCTCAGCTACACGGCCGATGACCCGTACGCGATCAGAATGGCATTCCATGTGGGAAACGACGAACCGGTCGAGTGGATCTTCGCCCGCGAGTTGCTGACCGTGGGCATCGTACGGCGCGTCGGCGACGGCGACGTCCAGGTGTGGCCCGCGCGCGCCGACGGCGAGCGCACCCTGCACATCAGCCTCACGTCCCCGTTCGGGCAGGCCCTGTTCGAGGTGCCGCTGGCTCCGCTGACGGAGTTCCTGCACCGCACCTACGAACTCGTGCCGGCCGGACGGGAGACCGACTTCATGGACCTCGACGCAGAGCTCAGCAACATGCTCTGGAGCTCCTGAGCCTCCTCATCCGGCGCAACCCCGCGCCCGCCGCGACGACGGCGGGCGCGCCCGGGCCCGTGTACGGAACACGGCGTGGATCCGGGTCCCCGCGTACGGCGCACGGTTTCGACCCGGGTCCCGCGTACGGCGAGCGCTCTCGATCCCGGTCTTCGTGTACGGCGAGCGCCTCCGACCCGGGTCCCGCGTACGGCGAGCGCCTCCGATTCCCGTCCCCACGTACGGCGAGCGGCTTCCATAATGGGGCAAAGGCCGCCGACGTGATGGGAACCCCGTGCGATCGACCGTGGTGCCAGTCCTGATCACCCTGCTGCTCGCCGCGGGATGCGCCGCCGGCCCCGATCCCGCGGGGCGCACGGGGACCGCGGACACCGGGGGATCCCGGGCCGCTCCGTCGGCGCGGACCGGCGGACCGGCGTCCGAGGACGTCTCGCACAGCCCCAACGTCACCCACGTGGCCAACGTCCCGCCCGCGGCGCCGTTCGACGGCCCCGACTCCTGGGGGACCGACCTGGCCTTCGAGGGGAACCACGCGTTCGTCGGCAACTACGACGGCTTCACCGTGTACGACATCACGGACCCCGGGAAGCCCGCGGTGCTCAGCCGGGTGCTGTGCCCCGGCGCGCAGAACGACGTGTCGGTGCACGGGAACCTGCTGTTCCTGTCGGTCGACTCCCCCCGTCGCGGGTCGCGGTGCGACACCGACCGGGGCGCGGCCCGGCTCTCCGAGGGGTGGGAGGGCATCCGGATCTTCGACATCACCGACAGGACCCGTCCCGTCTTCGTCTCGGCGGTCCGCACCGACTGCGGCTCCCACACCCACACCCTCGTGCCCGGCGACGACCCGCGGACCGTGTACCTCTACGTCTCCTCCCCCGGCCCCGAGCCGGACTCCCGGACCTGTCCCGCGCCGCACGACAGGTTCTCGGTGGTGAAGGTCCCGGTCGGGAAGCCGGCGGCGGCCAGGGTGGTCGCGCGGCCCCGGATCTCCGGCACCGAGGACGTCGATCACCCCGCGGGCTGCCACGACATCACGGTCTACCCGGAGAAGGACCTGGCGGCGGCTGCCTGCTTCGGCGACGGATTCCTGCTGGACATCTCCGACCGCGTCCGTCCCAAGGTGCTCCAGCGGGTGCGCGACGAGAAGCACTTCGCGCTGTGGCACTCGGCCACCTTCTCCGGCGACGCCCGGAAGGTGGTCTTCGGCGACGAGTTGGGCGGCGGCACCGTCGCCACCTGCGACGCCGGCACCCCGGCGAACCGCGGGGCGAGCGCGGTGTACGACGTCGTCGGCGGCCGGACCCTCCGGCTGCGCTCCTACTTCAAGATCCCCCGCGAGCAGCGGCCCGGGGAGAACTGCGTCGCGCACAACGGGTCGCTGCTGCCGGTCCCCGGCCGGGACGTCATGGTCCAGTCGTGGTACCAGGGCGGGGTGTCGATCTGGGACTTCACCGACGCGGCGCGTCCGAAGGAGATCGGCTTCTTCGAGCGCGGCCCCCTCGAAGACGGCCGGGCGGGCGGCTCGTGGTCGGCCTACTACTACAACGGCCACATCTACTCCAGCGACATGACCCGGGGCCTGGACGTGCTCCGTGTCGATGACCCGCTGACCGACCCGGCGAAGAAGGTCAGGCTGGAGGAGCTGAACGCCCAGACCCAGGTGTCCTACGCGGACTGACCGGACGGCCCCGGGGGCGCCGCCGGACGGCGGCGCCCCCCGGGGCCCGCCGCGGCGCGGCCCGGCCCCCGGAAGCGGCCCCGCGGCGGCTCACCGGGCGCGGGCGGCGGCGCCCCCCGCGGCGAAGACCCCCCACGCCCTGGAGGGGATC